>JBIPOV010000069.1:0-34214 GCA_044378815.1 Obscuribacteraceae bacterium (SeqCode) | reverse complement strand
CTCGCAAATATCGATGCTCACAGTGTTGCCTTCCAACGTACACAACCGTGTCGGCGCTCTGGAATAGTTGCTTTTCGGGGCTCAATACCCAGCCTGCGTGTGCCACTGTCAACGCTTCACTTATATCATTACTGACATCCGCGCATGACTCGTGGTCGCTGTGGTTTGCTAGACCTTCAACGTGGAGCTTCTTCCTCTCCTGCTCTTGGCCGGCTTTAATCGGCGCTTTCTGTATATGCAACTATTTCCAAAAACACGATGACCAACCAAAATCAAATCAAATCAAATCAAACCCAACTCTTTAAAATCTCTAGCGCACCACAATATTGTCGATCAAGCGCACTTCGCCCAGCTTAGCGGCCACAAGAACAACAAAGGGCTTACTGAATTTGCCTGAGGGTTGCAATGGTTCAAAGGTTTCGGCATTGCAGACAGCTAGATATTGCAGACTAAACTCCGGTTCAGCAGAGACAATCAGAGTAGCGCCCTTAACCGCGTCTTCTACTGATACACCAACTTGTGATGCAGAAACCACTTCAGACAAGGCTTCATGCAAGATCGGAGCCAGTTTGCGCGCAGCCGCATCTAAATAAGCATTGCGTGAACTGAGAGCCAAACCATCGGCCTCCCGCACAGTAGGCACTCCGATAACCTCAAGCGGCAAGTTCAAATCGCGGGTAAGGGCTTTGATAACAAGCAACTGCTGAAAGTCTTTTTCACCAAAGAAGGCGATATGTGGCTGCACTAGAGTAAATAACTTGGTCACAACCGTGGCCACACCACGGAAGAAACTGGGCCTGAAAGCACCCTCTAAGGTGTCATTGAGAGGATGGGCCGGTGCAACACTGACTATGGAATCGCGACCGGCGGGGTACATCTCTTTTTCAGTAGGATAGAAGACGCAGTCGACGCCAAGAGGGCTAAGCAATTCAAGATCGCGCTCAAATGTACGCGGATACTTGTCAAAGTCTTCAGTAGGTCCAAACTGATAAGGATTAACAAAAATCGAAACCACAACCAGGTCGGCCTGGGCCCGGGCATGTTTGACAAGTTCAAGGTGTCCGGCGTGCAGAGCGCCCATGGTTGGAACAAAGGCCACTTTCTGGCCCTTGCCTGAGCTAATCCAGGCATCGCCATGACTGGCTCTCCACTGGCTGAGCTTGGCCAAACTATCGGCAATGAAAGGCTTGCCAGTATGGCTCAATGCGCCATCTATACTACGTTCCACCAGATTGTCTACCACTGTCGTCTCGCTTTGCAGGGTGTTACTTTCAGATTATTTGTTTCAGAGCAGGCTCTTTGCTGCCAGCTTATTTTACAGTCTTGCCTCAAGGCTGCGATAATTAGCGGTTAATAACACGAGATTTTGAACGGGAAGCAAAGCAATGTTGACAGGCCTGCATATTTTTCAAGCGTCTAAACAGTCAAAGTTTAGACTAGCGGTAGCGGCCAATTGCCTGCTCAGCATCAGTTTGACTATCTGCCAGCCAGCCTTTCTACAGTCAGCTTTCATTCAGCCTGCCTTTGCCAAATCGACTGTCACGGAGCAAGAAAAAGAAAGCTCAAACAAGAAGGCTGAAAAAAAGCACTCTGGAAAACACAGGCAGCAAGAGAGCAATTCAAATTCTGCTAAAAGCGAATCTAGTAAACGAGAACAAAGCAGCTACGTTCAATCGAAAGAAGCTCGAATACTGGCCGATCAACTGATGAAAGCAATTGGTGGCTACACCGCTTTCAAAAGATTCAACGATATTCCCTGCCGAGCAAAAGGCAAAATTGTTCAAACCTCGTCTCTCTCGAACGGCATCAACACTTTCGATTGTGACATCTTACTAAAACGCGAGAAGCAAAAGATAACCATTAGTTTTCTTGGCCAACCACTGACCACTGTTTACGACGGCGTCATGTGCTGGACGCAGCAAGGCGACACTATTTTACCCTCAGATCAGATTACAGCTAAGCGCATTGCTGAGGACATTACTCACGGTCTGTTATTGCTCGAAAAAGTAGCCTCACCAAACACACACATGGAAGTAGGGCCGCCAACGACCGTTGATGGTCAGCCCTGCGACACCTTGCTGGTCTGGGCCGAAGATGGCGAACCAACTAAATTTGCCATCGACAAAGAAAATCACTACGTGGTCGGCTCCAGCTATGCCGGTGTCGATTTAGAGCAAGGCGTAAAAGTCGAAAAACGCTATACCTATTCAGATTTCCGCTTGGTAGAAAATACTCAGCAGCCCTTCAAGGTTGTGGAATATTCCGGTGACAAGAAAGTATCAGAGACGATAGTTAGCGAAGTATCGGTTGATCCAAGCGTCACTGACGATATCTTTGTCATGCCTAAAGAACGGCCATCAGCAAGGCTTGCTGCCGGCGCTATCACTGTTCCATTTGAGTATACTTCAAGCGAAATTTTAGTCACCACCAAAGTAAATGGCCTGCACGACTTACGTTTCATCGTTGATACAGGGGCAACTCAATGTCTTCTCGATAAATCTATCGCTACTAAAATTGGTGCAACATCGCTGGGCAGCAACAGCGGAGTATCGATGACAACTGGCTCTGGCACTATCAAAACCGGTGCTGTCATGGTCAAATCGCTGGCCCTAGGCGAACTCGAAATTGCCAATGTTCCATTCGCTGTAGCCGATCTAAATTCGTTTGGTAACATTCAAGGGACAAAACCAGCCGGCCTAATCGGCGCAAACGTTCTCAAGCGTTACCTTATGACGGTTGACTACGAAAACGAGAAGCTGCGCTTTGCTGACCCAACCCAGGTAGTGATACCTGAAGGTGCCATCGTCATTAATACCAAACCGAGCTTAGGCATGTCAGGCCTAGCGGTAGAAGGAGACATTGACGGCAAGCAGAAAGTAACGTTCTTAATTGACACCGGAGCAGCTTTCAACAACATCTCCGAAACCAAAGTAAAAAGCTTGCTATGGGGCCCAGTGCTAAAGGTAGGCATACTCAAAGGTCTTGACGGCAAGCCAGTCGAGACCGGTGCAGCTCGTTTCGAATACATAGATTTAGGTAAGCACCGCGTTGACAAACCAGTATTTTCGATAGCACCGCAACTACTAGAAGGCCAAGGCGAAGCTGGCATAATTAGCTCGAAAGACCTAGCCATCATCGGCAATCCGCTGCTAAGTCGCTATAAAGTAACCTTCGATTATCGCAACCAAAGGCTCTTTTTAGAACAAAGCGCTTTGGTGAAAAAGAAAAACGAACTCACCGACAAAATCGACGCTATTAGATTTGAATGGCTAAGAACACGTAATGCCAACCAAGCAATTCGCGATTTAACAACAGTGGCTAATTCAGCCCACCATGAAGATCTACCAGGCATTGAAGCTCTGGCACGAGCCGAGCTAGCGATTATGCTTTGCCAAAAAAGTGGTGGCAACTTTACCCCAGAGCATATCTTTGCACCGCTGACATCAGCTATTTTGACCTCCGAAAATTCAGCAGCATCTGGCGACGACAAAGGCAGCAAGCGACTTTCACCGCAAACTTTGTTTGCTGAGTCTGATGGCCAGCTTTTAACAGCCTATAACCTGGCAGAAAAATGCTCTGACAAAAGTGTTCTAGGCCGAGTGCTGGCAACCTGGGGTTACATCTATTCAAGTCAGTGCCAGAACATCAGCTATCTCTCAAGCGCCAAGCAGAAGATTGGCAAGGCCGTTGTTCTCTGCCCGACTGACGCCAACGTGCTAGCTGCTTCTGGTTACTTCTTATCTCGTCTTGAAGCAGTGAAAACGCCAAAAAGCGCTGAGAAAGAAAAGCTTGTTAGCAAGGAACCAGCGACATCTACCAAGACTGCCTCAGCTAAAGTCAGCACAAAAGAAAAAGACATACCGGCCTATCAGCAGAAACTGACAACGGCAATGAAATCGGCTAACGAACTAGGAAAATGGCTCGCTGAACAAATTATTGACCAGGCTGTGATGATTGATCCAGCCAATTATCTAGCCCTGCAAACAAAGCTAGATCGCGCTCGCAATCAAGGAAAGACCGATGAGGTAAAAACCATCATCGGTCAATTGAAACACTATTATCCCAATTCAAATATTGGCTCTAACCAATAGTATTTAACGCTAGAGCCTGCTTTGAACTATTATTTGGCTGCGGGTTTGTCTTCAGATTTAGTTGTAGCTGTGCTTTTTTCGCTGCTAGGCTTAACAGCAGATTCTTTACTAGTGCTATTCGAGGGAGTTTCTTTTACTTCTTTTGGCGCCGGTTTTGACTGTTCGCTCAATGGTGCATCATTGTCAGGAATAGGTGCTCCAGCTGGCAGTACCTTGCCGCAATACTGCTGTCTCTCTGCTTTTCCGCTTGTGTAAAAGCGTTCGTTCAAAATACTTGGTTCAACTTGAAAGATATTCATGTCGCCAGATTTTTCAGAACGACCAAATTCTTTGGCACTGGCTGTTTGGGTGGCAGCGGCAGAAGTAATGGCTAAGGCAACGATAGTCAGGGCAATAATTTTCACAATTTCTCCTCACGGATTTCTGACTGAAATAGACACCTGGTTTCCAATCTATTATCTTGAAAACCAGCCTGCTCAAATGTCTTCTTTTCTGCCAAGACAAGCTAAGCAATGACTTCAGGACGCACCAATAATACCTGGAATGGCAGCGAGCCAACACTTTCTCCCTCAATTTCAAGCACAATGTGGTACATGCCTTCGCTGTCGAAGGTCAATCCAGAAAATGCGCTGACAATTTTGTGAGTCATATACATGTTAGGCAAAGGCTCTACAGTAGCCACAGGAGAACAAGCTATAAGTTTGCCCAGACCATCTTCAACGCGAAACTGATAGTTAAATTGACCCTTGGTACCAGAAACTTGAGCAAAAGCATAAACAAGTGGAATTTCTGCTGGAAACTTTCGAGCAGAGATGCCGTTATAGATGTTGATACATGAGACCGCATCGCGCCTGAGAACATCTTGCAAAATACGCTCGCAAAGAATAATTCCAAGCAATCTGGGTGGAGAATCGGAACCTTCAGTCATTTTTGCACCGTTGAGCAAACGAAACAGTAATGCATCTAGTCAAATAGCGATGTTACTGCTGATTGATCTTAGAGGCGTGGCGATTATACTAGAACTGCGGAGAAGTCGAGAACCAATGACCCATGCTTGATCCTGAAAGAATGACATTAGCTCAATGGTTCTGGATGGTATTCATTGCCGTCTTGTTCATCTTCTTTGTCTGTCGCTGGATCGACCTCTACTCACCTATGGAACCGATTACGTGCTTGCCTTCGCGACTGGAGCTGTCGGCTAGCGAACCGATTAAGTACCTAGGAGCATGCGCTGAGGCTTGCTAAACCAGAGCTCTCGCCAACTGCGCTAACCACAGGCAGCTAGCTAAGCCGCCACCAGGGCGCTTCTTGACATCAAATCCTTCCAATGAGTTAAGCGGGGTTGGCCACAAGACTCAGTATCACTATATTGTCAAGCACACCAAAAAGCTTGATGGCTCTTTCTTTGCAGCGATTTTCTCCATAAATCATTAGACAACAATTCATGATTTGACATCCTAGCTCTTATTTATCTAGGTTCCTAAGGTCTACTTTTTCTTCTCTATTAACTCCAAGGCCAAATTTTCTTCTAACCCGCGCCCGTATAGCTAAGCGTCTGATCAAATCTTCTTTTTGAGAAGTTCGATTATTACCGCCTTAGCTCAATGTCGCGTCTCGGAGAAATGTGCCTTGCTCTCTCTAACTCTCAACTCCTAAATCCAAACAGGAAAGGGTTCTCTATGACAAGCATCTCTGAAACTGGCCAAAAGAAAACCTACGTAATCGGCATCACCGGCTCGATCGGCTGCGGAAAATCGTTGGTTGGCCGTCAACTGCAAGAGCTGGGTGTGGCCGTCATCGACGCCGACCATCTCTCGCACGAACTCGTTAACAAGCCGGGCCCCGCCTACGACAAGATTCTTGCTCGTTTCGGCGCCGACCTGGCCATCAGCCCTGGTGGTCCCATCGACCGCAAGAAACTGGGCGCCATCGTCTTCGCCGACAGCGCTGCACGCACTGACCTGGAAGCAATCCTGCATCCGGCCATCGGCGAACTGCAGAAGACCCGCACCATCGAGCTGGCAAAGACCCACAACATCATCGCTGTGCTCGTTCCCTTGCTTTTCGAGACCGGTTCACAGGCGAAGTACAGCGCTGTCTGGGCCGTCGTCGTTCACAAGGAAATCCAGATTCAGCGGCTGAAGCTGCGCGACAAACTCTCCGATGAGGAAGTTGTCCGCCGCATCAAGGCTCAGTGGCCACAGGACAAGAAAGCGGAACTGGCTGACCACGTCATCGACAATTCGGGCTCGCCCGACCAGACGATGGAACGGGTCAAATTCCTGGTCGGCGAAATCCGCACCAAGATGGGCCTGCCGCAAGGTCAGACCCCCAGGCCAGACCACGCTCCTGCCCCGACCGATGGTGCTCCCGCTCCGACTGACGGTGCTCCAGTTCCGACCGATGGTGCTCCCGCTCCGACCGATGGTGCTCCCGCTCAGACCGACGGTGCTCCTGCCCCGACTGACGGTGCTCCCGCTCCGAGCGATGGTGCTCCCGCTCCGACTGACGGTGCTCCCGCCCCGACTGACGGTGCTCCCGTTCCGACCGATGGTGCTCCCGCTCCGACTGACGGTGCTCCCGCTCCGACCGACGGTGCTCCTGCTCCGACTGACGGTGCTCCTGCTCCGACTGACGGCGCTCCTGCCCCGACCGATGACTCTGCCAGCGAAGCCACCAACCAGCGCAACCGTGCCGCCCTCAAGCAGCTCGGCGAAATCGCTGCAGAAGAGGCTCTGGAAAAGCTGGGTGACATCGGCACCACCAGCCATCGCGAAGCCACTGCCTCCATGACCATGGCCGTCAAAGCTGGCGCTGGTTCCAAGACCGGCACTGGCAGTGCAGCCAACGCAGCCGATGGCAATACGGCTGGCAAGGCACCTGGCAGCACCGATGCACCAGCCAACAATCCGGCCTCACAGCACGAGATCGAGCGCGAGCTGCAGGTCGATGTGCGCATGTCTGTGCGCAACCGCCCCGGCAAGGCCGACCCAGCACCCACGCCGGTGCCTACGCCTGCGCCAGTACCGACTCCGACGCCTCCGCCCTGCAACCAAGGCAGCAAGTCCAACCACCTGCCCATCGTCGCCTGCCTGCTGGCATTCTTGGCCTTCCTGGCCTTCTTGCTGGTATGGTCCTACGATGACACTCCGGTGGTGGTGAAGAGCGATCCGACTCCTGTGGTGGTCACCGTCAACAACAACGGCGGCTGCTGCGACGCGCCCGTGGTGAAACCCACAGACCCGGTGGTCAAACCGCCTGTGGTCATCACCGAGCCGAAGCCGGTTGACCCTCCGCCCGCCACTGGCGGAACCTGCAAAGCCGGTGTGGAAACACTGAGCGAGCCGCCGGCCTTCACACTCGGCTATCTGCACAATCAGGTGCGCTGGCGTGTGGTGAAATGGACTGTCACCACTGATGGTGTGGCACTGAACGGCATCTCCTGTCTGCACACCACGGTGGAAGGACGCGATGCTGAAGGTCGACTGGTGGTGCGTCAGCTCTATGGAGCGCAACTCGCTTACCAGGGTCAGTACACCATCACCTACACCGATGGCTGCATGACTCAGGTCGACCGCTTCAACGAGCACAACGCCTTCATCGGTCGCAGCTTTTACCGCGCGAACGAAGACGGCAAGTTGGTGCAGGCTATCCAGCTCGACAGTAACCAACGCAAGCTCTTTACCGTCACCATCGAGCTGGCACGCGACGGCAGTCTCTACGCCGTTTCGTATCAATCATTCGCCGCAGCCGGACAGCCGCGCACTGGCTACTTCGAAAAAGTGAGTCAGTACCGCGACTTCCTCAGTGCCAACTTCTATCTCGCTGAGCTTGCTTTGAACTAGCAAAAGCTCGGCAGTCCTAAAAGGCCCTGGGCTAGCAATAGCTCAGGGCCCTCAGGGCTTTTCATCAATGAAAATTCGCAAAAAGAGGCATCTCTATGAGCAAGAAATCTCGCTCCGATACATCTGTGCAGCCACTGCACTTCACTGCGCAGCGAAACGGTGTCATCCGCGTCGCCCGCGCTTTCGACAACATCACCGGCCCTTATACCAAGGCCGATGAGATCCCCGACTACCTCAAGGTGGTTGATCACTCCATGGCCATCGAGGACAAGAAGGACTATCAGAAGCAGCTCGACGCTGAAGAAGAGAAGTTCAACTTGCTCGTTCGTCGCATGCAGGCCGCCAAGAAGTTCCTGGTGGTTGTGCTGCAGGGCCGCGACGGCGCCGGCAAGAGCGGTGCGACCATCTGCATCGGTCAGTCTCTCGACCACGACGCCAAGCTCTTCTTGAGCGTGCCAATCGGCCCGCCCACGGAAGACGAGCGTGCTCACCCGCCGCTCTGGCGATTCTTCAAGGACGACCGCATGCCTGCCTTTGGCCAGGTGCGCGTTTTCGACCGCAGCTGGGCAGAAGAAGTTCTGGTCGTGCGCGTCAACAAGATCAAGCCCAAGGAAGTCTGGCAGCACTCCTACGCTACCCTGCGCACCATGGACTGGATGTTGGAGCAGGAAGGCGGCATTGTCGTCAAGATCTGGCTCGACATCACCAAGGACGAACAGAAGGCCCGCTTCAAGAAGCGCGCCGAAGAGAAGCCCTGGAAGGTCTCGCCCTCTGACGCCGAAGCGCGCAGCAAGTGGAACCAGTACACCAAGGCTGCCAACGAAATGTTCTTCCGCACTGGCACCGAAGAATCGCCCTGGTTCATCATCGCCAGCGAAGACAAGCGTTACAGCCGTGTCAACGTGCTGCGTACCCTCAACCAACAGCTCCGTGAAGCACTGGGCGACGAGAAGAAGAAGTAACTTCTTGGCCCCTGGAGTAAATTCCAGACAGCTTCCAGCATCTCTGGAGAAAACAATATGGCAACCGTAACCTCAAAACTGGTGAGCGGCACCAACTACAAGGTGGAAGCGCAGGCTGGCGCCTTCACCCTGGTGAGCGACCAAGATCAATCAGTGGGCGGCAATGGCACCGGCCCCAGCCCCAAAGACTTCCTGCTGGCAGCCATCGGCGCCTGCACCATTCAAACCATCCGAATGGTGGCAGCAAAGCGCAAGTGGGACGTGCAGGAAATGTCGGTGACCGTGACCATCTCGGAAATCGACGACCCCAGTCAACCCGGCAGCAATGCCAAAATCACCTTGATCGAAGAACTGATCGAGGTCAAAGGCAATCTGAGCCAAGCCGACCTCGACGCCATCGAGAAGACAGCAGGCCGTTGCCCGGTTTTGAAGATCATCACCGAACCCAAGCTGGTTCAGAAGCGGACGGTCAAGGTCTAGGGATTAGACCATAGCTAGCGAACGGCGGCACCAAATCTGGTGCTGCCGTTTTTCATTCTTGTAATTTCAACTCAACACCCCGACTGAGGCATACCCAGGCTCTCTAGCCCTTCGGTCAGCCTCGGTCATATTAAAACGGAGAACCATAAAAATGGCTCCCAACCCCAATAACGGAGGGTCTAACGACTCATACGTAAAAAAACTCGTATTCATGTTCGGCTTGGTCTACTTCGCCCAGGGTCTTGCCCAGGCGTCAGGATTGATCAGCCAACCTCTGAGTTTCTACATGAAGGAAGTGCTGCACTTCGACGCAGCACAGTCGACCAGCTATCTGGCTGTGCTCACCTTGCCCTGGATCATCAAACCACTGTATGGTCTGGTCAGCGACTTCATTCCACTGTTCGGCTATCGACGTAAAACCTGGCTGCTCCTGCTCAATGTCATTTCAGCCGGAGCATTCTTGTGGTTGACTGGCCTGGATGAGCCGTCCAAGATTATCTTCGCCCTGCTGCTCACGGCTTTCGGCACTGCTGCCTCAGACGTCATCATTGACGCCCTGATGGTTGAGAACGGTCAGAAGTTCAACATGGTCGGCAAATTTCAGTCTGTGCAATGGTTCTGGTTCTACGCCGCCCAAATCGCCACATCACTGGCGGGTGGCTGGTTGGCCAGTATGTCTGATCCAGGAACGGGTCTGCACGTCGCTGCCATGATCACCATGTTTGCACCAGCCACAGTGGCAGTAGCCAGTTGGTTGATTGTCAAAGAAGACAAGGCGAAAATGAACCTTGAGCAGCTCAAGGCCACCACCGGCGGCTTGAAGCAGGCTTTCACTTCCAAGACTCTATGGGCAGCGGTGCTTTTCCTGGCGTTCTGGAACTTCAGCCCCAGCTTCGGCACACCCATGTACTACCACATGACCGACACCCTCAAGTTCTCCCAGACCTTCATTGGTCAGCTGGGCGCGCTGGGTTCAATCGGTTCGTTAATTGGTGCCTGGACGTACGGCAAGTGGTTCACCAAACGCACGCTGAACTTTCAGTTGATCTTCGCCATCGCAAGCGGCGCCATTGGCACCTTCGCCTATCTCAGCGTTGTCACCCTCACCCCGTACAGCGCCTACTTGATGGCCACGCTCAGCTTCGTCTTCGGCATTGCCGGAGCAATTGCTTCGCTCACCACCCTGTCGCTGGCAGGTCGTTCGTGCCCGCCTAATGCTGAAGGTTTTACCTTTGCCGCATTGATGTCGGTCAACAATGGCTTTGCCCAGTTGTCGGCCATCGCCGGTGCCTGGATGTTCGTGCACTGGTTTGACCGCAATCTGACACCGCTTATCATAGTGTCAGGAGTTTTCACTCTGTTCTGCTTCCTTCTGATGCCGACCCTGAAAGCGGTCCGCGGTCAGAAAGCAGAAGATGAGGGAAAAGAAAACAAATAAGAGGGCAGCTAGCCCTGACCACAATAAGGAAAAGACGTGAACTCGAAAACTGCGCAAGACGAAACCCAAACCGCCCCTGGCAGCGACCTCGAACGCAAGCAAGAGGTAGCTGAACGCTTTGGCAAGCATGCCGAATCGTACGCCACCAACCCGGGCCACGCCCAGAGCGACGACCTGGCTATCGTTCTTGACCTGCTCAAGCCCCAGGCCGACTGGAACGTGCTTGATATTGCCACCGGCGGCGGTCACATGGCTGCTCTCGTGGCACCGCACGTCACCTCGGTGGTTGCCAGCGACTTGTCGCAAGGCATGCTCAGCGCCGCTACCAAGGTTTTTGCTGCCAAAGGGCTGACCAACGTCAGTACTGTGCTCACCGACGTCGAGGCGCTGGCTTTTGCCGACGAGACCTTCGACGCCGTCACCTGCCGCATCGCTCCCCACCACTTTCTCAACATCGAGAAGGCGGTGGCGGAGATGGCGCGCGTGCTGAAGAAGGGCGGTGTGCTTCTGATCGAAGACAACATCGCCCCGCAGGCAGCCCGCCTGGACCGCTTCATCAACACTCTGGAAAAGCTGCGCGACCGCACCCACGTGCGTTCGTACACCAATCGTGAGTGGCGAGAGATGGTTCGTGCCGCCGGCTTCAACGTCACTCGCACCCGCGACTATCGCAAGAAGCATGACATCGCCGATTGGATTGGACGCTCCGAGCTGACCGCCGACGAGCTGGCAAAGCTGAGCATTTTCTTGCTGGCTGCTCCGAAATGGGCACGCCAGGCCTTCTTGATTGAGTACGCCGACGACCGCGCTGTTACCTTCACGGATGAGAAGATCATCCTCAAGGCCATCAAGCGCTAGCGGCTAGCTCCTGAATATTGAATTGGAGCCATCATGCTTTGCACGAAATGTTCTCTCAAATCGTTCAGCAATGGTCACGGCAAATGCTCAGGCTGCGGCAACGCAACCTATAGCAGAGCATTCAAGTACTGCGGGCCGTGCAGTGTGGCAAAGAACGTCTGTGCTGCTTGCAGCACTCCGCTTCAGCCCCAGCGCAACAGGCTCATGGCAGACCTGCCGGATGACCTCTCGTCGGACGATATTCTCAAGTCAGACCTGACTGAGTAGATTACGAAACCATGGCCAAGTGATTGGTCTTAAGGTGTAAGAAAAACTGGCAGAATTTCTTACACCCCTTTTTTAACTCTGCCTTGAAGGCTAATCGATTGTCGGCTTGCGCCGCTTCGATTAGTCTTCAATTTTGCCTCAAAGTACTATCCTTTATCGTTGCACATGTTAAACATCAATACCATAGCCAGTTTGAAAGGGGTTGCAAGCGGGGAATTAGAAGTAAGATTTGTTTTTACCCTGCAAGAACGGAAACCGATGACCCGGAAGCCTCTTCTGACTAGTTTTCTAGCAACGACCATAAGCTTGATCGCCCTCGTTTCAAGCATTAGCGGATGCGCCATGAGCCCAGAGGCCAAGAAAAAGGCGCGGGAAGAAACTCTTGATAAGTTCAGCAGAGAAGTGACCAAGCACCTGCTCGACCGCAATCCAGCTACCCTGCAAGAATCAGTCAATCAATTGATGCATGGCGAAGTGCACACCTCTTCCCTAGAAAAACTGCAAGCTCGCAAGATACTGCCAGACTCAACTATCGACGTGCTCAAGGCCATCGATGACGCGCAGATCGCTCACTTGAGCAATGAGATTCAAATATTGAATGTGCGAGCTCTCACACCCCTTGAAAAAGACCCAGTTACTTTTAGAGTAACCGGCAAGGAAATCGTCAAAGTTTTAGGGAAGCAAAAAGAAGTAAAACCATTTTCGCTGGAATTGACCTGCAGGTTAACTCCCGAAATGGATAACATGCCAGCTCTTATCGATGTTGGTGGAATGAATGCCACCACAGCCTTTTCGGGCGCTGGCAACACTCCACCATCACCCAAAAACAAACGTAATACCCGCCGTCGCGGATAGTTTAGCCCTGTTTAAGATCGCATTACTTAACGGTTCTTGATTACCTAGCTGGCCAGCGGCTAGGCTGCGCCTGCTACTCAAAACCAATTACACACCACGCGAAACATCTTCAGACCAAAAACAAAAACACTGAACAATTCCAGAACATTTCTTTCCCGTGGTTATGGGTATCAGAGGTGCGCCCTAGTGTAATGAGTAGTTTTTTTCACTTCGAACTCCCAATTGGGCTGCCAGTTGGAAATTAGTTCGAACTTCTAGCACCTTCAAAAACCGAAGAGAGTCATATGCAAGAACAGCAAACCCCAAAGGTCGCAATACCCACAAGCGTGCTCGCTGTCTCAGCCGTCTTACTGGTCATGCTGGTTGCCAGCATGCTTGTACTGCGCAGCAACGACCTGTCCCTCAGCTTCCAGAGCAAAACGCCAGTCAGCAAGAGCGAGATGGTCGGCCTCAACTTGCAGCTCACGCAGAGCACGAGCCCGCAAGAGAGAGCCAAGAGTGCACAGCGTCTCGGTGAGATTGCCGTACAGCAACTCGACAGCAAGGAATCCGGCATCGACTCGCCGACCGTCATCGAGGAGCGCCTGAAGTACGCCGTGGCGAACGAAACCGACCCCCAGACCCGCGCTACTATCGCCGCCGCCCTGGCCAAGATTCAGAATCGCCAAACGGTGGAAAGTTCGCTCAACCCGCTGACGAAGCGCTTCAAGTAACGCTTCCTACAAGGCTGCTAGCGGCCTTTACGTAACCCTCTGATTGACTGGTTCCCCATGCACTTCTGGTGGGGAACCAGTCTCTTTTTATCTTATTTAAAATCGGAGTGGAGATAACCTATGTCTTTCCCAACCAAAGTAATAGCTCACCGCGGTGGGCGCACATCTGTACCTGAAAACACACTGGCAGCCTTCAGAAATGCCCTGGCGATTGGCGTGGATGGCATAGAGCTTGACGTCAGACGCTGCGCCACTGGCGAGTTGGTAGTGGCTCACTATAGCGATCTCAGCGAGATGACAACCAGCCACGGCCAGATTCAAGATTTGTCGTACGAGCAAATTCGTCAGCTTGATGCCTCGGCCGGCCATGCCGAGTTCGCTAGTGAACGGATTCCCTTGCTGAGCGAAGTTCTTGCTCTCATCGATGGCAAAGTGCTGTTGAACATCGAGGTCAAAACTCTGCCTGATTGCTACCCTGGCATTGAAGATGATTTGGCTGCCATGCTTGCCGATTATCCCTCTGAGAAGCTTCTGCTTAGCTCGTTTGACCAGCGTCTCTTGAGCAGACTGAAGAAGAAGCTGCCGAACATCAAGCAAGCCATCTTGATGCGCAAGTTTGCTCATAACATTGCCCTGAATATGCGGCCTGTTTCGTTGCCATTCAAGGCTAAACCACTGGCCTGGCCGGATAGCCTTGTGCTGGACCAAATTGGTTATTGTGTCAGACGTGGTGCTGTTGCCTGGCATCCCAGTCTGTTGCAAGTCAATGCCGCTCTGGTTGCAGCCGCTCACAAAGCCGGCCTTAAGGTCAATGTCTGGACCGCCAATAGCGAGGAGCAATGGGCTGCACTTCTGGCCATGAAAGTTGATGGCATC
The DNA here is from genome assembly GCA_044378815.1 of Obscuribacteraceae bacterium (SeqCode). GTDB lineage: Bacteria > Cyanobacteriota > Vampirovibrionia > Obscuribacterales > Obscuribacteraceae. The sequence goes on along the minus strand of JBIPOV010000069.1, from coordinate 19,829 downwards.
ATCACCGACAACCCGCTGGGACTACAGCAATTTCTAAAGCGCCACTGATTTCAGCGCCAGTAACTTTTCTGCCTATTTTTTGTCAGATTTTGGAAGTGAAACCGACATGGTTAATAGCCAGGCCGGTTTCTACTTCCAATTATTTTTCTTTGATTAAAGTTACTACTGCCAATAGTAACTATCTTATCTCATTCGCTCTATCTCTTGAATCATGCTCTTCAACTACTTGAAGAAATTCATCGTTGAGTTCGTTGTGTCCAGACACGACCCTAGAACCATCAGTACCAGCGCGGCCCATGGCGACCCATCTGCTTTCGGTTTGTGGGTAAAGTGTGTAGACCAAAAAATAACCAAACTGTCGGCATCCGAACAAACCGCACTCTTCTCTATCGACAGCATGCTCGCAATTCTTGTGCACTCGACAGACAGTTGCATATCCAGCATTGACTTCATGGAGTCGGCGTTGCTGGTTCAAAACCATAGCTAAATAGCGTTCTTCAACCAATCGCCCTAGTCGCCCTTGCTTGCCCAGGACCCTAGCAAGATAGCTCATATCTCTAACCTGACTCACACAATCCGCACAACCGGCTCTAGAGTGAAGCGCGAAGCTCTCTTCTAAGGCTGACTCCGCATACTCAAACTCACCAGCGCGGCAATAACTTACCGCTAAAAATTGATATTGGCGGTCCTTTAAACATTCTGCAGAAACGCTAGGCTTTGATTGATAGCAAGCAGTCCACATCACACCAGCGGCACAAACAGCCAGAGTACCAAGGACAAACAGGCGAACCGATCGCAGTGGTACAAAAACCGCTGCAATACTACTGGTCATAGCTGCAATTGGAGCTGGGATGTTCAATACGCAATCCTCAATAATGGCCTGTTGCAACCGTATGCTTGCTTACATGCATCAGACCTGATTATGCTCGGACAAACTCAATTTGTCTGTAAGCTAGCAACTAAGTGAAGAACCCTAGAATATTGCCAGCATTGCGTTCCATTTGCTGTATCTCTTGCAAAATCTCAGCTTGGCGTTCTATTTCAAGTTCTTGCCCATACTTCTGATACTGTTTTGGATCTTGTTTCGGATCTTGTTTTGGATCTTGCTTCTGACCCAGCTCGCGATCAAGCATCTGATCAAGGGCTAGCTCACGCTCTTGGTCTGACAAAAGCTTTGGCTTAACCAGCTCCTCTAGTTCAAAAACCAAAATAAGCCCCAAAACAATTTCAGAATAAGCGGCAAGAATATCGGCAGCCATAGCCTCTTCCTGACGGCTTGCATTGTCGCCCATAACCAAACTGCACAGCACAATCAACCAGAGGTAGTGCTCACTTTGAGTGCTATCTAAATGATCTCGATAGCTGGCCTCAAACTTGTCGCATAGGTCTTTGTCAAACATCTCGGTGCGAGAAAAATCAGCTTCTCTGAAACGTCCACAAAACATCAATCGAGCATAGGCAAGATCAAAAAGCGGGTCATCAAGCCGTGAATAGTCCCAATCGATAACGGCTTTTACAGCAGATCCACGATAAAGCAAATTGCCAGGATGAAAATCACCATGCAATAGCGCTCGCCAGGCATATTTAGAGCCGTGGGCGCGCAGCCACTCTTCAATCATGGTCTGAATTTCAGCGACCTGCTCAACTCGCGCTTGCAGCCGCCCGACAATAGCTTCAGCCGCCGCTACAGTGAGATTGTAGCCTGGCATCACGCCGAACTCGCTAGCACGGGCAAAGGCGTGGCGTATGCGGTCGAGACAAGCCGACTGCCAATTGACACTCGGTTTAAGACGCTTGATCAAACCAGGGCTAAGATTGGCTCCATCACCGGCACAATGCAACATCGCCAGAACCCGACCGGCCTCAGCGCAGTGGCTTTCATTCCAAGTCATTCGGCGCCAGTTAAATGGCTTACCGCTCTCAATGTATGGCCTCAAAGTCCAATAACGGCCCTCAGCAAAATGACATGGTTTGCCATCAGCGGCGAGCAAAATCGGCACGGCCTGGTCGAATCCGCGTTCAATCAAGATATCTACCGAAAGATATTCTTGTTCAATATCAGCAAATGAGCGGTCTGTGTTTTCGCCAGTCAAAACAAAGCGCTTACCCTTCGCGTCCACTACCAGCGAGCGTTCTGGTCGATAGGCAAAGGGCCAGGGCTGAATCTCAACCGGCTCTTGCAGCACAGAAGAAAAGCCACTAGATATGATGGCGTGAGCCTGGGCATAGAAATGACTGTAATGTATGTCTTCTGCCATCTAGTCACCGATCAAGAAGACAGTTCCCAACCCAATTCTTTCATAGCCTCGCCAAAATCAACGCGGCTTCTCTGGCAGAAATTGAGGGCGATAATTGCCTGCCCTACTTCTAATCTTTTCTGCGTCAACATAGTCATGCACTGATAGCTAGCCAATACAGTCTTAGTGTCAATTTTGCCCATCGCCACTAAGTGCTTTTCAATTTTTGCCCCTTTATCTTGATCAAGTTTCGTGGCATTTTCAATATCTTCTTGAGTGACGATTCCGGCTTGCTTGAGCAAATCTACAACATTGATTGGGGGAGACATTTCCGCTTTCTTACTGCGTTCGGCGCTGGCTTCTTTAGCTGCTCTGTGCTTCGCTTCTTCGGTTGCTCGTGGATGTCTCTTCTTAAACTCCTCAACGGCGTCTTCTTTGGTCATCTCCTGGTTGCGAATGGCCGCTTGCAATTGCAGCAGGGTGCGCCAGACAGCATTGCTTATCAACCCGGCTTCAACCAAAACCGCCTCTAGAGGGGTATCTACAACAAAACTATGAGTATTGCCCTGAGGGGAAATCTTGTCAAAATCAATCTTGCCATCGTTTTTGTGGGCCCTCTGCAAGAGATCAGCAGCCTGGCTCAAGGTTACTTTGCCTTCTTTGATCAACTTTTGCACATTAACTGAGGCTTCAAGAGTAGCTCTAGGCAACTCTCCAGCTTCCATCAAAATCTGCACAGAACCGGCCGTGGCAGAGGATGTCACCTTTGTCAAAGTAGTAGTAGTAAGGCTAAGCGACTTACTCTTGGGGTTAAAAGCATCAAGGTCAGCGCGCAATTCACCCACGGTGCTGTAGCGATTTTCTGGTTCTTTTTCTAGAGCTTTGAAAATAATGTCTTGCAGTTGTTTAGGAATATTCAAAGACGGCACCACTTCATCAAACGGTGGTGGCGGATCACAAATATGCTTGCTCAAAGTTTGCAGAGCATTTTCGCCCAGGAAAGGCAGCGCCCCTGAAACTGATTGATACATCAAGCAACCAAGCGAATAAATATCGGAGCGACCATCAAGACTAAGACCCTTGCACTGTTCCGGGCTCATGTATAGTGGGCTGCCAACAACATCTCCAGCCGAAGTCAAATCTTGTCCGGGGAAGCGACCATGAGGAAGAATCTTAGAAATACCAAAATCCACGATCTTGACCATCCGCTCTTTCTTGCGGCCGGTCTCAACAATCATGAGGTTGCTTGGTTTAAGATCCCGGTGAATAATGCCCCGGTCGTGGGCATGGGAAAGAGCGTCGCAAGCCTGAAGGAAAATATCGACAAATTCTTCGACGTCTAAGTGCTTGATAATTTCGAGCAGCTTATCGAGACCGCGACCGTCCACGTGCTCCATGACAATGAAGGGATGGCCGCTGCTGGAAAAACCATAGTGATAAACCGAGATTAAATTCGGGTGAACGAGCGTAATGGTTGCTCGGCCCTCCTGTTCAAAACGTTTTTTGCTCAGTGGATCGCTCAGCAATTTACCATGCAAAACCTTAAGAGCGACGGTGCGATCAAACATTTGGTCGCGACCTTTGTAGACCACGCCCATACCGCCCGATCCAATTTCCTCGCGTACTTCGTAGTGGTCGATAATTGTGCCCGGCTTAAGACCGCTGCCGCTGGTAGAAATGCTGTAATCAGGCTGGTTGCCTGGTTCCAGTGAAGTAATGGCCTCTTCCATGAGCTGGTGAATTACTTGAGCTTCACGGCTGCGAAAACTCCAAAGCACGACATTATCGCCCATTTCTTCGGCCTGCATCACCCAGGTGGCTTCACCGGCGTTTGTGCCTTTTTCAAAAGTGACTGATATAACAAAATTAGACGACTCAGTGCGCTTCCACAGCATCGCAGCCGGAATCTCCGGGCTGTCCTTGGCCCTTTGGTAGCTGAATTCAAGGTCTTCCAGTGTAGGAACGCGTGGCCACTTCGCAGGACGAGGCGTTCTGGGTACCGTTGGGTCTTGATTGTCTGACTTGCGACTAAAAGAGTCTTGGAGAGGCATCTCTTCCCCTGACTGCCCTTTGGGCTTGTACATCTCTTATCTTAGAACAATAAGAGCTTATTCTCTTATGCCAACTTATTGTTCAAAAGACAACACCCTACTGAGGCAGAAGAACGTCTATTTGCGATTTTCCGATTAAAACTTAGAATTAAATCGTTTATCGGACTTCTGGATAGGAAATTAGGCGGCTTTCTCGGAAAAAATAGTCTCTTAATTGCCCAATCAGCGCCGATAATGATCGGCGCAAATTAACCAATCGCTGCGAATTAACCGACCGACACGAATTAACAAATTGGTTGATCATACTTGGCCACCCTTAACACGCTTGTTCACGATCTTTGTACGACAAGAAGTAGTAGTAATAGTGAAAATAGAAACGGCCAGAAATACCAGGTTTGCACCCGATATCTCTGGCCGTTCTAAAAATTGCCATCGCTACTTGGCGATGACGAACCGGTCCAGCTCGTTGCCGTCCGAGTCGAACTGAGCCACTTCCATGCGGTCAGCACCGAAGTCTGCCAGCGTGAAAGAGTGCCTATCTCCCACCAACTTGTGGGTGAAAGGCTGCCAGGCCGACGGATTGTCGTGCAGAGCCTTCGAGTCGAGCTTGGCACCGCCGCCGCCAGTGACGACGTAAATCACACCATCCGGCTTGGTATTGGCCGTGCCGTCGTAGTTCTTGTCTAGCACGATCTTGCCGGGAACGTAGCCGCCCTCGAGCTGCGCGCTGCGAGCGATGCCGCCGTCAGGAGTGAACCTGAGCGGGAAGCTCCGCTCATAGACGTGAGCATGACCGCAGAAAACAACACTGACACCGTTGCTTTCGAAGATGTCGCTGAGAAAGCGCATCCCCTGCTCGCGCTGGTGACCAACGTTGCTCGTGAAAGGCGGCTGATGCAGCACGACGACCTTCCACTTTCCAGCCGGCACAGCCTTCAGGTCTTCATCAACCCAGCGCCTCATGCTCTCGTCGGTCCAGTCCATGTAGGTGTTGGCGTCGAGAAAGAGGAAGTGCACGTTGCCGTAATCGTAGGCGAAGTTCGCCATACGCGGATAACGTTCACCGGCAGAATTGAGGAAGTCACGCATGGCTGAAGTGTCGCCAAGCATGGGCGGAAGGTTGACGCCAGAACCGTTGACCAGCTTGCTGTTGTTCGGCCCATTCAAAGGCAGCGACCAAAGCGCGAAGAAGGCCATCAAGTCAGGGTAGTCATCGAAACTCACGAGGGTCTCGGGGTCGAGCTTGGCCATGTCGTGATTGCCGACACAGCTCACAGACGTCGTGTTGGCGAGCAGGTTGGCCCCCCGGTCAGGCGCATTGACATCGCTCTGATAGACCGAGAAGAACTTGCTCAGATACTCGGCGAAGCGGCCGTGCTGGTAGACAATGTCGCCAGACATGACCAGCAAATCGGCTCCCTGCGGCTTAACGAAGGGAATTGTGGCAGACGCTGGAATTGGCAGCTTCGAAGCCGGACCAGGCTGTGCCAGGCGATAAGCCAGCTTGCGCTGACCAGGCGAGCCGTTGCCCATGTCACCGAATATGATGGCACGGAAAGAATCGCCCTCTGCCTTACGAGCACGAGCAGAAGCGCTGTAGATCTCATGACCGCCCATCAGCACTCGGTAGTTGAACAGAGCACCGGGGGGAAGGTTGTCGATCTTGGCGCTGAACTGAACTTGCTCAGGTACGCCGTGAATGGTGATCAAGCGCGAATCGGGAGTGACACGCCACTTGCTGCCAGTCTCGACCAGCTCGACCTCAACAACGAACTCTTTGCGCTGACCCTTGTCGCTGAGCACGTGAAACATCACCTGCACCGATTCAAGTGCGTTGCCCTGCGAGTACAGGCCGTTCAAACCAGGCTGCAACCAGGGCTTGATGAAGAATGGTCCGAAGCTGGAGAAGACTGGCGAATTCCAGCTCTTATCCTTTCCGGACTGAATGACGTGGGCGGGTTCAGCCGTCATGTCCTGACGACTCAGTGAGCGGAAGGCAAGATAGCCAGCCAGCAGCACCAACCCAATTATTGCAATAGCTATATACATATTGGCCTCCTTGAGAGGTTTTGGGGTTGTTGGCTTAGGCTTCGAGATGACCAGAAGACAACGAGTCTTCGGCACCATCAAGCACAGGCTTTACCTCGAGGCGGGCGATAGCACCACCAGCGGTGAGAACAACAACGGTGAATTGGTAGGAAGAAAGGGTGATAGAATCGCCGATTTGAGCAGGTCTGCCCAGTTCGGCTTGAACCACACCAACGACGGTGGTGGCATCCGACTCACTGACAATTCGCTGATCGAAAACCTTGCGGAATTCAAACAGCGTGAACTCACTGTCGATACGGAAGCGTCCGCCATCGAGGATTTCCACACCCTCAATTGCTTTGTCCCATTCGTCGTGAATCTCACCGACAAGCTGCTCAAGCAAATCTTCTTGAGTGATCAAACCCACCACAGCGCCAGCTTCATCTGTGCAGATGGCCAACTGGAGCTTCTTGGTTTGCATTTGCTGAAGCAAGTCGGCAGCAGGCACATCTTCGTTGACGAAGTAGGGCTTGCGCACAAAAGCCGCCAGCTTGCCGATCGGTTCGTTACCGGTAAGAGCAGCCGTAGAACCGGAGTTCGGCTTGACGCCCTTCAACTCCGCCCGCAGTTTCTTCTTGAGAATATCAAGCAACTCTCGCGAGTTGAGGATCCCAACAACAGCTTTGCGACCATTGCTGAAGATGGGCAAGCGACTGTGGCGAGTCTGCGAAATGAGGTCCAAGGAGTCAGCCAGAGACATTTCTTCAGGCAGCCCATCAATCAAGCTCAGGGGCACCATGATGTCGAAAACAGTCAAACCGCGCAGCTCAAGAGCACGTCGCAGCAGATTCGATTCACCCTTACCGAGCGAACCAGCCCTGGCACTGTCTTCAATGATGATTTGCAGTTCGTCCGGCGAAGGCGCAGAGCCAGATTTATCGATCTTCTTGGGCATACCAGGAATTCGCAGAAGCAGGCTAGTTGTGCCGTTGACGAGCCACAGAAGTGGCGCGGTGGCACGACAGAACAGGGCGAAAGGCACGCAGAGCGTTAGAGCTATGCGTTGAGGAGAACGCAGAGCCAAGAGCTTGGGCATCTGTTCGCCAATAATCACATGGAAGACAGTAAGAATGACAAACGACATGGCAATGCCGACGAAGGCTGGCACATGCACATTGGCTAAGAACGGCAGATAAGCGACGAGCGAATCGGCGGCAATCTGCAAGAGGGCACGGATAGGCTCCTGACCCACACCACCAACAGCAAGACCCCCAATCGTGATACCCAACTGAGCACCAGCAACTGAACGATCCATGTTGTCGAGGAGTGATTTAATCGTGCTTGCACCCATCACCTTGCGCTGAATCATTTCTTCAACCTGACTGCCGCGCAGTCGGATCAAAGAATATTCAGCAGCAACGAAAAGGCCGTTGAGAAAAACAAACACGAGGAGAAGGCCCAACCAGAGTAAGGCTGTGCTGAGTATCATAGGGTTTCCCTTCAAAAAACATGATGGTGCCGCAGGGCGTGGAAATCAACGCGAAATCAACGCGCAAGACTAGGCACGGGGCTTGGGTGTATTAAGAGAGCTGGTGGCCGATTGAGGTTTTAGATTCGGGGTTTTGTATTAGCTCTTGGAAAAAAAATGGAAGTATTAGGCCTGAAGCCTATTTAGTTCTTGAAATCTGATCAATAGCTCTAAGACATAGCTTTGATTAGGAAACGATCAGCTAGGCCTTAATAACTTCACCTGCGCGCAGGAAAGATACGCGCGAGAAATAAATAAAGGCAATGAAGCGGCTAGGGATCGGGCTGCGGTGAGGCACTAGCAGCGGGGCTGGTTGCCAAGACGCAAAAAGTCTTGACCTCTATCACCTTGCACTAATCGCCTATGAGAAATAACGAAGCTCGCACACCTTTACAACGACAACCAAATCAGAATCAGAAACCCAGAAGCCAAGGAGAACATCCAAGGAACAAGGAAAAGCAATAAGAAGCGGGCGAGAGGCAGACCTTGCTATACTCGTAGGCTATGGATAAAGCTTCCCATCTCGTTTTCAGCCCTGCCTATAACACCGACCTACCAGCATTCGGCCTGAACAAGCCCTTCGCTCTTGATCGCGGTGAACTTGTCTTGAAAGCACTAGAAGAAGAGTTTGGCCAGGCTCCAAATGTCATTTCGCCTCAGCCACTAGATATTGAAGACGTGCTTCTCGTGCACAGCCTCGCCTATTTAGAGAGTCTGGAAAAAGAAGAAACTTGGTTTGAGATTTTCGAATTGAAAGCCGAAGAACTAAAGCGTGGAAGCGCTACAAAAGCACTACCTGAGCTAATTGAAGACTTCTTGCTAAAATCAGGCGGAACTCTTGAAGCGGCTCGCCTGGCTTTGAAACACGGATTGGCAGCCAATTTAGGCGCTGGCTATCATCACGCCTTTCCTGATCAAGGTCGCGGCTATTGTGTCATCAACGACATCGCCATTACTATTCGTAAGTTGCAAAAAGAGAAGCTGATCAAAACAGCCATGATTGTCGATCTCGACTTTCACCAAGGCGATGGCACAGCAAAAACTTTTAGTGGTGACAAATCTGTGTTTACTCTCTCTGTGCATTCGCAAGAAGGCTGGCCAGAGATAAAACAAGAGAGTTCACTTGATGTGGGTATTCTTGAATCGGAAAAAGACACTTATCTAGAGAGAACCAAAGCGGCTGTAAATCAAGCTCTCAGCCAATTTACACCAGACTTGGTTATGTTTATTGCTGGCAGTGACGTTTACGAAAAAGACATTTTGCCAGGAACAAAATATCTGCGCCTCCCTCTTTCAGTTTTAAAAGAGCGGGATCAATTTGTCATTGATACATTTAAAAACCGTGGCATTCCACTAGCTATGGTCTTTGCCGGTGGTTACGGCCCCCACGTCTGGGAAGTACACCATCAAGCTGTGCGTCATCTTTTGCTTGTTTCAGATCCTGAACTTTCTTCTCGGACTAAATCTTCTTCCGATTGCAAATCTGCCTCAAACACCGAACCTTCTTCTGGTATTAAATGTAGTGCCGCCAACAGCTAATACAAAACTAGAGCCAAAGAGCATTCGCACCAGCCCCTTTCTCAAATGGGCCGGTGGCAAAGGCCGCTTGTTGACCCAACTTGACCCACTCTTTCCTAAAGCCAATTCATACAACCGCTACTTCGAACCGTTTCTTGGTGGTGGCGCAGTTTTCTTTCATCTAGCTTCTAAAAACCCAAACTTAGAAAGTTACTTGTCTGATGCCAACTTTGAACTGATCAATTGCTATCAAGCAGTGAAAAGCCAGCCCACAGAGCTGCTTTTACTACTAGCCAACATGCGCAACGACAAGCACTTCTTCTATAAAGTGCGGGCTCAAGACATCACGCAAATGAGCGAACTGGAGCGAGCAGCTCGACTAATATTTTTAAATAAAACATGCTTCAACGGCCTCTATCGCGTCAATAGCAAAGGTCAGTTCAACGTTCCATTTGGTAAATATAAAAATCCGCGCATCGCTGATTATGATGGCGTTGCTAGAGCAAGTGCTTCGTTAGAGCGTGCCAGTCTAATTTCTGGACCTTTCGACGCTGTGGCAGTAAAAGCAAGAAAGGGTGATTTCGTTTATTTCGACCCACCCTATCAACCACTAAGTAAAACTGCTAACTTCACTTCTTACACCCTGACTAACTTCGGCATGGCCGATCAAGAGCGCCTTGCTGCACTTGTGGGACGATTGACCCAAGAAGGCGTCAAAGTAATGGTGAGCAATTCTGATACACCAGAATTGCGCGCACTCTATAAAGACATTCCTGGTGTTTCAATAACCACTGTGCAAGCCGCCCGCGCCATTAACTGCCACGGTGACAAACGCGGTGCCGTGAGCGAGCTTGTGATTCGGAATTATTGACCCAACTAACAATGGTCTCCCTCTAGTTTGAGACACAATAACGCCTCCACATGGAAACACTATGGCCAAGAGAACAAGCAAAGAGTTTCAATGCAATTTCGTAGATGTCGTTCATGATCAACTTGAGGCATGGGGATTTCAGCTAGCCACAGAGCAGATGGCTGCTAGCTTGATCGCTAGCGATAGTCGCTATAGAAAAACTAAAACACCAAAGTACAATTTTTCCTCAGGCATGAAGAGCAGGATTTTATACGTCAAAGCGCACCCCAATGATGTTTTCGCCGCTATCCATTTGGACCTTAGACCCTGGCAGGGCAAATACATTTGCAATTTGACTAAGTGGATTTGTCATCCGCCCACTAGATTTCTTCTCAGCGAACTAGAGGATGTTCCCTTCGACCCGTTCCGCGCTATCAACGGTGAAGAAGGAGTAATTGGCAACGGAAGGCTTAACAATTCCAGCCTATACGATCCGAATCTTCCCGCAGCGAAGCTTCGAGAATTGGCAAGTGAACTTGTTTGTGCCGTAGCTGATGAAGCATTGCCTTGGCTTGACCAGAATTCCAACCTTTCTAGCTTAGAGCAGTTGTTTGATGAGGCCAGTTATCCGAGCTTCACTAAGGTTGGCTTCTATATCGTTATTGGAGAAATGCTCAAAGCTCGCGCTGAAATGACTCAGGTGATCCTAAAAAAAGAGACTAGCCTGAAAAAATCTGAAGCTGAATATAGAACTCGCTACCCGAGGAAATCATACAAAGAGCTCCTAGAAGAGGTTTATCGAAGCCAAATGGAGGAGATCCAAAATAAGCCTAGCGCCAAGATCGCATACCAAAATTTGCCTCTCCGGATACGGGAGCGATTGAGCCATACATGGATTGACGATGAAATTATTGAGCGAGTAAATCAACTCACGCTTGCGGCTGAAGTTTAGTTAGCGCTGCAAAAAGCGTTTGACTTTTGGCGACGGCAAAGAGACGACCTAAGCACTCATCCTTGCCCGCTCTGCGTCTTTGATAATCGAAAGTGAATGCTCATAAACGGTTTGTTTTATAAACGTTTGATAGGGGATGCCTACTAGACTGGCGGCCTGCTTAACCATCTCCAGAGCTTCTTTGCTCCAGCGGAAATTCACTCGCGCTAGCTCATCTTCCTGATCAGCCTGCGCGATCATCTTCTCTACCTTGGCAGAGGTTTCGGCGTCAAGCTCGATGTCTCCGAGATCCTCATAATTACGTCTTTTTTTCATTATCAAACACCTCACTATCGACGGAAACAAGAAACTATCATGACTGTCTTTCTTTGCTCATTCAGCCAGAACCAATAAAGTCCTTGTGTATCAGAGTAATTCTCATACCGTTCAAACTCCTTGTTCCAGACTGGCTTTTCGTCGAAGAACAGATCAAGGGCATCATCAATAGTCATCAGATGCCGAGCGAAAATGTGCAGCAAATCCGGCGCCTCGTCATCATACTTAAAAACGAACTTGATGCCGTTTTCTACAACATGCCGGTAGCGTGGCTGCACGATTTAATACCTCAAATCAGCTTTCATACTATCACAGCGGTGGCAATTTGCCTATATATTTGCCACAAGCTCTCGGGCAGTCTAGGCTAAGCTTATTTGTCGAAGGTTGTCTCAGGGCAATTCCCGTCAAGACAGCACCAACTTGACCCAATGCTAAGATTTGAAGGTTACTAAAACGAAAGTTGAAACACGAACCGACATTATCGAGTGGCAAGAGAAATTTCATGACCTCAAAAGAAAAGTTGCTTCTGGCCAGCAGTTTGTTCGTACTGGCTCTATCGAATCCACCATTGGCTCAAGCCGCTGAGTGGAAAGACAAAGCAAACTGGGATAAGGCATCTGAAGTTGGCGTAACCGCACTCGAAAAAGGGCAATATCTCAAAGCGGAACAATCACTAAAAGCCGCACTAAAAATAGCCCGCACAAGCGGTGGTAACAGCGAGGCCATCGCCAATAGCATCGGCAATCTTGCTGCAGCAGAAAATGCCCTAGGCAAAGTGAAAGAAGCCGAGGCACTATTCAAAGAATCAATCGCCATACTTGAAAAAGACAGTAAATTAAAGTCAGACCTATACAACACTCTCAACAACCTTGCTGCTTGCTATACAGACAGTGGGCGCGCTCCAGAAGCAGCTAAAGTTTATCAACGCTTGATTGCAGCAATGAGCAAAGACCCCAATGTAAAACCAATCGAAATAACACGTTATCTCGATTACCTTGCCGAACTCTACCAATCGCAAGGTCGACTCAAAGAGGCTGTGCCAATAAGCACTCAATCATTGGCAATCAAAGAGAAGGCACACGTCCCAGAAGGTGTGCTAGTCAACGCGCTTAGTAGATTAGCCAATTTACACTATCTACTTGGAAGCTATAAAGAAGCTGAGGCCATTAACAAACGCGCTCTGGCAATAGACCAGAAGCGCTTAGATTTTGTCAGTGCGGCCTCTGCCCACAACAACCTAGCAGTGATTTACACAGCACAAGGGCGCTACGACGAAGCAGAAGCCGCGTTCAAGCGCTGCTTACCAGTTCTCGACAAAGCTTCTGGCGACAAAGAGAAACTGGCGGAAACACTGACCAATTTCGGCAATCTGTACATGGACAAAGAACAGCCAGAGCTGGCCGAGCCCCTCTACCAGCGCGCTTTAAAAATCAATGAAACCAGATTTGGCGGTGCCGACGAAAGAATAAAAGGAGAACTCAGCAATCTCGCAAATTGCTACCGACACGAAGGAAAGCTAGCCAAAGCAGAGCCACTCTTTGTTCGGGCACTAGCTTTGTCAAATAAAGCTGGCGAAAATGACTTCCAAAAGGCTACGTTACTGAATAATCTAGCACTGCTGTATGTCTCTCAAGGCAAATACGAGAAAGCAGAACCTTTGTACAAGCGCTCGATTGCAGCGCAAGAAAAGGCATTGGGCAGAACACACCCAGACACTATGCGCACGATAGGAAACTATGCAGTCATGCTAGAGAAGACCAATCGGCACGCCGAGAGCCTACGGCTGAGAGCCCCGGCAAAACCGGCAGGCAAGCTAAATCGATCATAGTTGATTGAGTCTACTGACGCAGCAAATCTTGGTGCACTTCCACAGCGCATAACTCTTTCCAATTGACGCGACCAAACATTTCAAGTTCGCGACCAGTGTGAGTAGAGCAGTGGTGCAGAACGAAAGCTGCTTTGGTTTCAGTGATTTGTCCGCGATGAATGCGCTCTAGGCAAGCAAGACCCATGCGAGCATGCACTGGGTTGATATAGCCACGGGCAAGCATGGCTTCGGCCACAGTATCTTCAAAGTCAATAATCTCGCAAGCAACATCGCGCACCAAGCGCTCAGGCACAATGCCAGCGCGTCTTAGCAAGGCGAAGACGTGATCGAGGGTAACTGATTCTTCTAGAATCTGCTCGATTGGAGCATTGAGTTCACGCGACAGTCTCATCAGCTTCACAGCACGACGGTAAGAAATAACACGATTGACGATCATTTCTTGCAGCTTCAATGCTGTAGTAAGAGTGCCTTCATTGATGTGTCCACGGGCCATGAGAACGCGGCCAATGTTGTTGTCTTCTTCGGTGCCGATTTCACAAGCAATCAAAACATGATTGGCATTAACAATATCGGCTGAAACAAGAAACTCACCCAGTCTAGGCATCATTTTGTTGCCACGGAGGAACTTGCCGTGGTCGCCCATTACTTCACGCAAACTGACTTGGCGCTCGTGCATTTCTTTGAGGAAGTTAATTGCTTCGGGGAAAGTCAATTTGCGATCTCTCAGCATGATTTGCAGATTGAGAGCACCATCGAGAGTTTTGGGGGTAATCACACGCAGCATCACAAGAGCACTGCCGAGTGTGAGGTCGAGACGCTTAGATTCGCGGTTGGCACGGACCAATATTTCTTCGGTGGCAACACCAGCAGCGAGCATCAATTTGCCCAAGCGGCTAGCGGGATTATCACCTGTCCGGGTCAGACCGTTGAGGCGGAAAGCTTCGTTGATATCAACTTTATTGAGGTGGGCGAAGCGTAGTAAATCTTTGGCCAAGGGCTTATCAATCGTGCCTTCGCGAAGAAGGGTCTGCACTTCAAGAGCACAATTGATGTCGTGGTCATTGAGCCAACCAGTCATCACTAATACTCTTCCTATGGGAAAAGAAGTACGGCGGGCGATTGAGAGACCTTCACTGACAGCCGATAGGTCGACGATTCCTGTTTCAAGGAAAAGCTCACCCAGTCTGAAACGATTCTCTCTCTGCTTATTAATGAGGTTCATGACGCTCTCCTGATACTTCACCAATGTCCAACGGACAAGCAGGCCACATTAGGCCCAAGGTGAGTTGATGCTAAGGTTTCCGAGCTACAGCGAAGTATCTGCTGAATCTCATCGGCTAACGCTGACAATATTCCCCAAATGATCGCATAACCAAGCTCAAAGCTCGGAACCAATTTTTTTGTTAGTAAGGTGACGGACAAAACGTGGCAAGTGCCACATGTCCGAATGTATATGCAGGAGTAGGCGCTGTCAAGCACAATTAATCTCGAAATCCGTCCTGATCCGTGGAACTACGCTAGGGATGCCAAGCTGGTTCGCAAAAGTTAACGCCTATATGGGTAAGGTTTTAGCCAAATCAATCTTGGAAACATGAGCTCATGATGTAGGTTTTGGTTGACCTTTAATCTTCCCCACACCCACCTGTTTATTAAAAAAACCCGCCACCGCTAACCAACCATGAACGACCAGCCAATGCTTCCCACCCCCTAGGGTAGGCAAGTGGTCACTGTGGACTAGTTCATGCCCGATTCCTCAGTTTCCGATATCCCATTAATAGGGGAAACTTGAATATGATGAAACCAGCGAAACCAAAACCTGCGCGGAAAAGCTCAAAAAGCTCTACGCCAACCGCTGCGAACAACTCTGCCCCAATCGCTCGCACCCGCGGTCGCTACGGCAGAATCATTCGCCTGCATCCGACCATGAACGTACCGGCCCTGACTGAAGAAGTCGACCGCCGCGTAGTCATGGTCATGGGTCCATCGGGCCTAAAATCTATCGCCGACAAGCCAGCCCTGACAATGCTGAGCAGCATCGGCTACACCAACGCCTATGTGGAACGCAAGCTGGCTGAGGGTTTCACCTTCCACCTGCTGACTTTCCCAAAACCAGTCGGCCCCAAGCCAAGCTCTGCCAAGAAAGGCGCCAAGCACCGTGAACTAGCCATCGCCAACTGGAAGAACACGCTGGCTGCCATCTCCGCGGCCTACCCGGAAATTGCCCATCTGGTCAAAATCCACGCCAAAGAGCTGAAACGCACCAGCTTTAGCAGCTTCGAGGAACAAGCCGGCTTCAGCTTTGCCGCAGTCGACAAATTGGGAGCGAGCGACCCGCGTTTCATGAACCTGAGCCGCCTCCTCGAAAGCCCTGGTAGCGCCTGCGACTTGCGGCGCTTCCTCTACCACGTCACCCGTCTCAGCGAGCTCTACAACGGTGACGGCAGAACCCGCACCGAAGAGGGCAAACCCGGGGTGCGCGAATACATCATGGCCAACCGCCCGCTGACCGAACTCGGTCAGTACGAGCTGACGGCGATCCATCTCAATTTCGCCTCTAGGCAAAAACTGCAAGGATAACCATGACCCAAATCTCTTGTGTGTACAGCCGGACGGCCACAGGTCGTCTGGCCCTAATCTTTGCGGCCGACTTGTGGAGCAAGCTCCATGGCGCCGAACCTGTTCAAGACCAACCGCTCCATGTCTACTTGCGCAGTGACCCAGATGGCGCTGCCTCGATCGACGCAAGCGCCGCCGACACCCTGATGGCCACAGAAGCCAGCCTGGTGTATGACGACGTTGTGCGCAAGACCAATCTTGCCCCCAGTGCCATCACCATCGACGCCAACCATGCCAGCGGCGTCATTGTCGACCACAACCTGGCCTTCGAACGCGACGACCTCTCGGTGCTCTTCCCATGCCGCGAAAGCACCCTGCTTGGTCGCGGCAACGGCCCGATTCTCGTGCCATTCGGCGATGGCCAGTCGGTCATGCCCGCTGCCGAGATCGCCTTCGACCTGGCTCAGAACCTAGGACTGCCCGTGGTGTTGTATCACACCACCTGGACGGTTCCTGGCCTGAGCGCCACTGATCCCAAAGAGCACATGTGCTCCTCCGCCCTTGCCTTGCTCACAACCCTGCAAGCCATGGCAGAGCAATCTGGGGTGGAATGCTCGGTGGTGGTGGAAACGGCCGACGATGTGGTGGAAGGTCTGTTGCACTGCGCCCTGCGGCAATCAGCCCGGCTGATTGTGATGTCGCGCTCGGCCAAGACCACCATCGGCTGCTACGTCAGCCAGACTCTGCGCAAAACGCCAATTCCGCTTCTGGCCATTGCTTCGCCTCGCCTCAAGGCAAAAGCTCGCTCAACGACCGCGACCAGCCAAACGGCTTTGAAAGGAGGTGCGGCATGAGCAGCGCAACGAGTACGAAGAGCGTAAGCAAAACAAGCGTGAAAGACCGCTTGATTGCTTTCCTCACCAACCCCTTCGGCGTCATGAGCCTGGTGATTCTCATGTATGTGGTCAAGGCCACACTGAAAATCACCGTCGGCCACCAGATCAATTCGCCTATGATCGAAGGCGACGGCTACCACAACTTGGCTGACATCCTCGAGGCTCTGGCTGTAATTGTCGTGATTTGGGTGGCCAAACGACCAGCCAGCAGCGACTATCCCTTTGGCCAGAAAAACGTGGAGTTCTTCACGTCTCTCGCCATCGGGGGTGCACTACTGGTGATGGCTGTTCAATTTGCACTGAAGAGTGCGGTCGGATTGCTCGCCCTCGCCCCCAGCTTTGACCAGGCCGTCCGCGCCCTGCTGCCACTGCCAGTGCATGAACCGCTTTTGATGAGCACTTCCACCCTACCCTGGGTGCTGGCCCTCACCATCGGCAGTGTCATTCTCTCACTCGTGGTCAGTCGCTACCAAATCGCCATGGGCAAGCGTGGTGGTCATGCCAGCATGATTGCCGACGGCAAAGAAACCGCCAGCGACGGCCGCATCGAAATCATTACCGTGATTGGTGTGGTGGGCGAATATCTCTTCAACGCTCCTTGGCTTGAGTATCCGCTTGGTTTGGTGGTAGCTTTCGCCATCGCCCACACTGGCTACGAGCTCTTTCACGGCGGCCTAAAAGTGCTCTTGCAGCATTCGATTGGCCAGGAGCACGAAAAAGAAATCACCAAGCGCTGCCTGGCTGTGGCCGGAGTCAATAAAGTGGAGAGCCTGAAAACTTTCCAGATTGGCTCGACTGCTGTCTGCATCTTGACGATAACCACCGAGCACCGCACCGGCACAATCTCGCACCTGAAATATGGCATCGAGTATCACATCAAGCAGTACCTGCTCGATAGCGGCTTCAACGACTGCGAACTGAACGTCAAGTTCGAAAAGCCAGAGCCGGCGCGACATCGCATTGCCTACGCCGTGGTAGAGAAAGAAAGCGAAAGCGCCACTGCAGCGCTCAGCTTTGTTGTCGCTCCGTCGATTGCAGCAGCGACCCACATCGTTGTCTGCGACCTGGAAAACGGCATGGTGGTGCGAACCAAGCAAGAAGAGAAACCGACCGACCTGCCCGCCTTCCTCGACAAGAAGCGAGTGGTGCGTCTCTATCTCTTCACCGCAGATCCAGCACAACTCCCGGGAAGCAATGTGTCTGTGCTCTCCAGCACTAGCTACCAGGCAGAACTGCTGGGCTTGTGCTGAAGTCTGAGCAACTGCGATAAGCAGTTGCCGTCAATGTCCCGGAGCCAGGCAATCAGAAAGCATGCCGGGCAACTCCTAACGCTCGCCCTGTCAAAACACAGGGTGAGCTAACCTCTCAAAGGCAATCTTATGTCTAATACCTGGATAACAATCATCATCATCGTCCTGGTGGCACTAGCCATCTACGGCTGGTGGGATGAGCGTCAAGAAGCGCTGAAAGACCGCGCAATTCTGCGACATACCGTTGAAGTCAATCTTGGCATTCTGAAAAAGGAGCTGGTCAGCCTCAACGAAATCGCACGACAAACCCCCGTCGACAACGACCAAGCGGAAGCCACAAGGCTACTCGCCGAAGCCGACACGACCATCAAACAAGTCGAAGCAAAAAACTTCGACACCATTTCTCATAGCCAACTGGGAGTGCTGCTCAACACGGTATTCTCTGCCATGGCTCAAACTTCCCATTCCCGCCATCTGCTCAAGGCCTGCTCGCCGATTGACGACCTGCGAGACTAATGAAGGCGGCGACATGCTCAGAACCCACAAAGTTCTGGGCATGTCGTCTTGCCTTTTTGATTTTGCCTCCTATCTAACCCGCTCGCTTTCACTATCTTTTTTTGCCAACTCCTCTTGGCAGCCCACTTTGAATAGCTATGAAATCTTCAAAACAGGCATCGGACAAGGCTTGCCGGATGAAAGATTTATAGGTCAATGGGCTGGGTATATTGACCATTGTGCGACCGATAGGTCATTTAATAGCTTCTGGGTTTGTGCCACAGGTAAGAGGGTTAAACTAGTGAGATCAGATCAAGTAGAGCAAAAAGAACTCGACGCTGGCGAAGCGAAACACCCCCCTGAAGATGCCTTGATTAACCGCATAGGTGATAACACCAATGCCACCGGTTCGGGCAGTCAGGAAGCTGGAACAGACGTATTGAAGAGCGCTCAGGCTACCATGGACAAACGCATGGATGACGACAAGCTCAATCTTTCAGTACAGCAATTAGCCGAAGTGAAAACGATTGAACAAGCCATCATCAAGGGCGATTCAACAGCCCTGACTAACGCTCTCAAGAAATACGAAAACGACCCCAAAGCAGCAGAAGCAGTACTCGAAACCGTTAGTAAAGATCTAGCTGCAGTTGGCATAAACGCCCGCTGGAGTTATGGAACCAAGACCAAAGATACAGAATCTGAAAACGCTTACTTCATGGCTGGTAAGGAAGACTTTGGCCACCTAACTTTCTACGCCGAAAATGGCGATACTACTTATACCTCTGTGCAGTTCTCTACTTCAGGAAAAACTGAAGGTATCAATAGACCAATACCTAGAGCAGATGGCATGGTATCACCTCTCAACGCTTCTCCAGTTGATGCTGACGAAGGTTTAGATTTCATCATTGAGGATGCTCTTAAATAAAGCAAAAGACTAATCTAACTTTCCACCTTTCTTCTTTTGCGCACCTCTTACATTGAGTAGTTGAGACTGGGTCGGTTTTGCGTTTGGTAGGTGGCATCTATTTTCCTTTGCGCTTCCGTAACTGTCCGATTTTTGGCTGAAAATCGGACAGTTTTGGCTAAGTAAAAATGCAGAGCTCAACATCGTCTCTTTTCTTGCCTCCAAACTTGACTCATTTTTCTAGTGAAAATGAGACAAGTTCGGCAGGAGGAAAAAGCACTACGAGAGCCAATATTTGGTCTGATCCCATTTTGGTAGACAGTGGCCTGGGGAAAATTTGCTCTAGGCCACTTTCTCACCTTTAAGGGCAAATTCTGCGGGTGTTAGATATGCCAACGCAGAATGAAGCCGGTTTCTATTG
>JBIPOV010000068.1:0-34574 GCA_044378815.1 Obscuribacteraceae bacterium (SeqCode) | reverse complement strand
TTTTAATCCAAAAATCTAACATCGGAACCTAGTTAGAATTTCAATCCGATAATCTAACATCGGAACCTAGTTAGAATTTCAATCCGAAAATCTAACATCGGAACCTAGTTAGAATTTCAATCCAAAAATCTAACATCGGAACCTAGTTAGAATTTCAATCCAAAAATCTAACATCGGAACCTAGTTAGAATTTCAATCCAAAAATCTAACCACAAAAAATTGAACCATTTGCCCCTTCACAGCGTTATTAAGAATACACGCTGTTTATGAGGTGCAATCATGAGCTGTCATGGTGATATTCTAAACTTCATCTCCGCCCTCCCCACTGATGCCTGGTTCTCCACCCAACAATTGCTAAACCTGGGCAACAGAGAAGCCATAGACCAGTGTCTATATCGACTTGTTAAATGCGGCTATTTGACCCGCATTGCTTGGGGAGTTTTCACGCTTAGTACCAGCAAACAAATCTTCGAACCACTAGCGGTGGCAACATTCAAAGCAAAAATCTTTAAGAAGAATGTTTCAGTACACGGCCTCGACACTGCACGACGGCTTGGGCTAACTACAGAGAATCAAGCTCAGCAACTCTATAGCGTACACGGGGTCAGCAGCTCATTCCAATCTATAAAAGGAGAAATCTCACTAAAGAGCTACTCGCCAAGAAAAATAGAACTTGGAGACTCACGTATAGGAGAAATCATAAGCGCACTGTGGTTTCTCGGGGAAAAAAGTTGTGACGATTCAGCCGTAAAAATCGCAGTAAGAACTCTGAGCAAAAAAGAAATCAAAGAACTCTCTCAATCGGCCCATCGAATGCCAGGCTGGCTAACTAAAAAAGTCCGTCTTAATATCAGCTATCAATCCGGACACACTAGTGTGAGATCCGCATCAGCTTGACATTTTTAGAGGCAAGAGCAGCCTTAAGCGAGTCCACTAGGCCTATGGCATCAATGCGATCGAAGTCAGCGCAGTAGACTATTTGGCAATTGTAAAACAGTAATGCCGACACGGCCTCGGCAACTGAATCAGCAAGAGGCACATCCTGATTAAGCGAAAGCACCACTTCCCCTGCTAAGGTCTCGCCCTTTTGCGAAGCAAACTTTCTCAGAAATTCTCGTTTGAGAGGAAGCTCAACAACACTATCAGGAGGCAAACCAGCTCCAGTTTCCATTTCTTTTTGACTGGGAAATTTAGCGCGGCCGTCCCAGAGCATAAGGCTACATAACTTGGATGTCATACTTGAGGCTCCTTTGCCTTGAAACTGAAGATACCAATCTAAATCTATTTGTCTGGCCTATCCCACCGTCTAATCTTGGGCTCAATTTCATAGCCTGACTTCACCTGAGTTTTGGCAATTTCATCAATTGTTGTCCAGCCATCAGTGCTCTCACCGTGCTGATTATCGAGCAATATGTAAAGCTTGCCGTCTTTACCACGAGTGACATCATGAATAGTTTGAACGTGAATACCACCCATGGTGGCTATCCCGTGAGGGAATTTATTCTCAGCCTTAATCTTGAGTAGCCGCTCTTCGGTAGCCATATCATACTCCGGCCTTCCACCTTCGGGTGTAGCGGGGCCCTCGAAGTATGGCATGTTGTAGCCAAATACCAACTTGCCCGCTTGCACATTATCAAAGGTGGTAAAACCTGGACCACCAGACTCAGCCGAATAAAGCTTACCACTGGCATCTCTAAACTTGTCTTCACTAGTCTGCCAAGTTATAGTCTCCCTCTGGCCACTAGCACCAATTTTTGTTTCGCTCTTTTGCTCTGGCTTATCGAGCACATAGCCCATACCAGTTTTGTCTTCCTTCAATTTCTCAACAGCTTTACCATTGACAGTTACCAGGCTGCCATCGGGCTTTTTCACAAACTCCATCTCGTTCTTATAGCCATGCTCATACATGGCATTAATCAAAGTCATCTCTACAACCTGACTTGCCATATTTCGTAGCTTAGAATTTGGTTTATCGAGATTGTATTTAGACTCATCTTCTCCCGGCCGAACAGCCTCAATTGGAATAGTGGCAACGCGCCCCTCACTGGTTGTCCATTTACCAGTAAGCCCTACTTCCTTAACTAATCTGGCGTATTGATCTGGATGACGAGCAGCTGTATACACCTCCACTGTGGTGACATTGCAGGTCGGATGACTGCCCTGGTCAATCTCCATGTTATTGGCAATATTGTGCAAAGCTGTCTCAGCAAGAGTCTTACGCTCTGCGGCACTAAAGTATGGACTCTTCTCAGGAGAAGCCAAAAGCTCCCTTAGATTGTCTAAAGTTGTAGCTATTTGCTCAGGTTTAAGATCATAGCGTCTGACATTGCCATCGATCGCTTTAAGATACTTCTCGGCTCGTTGCTCGTTAAGACCACTTGCCTTAACAGCATCCATAAAGTCTTCACGAGCCTCAACGACGTTCTCAGATCCGCCAAGCGCTCCATCTGCCTGTTTCTCTAAGTTTGTCACTTTGGCAAGCCGCGACTTACCATCGCTATTCTTATAGCCATAATCGCCATCTTCACTAGGAGCTTGTGCTAGTTCGCATGTGCGTATGCGCCCATTTACTTCGCGAGTGAGAGTCTTACCATCAGCAGAACTCCAAGCCTTAATGCTATCACCGTTCTTGCTTTTGACTGTATCAACAATCGACTTAAGCTGCTCACCGGACCAGTCAAAAGTTCTCTCACTTCTATCTTGTGTAACCTTAACGGGTTTGTTGTCGCTATTGAACTCGATTTTAGAAAACTGAGCATTCTCCCGAACGCGATTGCCATCGGCATTTTTATACTCAATAGCTCCATCAGCTGTGGTCTTAAGCCCAACTCTAGTCTCGTTCTTGCCAGCCGAAGACCAGCTATCTTTGTCGCTTGAGGAGCGTTGCCAGGTCGTTACTTGCCCAGCTTTCGTATCAGTGTAGGCAGTCACTTCGGCACCAGTGCGCGAGAAGCTTCTCGAATCTCCATTAGCCCCTGTTATTTTTGCCAGCTGACCGAGTGCGTCGAAATGTTGAGTGGTAGAGTCTTTGACTATATCGCTACTACCATCTTGATACCTAACGTGACGCACGCCATCCTTATCTTCATAAGTAAGAGATTTATCCTGCCGCAGTTCAAGATTCTTTCTGACTTCTCCCGGCAGCTTGTCACAGGTATAGCCAGACTCACCCTTGCGCCATACGTGCTCTTCTAACTTACCGCCCACTTCTCTCTGTTCGGTCAATGAACGCAAATCTTTCCCCAAAAGATCAGCTCTATATTTAGTACCATCAGCATGCTCGTACTCGCGTCGCTCAGGCCAAATACCACCACTATTGCGGCGCTCAGCCTCGGCCTCGGTTAGCTTGTTTCCACTAGCGCCAAAATCGTCATAACCTTTCTCACCGGCCTTGGCAATCGAACCTGTTCCCACAGAGAATACTCCCTCAGGACTGACGTGGCGTATACCAGACCAGTTACCTTTGAGCTGGCCTTTCATATCATATATAGAATAGCTATTGTTTTCCTTACCATCCAAAATGACAGGTTTGCCACCACTCTTGCAATTGCCAATAAAGCGGTATTCTTCTTGATCGTTTATCACCTCAGAAGTAATACGATCTGGAAAATTAGGGTCGGTGCGTTTAAATGTATGTTTTGTCTTGCCATCGGGTGAAACCATCTCAATTACTCGATTATTGGCATCACGGGTATAAGTACCGTCTTCCAGTACCGCAACCCTCGAATTAACAACAGACTCAGTAGAGCTAGACTTCGTCACAGTATTGGTATCAGATTTCTCCACCTCCTCAGGTTTGCGGAATGCAACCAGTCTCTCTGGCTTACTCTTCTCTTCCAGCACCAAAGCAGGCAAAACAGTTTCGTTCCGCCCCGCTCTTTGTGGCTCAAAGTTGACCTGCCGGATAGGCTCTTTCGGCTTTACACCTGACTCAAGAGCAGCACTATGGTTAGCTGCTAAATCAAACGGACCAGTCTTCTTATCAGCTAGCAAATTATTGAGTGGCTTGGTTTCGGCAACTAGTTTCTGCCCTGAGGCATCGCAGCGCTGGTAGGCCGCTTCATTGGCGCTATAAAATCCGCTGCCAATCACACGCGTACCGTCTTTGTCTACAGAACGAATGCCACTCCAGTTACCTTTCAGTTGACCATTCTCAAAAATTGAATAGCCATTTACCTCGTGACCGTCGACAGTCAGGGGCTTGCCGTCTACAGTGACAGGCCCAAGATAACGAGTCTCAATTTTGCCATTAAGTACTTCTTTAGTAATGCGATTAGGATTTTTAGGATCGTCATAGTGATAAGCAATATTTGCCTTACCATCGCTCGATGCGCTCTCAAACAAACGTCCTTGTTTATCAAACAGGTAAGTGCCGTCATCGCGGCTAACCATTGTCACGCCATTCTGATCTGACGGCCTGGCCTGGTCACGAGCATTGCTCTTGCTTTGTGCTCTGAAAGCATCTGAAGCCTCAGAAAACAGCCTGCCTTTATCCTGGCTTTCTTCTGGTACAAACTCCTTTTTCACAGCCAAAGAAGGGTCATCAAAAGCCATTCAGCTACCTCAAAGTTGCAAACTTGACATCCCCAAGGTACTTACCAATTGTTGCAGAAACATTGCAGTCCAAATTCTGCTTAGCCAAACACTTGGACGGGCACTTCTACAGGCAAAATCTGCGCTAAACTTGCCCAAGGTTGCCCTAGATTGACCATAAATGACTATGTATGACCATGGTTGACCATAAATCACTATGGATGCCTGTCACCTCATCAGAAGAGAATGCAAAACAGAATGAACGCAGCTAAGCAAAGCCAAGTAAATGAAAGACCAGCGCAAAGACCCTTGAGCTATGCGGCAATCTTTATAGCCACCGCTCTTGTTTCCCTCGTCTCCGGTCTTTCAATGGCAGCAGCCAGCGCAGCCGAAAGCAGTCTAAAATTTCCTTTTGCTGAAAAAGAATATGTGCACCGCTGGTCACAAAAGAATCAAAACGAATTCACTCCCTTAGACCAGCCCAATTTAAATACCTGGAAAGATATGATGACCATTAATCTTTATCCTGGGGTAAAAACTGGCGAAGCACTATCAGCCGTGGCCAACTTAGTGGTCGTCAAATACCAGGAGCATGGCAAAATTCTGAGAACCGACTCGAAAGAGAGAACAGCGACTAAACCGGCTGAACACATAATTGCGGCTCTGCTGGGCGATCCAAAGTTTCTAGAGGCTGTATTTGCCCGCTTTGTTCTCGTCAACGACACGGGCTACGCCATTATCTATTCACACCGGGTCTACGGTGAAAAAGCCGGGCCCGAGATGAGCAAATGGCTGAAAGAAAACGGAGCCGAGACAGAGCAACGCCTAATGAATTTCTATAAAATTCCTACCCCTAAGACACTTACTGAATTACCCCAAAGCAAATAGCCCTGCAAATGCTCCAAGGCAAATAGCTCAAATCAAAAAGCCCCTAGGGCTTAATCACAACCCAGTCACAAAACTTTCACATAATTGTCACGTCGCTCTCAATACAATTAATTTGTAGGTTGTCTAATTAATTAGGTAACTGGATAAATTGACTGAAGGCACCAAATCGAAACCAAAAAAACAAATTAAGGCTCTGGTTAGCGCTTATTCGACAGTGGAAGACTTACTATGGCATCCGCAGAAGCAAAAGAACTAATTCCTGAAATTAAGAACACTGATGATGCCCCCAGCAAAGTCACCGGTGTCGACCTGACCAAGGCCGCCGACTCTCAATTAGCAACACCGCAAGCAGCCTCTAAAACCGCAACAGACCTGCTACCAACCATCGAGCTTGTCGGCAAACCAGCCCTACTCGAAACCCAACCACAAATCGGCAGCCCCCTTGTGGCCGATACCCGCAAGGGTGCCACAGTAGACGCTTCGCTACCAGCCCTCGCTCCTGAACAAACTACTAAATTACCAGAACAAAATACTAAGCTTGCAGAATCGCGGCTCTCAGCTGAAGCCATCAACGCCAGCGTCGATCTAGTCAAAGACAAACTAACCAACTATCTCTTCCTCATTGGTGCGCCAGACACAGACGCTCTAGCCCGCACCCTTGGCCCGATGGCACAGGCCGATAGACAAGCTCTCGAAGCAAGATACCAAGAAAAGTTTGGAAAATCTCTGCGTGATGAACTGAAGTACCAATTGGGCAGCGGAGAAAAGTTCGCCACCATAGAAGCAATGCTCAACCGCAAAGACGGCACAACCAACCTCGCTGGCAACGCTCGCATCGCCCTCGAGGTGATGAAAGGAGATCCAGAGCGCGGCATGAGGCTCTTACGTAGCACCTTGGCACCGCTGAATTCAAGCCAAGCCGCTGAACTACAAGCAAACTATCAAAAAGACTACGGCAAACCACTTACCACTGACATACAGAGCGTTGAATCAAGCCGTGTTGGCGAGAACCAGAAAGCCATCTTCTCTACCCTCTTGAAGGGTGTAGATAAAATAAACTCTGCTGAAATCGTGGATATGGCCAAAAAAGCCGTGCAATCACGCGACTTACAAATGTTCGCTGGTGTAATTGGTGGCGACTTGCCAGCCAATGTTCAAGCACGAGCTGCGCTCAACAGCGATCCTGAATTTGTAGCGAATATGAGAAAATCATTTGGCACCACTTCACGGGGTCGAGGCACAGTGCCTAACCCAATAGCAGAAGACTACCTGCGGGAAGGGCGTATCTCACTGGGCACCATACTTAAAGCTGATACATCAGCGATCTTGCCTTACTTCCAAAACGCAGCCAATAGCGATCTTGTTTTCTCCAATGCTACTGGTAAAGAGCGCCGCGATTATGCCAGCGGAAGAGACATAGTAAAGTCGGGTGCCGAGCCAAAGACAATTCAAGAACAAGAGGCAAAGCGCTTCTATGAGTTTATCGAAAAAAATATTCAAAGTTCGGCATCTGGCACACGCCGAGAAGTACTACGAGATCAGCTTCTGCATGGCGGCAAGACTCTAATTTCGGGCCTGGCCGAATTGCATAAAGAAAGCACCCTGGGCTTTGGCGGCGGTCATACCACCAACGATCTGATGAATCGTGTAGAAAACATGACAGCAGCCGAATGGAATCTACTAAAGAATCCAACTTACAAAGCTAACTTAGCCGAATCTCTAAAGTCTTATGCCACAGCCGATGAACAGAAACAGGTACTGGCATTAATAGAGGCGAAGCTCAATCCACCAGGACAAAAGCCAGGTCAACCAGCTACTTTCGAGCAATCACAAGCAGTGGAACGGCCCCTTGAACAGTACATGCAAAACTTCACCGCTTCTGCTGTTACCAAAACTAGCGAGGCAGTCGGCCACATCGAAAGAATGACTGCGGCAGATGCAAGCCGCTATCAAAATGACCCGGCTTTCAAAGCCTCAGTTGATTCATTCGCTAGCAAGTATCTGACCGACAGATCTACTGGCAATATTCCTGCCCAACTTCTCGCCAGCCGCCTCTTAGAACAGACGGCGCAAACAGGCAAGCCGCCAGTACTGGGAGAAGTTGACCAATTCCTCAAGGCCCGCGCAGAGAAAATCGACAGCGATACATCGTTAGACTCAAGCGCTGCCAATAAAGCACAACTTGCCACTATTGGTAAAGTTGAAGAGCTAATGAAAGATCCAGCTTTACTAGCGCGGATGCAAAACGTGCTGGCAGTGCAAAGAGGTGAGAAGCAAGGCGCAGTAAGTAGAGAAGATGATTTGCTCTACAAAACCTTCTCTGCAGCTCTCGGTACTCCCGGTAATTTCGCCTACTTACTGACTGATGGCAAGGGTCAATCGTATATTGGCACTAAAGTAGCTTTGTCAGGCGGGCTAGCAGGCGATTGGCTAGTGGGCCGATATCCAGATTTAGCAAAACTGCCAGAAGCCGACCGTAACCGCATTCGCGAATCACTTCCGCTTCCAGCGCAGAAAATTCTCGACAATGTTATCGCCCAAAACGGCAAAGCCGATCTTTCCGACAACTTGCGTTCACTTGTGCTTGACGGCGGCTCCCTCAAAGATTTCCAAGCCGACCTAGCGAAGCTGAGCCCTGAGCAACAAACCCAACTGAAAGCCGACTACAGCCGAAAATATGGCGGTGACCTCGACCAAGATTTGTTCTCAAGCATCTCAAAACGAGAAGGTTTAAGCCCAGAGAAGCAGCAAGTGCTGCGCAATACAATTGCTCAAAATGGTCAACCTCAACTGGTAGATCAACTGCGTTCCTTCGTGCTCGGTGACGACAAAAAGTTCCAAGACTTCCAAAGTCAATTAGCCACTCTAACAACACCACAAAAACAAGAACTAAAGTCAGAGTATCAAAAGCGCTATGGTGGCACCCTCGACAATGACTTCTTAGGCAAAGTCGATGCAGCACATTCAGAGCAATACTCGCGCTACTTAACAGCAAGCAACACCGATGGTATGCAATCATTCTTCGACAGAATGAATAAATTTGCTCCACTTTCAGTTGGTGATGGCACAAGCCTTGGCCAAGAGAGAATGCTTCAAGTCAATGAAGGGGTGCTGAAGCAATTCAATGCCAATATGGAGAAGCTACCACCGGCAGTACAAGAAGCCCTGGCTGAGTACTACAGCAAAACCTACCAGAACAATCTAGACTCAAATGAAAAATATGCACACTTTGTTGCCGATGTTACTCTTACAACCGCTTCCATAGCCGCCGCTATCGCACTCGCTGGGCCCACCGGTGGTATTTCCATGGCAGCACTAGCCACTAGAGAAGGTGCCACTTTAGCTACCAAACTTGTAGTAGCAGGTGCCACTGCCGGTGCCATCGCGCGACCAACCATGATTGCCGCCATGGAAAATGGCACTTTCGACTATAGCGCCGAGAATCTAACAAGGCAGGGCCTCATAGGAGCCGTGCAAGGAGCTTTGATTGCCCCAATCGGCCTGGGCGCTAAAGTTGGGATAGCAGCAAAAGATGCAGAAATAGCGGCATCTACCATCGCTAGAGAAACAGCTGAGCAAAACCTACCACAGCGCCTTGCAGTCAGCAATATTGAGCGCCAGACTTTAGAGAGACAAGCATTGGAGCGGCAAGCAGTAGAACGCCAAACAGTAGAGCGGCAAGCGGCAGAGCACCAAGCAGTAGAACAAGCGGCAGCACCACAGGTGGAACAAATTGCCGTACCAGAAGTAGCAGTAAAAGCTGTACCAGAAGTTGCACCAGCGGCTGCGCCAAAACTAGTTCCGCAACTTGAAACAGCCGCAGTAAAAGAGACCATCGAAGTTGCCCCGGTCAGTGCAGCTGATTCGCGCTTAGCGCAGGAAGTCGCTCAAATTAATCCCAAAACCATCGAAACTGCCGAAGGAGCAATTAAGCCGGTAGTACCAGCCGTAGCCGAGCAGAAAGTAGTGGCTGAGACGATCGAACCAGCTGCAGCAGCGGTTGTTGCGCCAGCCGTGGAAAGCAAAGTGGCAGCCGAGACACTAAGCGATCAAGCGACGGCAAGAGCGCTGGCAGAAAGATCTGCTGCAGAACGAGCCGCCACAGAACGAGCTGCCACTGAGCGAGCTGCCGCAGAACGAGCTGCCACTGAGCGAGCTGCTACTGAACGAGCCGCTACAGAACGAGCCGCTGCAGAACGAGCTGCCCCAGAACGAGTCGCCACTGAACGAGCTGCCACAGAGCGAATTGCAGCAGAAAGAGCGGTAGTGGCGCGAACCCCCAAAGACGCAGCAGTGACTCCATTAGTACCGCCAGTAGTGGCTCGCACCGCAGTGCCTGAAGTAGCGGCCGAAGTACTTCCTAAACCAGAACCAGTAGAAAAAGAAACTAAGCCAGAGGCAGTTGCTCTTAAGCCTAGCGACAACCTGATACAGCTTGCCACTGTGCGCAGAGGAGAAGGGCCATGGCAATCAGCAGAACGCATTCTTGCCACAGACGGCAAACGACACTCAGTTGCAGAGGTCAGAGCACTAACACGTGCTATCCAAGCCACCTTCAAAAACGACAACAATGGCAATGGTGACATGAGCGGCCTCAAGGTCAAATACAACTTTGTCACCGAGAAAAACTTCGAGGCACTTATTAATGCGGTGCAAGACCAAAACGTCAAGAACTTACTGATTAGCCTGGCTAATAAGTAAGTTCCAAGCAAATTCACAGCTAATCAAAAGCTGCGAGCTTCCTAGCTAGATGGAGTGAAGACAATGTCTTCAAGTGCTTGATTAACCCGAACTGACTTGTAGTTGTACTCAGTAAAGTGAGTTCTCGGCTTAAATACAGTTGCCAAACCAGCAATCGTTTCAGCGATTACTTCCTCGGCAATCCCTTCTTTCTTAAGGGCACGGACCATCATCTCAACTTGATCTTGGCGTTGGGCAAAGGCTCGCATCTCTTCGCACTGCTGCTCAGTAATTACACTCGTCTCCTTTACACGCCGCACTATAAAAGTGTCTTTTTCCACCCAAACATCGGTATCATCAACAGCCCGACTAGTGCCGCGAATGTGATAGCAATCTCTCACACTACCACTCTGTTCCGGAAAATCTAATGTCTGGTCATCAAGACGCACGACATCGCTCATCTCATGCCATGGGCTGTATAGACCCAGTGATTCTGGGCTGAGAACATTCAAGATGATGTGCACAGCACCTTTAGAAATTCCGGTCGCTCCAGCGACCAATAGTGAGAACCGTTCTGCCGCTTCAAATTCTCCATGAAAACTAGTGATAAATTGTTTACCGTCAGACCAGATTGTGGTTTCTTTCGCTGGCCTAGTCTTGCCGAATTTAGGGTGCCAGGAAAGCCAATTAAAGCGAAAATACAGCGGTCTTTTGAAATCGGTTTGAAATTCTATGGGCACCCCGGGCGAATCTACTGAATCGACAGTACCAGTATCACTGTAAGAGTGAAAAGAGGCATAGGTTTCGGCTACGCGCTCTAAAATATTCGGCCCTTTCACTATCTCCCCCATCAATGGTATGTTAATTGCCTAAGCTTGGCAGAACATTATGGAACCACATTTTTCCGCTGAACTGACACTTCTTGGAATGGCCTGCGACCTTGTCGGTGGCCTCTACTTAGCCTATGACCTATTCGGTGGCGAGAAAGGTCCGCTTAGTACAATCACAGGCCTCGTCAATTATAGCCTCTTGATGATTGCCGGTTTCATTTTCCCCCTCGGTCCAAAATTTGCCTTGATAGCAGGCATCGGGCTAGGAGCAGCTTTCGGCTTGCACATCGATCGCATCGGCAAAGGCAAGACTGATACATTTTGGTTCTTGCTCGGCATTGGTGCCCTTCGAGCACTTGCTCTGACACTGGCGCTCTGGGTGGTCGACTACAAATCGCTGGCTCTAATTTTGGGGCCATTGTCTCTACTAGTGTCAGTGATACTGCCGAAATTTAAAATCACACCGGCGGAGTTTTATCAGAGCGACAAGAAGCCTCATCTCAAGAAATCCCAACTGATAATTGCACTGGTGCTTGGCGGCTTGGCAGCAGCAACAGCCTTAGTGGGCGCCAGCTTCGGTGGTGACAGCCTGAAAGTTGCTCACTTTGGCATCAAGCTAGGCCTTACATTTGCCGGCACCGTCTTAGTTGTCACCACACTGTCGCCAATGATTGAATGGTACGCAGACAATCTACCAGATCGCTCATTTGGTTTTGCCGGAGCAATCTTATTCATGACTGGTTTTCTCATTCAAGCGATACCATCACTGGTGGTAATGTTCGATATCGCCAAATAGACTAAAGTCGCCAATTGAATTAAAACGAAAAAACAAAAAATTTAAAAAAGACCGCTTACTTCGCTTTTGAATCTTTCTTGCTCAGCTCAGCCAGCCAAGAATTCACAACAGCATCATCGGGGTCGAGTTCTACTGCGTGCTTAGCATCAATCTTAGCGCCATCAAAATCTTTCAGATCAGACTTTATCTGCGATAAATCACACCAGCCGCGAGCATAATTCGGGTTGATTTTCAGCAATTGCTCTAGTGTAGCTTTAGCTTCGGCCAATCGCCCCGAACTTCTATACACAGAAGCAAGTTGACGGTAAGGCAGCTCAAACTCAGGCCAAGAAGCAATGCAACGTTGTAATACTTTTTCAGCAGCATCACTTTTATCTTGGTGCAGCCAATAAGCAGATGAATAGAGCGTTACGGCTTGCTTACTTGGTTCGACCTTAGGGAAGCGGGCTAAAAGCATCTTAGCCGCACGGTCAGCGGTGGGGCCATTAGCATCGGCCTTTTGAGCTTTAACCAGAGCCAATCGACCATCTTCAAAGCGACAGACCTCGCGCAGCTGACTAGCGAGCTGCAAATATTGTTGCGCCGTCAAGCCATCGGGAACATCAGGCGGAAGAGGCTCGCCGCGCTTAAAACTGGTGGCAAAATGATGTTTACCGCGCTCTACTTTCAACTTCGCAACATTAGCTTCCACACCATCAAGCAATCGTCGCACGCGCTGCGAACTAAGACCAGCAGTCGAAACTCCATCCACCGACACTATGCAGTCGCCAACCCTTATTGTTTTGCACAAAGAAGCAGGGCTATATTGAATCACACCATTAACAACATTACCAAGCATAAGAAAGCCAGCATAACCGTGGGGTTTTAGGCCAGATTTCTCAAGCTTCTGAATATCATTATCGACACGTTCAATCAGTTTCTTATCGCCAGATGATTGCAACAAAGTCTTAGCCAATTTCAAATGAAGCAGCGAATTAGCTTCAAAACTCTTTGCTTCATCTTCGGCTCGCTCTAATAGCTCTCGACCAGCCAAGAGTTTAGTTTTCAGCAAATCTGAGTCGCTAATAACTGAAGGAGACTTGGCATTAGCGCTAGAGGAATGAAGAAAGGAAAGAAAAGAAACACAACTGAGTGCCGCAAGATAGTGTTTTTCTTTCATGCGAAGATTATAGAGTGCAAGTAAATCGGCAATCTCAGGCTTTTCTCCAGCCTTGACCTTGCGGCCGATGGCATCGGTGAGGGCGATATCTTCCCTAGAAACAATCGCGGGCTTAACGGTGGTCAAATTGAGAAAAAGAAGCGAACTCAGAAGGGTCTGCACCTGGGCACCAGAAATAGTTTTAGGACCGAGACCGGAGCGAGCTGGAGCACTAAAGGGCCCAGATGCCTGAATCGACTCTCTATGCTTGAATGACAAGGCCCCAGCCCCAGGCAGGGCGACAGCCGGCAGGCCAGCAACCACTGAAACAGCAAAAGGCGCCAAAACTGCCGCCGCAGCGACAATTGCACAAAATCGAGTTCTTCCTTGGAGGTCAATCCTTTTCATTAGCTCAGGTTATCATACCAGCGCCCTTTCGCTTAGAACCCGGCATAGCACCATTCACCGAAACTCTCAATTCTCGATTTTATTAGATACTTCGTTTCATCTGGCTACTTCGCTTAAACTGGGTATTTCGTTTCAAGCGGGTACTTCCTCTCACTTGGGTACATAAATTGACTCAAACTTGCCCTTGCTGACAATATAAGATTCACCAGCTGGCCCGCGCATCATATAGTCTCCGGCCTTGCCACTACCCTTACCCTCAAGAGTTTCAATAGTAGTCGGGAAGGTTAAACGACGGGCCACACCTAAAGCAGTTTTCTGATACTGTCCAGCACTTCCCGGTACCTCTCCGTAGGTCTGGGCAAAGATATCAGGCTTAACTGTCCATTTGCTGCCGCTGCCGTCTGAGACCATCCAATCTCCAGCTTCACCCCGCATGGAATCGCCATTACCGGTCTTCCACTCAATCGGCTGATTGAGCTTTTCAGCGCTAACAGTACCCAATTTGCGATACTCACGATAGTCAGTAATATCAGCTTGCAAGGCGCCAGGAACAGAAGCCAGAGAGAAAAGCAGGCCACTGGCTGCAGCTCTAGTACCAACACGGCGAAGTGAAACGGCTTCACCAGCAGCACGAGCCATACTGACTTCAGTTATTGCACCAGAAGATGCACCATATATACCACTAGAGGCAATGCGAGTCCAAAAAGCACTGCGTTCTAGAACGGGCCCAAAAGCCTTAGAAACGCCTCGCCCGATACCATAGCCGAGGCCCATGGCAGCGGCATCCATTGCTAGGTTAGTAGGAGTAAAAGTTTGTTCGGCAGCGCGGCTGAGGCCAGCCACAGGCGAAAAGTTTCCGGCCTCATCATAGTAATTTCTAGAAGTTCCCAGAGTCTCAATACTGCGGCCGCCCAGTGACATAGCAGCGCCCTTAAGACCGAGGTTGAGATTACTACCGACCACGCCGCCCACAAGACCTTTAAAGGCAAGACCCTTGGCCAAACCCAGACCAGCATCTATTACTTGCTCTTTAGCAGAGTCAGCAGGTCGCGCCTCATCAGCCATATACAATGCACCGGTTGCAGCCCATCCAATCGGACCGCCAAACATCACGGCACCGACCTTTACTCCGGTAGAACCATAAAAATTGATATCTTTCTGCCAGCCACGAGCTCTTTGATCTTCATCGATTTGCTTGTTTACATTTTTGGTCATACCTTCGACGGCAGCAACATCCCCTTTCTTAAGGGCCTCCTCAGCTTTAA
Source organism: Obscuribacteraceae bacterium (SeqCode) (assembly GCA_044378815.1). Lineage (GTDB taxonomy): Bacteria > Cyanobacteriota > Vampirovibrionia > Obscuribacterales > Obscuribacteraceae. The sequence goes on along the minus strand of JBIPOV010000068.1, from coordinate 20,036 downwards.
CCTTCATAGCTTCGAGCGCTTTCAGCGACTTCTCATCTTTGGTATACAAAAAATCGAAGGCAAAGCTTAAATATGATTGCTCCTTCTCCTGCTTCTTATGGTCCTTTATCTCAGCATCAAGGCGCTTCAAAGCGTCCGTGGCTTCCTTAGAAAGAGCAGCGCCAGCTAAATTGCCATTGGCCTCGGGCGAAAAATTCAAAGTCTTATCAACAACGGCTGGCTTAGTTGCTTTATCAAGATTCTCAACCATGGTAAACGTGCCTCAAAGTAGGCGCGAGACAAAAGGCGTCTCTATCGCCGGAGATGGCCAAACAAATAAGAGGCTAAATAAATAGCCGATTAATGAACGGGGGAATAAATGGGCAAATGAACGGGGGAATAAACGGGCGAATGAACGGGGGAATAAACGGGCGAATGAACGGGGGAATAAACAAGGCTGCTAACTATCAAGGTCGTCCCGACCTGTAAAGGGATGTATACAGACTTGTTCATTTCTAGACAAGAGCACTAAACTATTGCCCGTTTCACCAATCCAATCTCTTGACCTTTGAAGCCAGGAAAAACATTTTCAATACGGCGATTATCGAGCGCTCGCACCAGAATTTCAGAGAGAGCCGAGCGATAGTCGAACTGCACAGCCAGGCCTGACGGGCCAAGTAAATCCATTTGCTGTCCACGACTTAGATGGGGCAGAGAGCCATGCACCTGACCACCGGCAATGCGATCGCCGATGGCAAAGACTGTAAATCCACGCCCATGATCGGTGCCCATTGAACTGTTCTCATAGCTGCGCCGACCAAACTCGGTAATTACCAGGGTAGTTACAGCCCCTCTAGCAGAGCCTAAATCTCTATCAAAGGCCGCCAAACCGTTTGCTAACTGCTCAATACTATCAGCCTGCAATCCCTCTTCCGCTCCCTGGAAGAAATGAGTATCCCAGCCATTCAAATCAAGGGCGGCCACCTCTAAACCGACTCCGCCTTTTAGCAGCCTGGCAATTTCCTTTAAGCCTTTGCCAAAAGTATTATCAGGATAGACTGCGCCATTGGCGGGATGGTAAGCCCTCCCCTGAAGCTTCTCGACACGACCAAGTAAGTCTAGAGTGATCTTGCTAGGCTCAGCCAAGAGAGCCACTTCGGTATCGTAGAGTTGGGCCAGCGCCCTGGCAATAGCTTGCGACTGACCAGCCGGAGTTTGCAACTTTATTTCTTCAATAGAATTGAGCACGCTAGCAGAAGGGGCACCACGCAGTGACTCAGGCAAAGCAGTGCCAATTGCCACCGCAGAAAGTGGCGTCTGCTGTCCGATAGTACGGCTAGCTAAGTGCCGACCAAGCCAACCACCACCGAGACTATACCCACACGATTCCCCATGCTCCACTTGATCTTGAGCCTCAAAATGGGAACCACTAAAATTATCTGTACCGACAGCTTGCACCATGCCCAAGCGTCCCTCTCGATAGATCGGCAAGAGCGCTGCCATCTTAGGATGGAAGCCGTAGAGATCATCAAGCTTAAGAGCGGCAGTAGAACCGCGCCGAGAGGGGCTCTTGATAGCAATATTGGGCCGCAATTTATAATAGTCGTCATTGGCATAGGGCACCAGCATATTGAGAGTATCAGCGCCACCACGCAAGAAAATACAAACCAATGACTTATTAACTGTGCCTAAGTGCGCTTCATCAGCAAAGGCCAGTTTGCGTAAGAATGCTCTTCTTGAATAGTCTTGAGGAGAGGCCATCAACACCTCTGAAATGCAGGAGAAGAGAGGATCAAACCAACTAGCTCAGGGCGAACATCTTTCTTTGATTGAGCCAGATATTCAAAGAAAGTTTTACGCTCCAATTTTGTCGGCAGGCGACCGACAAAATGAGAAAACATACGGTCTAACTGCGGACTGCTAACCGCACCGGTTCGTTGAACTTTTTCATTTTTTTCAGACTTTTCTGATTTCTCCGATTTATCACTGCTGCCATCTTGCTCAAGAGCACCAACGGCAGTGGCTAACTCAGCTAGCTGTACAGTCACCTCCGGTACTTTGTTACTGCACACACTGAGAGCGAAATTCCAGCGCCAAAGTAAAGTAGACAACCAATAAGACGACTGATCTGGGTAGCCATCAGGGGTAGGATATTGAAATGGCGCATGACCCATACGGTTCAAATATTCAGTCAAAGAAGAGTGGGCGTAGGTATCAGCAGCAAGTGAACGCAACGAGCTAGCAATAAAGTGAAATGGTCTTTTGATTTTCGCCGTAGCAAATTGATCAAATTGCTCATCAGTAAATATGGCTCGAAGCAGCGAGGGAACATCACCGTCGCTCTTCTTGAACACATTAGCAACCTTATCAACCATTGCCGCTGGGGGCTCCTCACTAACAAAGTGTTGCAGCAACTTAGTAGCAATATGTCGAGCGGTAGATTTATGCTTACAGACAATATTTAGCACAGCATCAAGATCGTGCTCCCCACCCCCAGCGGCAATGGTTTTTCCCAGTACAAGCTTGGCGCCATCATCATGCTCGCTTGGCTCAAAATAAACCTTGCCCCGCTGCCAGGGTGTATGGATGCGCCAGCCAGTAAGACAGCGAGCCACTTCATAGACATCACGCTGGGTATAACCACCGTCTACTCCCATGGTATGCAGCTCAAGCAGCTCCCGAGCATAGTTTTCGTTAGGAATATTATTGGCCGTCGGGTGGGCAGCGCTGCAATTCTCCTTGCCGTCAAGATAAATAAGCATGGCCGCGGATTTGGCAGAGGCAGCAATTAGATCTTGAAAGCGCCCAAAGGCATGAGCCCGAATAACAGTGCGATCATCAGTGGCTTTTGCGTATATTGCATCGCCTTTACCCACATCGATATTGAGATGATCGCTCCAAAAACCAACCATCACTTCATACAGCTGGCGCTTGCTATAGACAGCCCTGAGCAGCATGTGACGCACGAGTTCGTCACGCAAAACCGGTTTTTTGTACTCGAAGCAGGTGCCTGGATCAAGCCACAGAGTCTCAAAGCGCTGTGCTCTCAAATCACAGGCTCGATCATCGATTTGGCGGTAATTCAACTGCTCATTGAGCCACTTTTCTCGACCTAGTTTCTTTAAATAATCTAGATCACCAGGCCAGAGGCCATAGGTCGCCCGAGACAAGAAGTGGAAATCAGGATCTACAGCAGCACCGCTGGCCACACCAACCTTCGCCGGAATACCCTCACCAAGCCACTTACCGGCACTACTGGTAATGCTCTCGCAACCACTCAATGGCAGTGTGCCGGCCGAAGCTGCCGCCAGCGCTGCAATCTTAAGAAGCTCGCGCCGAGAAACGGTCATCAGGCGACCCCGGGGTTGCTACCTAAACTTTCCCTGGTCTCCTTGCTCATATCTCGATTGGCCTCCAAAACGGCCTCGATGGGTGCGGCCTTCGGCCTGCGCATGCCTTTGATAATTGACCGCAGAGCAGCACCAGAGCCTATAATCAGAGCCGCCGGCAGAAGCATAAACCAACCCAGAAGCGGCAAGAGAAACGCTAGCTCTAAAACTATGCTGCCTCTGATTGTTGCCTGCCAAGGTCGTTCTATATCAGCGGGAGAAGGCAAACGACTGCCGATTGAGGTCGTTAATCCAGCGATACCAACACTGGCAAATAGAACATAGAGACACACTATGGCAATCGAGACAAAACCGCCAGCCTGCCCCAAACCATTACTGGTAAACGCTGTGGCGAAAAATGCCAGCACTGAAATCGGTATACCAACTAAAAAGGGGAAGAGTAAACCCGCCCGGCAATCAGCTGTAGTTCTTGCCACAGCATTAGGCCAGAGCCCTGCGCACAACAACCACAAGCCAGGCAAAGCCAAAAGGAAGCCCAGAACAACCAAAAAAATTGCCAGAGTGTCAGCCATCAGCATAGTTCAATTCACTCCTCGCCACTACTCAGCCTAACTCATTTAGAACACAAAGTGTGGCCAAAACTAAAACTCAATTTCCAGAGACTTAAACGAGTTTCGCATCACATCTTTTGTTAGATGGAAATACACTTCTCCATCCAACCACTGAACAATGTAGAAGCCACCCTCCACGGGGGTGACATAAACATTGCCAACAATTGGATAATAACCACCATAGGAACCGCTAAATTGAACCCCTTCAAAGGTGCGTCCTTTCGCGTCGAAAGATTCACGTTTGCCAGCGTGAAAATCAGTACATCCCTGAGCCAGTGGTGCCAGCACTGAGCCCACCACATCGCCTGGAGCCATATGCTCATTTCCTGGTTGGTTAGCCACGCAGCTAACACTAAAAACCCCAGCTCGACCGTCTTTGCGAATCGGAGTCGAGAATGAAAACACCTGGCCGCGGGGTATCTCTATTTCAGAATAGAGAAAAGCTTTTGGAGGCAGAATTTTGAATTTATGAGCCTTGTTACCAAACTCTTGTACTTTGTCTTCCAATATAACTTGTTTAGCTGCTCGCACTTTTCGTACGTCTTCGTCAACCTTAGGGCGGCGAAAGTTGCCACATGCACTAAGCGAAGAAGCCAGAGCAATTGCCAGCAGGGAATAGCCCAAGCGCAGAAAAAAACAGCGCCTAAGTGCCCCACCATGATAGACAGAAGTCATCTGGCGATCTGCTTGGCTCACTCTGGCTCGATTTAATGTACTCATGACAGCGATTATATGCCACTTTCACCCCCGAGAAAAACTCTCGCCACTAGCTCCCTGCTCGAAAAAAAAGAACAAGATAATCTCGCATAGCCTCTCAGGGCGCTAAACTTGTCTCATGATAGGCAGAATAGACGTTGAACAAGCCCGCCGTGATACCCCTGCAGTAAAAGAACGACTGCATTTCAATAACGCCGGTGCAGCCCTGATGCCAGAATCAGTTCTGGCCACGGTAATTACCCACTTACAGCTAGAAGCAAAAATTGGCGGCTACGAGGCCGCAAATCAAGCGGCGGCGCGACTAGAGAATGTTTACCGCTCCATTGCCCAGCTCATCAATTGCCAACCAGACGAAATCGCCGTAGTAGAAAACGCCACTAGAGCCTGGGATATGGCCTTCTATTCTCTGCCGCTTAAGGCGGGCGATCGCATACTCACAGCCTGCAACGAATATGCCAGCAATTACATTGCTTTCTTGCAAATGGCAAAACTTCGCGGAGTCGAAATCGACATAGTTGAAAATGACCAGTACGGCCAAATTGACTTAACAAGGCTGAAAGAAAAAATTGACGACAAAGTCAAACTGATAGCTATCACCCACGTGCCAACCAACGGCGGCTTGATTAATCCAGCAGCTGCGGTGGGCAAACTGGCGAAAGAGCACAAAATTGCCTACCTGCTTGACGCTTGCCAATCGGTCGGTCAGCTAGCTATTGATGTTGAAGAAATCGGCTGCGATCTTCTCTCAGCCACCGGTCGCAAATACTTGCGGGGTCCGAGAGGAACAGGCTTCCTCTACGTTCGCAAGAGCATCTTAGAGAAGCTAGAACCGCCGTTTCTAGACCTTCACGCCGCAGAATGGAGTAGCCGAAACCAATACGAGATGCGCCCAGATGCTCGCCGTTTTGAAAATTGGGAATGCAACGTGGCAGCAAAGCTCGGTCTGGGTCAAGCAGTTGATTACGCTCTCAACTTAGGCTTGAGCAATATCGAGCACCAGGTGAGTACCCTGGCCAAGCAGCTAAGAATAGCTCTGGCAGATCTCCCCTCTGTAACAGTGCAAGACTTGGGCGAAAACAAATGCGGCATCGTCACTTTCACAGTAGCGGGCCACAGCGCCATAGAGGTGAAGGCATACCTTGCTAGCAAAGCTATAAACGTAGCGGCGTCAACCCTGAGCGGTACAAGAATTGACATGGAAAATCGAGGTTTAGCCGACCTTGTCAGAGCTTCGGTGCACTATTACAACACTGAAGAGGAAATTGCCAAATTCTGTGCCGCAATCAGGAGCATAGACAAAGCGAATCAGCAGATTTAATCTGCCTGGCAAGGTAGCAGGTATAATCTCGGGTAACTTGTCTGTAGAAATACAGAATTTCTAGTAGTACAGTCCAAAGAGGTAGAATCTTGCCGTCGTTCATCCGCACCCGGTTTAACCGCTCCGCAATAGCTCTTTCATGCCTTACTGTCTTGACATTGTCTTTGGCCTCACAGACAGCTGCACGGACTTCCGAGCCGATTCAAATAGCTGCTACGCCATCTTCCGCTCCCCAGGCGGTGGATGTCGATACGATTTTCCAAGACCTACAGAATCTAGTGAAAGAGTACTACCCTAACGGCAAGATGACCTATGCCAACCGAAAATTGCACTTCGAGTTCAGAGTAGCTCAAGAGCTCAGTGCGCACGTCAAGACAATAGCACTGGCTCCACGACCCGGTGGCATTATCGGTGATGTTTCACTCGAACCCGGGGCTTATGAAGGTGCTGATAAACAATTGCTACCATCAGACGTGGTTGACGGCACCCAATCAACTTTGCTGATGGCTGAGTTCTCGAGACAAAGAAACTCCCATTTATTAGCTAAATTGATCTATCCACCAGATGTTCTAACCGACTTCAAAGACAGATTCAAATATATAGTCAGGTCGTTCAATGCCAACGAGCCCCCCCTAGCTGTCGACCCCGATAAACGCATCTTACCTCCGACCATCGTGCTGAAAAAGCAGGCACCAGATGTGATTTACAAGAACATTATAGCGATTGTCAAACAATACTATCCGCAAGCCATAGTTACCCTAAAAGGCAACTCTCTGCACTTCGAGCGCAAAACTCGCAAAGAGTATGAATACTACACAAGAAAACTTGAGTTAGCTCCAGAGATAGGAGGCATTCTAGGCGATGTAGAACTGCGGCCAGGAGAGTACAACGGTTACGACAAAGACAAAATACCATCTGAAGCTTTCCAAGGTTTCCGCACCACTTTATTATTGGCACCGTACTCAAAAGAGCAGAAGACTCACATGTACGTCAAAATGATTTGCCCCGTTGACACACCAACTGAGTTCAAAGACAAAATCAAGGCAAATGTTAATAGCTTCAACGCCGGCGAATAGAGCCCGGGCTTAGAAAAAAGCGACTTCAGTGTGGATTCTCCACTTTACCGGCAGATTAACGCCGCCTAAAGTTGGTCCACACTGTTTTCTTCTTTTGCCACCAGAGGTGAGCCTCTATGCTTTCTTTTCCCGTCATGTCTTTCAAGCGCAGACGCGCGATCAAGAATCAAATTCAAAGCTATTTTATATCCTCTCCGTGTAGCGTCAAATGGGACGACATGCAAGCGGATCAAAGCAATATAAGCGTTCGTTTCAGCGGCGACTGCAAACTGAACGTACAAAACTTAAGTAGCTTAAGCGACGAAGAAGTCGTAGTTCTACTCGACAAGAAGGCAGCAGGAGAGCGAGTCTGCACCTACTTCTACCGCAAAGACGACGGCACACTGGTAACAGACAACTGTCCTAAACAAATGAAGCAAATGCGCGATCGTTTGCAAGCTTATGCTGCTTCAATGATGGTGGCACTATGTTGGCAGCTCGCCAGATGCTCCTATAATTTTGAACGATAAGTACTGTCTCAATCCTCAATCTCTGGCACAACATAAGACTGCCCTTCGAAGACAACGACGTCGTCGGCCTGAAGCTTGCGTCCGCGGCGAACCTCGACTTCACCATTTACAAGAACCGCACCCGATTGAATAATTTGCTTAGCGTGACCGCCAGATTGCACCAAGCCAGCCACTTTCATAAATTGGTCGAGCTGAATTGTCTTTTCATCGTACATTGAACCAGGCCTCTTAGTTGGTCTTGCAATTGTCTCGCACTCAATACTTTAGCACTGGCAATAAGGTGCACTCTCTTAACATTTCAAACCGGGCCAACATTCGGCTAGAATAAAAGCTAACAAAATTCGAGGAGCCACTTGGGATAACCAACCAATGACAAAAATTGAACAGCCCTCTGTGCACCTTGACGAAGAAGATACATACAGAATTTTGACCCTGGAAAATCCAGACAACATTTACAAGCTAAAAGAAGCTTGGAAAGATGCCGGACATCAAGTCGTTCCTGTCTTGACTATTGCACAAGCAATGGCATTTCTCGATAGCCGCGATCACGTCGACCTGATTATTTCAGCCGTACATCTTGAAGAAGAATCAGTGTTCGAGTTTCTACAGCGTGTCAAAGCTCCCGATTCTATGCACAAAGACGTAGCATTCGTAATGCTTTGCATGGAGCCCACGCCTCAGGCATCAGCTGTCAACAAGTCGACAGCGCTAGCAGGAAAGATTTTAGGTGCCGACAAGTATGTCTACATGCCAAAATTTGATGCGGAGCACCTAATTGCCCAGATAGAGCCACTCTTCCCAGCATTTCCTCACAAAGAAGCAGAAGCTAGTCCAAACAAGCCTTAGACAAAGCTACTTCTTGCAGAGCGCCAAACTCGTAGTTATCTGCTTAGCGGCGCGCTCACCAAGAACCAATCCAGGCAGAACACCGAGAGCCCCCAAGCCTTGAATGGAAAGCCAGTTATCTCCCACAGTAACAAGTTCTGGTAGCAAATCTGGTGCCACATGAAGGTCTACCCCCCAGCTGTAATCAGGCTCTAAACCAGAGAGAGTGGGCACCCACTGGCGGGTAGCCGCCGCCATTTTGGAATGATACTGCTGATCAAGCGCAGTGGTGCCTGGCGTTCCATAGCGGCCACCACTAACGGTTAAACAGCCGTTCCCAGGTCGATAGTCATAGTAGATATAAGGGTTGGCATCCCACCAAACCGGACAATTCTCAGGTATCTCAACTTTAAAAGCCAGGGCAAAGATGCGACCAGTTGGCGCTTCTAGGGGGCCGACAGCAGAAACAACCGCGCGACACTGTATAGTTTTTCCGTTACTGGTTTTGACTGTATAACCGCGTGTTGATGGCTCAACTGAGTCTACTCGAGCATCGCCATAAATTTGACAGCCCAATCGGCGGGCACGATTAGCCATGGTGGCAAGCAGAGTAAAGGGATGAATGGCGCCTTCATCAGGTAGCATCATGGCAGAAAGCACATTGCCCACATCGATAAAGCCACCAGAAAGCTTTGACACCTGAGCGGCAGTAATCAGCTCAGCACTCATACCGGCCGCCAGCCGGGCTTTGGTCTCGCGCTTAAGCCTGGCAGCAGCTGTCTTACTGGTGGCCAAACACATTGCTCCAACTCGTTTGACATCGATGAAAGATGACTGCTCACGAGCTTCTTCTAATACCTCCAAAAGCTTTCTCTGAGTGGCCGACCACAATTCAGCGGCACCGCTACCTTTAGGTGTATAAGTAATGGGCATGTTAATGCCGGCGCAAAGTATTCCGGCATTCCGTCCCGAAGCACCTAATGCAAGAGCTGGCTGTGCTTCCAGAACCACAGCACTAGCACCTAGTTGAGCAAAAGCCTGGGCCGAACTAAGGCCAGCCATGCCACCGCCAATAATGGCAACGTCATACACCAAACTGTCGGGCATGCCCTGTATTGAAGGTAGTTGCAAATGACTCAAAACATTTTCGCTGGCAGTATCTCGCCAAGGAGCCTGATTAATCACAGCCACACTACTCATGAAATCACCATTGCAAAGAGCAAACACTCTAATTGCTCTCGGTTTTACTAGTTTGGCCCGGAGCTGTCAAGGAAAGGGCGCTACGACAGAAGACAAGATAGCCACTGGTACTGCATCTACAAACTTTCTCAAATAAAATAGCGAAAGATTGTAAAGACCTTAGCTATTCACCCTCGGCTCAATCACTAGATTCCGCTATACTCAACCCTTCGATTGACCAAAAGTACAAACATAGAGCCCCCCCAACATTGATATTAAAGACATGACTGAACAAAAAACCAGAGACCCCAAAGAAGTCGCCGTAGCCTATTTTCGCAACTTTGAGACCGGCAGTAAGGAAGATTCTTGGGCAGCCAAGTATGTTCAGGAACTTGTCAGCGACGAGCCTCAAGACGGCTGGACGATGGTCTTGCAACTAGTGAAAAGCGCCCCTTCTAAAGACGCCCTGGCTTATGTAGCCGAAGCAACCTTAGAAGATTTGCTAAAAAACCACGGTAGCGACCTTATAGATAAAGTAGAGAGCGAATCTAAGGCAAACGATCGCTTCCGTTGCACCCTTTCTAATGTCTGGCTCACTGATAGCGACGAGATATTCCCGCGCTTCAAAGCCCTGAGAAAGAAATACGGATTCGACAAAGCCGATCCATTTGACTCATTAACTGACGACATGTTTCGCTAGAAGCTCGACTAAAGGGCAAAAGGTGCCGCTGGCACCCAATTCAAGCATTTTAGAAATCTTTCTGGCCCAAACCGTTACCGCCTTGTAACGCTTGGGCCTAATTCGTATAACCCCATTTGAGACCATCCTGACTCTGTTTTTAGTGAATCTTTGCGACGGTTCAACTAGCAGCTTGCCACAAGTCAAGATCGACCAAGACTTCGAATGGAGACATAACAGGTATTTTGGTTCACTGGATGTAGCCAAACTTGACCTGAATTATGCAACTTTAGTGGCGAGGAATAATTTATGTCGATTAGCCAACAGTGTCGCTCAAAGCGACGCCACTCTTTCGTGCGCCTTTATCGCTCCATTTTCCTATCAGTATTAGCTATTTATATTACCTTGGTGCCCAATAGCACACCGGCCCAAGCTGACAATTCAGGCATGAACCTGATGGGTGTGAATATCTCAGGAGGAGAATTCAATCCACTCATGGTGCCTGGCACCTACAACACTAACTACGTCTTTCCCTCGCAGAGTGAAATAAACTATTACGCCTCCAAGGGCATGACTTGCATCCGCGTTCCATTCTCATGGGAAAGGGTTCAACCCTCTGCCAATGGCAATCTTGATGCCGCCGAGCTAGCCCGCCTCGATGCAGTAGTCATGGCCATCAACGCCAAAGGCATGTCGATAATCTTAGACCCGCACAATTATGGTGCCTATCGCAATGTCACTATCGGTGTTCCTGGTGGGCATCCAAATAGCATGTTCGCGGACTTCTGGAAGAAACTATCTGCACACTATATAAACTATCCTCGGGTAATTTTTGGCTTAATGAATGAGCCAGTAGGCGGGTCAATGACAGCGGCCACTTGGCGAGCATCTGCTCAAGCAGCCATTGACGGCATCAGAAGCACAGGCTGCAAAAACCTCATACTTGTGCCATCAACATATTGGGATCACCCCAAAGAATTTGTACAACTCAATGCTGCTGAGATGGTTAAGATTACGGACCCCGCAAACAATTACGCCTATGAAGTACACCAGTATCTAGACTACGACGGCTCGGGTACACACACAGACTTCTTGAGCACCACCGATGCCGTAGCGACACTAAGTGGATTCACAAACTGGTGCCGTGCCAACCACCGCACAGCCTTCCTCGGTGAAATGGGTGTGACATCAGCTCCTGGCGCTCTAGCCGCCTTGAGCGCAATGATGCAATATATGCAAGCAAACAAAGATGTGTGGAGTGGATTCACATATTGGACAGCTGGTGCCTGGTATCCTGCCAACTATATATTCTTGATTGCACCACAAAATGGTGTCGATACACCACAGATGACAACCTTCCTGGCAAATATGGGCTCACCTGTAGCACCGAATCCTCCAGCCAATACTGGTAGTGGCTCTACCGGTAGTGGCAGCACTGGATCTACTGGTTCCACTGGCTCTACTGGATCCACTGGTTCATCAACTGGTTCCACTGGATCTACTGGTTCCACTGGATCTACTGGTTCCACTGGATCTACGGGATCTACTGGATCTACGGGATCCACTGGTTCTTCAACCGGATCTACTGGTTCAACCGGTTCTTCAACTGGATCTACCGGCTCCACTGGTTCTTCAACCGGTTCTTCAACTGGATCTACCGGCTCCACTGGTTCTTCAACCGGATCTACTGGTTCAACCGGTTCTTCAATTGGATCTACCGGCTCCACTGGTTCTTCAACTGGATCTACTGGTTCAACCGGATCTACTGGATCCACTGGTTCTTCAACTGGATCTACTGGTTCAACTGGATCTACTGGATCTACTGGATCCACTGGTTCTTCAACTGGATCTACTGGTTCAACTGGATCTACTGGATCCACTGGTTCTTCAACTGGATCTACTGGTTCAACTGGATCTACTGGATCCACTGGTTCTTCAACTGGATCCACTGGTTCTTCAACTGGATCTACTGGTTCAACTGGATCTACGGGATCCACTGGTTCTTCAACTGGATCTACTGGTTCAACTGGATCTACGGGATCCACTGGTTCTTCAACTGGATCTACTGGTTCAACTGGATCTACTGGTTCTTCAACTGGATCTACTGGTTCCACCGGCTCCACTGGTTCTTCAACTGGATCTACTGGTTCTTCAACTGGAGGTTCCAGCGTATCCACTGGCTCAACAACCAGCACCTCTGGCAGCCCTGGCACAGCAGGCACCACTCCGGCCCAGGGAACAGGTGGCTCAACTGGTCAAGGAAGCGGAGGCTTCGGCGGCGCTGGTGGCATCGGCGGTGGTGGCTCCGGCGGCAGCGGTTCTGGTAGTTCTGGTAGTTCTGGTGGCTCTGGTGGCCCTGGTGGCTCCGGCAGCAGCGGCTCTGGTGGCTCTGGCGCTGGTAGCGGCGGACACACTGGTTGCAGCGGCAACTCAGGCCACCATGGCAGTGGCAGAAACGTCTGGAATCACAACGGCAAAAAGCTACAGGAGATAAAGAAGCAGATCATTCACGCAATCCAAAGCAGAGCGCGCAAGTAGATAGATAAAGGGTGGCCGACTATTCGGCCACCCGCACTACTGGATGAGGTGAAAGAAATGACTAAACGAAACAAAAAAGGCAATATTCTCTTAATCGTCTTTGTCTGTATTTGCTTTCTCGTAGCGCCCACACTAATGTTCATGTGCGAGTGCTGTCTACAAATTGTGGCCAGATCGCGGGCACAAAGCGTTGTCGAGGCCGCCGGGCTAATCGCCGCCAATGACCTTTCCAAAATAATTATCGACGATTCGCACTATGGCCTAGTCTCACTGAGTAACTATCCGCCCATTGGCAAAGGCACCTGTGCGCCAGACGGTGAGCCACTTCCAGTCACAGGAATCAATACCCTGGTTGGCACAGTAAGGCAAAACGCAATCGTGGCTCAGGAGCTGCAAAACGCCCAAATGAGTTTTCTAGTCGATAGAGATAAAGACGCCCTCGACCAATCGATCGAACAGCTCAATGCCACTTTCAGCGAGTGCCTTAAAAATTCCACTGGCAACAATAGCAAAAAAGATAAGTGGCTTGATATACAAGCGAACCCGATTACACCGACCGAAGACGTCGAAACCTTCTTGCGAAAGAATCTACCGGAAAACATAAAAATTGAATCAATCAGACTTACCAACGGCTGGCTTGAGGGCGAAGGCGACACCACCACAAGAGTGCCTCAGCCAGCAAGTCTTGCCCAAATATCTAGCAGCACAGCTAACAATAGTAGCTACCGACCATTTGTCAATATTCCAGCAGCTCGCCGCAATTTCAGCTTTGCTGGCGTCGGAGCAAAATCTAGCCTAGTAAGCAGCAGCGCCTTTAGAGCTGCAGACAAAAAGCACATTTGCTCAATAGTAAGACTCGAATGTGTCCTCAAGCTAGAAAGCCTGGGAAAAATAAAGATTCCATTCTACGATGAGGCAATGAACAAAGCCTATTGCGTCGCCACCTGCCAACCTTTTGCCATGCCAGATAGCGGACCTAAAGGCGCGATGACACTTAGATTCACAGGAGGTCCGGTAGCTGGTCTGCGCTCCTGGAGTGATTTTTTGCGAGACGGAACTTTCAGAGATAACAAAGTCACCACCTATGATGCTGTGGGCGGAGACTATCCGCTAGACGCCGAAGCACGCATGCTCCAAAGTTCACCAGCGGTTGTGCCAACCACGTCAAACCAGTTCGCCGAACACTTTTATTACTGGCTACGCAACGGCCACACCAAGCCACGCATCGACGCCATTATCGAAATGGTCAATGCCGAGTTCAAATCAGGTCCAAATGAAATATACGCCTATGAATTTGCCAATGACGGTACTATTTCACGAAGAATAATTAGTAAAGACCCATTCCCCATCGGAGTAACTGCTGAAAGTCAATACTCGACAATTGCCGATACCAATGTGCAAGGAGGAATTGCCCCAATAATTATTTTCAGGAACGATGTCAAAAATCTCAGCCGCGAAAATGGTGGCAAACATTGTGGACAACCACTAACTGGCTATCCTTTAAACTGGTGCGAATTGAGCGAGTACGGTGGAGACCCCCATGTGGCAGTTGCCTTAGGCAAAGGTCGCCTGGGAACCAATCTCACAATTGTTGACCCGACGGGTGCGGCTTCGACAGAAGAAGCCATTAACGATCCCAATTTCGGTTTGTTTAAAACATTCAACGGTGAAGAACTCTTCTCACAACCGCGCCGAAGTTTCTACTCTGGCGGTTTGGCCCTCGATATTGAAATTGGCGGCACCAGTGCACCAATGGCCCCGACGATGGAGAACGCGTCATGGAGCAAGCTACCGGGCAAGAGGATAATTTAAGCGCTAGCCCTAGTGTGGTGGCATAGGCATATAGACAGGAGGAGGACCGGCGAATTTCAATTTCTTCGCAATCACTTCATCACTAATATTGTGAGGCTTCAGATAGACATAGTAGCTGTCATTTCGTTCAATTAAGTCATCCTTCGGCAAGCTTGATGGGCTTACCAACAAATCATTGGTAATGCGCACATGCATGTAATAAGGAATCAGTTGAGCGTAGCCTGGAACATTGGGCTTGAGACGATAACGAAAGATTCGCTCAGAGCTAATTTGCGCCACGGCGGCAGTTGGCTTGTCAGATGAATCTAAAGCAGTTTCTTGCCAACTATTTCCCAGCTGAACAAACACACGCACCACAGGAGTCATAACAAACATTGGCTTGTCGCTTTTGCTATTTCGCAAAAAGAGATCGAGCTCATAGCCTTCGTCAGTCATACGAATGTCTTTGACCCCGGCCTTTAAGTCTCCCATGGCCAGGTCTTCCAGAGCCTGCTTCCTATCCAGTTGAGCGTTGATTACACTCAGTTGGTAGCTCGCCACGGCAAGATTGGCCACATAGATGAGAGAGAGAAGCGGCAGCAGTATGAGCACGAAGCGACCGACATAGCGCTCAAAACCAACACCTAGATGTACTTGCTCTCGAGCTACTTGCTGGGCTGAAATTGCATAGATACTGTCGACGCGCTCATGGCTGACAATCTTTGCCTCTGGTCTATCGGTCTTCAAAATAGCATCGCTGATTTCAGCCACACCAGACTTCATGGTTAAGACGCGGTCAGCCAGAGCCGCAATCTCACGGTTATGAGTGACCAATATCATAGTTAGTTTATGGGCTTGACGAATCTCCAGCAGCAATTTGAGAATCTCAACTTCTGTTTCTTCATCGAGATCGGCGGTTGGTTCATCGGCCAGCAGTACTTGCGGCGAATTAATCAAAGCTCTAGCAATGGCTACACGCCTTTGTTCACCACCAGACAACTCACCAGGATAAGAGTCAATCCGTTCAGCCAATCCCACTTGCTCAAGCAACACTCTGGCTCTGGCATAGGCGGCTTTCTCACTCAGGGCGCCGCTAACCATGGCTGGCAAGGCCACATTATCAATGGCCTTTAGAGTGGGCAACAGACTGGCAAACTGAAAGACAAAACCAATAGTTGAGTTGCGAAAATCGGCTCTGGCATTGTTTCCCTGCGCCCAAAGACTTGTTTCTGCAAATTTAACCAGACCACTTGTAGGCTTACTAATTCCGCCGATCATAGCGAGCAGGGTAGACTTACCAGAGCCAGAGCAACCAACAATAGCTAAGAAACTGCCATCTTCCACAGTAAAGCTGACGTCGCTAACAGCATAAATTGCTTTAGCAGAAGCGCTACCATAGCTCTTTGTCAAATTACTAACAGTTAGAGGCATCAGCCACCCTCAAGCTGTATCAGAGCATAGGGCTCGCTGGCAGTGACCTTTAATGCCGGGATTATCGCCCCCAGCAGTCCACAAACTATTGTGAGCAGCATACAGAGAATGGCAACAGTCAAAATTTCGACAGGCGAAGACCAGCTAAATTCAATGTGCAATGTTTCAAGGTAATAGACTAATGATCTTTGAAAAACAAGCAGAAGGGCAGTACCCAAGGCAATGCCACAAAGCCCACCCATGCCAGTAGTAAAGCAAGATTCAGCGAGCAGCATACTAACAATATCTGAGCGCCTAGAGCCTATGGCTGAAAGGAGACCAACTTCTCTTTTGCGCTCAGAGATAATTGCTGAAAACAAAAGAGAAACCACAATGGCGGAACCCAAAAGCACAAGTGATGCCATAACTAGCATGGCTGCTAAAAGAGCAGAATTTGTCTGCCGAGTAGAGGTGACAATCGTAGTGCCGGTTATCACCTTAACGCCACTTAGCTGAGAAATGGCAAACCTGACCTGCTCGGGTGTCGTGCCAACAGAGAGACGCACAAGTATGGCCGAGCAGCGCTTGGGGTCGAAAGAAGGAATAGCGGATAAGCCTTTAATTTTGCCCTGAGCCAAATACTGAGCAGTTTCAGTGCTAGCAAATATTGAATCATCCAGCGGGCCAACACCACTTCGACCCAACTTGCCATATACCATTGCGGCCTGGTCGCAGGGTTCTAATTCCTCACCCAAGGCCTGGCCTTGACCGAGCCTGGCACCATATATGAGATCGCCCTGGCGCATCTGGCGAGGTAGCTTCTCTTTTAACCAGGGCAATACAGTAAAATCGCTCTTGGGGTCAAAGGCAACTAAGTTAGCGCGATGCTCAGGCATATGAACCATCATCGGTATTCGATAGATGCTCTGAGCCGCAACTTTTTCAACACCGTCTATTTGAGCAATGCGATCAAGTAAAGCCACATCAATTGTCGATTCAGTCGGTTGCACCGTAAGCAGTGCACTGGTGATATTTACCAGGGCATCAGCAGGCACCACAATTAGATCGGCCCCCATCTGAGCGAAGCTGCGATCCATACTGGCCTCCACTCCTCGACCAACGATAACAGCAGCAAAGACGGCTCCAGTAGCTAGCGCCACAGCCAAAATCAGCAACAAAGTACGAGTAGGCCGTCGCAAGATATTTTGACAGGCTAACTTTAGAAATAGTCCACTGGTGTTTCGTCTGGCACTGGTCATTTTTAGCTAGCAACCAAACCTAAAGAGTAGTACAGCGACTATTCTTCATATGCTCCTTCTTGGTTGGAATAATGACACAGTCATGATGTCCGCCAAAATTAGGCAAAAAGCCCAGTGCTCGCAACGAATCATCTTGGGTGAAAACAAAGGCACCACTCTCTTGACGCTGGAAACCACTAAAAATCTGGAAGACGTATTTACCATCATAAGAGACAGCCATAGTCTGGCAATCTACGCCGATATTCTTGAACTTCTTGATAATTTTCCAGGTTTTAGTATCAACTACGCAGCAGCCGCTTTTTGCAGGTTTCTCATGCATGACAGAAACAAACATTTTAGAGCCATCCATCGAGAAGCAGAGATGGAAAGGGCTAGGGAAATCGCCTACCCACTCAGGATCTTTGACAAAGTTAATGCGATTCCACTTACGGGGATCGGGGTCAGAAGTATCATAAACAGCCATATTATTCTGCTCAATGTTATTCATCATAGTGAAGAACTTTCCATCAGGTGAGAAGCCAGCTTCATGACCAACACACTTAACGTCGTCAAACTCTATTTCCCAGGTATTGGGGTTCTCGTGCAGTTTGGTCACCTTAAGATTGTCAGGCGAACCTTCGGGATTATGCAAACAAGCCACCGGCTCCCAGGTCTCCCGATCAACGATAACGGCACAAGAAAGCATGCGAATGATCAGAGCCGAATACTTATTGCCCGGATGATGAACCACAGCATCTAAACCGGTCAAACTTTTCTTGCCAGCACCCGGAATGCCATCAGAAGAAACTAGATTCTCAGCCATGGGAGCCATTTCCCAATCTAATTTGTTCCCCTTTGTTCCTTGCAAATCGAACTTGCCAGTTTCAGGAGCCTTGTTTAATTGGACAATACGAAGCTTTCCACCTTTGCGCCAATTGTCTTTGAGATTGCGGTCACTTTCATTGCCGATCCAATCGGCACGAAACGCCTTTAGTACAGAGGTTTTATTGTCACCAGATACCCTATCGAAGAAGGCACAAACATCTTTCTGCCCATCTGCAGCAGCAAAGCCATTGGCATCAGGGAAAATGGTTATATGCACACCAAGGCCAATACCGGTGGTTTTAGCGATATCCTCTTTAAGCTCCATCTTGGTGCCATCAAACTCAACTCGATAAATGTGATTGCCCTGGCCCCATGTATCAAGCAAACCGCGCTCTTCTATTTCGGTAGGAATGCTGTACATGGTGACATTTTTGCCACCCTGGGTGGAATTGACAAACTCAAAACCCTTACGGGGATTGCTAGAGGGATAAGCTGAAAGATGGTGCGAAATCGGACAAGAATCGCCATAATTCCAGTAACTAATCGACGCCAGAGTTATGCCTTGCTTAAAGTCAACCACATGGGTGCCACCACCCAACTTCTGTGGTGTCAAATAGAGATAGTCGCCAAACTCCTCGGTTGATTGTTTATAGCGAGAGGCATCTTCTACCTCAATTTTAGAATTAAGTAAATCAGGCATTCTTAGTTTTCCGACATTACCAAGATTACCGACCATGGCAAAAATATTGCCAGCGGCAAAACCAGACACACCAGCAGCCCCAGCATAAAGCAGTTCTCGGCGAGTCATGCCGCCGTTAAACACTTCTTGCATAAACTGACGCAGATTAAACTTGCCCTGATTAACTTCAGGCGGAGAATTCTCAGCCAACCACTCATAAAGGGTGGTCTCGGTTATATCGTGGCGCAAGCAGAGCTCATAAATATCAGTGGAGGCTTCCGCTTCCTTAAGAATGATCTTGATTTGTTCCTTGGTGAACTGTTTCTCCGCCATTGAAAACTCCCCCAATCATGAAACGCTAAACAGACAAAATAGCTACTACTTAATAGATGATGCCTACTTAATTGAAGATACTACCTGCGATATCAAAGAATGATCACTAGGCAATTGATAACCCTCAGTATAAATGCGGGTGACCATACCTGAAAGCTGCTCCTTAGTTAAAGGCTCATTAGTAAAAGGTACCCAGAGAAGCTCCCCAGGAATTGGCGCTTCACCAGCCACATAACTGGGGAAGAAATAGTCTATGGCCAGTGGCTGCAAGCCCAATTTCATAAAGAACTTCTTGCGCTTGACTCGCACATCCATAGCTGCGGCAGAAATACCTTGCTCATAAGTAGATTCAATCTCGCTAACGATGCCAACATAATCGGGGTACTCATTTTTAAGCAAACTATCAAGCCTGGTGCGATGAATCGAGCCAATACCAAGGCCGCGCATATCGGGGACGACGGCGGTGTAGCAGGCAAGAAGGAAGGTTGGCAATACCGGCGGATGACGAAACACTTCAGTTATGGTCATACAAAGGATGTTGTCATGTTCATCGCGAGTCTCGTCCAGCTCCATCGTGCCATCACGCAGCTGCTGCATCAGATCATCTAGACTCTGGCGCTGACCGGCCGGAAAGGCCTCTTCATAGATAGCCACCCAGCCTGTATTCTCGATAGTCCCATCCTTACAGACATGTAAAGACTTAGGCCCCTGTTTAGTTTGAATGACAGCGTCCATGGCACTCCTTCAGCTTCAACGACGGTACAGTTTAACACCAAGTAGCCTAGTCGTTACGTGCCAGATGCTGGAACCAATTGGCCAGAAAGCCGTCTCCACTAGTCCCAAGGTTCCAGGAGGAACAGCAATGAGACCACTGACCTTCCCCCCAATTAACAGACAGTAATTAGCGAGAGTCGCTCCACGACATACAATGTCAAAAGGAGGGATTCATGAATAAAAAATCCAAAGGTAAGACCCCGTC
>JBIPOV010000067.1:0-34606 GCA_044378815.1 Obscuribacteraceae bacterium (SeqCode) | reverse complement strand
GCCATCCACATCCACTAACGCGCTTTTGTGTCAGAACCCAAGGTAGGAGCCCTGTGCGGTAATGCCGCACGCAGGGATCTGCGCGGGGGGTGGCGGGCAACCGCCATTCCTACCGCAACACTATTTCTCAAAACCACTCTTGGGTTCGCTCTGTTGAAAATGAATGTACATAATGGCTTTCATATCAGGAGTGCCGATCATGGCCCAGCTGCCATCGGCCAGTGGATAGGTCAATATATGAAGGCCTGAGCCGATATCGCTATGATGAGGACCCGCCAATTTGACTATGTCTTGCACCGTGGCACTCTTTGGCAAGCCTTCTAGAACGGAACGAGTGAGCTTTGTTTGAATTGTTATTGAAGAATTACTACCAACACCAGCCTGACCAATAATCGCAGCCGTCTCTGGGTCTGCCTTGAGCCGATCTGCTAAGACTTGGAAGAAATGCTCTCCGCCTCTGGTATTTAAGTGCACTGAGTCGGTGAAATATTTTTGTGGGAAGATTTTAGGGTCGTTTAGGTTTAGCAATAGCGCCTTGTGACTGGTGGTTAAGGCCGTTACTTTATCTAGATAATTTTGGTAGAAGCCCGGGGGCATCAGGCCCATATTGTCTTCAGTTAGAGGCATATTGACTAAGACAATGCGAATATTTTCTTTTTCACTGAGCACTAAAAGACGCTCTAGAAAAGCAAGCTGGGTGTTGAATTGTTTGAGATTGATTTTGCGATAACGGAAGCGATACTCATCTAAATTAGCTTCATAGGGTTCTTGCGCTGGGCCTGGTGGATCGACAAAGAGTGAGCCCGGTCCATTGTCTTCTGGTAATTCAGAAAACGCTTGCTTGCGCACATGGTAAGGCGAATTTACTAATTCAAGTTCTTTGTAGCCTAGCCGTTTGCGGAAAAGCTCTTTAGCCCAGCGGTGCTGAATGTAGAGAAAATCAGGACGATGCTTGTAGGTAAAGCTTATTTTGCTCAGGGCATTTTCGCCTTGTTGCCAGAATGAGCTATAGGCATCTTTATCTACGGCCGAAAGGTCGCCGATGCGGCTCATGTATTTATAAACCTCTGTCGAGGCCGCCGATGGTAGGGCTGAATCCATGAAGTCGCGCGGTGCCACGCCATAAATTATGACTTTGGGTTTCCTATCACCCTTGAGTAAGGTGTCGCTGATGGCCCAGGCATCCGATACCATCTCGCCGCCAAGAGCGAAGGCAAAAGTATGGTAATTGCGGCTGAACTTCTCTTGCAGCAGGTCTTCGAGCAGCTGGCTCTTGTGATGCAATGGTACATTCTGGGCGGAATTTAGGTGAACGGCATCGCCACCATGTAGTGGCGCCATCATTAGTGATGAGCCGAGCAGCACTATATCTGGTGCGGCTGTCAGCCTGCCAAAGTCGCGAACATTCCACCAGATCCAGCTGCGGTTGGCACTTTTGTATGGGCTCAAGGCCAGAGTTTGAGGCGCGTATGTGTTAAGGGCACTGCCAACGGCTTCAAGGCCCACGAAAAGTAGGGCAGCGCAGATTACATAGCTGCTGAGAAGCTTGTTCAATAGTGGCTTTGGTTTGTCGTCTTCAGCAGTCATAGTTAAAATTGGAAGTATATGAAGCGGGGTGATTTATCGGGGGAGAAGACCAGAACGACAACGATCATGGCACAGCACCAGGCGATCTTGGCAAACTTTGGTGTGCGTTCAATTAAATTGGTTTTGTTGATGTAACCCATAGCGATGTGGGCTAGAGCAAGCAGTGGCAGTAGTAAGAAGACTGATGGATAAATAAGAGGGTAATTGATTGTTGGCAGTAGCATGGCCACATCTTTTGTCTGGCCGGCTGATTGTTCGATTGTGGGCGCTAGAGTTAGCATCTTGCTAAGCATTTGCAAGGCCAGTGTATTTGTTTCTGCCCTGAAGAAAACCCAGCCGATGCAAACTACATGGAAGGTCAATAGTATTGATGCAACTTTGCCAATTTGTGATTCAAAGGCTGCTTTGAGCCATGCTTGTGTTTCTTTAAAGGCTTGGAATTCTTTGTGAGCTACAAGCAAAATGCCCTGGTATAGACCCCAGATCAGATAGTGCATGGCCGCACCGTGCCAGAGGCCACCGAGAGTCATGGTGATGATCAAATTGCGATAGTTGAGCCATTTGCTCAGTCTTGAGCCGCCCAGAGGAATGAACAAATAATCGCGCAACCAAGTCGATAGCGAAATATGCCAGCGTCGCCAGAAATCTGAAATGTTATTGGCTAGATAAGGCAAGTTGAAGTTGATTGGTACTTTGTAGCCAAATAAGTTAGCTGAGCCGCGAGCGATATCTGTATATCCTGAAAAATCAAAATAGATTTGGAAGGCAAAGGCATAGGCGAAAATCCAGAGATCTAAGCCGGAGAAAAGTTGTGGTTGTGAAAAACCGCCTTGAACAAAGAAACTGAGATTGTCAGCAATCAAAACTTTCTTGAATAGGCCAAGCAATATCAGTGAAATAGCAGTGTCAAATTGTTTAATCGAAAGTTTGGCTGGTGCAAGAAATTGCGGAATGAAGTCTTGGAAGCGTTTGATCGGTCCGGCTATTTGTGTGGGAAAGAACGATGCAAACAGCGCAAATGCTGGAAACGACTTGATTGGCTGGTGACCGCGATAGACATCGACAACATAGTGAATGAATTCAAAAACAAAGAATGAAATGCCTAATGGCAAAATTATTTTGAACGGCAAACTTGCTGGTGGCAGACCTAAGGGTTGCAAACATTGATTGGTCGTCTCGCAGAGGAAATAGGCATATTTAAAATAGGCCAGGGTGCCTAAGTTGAGAACAATTGCGAGCGTTAACCAGCGCTTTTTGTGTTTTTCAGATTTGTGGACAGCAAAGCCGAGATAGTAATTGACCAAGGTGAGCCCAAGAATGAGCAATATGAACACTGGTTTCCAGGTCATATAGAAAATGTAGCTGGCGCTCAACAAAATCCAAACGCGCCATTTCTGCGGGCTAAGCCAGAAGAGGGCGAATACTATTGGCAGAAACAGTGCGTATTGTAAGGTGTTGAAGAGCATTAGGAAGTGAGAATTAGGACGCCAATCACTGGAAACCAAGCCCACGTATTGGGCGCTAGGTCAATGATAGCGGGCTCGAACTGGCTGCACCTTTAAAAGACAATTAGAAAAGGCAAAGAGACCCGCTTGTGGCGGGTCTCTCTGTCTTTGCGCAGCGTCGTTTTTTTAGGCCGTGAGTAGAGGACTCAGGTTTACTTCGTGCCACTTATGGCTGATCGCTTCACGCACATGCTCGAGACAATGCTGCGATTTAGCCGCAGCCTTATTGACCAATACTCCATTTATACGAACTGTTGGCTCTCCCTCTTCGTTTGCGCAGTTCTCGACAAGTTCAACTGGTAGCGGTAGCCTCTCCTCGGCAATGATGTATTCAAGGGTGCTGAGGGCTTTCTTGTAGTTGCTGCAACCAGGTGTGTACAAGAGTTCAATACGCATAGGGATAAACCTCCAAAGTTTTTCATCCTAGTCAGTCTGACAAAGCGGTCTAATTGGGCGTGTTAAAACAGCCACTAGAACAGCGACTATTTCGCAATGCCGATTGTTGATACCCTGGGATCTCTAGTGGATTGTTTTTCGGTTAGGGGGAAGCAGGCTTTTATAATTTTCAAATCGCACTGCTTCTAGGTTTTCCACATATACGCCAAACAGTTCTGCCGCACCGGTCAGGTGCTTCATTTGTTAGGGAAATATGAAGACTCCACGTAACAGAAGTATAAGCGTGTAACGCTGGATTGCAAAGTTAATAGTGGTCCGTTCTGAATAATATCCAGTTAATGCTTTTCCGTTATACCCGAGGTGCATCTTGAAACCCGCTCTGGACATTGTTTTCGTTACTTACGGTGATCTCAAGCAGGGCGATCCCGACGACCTTGACGCCCTCGAAATTCTGCGTGAGCGAGGTTATAACTGCTCCGTTGCTGACTGGCGCGACAGTACTTTTCCATTTCAATCAAGTCGGCTTGTGGTCTTGCGTTCAACCTGGGACTACCATTTGCACCACAGTGAGTTTATGGTGTGGCTGAAGAGTCTTGCTAGCCATAGTATTTTGAAAAATTCTTGGGAGCTAGTGCAATGGAACTCTGATAAGCGCTACCTGCGAGACCTTTCGGCGCGTGGCATAGATTGCGTTCCCACATACTACATAGAAGAGGGTGCCGATCAGGTTACTCGTTCGGCTTTAGCTGAAATTTTGGCGAGTCTGTCAGGCTCTTCGCCATCTAGTCCCTCTTCAAAAGTCGTGGTTAAGCCGTCAATTGGTCTATCGACTTTTGGCGTCAAGAAGTTCGACTTGAGCACAACGGCTGGCGAAGATGCGGCCCTGGAGCATATTAACCAGTTAGCACGCGACTATTGCGTTATGGTGCAGCCCTTTTTAGCCGAAGTCGAAAACTATGGCGAAAGGGCCCTGGCTTTTATTGATGGCGAATTTAGTCATGCCATTCGCAAGACGGCTTTTCAGCACTTGGCTGTAGCTGGTGAGGCTGGAGAGGCAATGGTTCCAGCCAGCGCTGACGAAATTGCCTTTGGTTACAAGACCCTAGCTGCTCTTAGCGAAAAACCACTCTATGCCAGAGTCGATGTTATTCCTGACGCCAACGGCGCATTGCGTTTGCTTGAGCTTGAATTAATTGAGCCTTCCTTGTTCTTGAAGCTGGCTGAGGGGGCTTCTGCCAAGATGGCCGATGCCGTAGAGGCTTGCTTAAACTAAATTCGACGGCAAAGCTAAACAGGCTCTAAGAATAAAGTTGTAAATAGCTGGTAGCCTTAGCCCTATGCAAATGACCGGGCCCAACTCTAGAACAGCAAAAGGCAGTGTGTTTTTACTGGCCTTAGGGCTTTTTGCCTTGGTCAATGCTGGTTTAGTAGCTTTGCAGCCCCTCCGCCCAATGCCCGTTGAGCGTATCCCGACCAAGCCAACTTGGGAGAGTCATCGCACTCGTGATTTCATGGCTGGAGCGCAGGCACCAGATGCGGTGCTGTTTGGCTCGTCCTTGATGATGATTCCCACAGCCTGCCGTGATGCCGACTATCTAAACGTCACTATTGACCCAGTTGTCCATCCCTATTCGCAATATATGCAAGCGAAAATTGCTGAGAAGACTGGCATGCAGTTGAAGTGTTTTAACTTCGCTCTGCCTGGCGGAATGATTTCTGATCACTATATGATTGTCAGTTCTCTTTTCTCAAATGAGCGCAAGCCGAAGTTGGCAATATTTGGTTTGTCACTGCGTGACTTTATTGATTCTGGCGTAGAGTGCGCTGCTGCCACTCCGGCTTATCACTATTTTTCTCGTTTCAAGTCAGAAAGCGAAATTGATTCGCTCTTGCTTTTGTCTATGCCCAGCATCTTCAACAGAGGGCAATACCTGGCTGACAAATATATTTATTTGCTCGGCAAAAGATTGCAAATTCAGGTAATGGCTGGCGATGCAATAAGTTCGGCTGTGACCGAAATGCTTGATTCTTCGCGTCGCCGAGGTCGTGGCAATGACGGCGCTGTAGCTACTTCTAATTCTACTTCTATTGCTAGTTCTAAGGCTGATTCTAAAAATAGCGCTAGCAATAGCTCTGGCACTAAACCCGATACCAATCCCGATGCCGCTCTCAGTGGTACTGAGGTAACTGAAGGCATGGTGGCCTTACAGCCCAATGCTTTTTATCCCTGGCAAGACAACAGTCGCGAATATAAGAAGCGTTTCAAAGGCGCTAATGACTCAACGTTCAAGATACAGACCGAGTATTTTAGACGCATGCTTTGCCAACTGAAGACTGAGGGCGTTGAAGTTTTGTTTGTCAATATGCCACTCACCCCTGCCAATATGGCGCTGATGCCCCGTGGCTCTTATGATAAGTATATGGCTTTATTGAAGCAGACCGCTGCCGAGCAAGGTTGTGGCTTGCTTGATCTCAACGATGGCAAAACTTTTGTCGCCAGTAATTTTAAAGATCCAGTGCATATGAATGGCTCTGGTGGCAAAATTTTGATAGATCAGATTGCTGAGAATTTGAATAAGGTGAATTTGAGTAAAATCAATTTGGGTGCGAAAAGACAGGTGGCCGCTAGAGACAAAGCCGGTAGGCTCAGTGAATGAACTTTTCACTGGAGCCTTTGACCGGCTTTTGCTCGTGCTGCAATTCTCATTACTTACGGCGTTATGCGGTTTATGTCCCGCGGGAAGAGTGCTGTTTGCTTCACTGAAGGCAAGCCTAAGAGCTGCTTGGCTAGCCGCTCTAGACCTATTGCCAGGCCGCCATGTGGTGGCATGCCGTGTTTGAAGCAAAGCAAATAGTCATTGAAGTCTTCCGGGTTTAATCCGCGACTAGCAATTGACTGTTTCAGTTTCTCGTACTCATGAATGCGTTGACCACCGGTGGTTATTTCTAGGCCGCGAAAGAGTAAGTCGAAACTCTTCGATCCGGCTTCGCCGCTCCTAAGTGGTTCGCCAGGCATGGCATAAAACGGCCTGATCGCATGTGGATAGTCTGTGACATAAACCATGTCTATGCCTTCCTCCTTTTCGAAGTGACTGGTGAGCAGCTTTTCGCCCTCGCCGTCGAGGTCAACAGATTCACTTTTCCAGCCATACTTACTGGCTAGAAGCTGTTGAGCGTCTTCTAGTCTAATCTGTGGCAACGTGCTGCCTATCGTTGGAACGACGGCTTGGTACATCGCCAGTTCTCTCTGGCAGTTCTCTTTTAGGTGCTCCATAATATGCCGCAATAAGCCAATTTGCATGGCTATGACATCTTGCTCTGATTCGATAAAGCCCATCTCGATATCGAGGCTGATGTACTCGTTTAAGTGGCGTGTGGTGTCGTGTTCTTCTGCTCGGTAGACAGGCCCTACTTCATAGACTCTCTCAAAAGCTCCTACCATTATTTGCTTGTAGAACTGCGGGCTCTGAGCTAGATAGGCTGTTCTTCCGAAATAGTCGATTTTGAATAACTGGGCACCTCCTTCTGTGCCAGTGGCCACAATTTTGGGTGAATGAATTTCGATGAAATTTTCACCGTTCAAGAAGTGACGGAAAGCTTTCAATATTTCTGCTTCTATTTTGAAGATTGCTCGAACTTTCTCGTTGCGCAAGGTCAGGGGCCGATAGTCGAGCAATGTCGAAGCTGAGAGATTATCGATTTTTGTTTGTTTGCCAATCTCAATTGGTGGCACATGTAGACCTGAGGCCAGGGCTTCTACGCTTGTCAAAACTAGCTCCACTCCGCTTGTAGGCGGAATGTATTCTGCTGGTTGTCTCTCAGCTGTTTCTTTTGCTTCTGCTTGTTTTGCTTCTAGCTCTGATTCTTTTGTCTCTTTGCGCTTTTTCACTTGTTGAGCTTGCAGGTAGCCTTCGAAGTAGCACGGTGTTTCGTTGGTTAGAAGGCGCAGTTGCTCTTGCAAGGAAGCTTCTGTCACGACCACCTGAATGGTCGCCGAAGCATCCCGTACAATCAAAAACATAATTTGGCCAAGGTCGCGCATTGATTGCAGATGACCTTTGACGCGCACTATGTTATTGCCAGTCTTTGCTGCATCGCGACCGGAATCTGCCACAAATCCGTGTTCGCCGTTTTGTGCCGACTGAGCTATAAGCTGAGCGGCTTCTATTAGTTTGATTGACGTAACCATAATTTCTCCCAAAACAAAAAACCGCAACCTGGTTGGCTGCGGTCGATGACTTCTTCGTTGTTTTGTTTAGCTTAACTACGACATTGTCTAACGAGTGCAACCAGATTCTGGAGGCAATCATTATTGTCGTTATTATTGTTGGCGGAGTTGTAGCTAAACATATAAGTTCCTGTATTAGTTTCATGCTAAGCGCAAAGAAACCTGGCGTCAATGGAAGGTTAAGTAGATTAACTAAATTTGCGAGCTCTGGTATTTATTGCGCTGTAGCATCTATTGAGCTGTAGTAGTGCCGGCTGCTGCTTCTTGTTTTGTCGCGGTGTCTTTATCAACTACAACTTCTGGCTTTGTCACCAGCTCGTCCGTGGTAGTTTTGACCGGTTCTGGTACTTGCTTAGTTTTGGCAAGACTGCCGCCAATTTGATCTGAGTTGACCAAGTCGCTTAAGATCCAATCGAAAATATCTTTCTGACCATCTTGTGGGTTCAGTTCGTCTTTAAACTGACTGCTCACGGCAGAAATAATTGGATTGAGCGGTCTTACGCCATCGATGAAAGTTAAGTGATCGACATTGCGGAAAACCCTTGCTTTGCCAACATTGACTTTGTCGCGTACTTTTTCGAAATCAGTTTCTTTAGCAACGAATTGCGTGCGAGCGACTTCGTTAGGTAAGAAAATCGCACTGGTGACAGGGCAAATGCCATCGTTCAAGACATAGACGAATGGTGTACCGGCTTGTTTTGCTATCTTCTTAGAGACTTGCACATTGGTGATATCTCGATTGAGGAATTCTAGAACTGGATGTTCTCTACCAAAGTGAGCAGGGAAGGAATTGGAAAGTAAAAACATCGGATAGAACGCTGCGGTCTCGGCATAGCGCTTGAAGCCAGGCGCTAAGTAGGGATTGACAATATATCCACCATAGGTAATCAGCTTTTTGCGATCTACTGGCACGCTGTTAACTTTGCTCAGGCGTGAATTAATGGTATCGCCCACAGTGAGGTGGCCCCTCGGTCCGAATGGCAGCTTTGACTTAAATTTGCCAGTTTCTGGAATGGCTTCGTCGGCGTTATCCCAGGCCAAATCTTGGCGCAAAATAGGATTGCGGTCGAAATAGAAGCGGTAAGAGAGGTTGTGGTCTACACGAGTCCAAGGCCAGGAGAGCCTTTTATAAACGGTGTAGTTCATCCAGTCTTTGCAAAACAGCGGCGAGCCATGGAACGGTGTTCCCATGGTGAAGAGCAGTCGTACTTTTGACTCGATGTTGGGATCGGTCAATGACTCATAGGCAATATTTCCGCCCATGCTCAGGGCCACCATTGTGATCGGCCGTTGTTTGGCCGCACTGTAAAGGGAGGTTAGGGCATCTTTAAATTTCGGTAGAACCTGGTCAAAGCGATCGAGGCTGGAATAGCGCACAAGATAAATTTTGTACTTGCTGCTAAAAGCCTCGCTCTTGGCTAGCTTGTCAGCTACTTTTTGCCAGCGAAAATAAGGGTAATATTCGCCCCTTAGACCGTGCACTAGTAGTAGCGGACTGCGGTCACCGAGAGGCTTTTGGTCGTATTCGTAAATCTTGACATCGGTCGGTCTCTTGCGTTGCTTCTTGCCAGCGGGCAGGCTAGCGAAGCGGTCGCTAACTGAGCCATAAAGAACGCTAGAAGGTTGTGAGACGTCCCGTGGGGTAGTCAAGCGCGCGGGGCTTGCTGTAGCCGCAGAACTGGCCGCTGTGACCATTAGAGCCAGGCCAAGCACCCAAGAATTGAACCGTGCTCTAAGATGAACTGAGCTAGTTCTGGAGTTCGTTCTACTACGTGAGAGCCAACTTTGATGGTACATTATTACTTGGAAATGTCAGGGAGATGGAACGCGTTTTCTTGAGCTGACTACTCGCGAAGTCCCATTCTATCAGAATATCTGTGCCGCACTTGGCACTGCCTCAATTGGTTTCTACCTAAATTCTCAGTGGATGTAGTCCTTTGAACGGAAACGCCAAGCTTAATAAGACTAACCCAGTGCGAATTGGCCTGTTTTTCTCCGATACCGGTGGCGGACATCGCAGCGCAACTGAAGCTCTGCAGGCTGGAATATTAAAGGTACTGGCGGAAAGATTCTCTCACTACAATGTCGAAGTGCAGATTGACAGCATTGTCGAGAATAGTCATCCTATAAACCGCAGCTTTGTGCAGATTTACAACTACCTTCTGCGCCATCAGCAGTCGGCAATGAAGTACTACTATTGGTTCATTGAGACTTTCAAGCCGAACGACTCTAAATTCGGCTGGATGATTACAAGGCCGTATGTAGTGAAGACACTGCACGATATGAAGGCTGATCTGGTTGTATCGGTTCATCCTATGTCAAATCAGTACATTGCTCGCGGCCTTCGTGAAAGTGGTCTGCGCAGCAAAACTAAGCTAGTTACTGTGGTCACGGATCCCAATGGCGATTTCTGGAGTGGCTGGGCCTGTCACGATGCCGATTTAACAATTGTGCCCAATGACTTAGCACAGCAGCGTTTGATCGAGCTTGGTGTTGAGCCGTCGAAAATTGCCATCATGGGTATGCCTGTTCATCCAGCTTTTATTAGTGCGCCAAGTTGCAGCCCTGAAGAATTTCGCCAGTCATTAGGTCTAGATAAAGACCTGCCTACTATTTGCATTAACTCAGGCTGGGCCGGTGGTGGCAATATGATTGCCATTTATCGTGCTCTCAAGGCTGTAAAACGCAAAGTGCAAGTAGTATTTCTTTGCGGTCACAACGTCAAACTGTATGAGTCTTTGAAGAAGGAAGTAGGTCGGTCTGCGATACCAACGGCGGTGCTGCCCTTCCACGATAGTATGGCTGATGTCATGGCTGCTTGCGATTTAATGGTGACTAAAGCTGGTGGCTTAACTTCGTTTGAGGGTGTTGCCCGTCGACTGCCAATGGCTATCGATATGATCACCACTCCGATGCCGCAAGAGTATGGCACAGCAAGAATGCTAGTTGAGCAGGGCCTTGCTACAGCTATTGTGCAGGCTGATGATATTGTTGCTGTAGTTGAGAAAATGACTTGTCGGCGCGACCTTGAAGCTCGGCCACTTCCGCTTAAACATCAGCTCGACCAGGTTGATGCTATTTTCAATATCTCTGAATCATTGATTGGCATCGCCGTTGGAGAAGTGGAGACGGCAAATTTTAACAGTCGCTTGCAGCCTTCGCGAAGCTCCAGCTCGTCGTGATATTTCTGCTTGGTTGGCTCTAGGCAATAGTCAGGTAGTTCCTTGCTTCTTTCACTGCAAAAAT
Organism: Obscuribacteraceae bacterium (SeqCode); assembly: GCA_044378815.1. Classification (GTDB taxonomy): domain Bacteria; phylum Cyanobacteriota; class Vampirovibrionia; order Obscuribacterales; family Obscuribacteraceae. Next base: position 23,644 of record JBIPOV010000067.1, on the reverse strand, counting down.
TCGAACCCGTACAACGTGTTGATAATCTTCCTGACTTGATTTTCATCCACGGTACTGGATCGGCTGGTGAAATGTGGCAAGCACAAGTGCGTTTCTTCACCAACCGCGGTTACCGCTGTTTTGTCGTCGATTTGCGGGGCCACGGTTTGTCTTCTGAACCGCAAGAACATACCGATTTAGATGTGCATATAAGTGATGTGCTTGAGACTTTAGAAAACTCAGATATAAAGTTTCCTGCTGCCTTTGTCGGTCATTCCTTAGGGGCAATCATTAGTGTCACCTTAGCCGAGCAACGACCGGAGTTGTTCGCTGCTATTCTCGCTGCCGGTTTACCTGGGCGGGTGCTCAAGCCAGTTTCGTTCATTTTCAAACTGTTCATGCTCTATCTTTATGACTATATCAAGCGTTCTAACATGCATAAGGCCTGGGCTTGGCGGCCTCGTACACTGATTGATACTAACAGGCATGCTCTTGAGCAAATTTTGCTCAATTTTGAATCGGTTGATTTTATTGATCGCAAGCCCCAACTGGCATGCACTCTGCACCTTGCTGCTGGCCGCTTTGACCCGGTGGCACCTTGTCACTTCGCTGAGAAAATCCACAAGCAAGTGCCCAATTCAACACTGAAAGTCTTTACTCTGGGTGGTCACAACTTTATGGATACTTTCCCTGATTCATTCAATCAGTGGATTTTAGATGGATTGCGCTAGCCTTCAGTTACGGTAAGTGCAGTGCTTTTTTGAACCAGCCAAACAGCTTTTGAGTTTTGTCCAGCAACGAGTCATTGACTGGGTCTTTGTTGAAATCTTTCATTGATGATGGCTCGGTGCTTTCCAAGTTTGGACCCTTGGTGGCATCGTTGGGAATGATTGGTGAAGAAGCTTTGTCGTGAGGCGAATCTTCTAAGATAACTTTGTGGATGAACTTATTGTCTGAATTATCTGTGTCTTCATTGCTATCCATTAGCTCGCCCAGTGTGCCTTTCTCTGGTTTCTGTTTGCGGGCTCTTTTGGCTGTGGCATCTTCTGCTTGATCTTCGCTGTCTAAATCAGCATCAAAATATTCTTTCTTCTTTGGTATTTCTATGTCTGGATTTTCTGCAGCATTGGCGTCAATCAAGGCTGAAGGATCGCTGGCGACGAGCTTGCCCAAGGTTGAGAGTTTGTAGAGGAGGTCGGCTGGTATCAGCATGTCTGGTCGCCGAGCTTTGACTAACTCATGGGTATCTTGCGGGGCTGTGATGATGCGGCGAATGCGTGTGCCATTAGTCAAAAAGATCACTGCTTCGCCGGTCTCTTCCGAGAACATAAATGCTTCGCCAGCTTTGAGAGTGCCAGTGCCGTGAATGCTTAGATAACGCAGTCGTTTTGCCCAGTCGTCGTTATCGATGGGGTGGCTGGCTTGGCTCTTGGTCGCAGCTGTTCTATCTGGGTTTTGCGAATTTTTAGGGCTGCCACCTTCAGGAATAAACTGTAGACTGCTTTTGCGCTGATTCAATTCGCTTGTAACTGACGCACTTGACTGTGGTATTGCTGATGGTGCGGCGGCTACGGGCTTCGCTGCAGCTTTGCTTTGGCCCGGGGCTTGTGTCGCTTGAAGAGTACTAAGCTGTTGCGTTTTTTCTGCTGACGGAGCTGGTGCCTGAGCTGAAGATAAGCCTAGTGAGCGGGTCAGCTCTTGTGCGGCTCCGCCGGTATTGCCGGCCTCAAGTCGCACGGCGGCAAGCAAGATTCGTGCATCTCTAAAAGATGGGTCGATAGCCAAGGCCTGGCAAAGGCTCGACTCGGCTAATTTAGGATAGCCTTTTTGGCGGAAGAGTAAGGCTTGTTCGTAGAAGGCTTTAGTGCAACGAGGATTTTCTTTAATAGCTTGCAAAAATTCTATTAGAGCGCGATTGGCGTCTCCAGCTTTTTTGAAGGCTAAGCCTTGTTCATAGTGTTTTGAATACTGTGGCGATTGCACCGTTGGTCTTATGCCGGGTACGGCTACCGGCAACGGTGCGGCTATAGACGAAAGATATACAGGTCTTCTGTTCTCTGCCTGTGACGGGCAAGAACAGGTTGACGCTAGTAATACTGCAAGGGCTGTACTAAGCCTCATAAGAAAACGCCTACAATCTCAATGTTAGCCTTAAGCACCTGTCAATATTACACCACTTCCTTGCAACTCAATCGTTGCCAGTGGGATAGCCTTGTTAGTGATTTTTAATTGCTTCTTATAAAGACTCTTTCTAAATTGCGAATCCGACTTTTCCAGGCGGGCTCTTTTTGACATTTGAGAATGCCTACTAATATAGTTTTCATGCCAGCCCGTTGCCCTCCCCAGATATCAGTCAGGGGGCGGTCGCCGATTACAGCAACCTGCTCAGCACTCAGTCCGAAGTCGGCTAGAAGACGGTGAAAGGCTTGCCTGCTTGGTTTCGCCGCTTTGCCGATGACTGGAATGGTCAGTATTTGGCGGATCTGGTCTAAGTAAGCTTCATCTTTATTATTGCTGGCAATTGCCACTTTGAAGTGCTTGCAGGCTTGCTCTAGCCAGGCTCCAGCTTCTTGGGAAAGTTCAGCAGAGTGGGGCACGACGAGGGTGCTGTCCAGGTCTAAAATTAGACCCTTGATGCCTACCCTGCTGAGCATTTCCAGGTCGATATCGGTAATATCACCTTTAATCAGGTAATCTGGTTTCAGGAACAATTTTTTCTCTCTTGCAACCGGGTTCATTAAATAACTTGTCTAAAATACCAGGCTTTGCCTATCGCAATTAACTTAGACGAGCCCTTGTCTTAGCGCTAAAATGGCATGCAGTAGTGAAGTTTACACGTGAAAGCCTTGCATCGGACAAAAATTTCCAAAGCTAGCAAATCAGAACTCGGCACCCAGTCAGCCCCTGACAGTGTTGATAGCTTGCCTGTAGAGCACGTGGCTATCATTATGGATGGTAATCGGCGCTGGGCTGATGGGCGCCATTATCCCCGGCTGAAAGGCCACCAGGAAGGTGTTAAGAGTCTTAAGCGCTTGGTTCGCCATGTAGGCAGTCGTGGCTTGAAGTATCTCACTGTATATGCCTTCTCTTCCGAGAATTGGCAGCGCAGTTCTGAAGAAGTGAACTATCTCTTTGATTTGTTCGGTCGTGTGCTGACAGAAGAGTTTAAAGAACTTTCTGATAATGGCGTGCGCTTACGCTTTCTTGGTCAGCTAGATAAAGTACCAAGTAATCTACGCAAGTCTATGAACAAGACCATGGAAGATACCGCTGGTAATACTGGCCTAAGCTTGCAGGTCGCCATCAATTATGGTGCTCGTTTAGAAATTACTGATGCTGTGCGCAAAATCGCCGCGGAGGTTGCCTCTGGCAAAATTAGTCCAGAAGATATCAGTGAAGAAATGATTTCTAATCATCTTTATACAAGCGGCATGCCCGATCCCGGTCTCTTGATTCGCACTGGGGGCGAGATGCGCTTGAGTAATTATTTGCTTTGGCAATCGGCCTATACTGAGATATTTGTCACGCCAGTGCTCTGGCCTGAATTTACTCCTGAACATTTTGATCAAGCCATGATTGACTTTGCTCGGCGCAATCGCCGTTGGGGCGGAGACTAACTTAAACCTATTGCTGTGGATAACCGGGCTGTTGCTGCGGGTATCCCGGTTGCTGAGGCGGGTAGCCCTGTGGTTGCTGATACCCTTGTGGTGCATAGCCTTGAGGCGGGTAGCCCTGCTGCGGCGGATAACCTTGTTGCTGAGGCGCATAACCCTGCGGTTGTGGGTAGCCTTGTGGCTGTTGATAAACAGGTTGCGGCGGTTGAGCATAGTAGGGTGCCACTGCTGTGGCTGCTGAGATCTGCATGGTTTCATCTAGCTGCACAGGCAGCTGTGTGCCAGCGTGGAATATTACTTCTGAGCCTTTACGCACGCCGGCGCCAACCAGGCCAACGCCAGCACCAATGGCGGTGCCAAATACGGCGCCCATGCCTGTGGCTCGGCCGACTTGGCCTCCTGAGGTCGCGCCAACGATTGCTCCTAGACCAGTGCCAAGTGCTGCTCCGCCGCCAGCGCCAATACCCGTTGTGAGCAGACCTTTGCCTACTCGGCCTGCGGTGCTACCACCAGTCAACCGTACTTCTGAACCGTCAACTGAAGCTGATAAGGGGAAGCGCCTGCCGTCTGGAGTTTGGATAGTGTTAAAACGAATGTCGATTTTGCCGTTGGCGCCAAAGCGGAAGCGCTTGGCCGAAACCACATTGCTCACTTGGCCTATAAGTAGGCTTCCAGCGGGAACGACCTCGACGCCACCAGAGTAAATGGGCGAAGGTAAGGTTGCTTCCACCGATTCACCCGGTTGAGTTGAGCCAGAGTCCATGGTGTTTTTGAGAGAAGCTTGGAATTTAGTGCCAGCTCCTACAGTCATTACTCGGCCTGATAACGGTGGTTGCTGGTAGCCACCGGCCTGTCCGTATTGAGGTGGAGCGCCCTGGGGCTGATATGGCTGTTGATAGGGCTGCTGTGGCACAGCACCAAAACTCTCGGGTTGTCCGCTGGTCTGATGTTGAACACCGCCCTGCCAGCCGCCTTGAGGTAGTGGTTGGTAGTTTTGCGGTGGCGGCTGCTGCTGATATGGCTGCTGTTGTTGATATGGTTGCTGAGTCGGCTGCTGGTAGCTTGGTACTTGGGCCTGGGCAATCGGTGTTTCGGCTTGAAACTTTGGCTGGCTGCGAGGATTGCTTAGAGCTTGATTGACAGCCTGGCGCTTTTTGTATTCGCTGAGTTTGCTCAAAATAGCTGCCGTGTCGCCTCTTGAGGCAATCTCCGCCGCATCAACTGTGGTATCTCCACTTTGATTGATCAAAATGCCAGCGAGTTCTGCTTGAGTAATGCCGGCTTTAGCCCAATCTGGAATTTTGCTTTTGTCAGTGAACTTGGTCAGGGTTTTGGCAATGGTGCCGTCATCAGGTGTACTGGTTCCGAGAGCACGAGCAATAATAGATATCATTTCGCCCCGTTGCATAAACTGCTTAGGCCTAAAACCGTCGGCGTAGCCAGCAATGTAGTTATTCTGGCAAATAATCTCGACAGGTTTGTAGAACCAGTCAGTTGGCTTTACATCAGGAAAAGTTGGCTTAACCGGCACTGCCTGATTTTCCAGACCCAAAACTTTGACGAGCCAGCTAGCTAACTGCGCCCTGGTTACCGGGTCTTTGGGGCGAAATTTCCCATCGGGCTCAGCTCCAATCACTCCATCGTCAGAGAGGAGGTTGACATATTTTTCAGTCCAATTGCCAGACATGTCGACAAAACGGGCTGCATAAGCGGCTTGTGGATAAGAGCAAATTGAGGAAATAGCAAGACTAGAAGCTATTGCAAGAGAGAGAATTTTGATGTTCGCAGCTTTCTTCGCTGGCATAAAAGGCCTCTGATTTCTCAATTTAGCTGCTGCGCAATGGCTTGCTTAGCTCAGTATTCCCTCTAATGATCTACCCTGTTCTTCGACAGATCTAATGAGTCCTTCAAGATTGATACGTTGACCTTTTGCTGTAAGCACTACTAAGAAATGGCCAGCGGCCTCGTAGAAGTGCAAAATGCCCTGGTCTGTCAGTAGAGTCATTTGTATCAAGTTGCCTCTGTTCATGCGCTGAATCGAGACATCATTGTTTGAGAAAAGTGTTGCCGACAGCGCGCCGATAGTCGAAATATCAACTTCGGGAGGCAAGCTGCTGCTTACCACTGAGCCGTCGCGTCCTACTAAAAGACAACCGAGAATGCCGTGTTTGCCATTTAGCGAGTTGAGAAGATTCTTGAGTTGAGAAGCCGATTCTGGAGTAACCATCTAGCCTATTCCTTTAAGTAATTCCGTAAAACCGCTGATTAAAATTGCTGCTTATTTAGATGATGCCGCGTCGGCAGATGCTTTTTTCTCTTTTTCATCTACAGCTGCTTTCAAGCGCTTGATTTTGAGAACATCTACCCATGGTTCGTCTAATGGTGTGGCAAATACTTTACCGGTAACTTCTAATTGGTCGCCTTCTTTCAATTCGCTCAAAAGTTTAGCCTGGGGAGATTTATCATCTTCCTTTGGAATAGGCATGGCCAGTTTCAGCTCAGAGAGCGGAACTTTGCTGTTGTTGCGGAAAACCAAGAAAGAAAGGTAGGTTTTGGCCGGACGCATCGCTGGCTTGTAGTCAAGGGCTAGTGAGCTGTAGGCCTGAAAATTGGCAACGAAGCGGACGTTCTTATTGAGATATTCGCTGGCATGTTCGGTCAATGCTTCGGCTGGAACAGTGATGACGTTTTCAATGACAATCTCAGGAGCTGGCTTGGCATCCTTCTTTTCTGGGGCCTTGGCTGCTTCTTTCTTTTCGGGCTCAGCTTTGGCGGGCTCTTTTTTGTCAGTGGCTGGTTTAGCGTCTTTGCCTTTGTCTAAAACTTTGCTTTTATCTAATGCCTTTTCATCGGCCTTGGCCGTTTTTTCATGGGCTTGGTTGTTTTTGCCTTCTAGTTGGGCGCCAGTGGCCATTTTTGCACTGGGGCTGCCAGGAAAGGCATAGGCTGGGCGGGCCATTGCTGGGCTGGCAATTGATATAGCCAGGCTAAGCAGGAGGGGAAGGCTAAAAAGCGAATTGTTGACTACCATTTTTTGCATTCTCAATATTTTTGACCGCATAACCCTTATATAAGACTAGTCATATTACCAGAAGCTTAATAACTTAGCCGAGCTTGAACGGTAATATTGGTTGCTTGTGCGACTATCGAGGTTGACGCGTTGACGAAAGTACAGAAAGTGCAAAAAGAAGTCGAGGCCCCAGAGAGCGAGAATAGCGGCAGTGTCGCCCCTAATTCTAAAGATGGGGCAAAATCCACCGGTATGATGCGGCAGTACTGGGATATCAAATCTCAGTATCCTGACGCTTTGCTTTTCTTTAGAGTGGGCGATTTCTATGAAACTTTCGATAGCGACGCTCAAGTAGCTGCACGCGAGCTTGACATCACGCTCACTGGTCGACCCGAGTCTTCCCATCCCGCCGGTCGTGTGCCCATGGCCGGAGTGCCGGTGCGCTCATATGAGCTCTATGTCAGCAAGCTTCTTGCCAAGGGCTACTCGGTGGCCGTTTGCGAGCAAGTAGGGGAAGTTGGCGCCAGCAAGGGACCAGTTGAGAGACAAGTTAAGCGCATATTGACACCAGGAACGGTGCTTGAGTCGCACCTGTTGCCTGCTCGTGACAACAACTATCTTGCCGCCATTGTTAGAGCTGGTCGTTCTTCTGGCTCTAGCGAAGAACAATGGGGGCTGGCCTACGTCGATGCTTCTTGTGGAGAATTTTTTGTTAGCCAGCTATCAGAAGAAAATTTGATTTTGGAACTTGGTCGTCTGCGTCCGGCTGAAGTCTTAGCTCCGCTGCGTTTAGTTAAGCCCGGCCCCGATGAGGTCGTTGCTAAAGAAGTCTTAGAAGTGCCAGAAGTAATTGCTGGACAGTACCGCTTCAGTGGTCGTCCGTCCATGTTCTTCCAGACCGAGCCAGCGCAAAGACGTATATTGCAGAACTTTGAAGTGAGCACTCTTGAAGGCTTTGGCTGTCAGGATATGCCTCTGGCAATAGGAGCTGCCGGTGCCGTTCTTGAGTATCTAGACCGCACCCAGGGTGGGCAGAAACCATACTTTGAGGGCATCTCTACTTATACGGTTGATGGCTATCTTGTGCTCGATGCCAACACGCGCAAGAACTTAGAGCTGACTGAAACTTCGCGAGATAGAAGTTTCAATGGTTCACTACTTTGGGCAATTGACCAGACCCAAACAGCTATGGGCAGCCGTATGTTGCGTAAGTGGCTGCTCAAGCCTCTTCTGTCGGTGGAAGGAATCAGAGCAAGACAAGAAGCTATCAAAGAATTGCTGCAACCGACGACAAAGCGAGATCAGATTGTTGAGGTGATTGGCCGTCTCTCTGACTTAGAGCGCCTGGCTGTGCGCATGTCTTCGCAGTCTATCAATCCTAAAGAGTTGGCTGCTGTTGCTGTTTCTCTCGATGTTTTGCCTGAGCTTTCTAAGCTTTTGCAAACCACACAAAGCCCTTATTTAACTGCTCTCAAAACAACTCCACAGGCACTAGTGGAGTTGTGTCAGAAAACCCGCCACGCTTTGGCTGAAGAACCACCACGGGAACTAACTGATGGTGGCATTTTCGCCAGTGGGTATAGCGCCGAGCTTGATGAGATTCGTTCTCTACTTGGTGGTGGCAAGCAATGGATCGAAGACTTCCAGCGCAAAGAGCAAGAGCGCACGGGCATTAAGAGTTTGAAAGTGAACTTCAATCGTAACTTCGGTTACTTTATTGAAATCACAAATGCCAACCAGGGCGCTGTTCCTGCCGACTATATTCGCAAGCAAACTCTCACCAATGCTGAGCGCTACATCACGCCAGACTTGAAAGAGTACGAAGTGAAAATTCTCAACGCTGAGAAAAATCAATCAGATGTTGAGTACAAACTCTTCTTGGCGCTGCGTCAATCGGTGGCCGCCCTTGGTGCTGATTTGCACAAAATGGCTAATCATCTGGCCAATCTAGATGCCTTGTTGTCGTTGGCTAAAGTGGCGCAAGAGCGTAAATTCGTCTGCCCTCAGGTTGACGATGCTAAGAACCTCTTGATCAAGCAAGGTCGCCATCCTGTTTTAGAGAAAATCTTGCCCATGGGTAAGTATGTCTCAAACGATGTGCGCTTATGTGGCGAGAGCGATGACAATCAACTAGTGATATTGACCGGTCCTAACATGGCTGGTAAATCGAGCTATCTGCGTCAAGTGGCGCTGATTGTAATTCTGGCTCAAATTGGCTCTTTCGTTCCCGCTAAAGAAGCCCATGTTGGTTTGGTAGATCGGGTCTTCACTAGAATTGGCGCAGTGGATGATTTGACCCAGGGGCAGTCAACTTTCCTGGTTGAAATGTCTGAAACAACTCAGTGCTGTCTGTCAGCCACCAATCGTTCCTTGATTTTGCTTGATGAAGTCGGTCGAGGCACCAGCACTTATGACGGTGTTTCGATTGCTTGGTCTGTGGCCGAGTATCTCGCCAAAGAGGTGCGCGCCCGGACAATCTTTGCCACGCACTATCATGAATTGAATGGCTTGGCTAACTTCTTCCCGCAGATAGTCAACTATCAAGTTCTAGTCAAAGAGCAAGATGGCCGAGTTGAATTTATTCGTTCAGTTGTGCCTGGTGGTGCCAGTCGCAGCTTCGGTGTGCAAGTGGCTCGCATGGCTGGTTTGCCCATGCAAATAATTGATCGCGCTCTCTATTTAATTAATCAGATGGAGAAGAAAGGCGTCGCCTCCAAGATATTGGACGGTCCTCGCCTGCGCAATATACCTATGGAAGAAGTGATGCAGCTTTCGATTTTTGAAGCATCTACTCGTGTAGTTGCCGACTAGCAAGGTGAAAATGCAAATTATCAACAGTGTTAATGAGATGAGAAAAGTGACCTACCAGCCCCATTCAATGCCAGTATTTACTCGAATCAGTGGACGAAGACTTAAGAGAGGTCTTGCCCTATCGCTCAGTTTACTTTCACTGGTTAGCGTGCTGGGGCTATTTTCACCAGCAGCTCTGGCGGCGGACGAAGTCAAAGACAGCAAAGTTGAAGCCAAAGAAACTAAGCGAGTGCCTAAAGCCCCAGCTTCAGAAGTTGCTGCCAATTCCGCTCTCGATTCCATCTCTATTCATCTAATTAACACCGGCGATTGGAAAGCTCTGATTGAAAGACTAAACAAGCAACTCGGTGCAGACAATGGCAAGAGTGAAGCTGATCAGCTCAGGCGCTCCTATCGTCAGGGTTGGTTGGCCTTTGCCTATATGTTCAATGCCAAGCCGGAGCAATCTCAGGCTTTAAACGATCAAGTAGATAGAGAGCGGGTGGCTCTGGCTGACATAAAGACAGATCAAGATCGCAAACTCTATGGCAATGCCATGGTGGTGCAAGCCTTCAATCAAATTGCCCAGGGCAAAAATGATGCTGCTGAAGCTAGTTTGCAGCTTGTTCCTGAATGTAATCGCAATGACGCTCTCTATAATTTTGCCTATGCTGCAGTTTGCGGCAAGAAGGGTCAGGCGGCCCGAGCCATTGATTATTCGGTGAAGACTGCTGAAATTGATCCGCGTTTCGCCTGGGCTTACCGCACTATTGGCTTCCTGCGTCTGCGTTGGCTCAAAGACAATGCCGGAGCCGAACAGGCTTTGACCGAGGCTCTCAAAATAGAACCACTGGGTTCTGAGTGCCGTGACATGCTCATAGACATTAAACTTGGTCGCAACGATTTTGATGGTGCCGTACAATTAGCTAAAGAAGGCATTGTCCTTGATGGTAAACACGGTGCCAGTCATTTTCGTCTGGCTCAAATTTATATTCAGCAGTGGCGCTTGAACGAGGCTCTGGAACAGCTCAACATGGCCATAGCCGATGATGCTAGCAATGCCAAGTTCTTCCGCAATCGAGCTTCAGTGAAGAAGATGAAAGGCGAGCTTGAATCTGCTATTGCCGATCAACAAGTGGCTGTGCATCTTGGTAAAGACAAGGCTTTTGAGTTGACTGAATTGGCTAACATGAATGTAGCCGCGGGTAACGCTAATAAGGCGGTGGAAAACTTTAAGCAAGCTCTTGTGGTTGACCCCGAGAATCAACAAGCGCGCGAGCGCCTGTTTAAGCTGCTTTTGCAAGAGCGGCGCTATGACGACGTGGCCCAGCAGTATCAAGAGCAGATTGCTCGCGACCCTAAAAAAGCAGATTTGCACTTAGGTTATGCCAATGTTTTATTGATGCTCAATCAATCCGACAAGGCCATTGAAGAGTTTAAAGAAGCGGCCAATTTAGCCCAAGCCGACCCAACTCCTCACCGCTCTCTCGGTGCTTTCTACATTACTCGCAAAGAGTATGGCAAAGCCGCCGCTGAGTATACTCGCGCCCTCAACCTTGTGCCTGGATCTGTTAAAGACTTAGTTGCCCTAGGTTTTTGTTACGCTGAAAACGACGATTATCTCAAGGCCGAAGCCGCCTTTGTCACGGCCCTAGCGCTGCAGCAACTAGCTCCTGGTGCTTCCGCTGATGAGCCCAGTCGCTTAGATGTAATGCGTTCGCTCGCTTGCTTGCTTTATGACGAAGGGAGATTCGCTGATGCTGCCACACAGTTTGAGAACTTAATTGCGGTCTACCGCGATAAGGGTGCAACCAAAGATGATGAGTTGCTTTTGGCCAAGAGCAAAATGCTACGCGACCTCAATTCTGCCTCTGCCGAAGTGCTCACCAAGGCCCTTGATTGTCTGCCCGAAGATAGAAGACTGGCATTCCGCTATGGCGTAATTGAAGCTTTGCTTGATGCTAGCAAGAGTGCTGCTGCGCGAGTTCAACTCGATAAGATACCGGTGGATGAACGCAAAGATAATTTGTCTTATGCTTTGTATGATGCCACTTGCTTAAGGCTCTCGGGCAATCTCAATGGTGCTCTCGCTGCCATAACACCAGCGGTGCCATTGGCCGAGGCTAGCAAAGCTGATAGCCCAGCCATTGCTGCCCGAGTGCTCTGCGAAAAGGGCCGCATCGAGTTGTCTATCGGCAAATTAGATGATGCCCAGGCTTCTGCGAAGGCAGCTTTATCTTTGTACGAGAAGTGCTATCCAGCTTATCTCTGCTTGGCTCAAGTGGCTCTAGCTAAAGGCGATAACGCTGCTGCCATTGAAGCTGGCAAGCGCGCCCTTGAGCTTAACCCTTATTACGCCCCAGGCTACCTCGCTCAAGGTGAAGGTCAACTTAAGAGCGGCAATGCTAAAGATGCCGTGGAGAGTTTCAAGAAAGCAGCTGAATTGTATCCTGGTTGGATAGAGGCGCATAAAGCCTTGCTTGCTGGGTACCAGAAACTTTCGCTCACTCAAGAAGCGCAAAAAGAAGCAGCTCAGATTGCTCAACTAGAAAACCTTGCCCGCATGAATCGTCAATAGCTGATGAAATATTCTTTCAACATTCAAGCTAACGATAGCAAGCAAGACTATACAGAAAAGCTAGTTTTAGGCGCCTTCAATAATGAGGCTGGTACTCACATTGCCTTAAAGCTTCTGGCCTATTTGATGTTCATCAAAAAGCGACCACGTATTGATGAAGATGCGGGTTGGCATGTTGTGCCAGATCTAATTGCCCGCAATGATGCTGGCGATATTATACTTTGGGTTGACTGCGGCAGTGTATCAGCAAAGAAGGCCGATACTATTGCTACCAAAGTGCGCGATAACATCGAGTTTTTTGTTTTTCGCAAAACCGAGCGCGATATGGATCAGTTTTACAAACAGATTCAAGACAAAGTGAAGCATTTGAAGAACGTTAAATGCATAGCCTTTGATGACGGTTTTGTTGAAGGCATTGGTGAGTGTCTGGACCGCACCAATAACCTAGAAGCCTATGTCAGCGACGAAATGATTACTGTCACCATCAATAATTCGTTTGGTAAGCATGAGGCTTATTCGACTATTCATCGCATTGTTACTGAGTGATTGGACACTGAGTAACAATGCACTGGTAAGTGGCGACCGGAAGTTCAGGATCAGTAGTTAGGGACCAGTATGTTGCGCTGAATCCAAAGTTCTTGCTGTTCTTATGTCATCATTGGCTTTTTTCTTCAAGCCCAACTTGATATAAATGCTCGCACGTATGGCGTAGGACCGGGCGCATTTCGGATCGAGTTTCATAGCTCTATTTAAATCTTCAAGAGCGCGCTCAAACTGTCCTTGCTCTAAGCGAATAGTGCCTCTTGTTGAATAAGCGGTACAGATACCCTCTATCTCATGCACGGCCTTAAGACATTTGGCAGCCTTACCTGTGAGAAACGTTGAAGAGACATATGGCTCACAGTCGATCGCTTTATCGCAATCGGCTAAAGCCTTTGAATAATTACCCATTTTCCGATAGACGTCAGCTCGTTGATTGTAGAGCTTTGCGTATTCATATTTGCATTGATTGTGCGGAATCCGGCTGATTGCCTTGTTGCAGTCAGCGAGAGCTTTTTCGTAGTTGTTCAGACCAAGATACAGCACTGCTCGAAAGTTATATAAAAAAGGCTGCTCTCGTTCGAGTCAAATTGCTTCATTGCAGTCCTCAATAGCCTTCTGCTCTTGACCCAGGTAATCGTAGGCAATGGCTCGATTCCAATAGCGAGAATAGTGATTGGGTGTTAGTTTTACGGCCTGATTGTAATCTGCAATAGCCTTTTCACCCAAACCTTGCAGCAGATAGATGTAGCCCCGAGCTTCGTGAAAGGCGAAGTTCTTTGGTTCGAGCTTTATTGCTTGGCTGTAGTCGTCAATGGCCTTCTGCTGTAGCCCTTTGTCGGAGTACGCTGAACCTCGTTCTCTATACGCATTCGCTTTGTAGGGATGAACCTTGATCACAGCCGTGCAGTCATTGATAATTTTATCTTCAACTGACGCAACTTTTTCAATGGTGCCATGTGCAGTTACAGGTTGCTCCTTGGTGGAAGGAAGATAGGTCTTATCGCTAGCTATTTCAGACACTGAAAAAATCAGTTGCAAACCGCAGGTGATAAGAAAACCAAACTGAAAGCTCGGAATGTTGGAAATCAAACGTTTACCAGCCAGAGGTAACTGAAATCTATATTACCGATTGCTGGAGCTTTTGGCTAACCCAAGCGAGATCGAGCAGGGTGACTTAGTCAGCTACAACCTGCTTTTTTGTACTTACCTATCAGTTCCGCCTCAATATCAAGGCTGGTAATTGTCTAGCTTGCTAAGTTCTATTGTTTTCGAGCTTCGTGGAAATTCAGAAGAGCTTGCATGAGTTTGGAGGTTGTTCGATCTGTTAGGGTTTCTCGAGAAAATTGATCATCGTCTGCGCTCACACAAGGAATCCTTCTTGCATCAACAGTAAATGTGTATTCGACTTTGCTGTCCCTGCGATCAAAGCTTACTCTGTATCGGTGCATTCCTGGCTCATATTCATCTTCTGCAAAAATGGCAAGTGGTGTCATAGTTTGCACGTTTGCTTCCTTTGTTCACTCAGGATAGTTTCTAGTATCGTCTAGCTTCATGGAAGTAAAGTATTGCTTGCATTAGTTTTGGCATCAATGGATCTTGTAGAGTGGCACCCGAAAATTCTTGGTCGTCTGGTCTTACACCTGCAATACCTTGATCTGTTACGGTGAAAGTGTATTCAACTTCCTGACCTTCGCGTATGAACTTTACTCTATATCTGTGCAAGCTAGGGCTATATTCACTTTCGGCAACAATTGAGAGAGGTGTCATTTTTAGCACGTTTGCTCCCCTATCGGTTCGCTAAGTATAGTTTCTATGCTCGCCGAGCTTCGTGTAAATTGAGTATTGCTTGCAGTAGATTCGGCATTAATGGATCTTGAAGTGTTGTTGTGCAAAATTCTTCGTCGTCTGGCCTGACTCCTGGAAACTCGCGTTCAGTAACCGTAAAGGTGAAATCAATCTCTTTTTCGTTTTGTAGAAAGCGCACTCTATATCTGTATGCATTAGGCTGGTATTCGTTTTCTGCAAAGATGGCTAGTGGTGTCATTGTTAGCATGTTCTTTATTACCTTTGTCTAGAGGCACTACTCTCGAAATGCCGCATATCCGTTCCAGTGAAGAAGAAAATTCTCTCTCGTCATTTCATATCTGGTTCCTTGCCAGGGATCTAGGATGGAAATTGTGCCGCTTTGGGTGAAACGGGAGTAGTTTTGTGCTCGTTTGGATTGTCGTCTGTCATTGTACTTAGAACTTGTACCTAACGCTTCATAGTATCTCACGGACCCAGATGAACAGAGCACCTCAATAATTTACTTCGATATAGACATCTAAAAACCTGAAGTAACCGTTTAGAACTATTTGGAACCTTTATCGGAGCTTGAAAATGATGGGCGATACTTTAACTAAAACTGTTATCGATATGCGCACTCCTGAGCTGTATGCCGCTAGTCATGTTCCCGGTGCTGTTAATTTGACTCTGAAGCAATTACAAGAGAGCACTGTCGCGCTAAACAAAGATCGCACAATTATTGTTTATGCCTACGATATTACTTGTGCTCTATCGACTAAAACTGCATTGCCTTTAGCTAAGCAAGGTTTTGCAGTGAAAGAACTTTATGGCAATTTCGCTGAGTATGTTGCTGGTAAGTATCCACCCGAAGGCACTAGTGTTGGCGCTGCTTGCAGTCAGGGCTGCGGTTAGCAATCTCATGGCCGCGATGCTTATAGCGGGGCTAGTTTTTCTATTGTAGTTAGAAGTTAATTTCGCCGGGCTCCTAAAAAAGAAAGAAGCGATCCCTCGCTTCTTTCTTTTTTAGGAGCATGCCCGTCCAATCTTTAAACTATGGGATCGACCTTATAGGAAGGGAATAAATTTAGCCGCTGCCTGGGAGGTAATTGTGTGCGAATAGGCCACCATATCCTCGCAAATCGGCAGGCCTGAAATCATCCCTTCTAGCTCGTCGTCGTATCGTCTCGTGCTTCCGGCACCCATCTGAAGTACGGCCTTCTTGGCTTTCATTATTTGACAATCAAGTTCATTCAAGCTGTCTGCATAGATAGTAGCTGAGATGCTTATAGCTGTGGCGACTATTTTGCTCTCGCAAAAGGCTCTTATTTGCTCTAGGTGCGAGGCAGATGTTTTGTTGGTGTCAAATATTCCAGCTGTACTCTGCTCGAAATAGAGACGAGAACGAGCTTGTTCCTTTAAGGCTGGCATATTGCAGGGTCGCAGATACATAGAAAATGCCAGGTCGACATCACAGTTGAAGAGTTTATCGATCAAGCCGAAATTAACTTCAAAGGGCAAGCTGTATAGATGAATCGTCGAAACGAATGTATCATCAATTTGTAAATAACTGTGGTGGTGCTCAAAGCCGTTGATGCAGAGCGAGAGTAAGTCGCCGCCGCTAGTGATCGAGTTGATGGTGTGCAGATCAGGTTCTGGGTGCGAGGGGCTAAGTTGAGCGTAGAGTAATTTGCGTACATCTACTGTCGAGACAGTTTCTAGGCTGAGACCGTACTTTTTAATGCTATCGGCCAGTTTAATTAAACGCGAGTTCTCTTTGCCAATCAAGTAAAAGTCGCGCTGCTCAGTTTCGCTTTGCGCGCTGTTTGGTGGTGAATAAATTTGTAGACTGCCCGATTGGTCATTAGCGAAGTCTACAATCGTATCGGCTATTTTCAGTCTCTGCAGAGCATCTAGATTAGCGACATCCTTATTGCTGATTTTTAGACAAGAGCAAGCGGAGCTGCTTCCATTTAGCGATGCCGAGAGTTCTTTTTCAGGCAGATACAGTGGCAGTGGTTCTCTGATATGTTTGATTATCTTTAGCCATCGCTTTGGTGGTATCGATTCTACTAATTTGACGGTGGGTATCGTCATGCAGAATGCCGATAAAAAGGTAATTAGCCTGAGCGGAAGATTACCAATTAATAAGTGTGGGTCAATGTAAGATGAAAGTTTGAGAGCCACTAAGCCTGCGGCAATCAGACAGAGAAGAGGAATGGGTTTGAAGTCAAATATCCTGATGGGGCGGTCCAAAATTACCACTGGGTATCTATCCATGAACACCTCATGCGCATTTGGAGAACGAGTTTCCTGCTTGACAAGCCGATCGACGATAACATCGCGGCGGATTAGCTTATATGGGGAAAAGGATAGATTTAGATGAGACAGACTTGGAGGCTATGTCTCTCTTTTATTTTGCAGTTCGGCTAGAGCCTAGTTACTTTGAACTATGAGGCCGACTTTATAGAAACGGAATAAACTTAGCCGCTGCTTGGGAGGTAATTGTGTGTGAATAGGCCACCATATCTTCGCAAATCGGCAGACCTGAAATCATCGCCTCTAATTCCTCTGTATAGCAGGTGTTGACTGTCCCGCCCATGCGATGCACGGCCTTCTGCGCTCGCATCATTTGGCCTTCCAGAGCGTTCAAGCTAGTGGCATACATAGTGGCGGAAATGCCTATGCCGGTGGCTGCCATTTCGCTCTCGCAAAAGGCTCTGAAGTGCGCCAGGTGAGTTGCTGGAGTTCTCATCTCCTTATATCTTTCGGCGGTGCTCAGTTGGCAGTTAAGACGAAAGCGCGCTTGCCTCTTTAGGGCTGGCATATTGCACGGTCGCAGGTACATTGAGAACGAAAGCTCAGCATCGCACTCTAGTAGCTTGTCCATCAAGCCAAAATTGACCTCAAGAGGCAAACTAGTTAAGTGAATAGTTGAAACATACATACCATCTATTATTAAGTAGCGAGGCTTATGTTCAAAACCAGCGACACAGAGCGAGAGTAAGTCGCTGCCGCTGTTTATAGAATTGCTGGCGTAAAGATCGGGCTCTGGGTGCGAGGGGCTAAGTTGAGCATAGAGCATGCGGCGCACATCAACTGTCGAGACTGGCTCGACTCCTAGGCCGTGCTTGCCAATGCGGTCGGCCAGTCTGAGAAAGCGCGAGCGCGCTCGAGAACTCACCGGGGCGACAGATTGTGAGTCTTGATCTGCTGTTTCTGCTTTTGATAGCTCTTTGCTAATCAAGAAAAAGTCGCGCTGCTCTGGGTTGCTTTGAGCCCAGCTTGGTGGCGAATAGATTTGCAGACTGCCAGATTGATCATTAGCGAAATCGACAATGAGGTCGGCGATCTTCAAGCGCTGCACCGCATCAAGATTGGCTAGGTCCCGATTGTTTATCTTGAGACAAGAGCAATTGGAGCCACTGCCGACGAGGGATGAAGAGAGTTCACCCTCTGGTAGATAGAGGGGCAGCGGTTCTCTGATGTATCTAATTCTATTTAGCCACCATTTTAGCGGCTTCAGCTCTAGGGCTTTGACGTTGCCTGCGATTAGCGAGAAGGCGCATATAAAGGTCAATAAGTTGGCAGGAATATTGCCTATGTACAGATAGGGGTCAATATAAGATGACAGTTTGAGAGCTACTAAGCTTGAGGCTATTAGGCAGAGGAGCGGAATTGGTTTGAAATCAAATATTCGAATCGGGCGGTCCAAAATTACCACGGGGTATCTATCCATGAACACCTCATGCGCATTTAGATGGCGAGCTTCTCGCTTGACAAGTTTGTCGACAGTAACATCGAAGCCTGTCAGCTTACATGGGGAAAAGGATAGATTTAGATGAGACGGAGTTGGAAGAACTGCTCTTACTTATCTGCTGCGTCCAACTGCTTTTGCTTTAGCTTGTCCGCCATCGCTTCGGTGGGGTTGCCTGTCGCTGCTAGTCTGGCTATTTGTGGCTAATATGCCACAAAGCCGGCCTGATTATGGCGTTATTGCTTTTCTAAGTGAGCGGCAATTTCATAGTTGTGGCGAAAGCCGTTCAGGCGGCAGGAAGGCTCAACGGCTGAGGCGCTAATGGTTTGCTCTAGTAGTTCTTTGGCCGTTGTGTTGGTCGAATAATTTTCCGAAAGTTGAGTAAGATTATGGCAAGCTCCAAGTCGATTTAAGTCGTCGACTAGCTGCCTGCCTGATTTTACTCGGCCAAGGGCCGCCACCGAGTTGGTCTTAGTCTCCGCCTGTGCAAAAGAGTCACCATCTCGATTCTCTTGCTTCTGTGAGATTGACATTGAACTTGGAAGAGGGTGATTGATCCAATCATTGTCTTCTCCGCTGTTTTCTTGTTGGCGGCCGTCTAACCCTAGCTGCAATAGTTGCTCAGTCTGAATTGCTTTAGCAAAGGCTAATCGTGCTTCGCGAAAGTGATTGTGTATCAAATGGCAGATACCGATCTGATTGTAGTAGAGAGCGTTTATGGGTGGGGCGCTATTGTAAGCTGCCCATCCGATGTCGAAAAATTGGTCAAGATCTGGATAGTAATTGCCAGGTGAAATTGTGCCTGACGTTGCTCCCTGTAACGGCTGAGGGGTGATTTGGCAAAATGGTAAAGGCGGGCTGTAAACTAATTGACCGTTTTTTAGGGCCTGTAGCGGAATATTCTTGTGTGGATCTCTGGCACTATATTCAATGCCGTCTGATGGACAGCGAGAGCTAGTGGATTCATGGCGTGCTTTGCTCAGCTCCGCAGTGCCCTGCCAAGCTGCTAGTGAAATCAACAGGCCGAGCAGGCCGCATGGAAGAGCTATTTGCTTGTTCATGGTCAATAGTCACGTAGCTAGTAATGGGTTTTTGCAGCGAGATAAAGTCTCACATCTTCTAAAATATGCGATTTTGCCGGAATGTCAAGGGTTGCTTGCCTCGTCTTGAGAATCTTATCTCGGTCTAGTCTTCTTCAGTTTTAGCAGGGGCAGCAGCTGAAGAAGCTGGCCGCCGACAGACCAAGCAATAAATTACTGGAAGAACAAGCAGGGTCAGTAGTGTTGAACTTACCAGTCCTCCAATTACAACTGTGGCGAGCGGTCTTTGCACTTCCGCGCCAGAGCCGCTGGAAAGCGACATTGGCAGAAATCCAAGGGCTGCTACCAGAGCAGTCATTATTACTGGTCTAAAGCGGGCCTTGACCCCTTCTGCTACCGCTTGCTCGACGGGGTGTCCTTTGTCTACCAGACGATTGATATATGAAATCAGAACTACGCCGTTAAGCACTGCCACTCCGAACAGGGCGATGAAACCAATTGCTGCTGGAACGCTTAGATAAAGATTGCGCAGGTAGAGGGCGATGACTCCGCCTATCAAGGCAAAGGGTACATTGAGTAAGACCACCAGAGCATGCTTAACTGTGCCAAAAGTCATGGTTAGCAGAATGAAAATGATGATGATCGAAAGCGGCACAAGAATGGCAAATTTGCGCATTGCTCTCTCTTGATTTTCGAACTGGCCAGCCCAGGTAATATGTGAGCCGTGGTCAAGTTTTACTGATTTGATTTTTTGCTGACATTC
Organism: Obscuribacteraceae bacterium (SeqCode); assembly: GCA_044378815.1. Classification (GTDB taxonomy): domain Bacteria; phylum Cyanobacteriota; class Vampirovibrionia; order Obscuribacterales; family Obscuribacteraceae. The sequence continues at coordinate 3,788 of JBIPOV010000067.1, read as the reverse complement.
TTTGACAAAGCTGCCGATGTCCCGTCCGCGTACGTTGCACTGCACGACAATGCGACGTGCACCTTGCTGACGGTTGACTGTCTCCAGGCCAGACTCAAGTTTGACTTTTGCTACTTGCGACAGAGGAATGTGCTTGCCTGAACTAGTTTCTACGAGCAAGTCGGCAACGCTATGTGGCTCCATGTTAATACCTAGGGGCAGTCGAACTCTTAAATCAAAGCGTTTGCGGCCGTCCAGAATTTGCGATACTGATGTGCCGATAATGGCTGTTTCAGCCAGGGTTTTAATGTCGTCCATATCAACGCCATAGCGAGCCATGCGCACGCGGTCTGGAACAATTAACAGTTGCTCTGCTCCTTGCAGCTTCTCTACTTGTAAGTCAGCTGCACCGGGGATAGTGGCAATGATTGTTTCAATCTCTTTGGCTTTGCTTTGTAGATAGTCCATATCTTCGCCAAAGATTTTTATTGCTATGTCAGCGCGCACACCAGATACCAACTCGTCGACGCGCATGGCAATCGGTTGAGTAAAGTTGAATTGAGCGCCGCCGATATTTCGAGTAAGTAGCTCGCGCATGCGCTGAGTCAGTAAGTCTTTAGTCACGCCTTTAGGCCAAGCTGAGCGCTCCTTTAGCATGACAAAGCAATCGGTGCCATAAACACCCATGGGGTCGGTGGCAAGATCTGGTCTGCCGGTTCTGGAAACCACCGTTTTTACTTCGGGCATTGAGCGAATTAGAGTCTCTACGTCAGTTGAAATTTTTAAGGCTGATGGCAGTGAGATACTAGGTATATTCTTGATTTCAACAAGAATGTCGCCTTCGTCTAGACGTGGTACGAATTCCGTGCCTAGAAACGGTAGAAGCATTAGTGAGCCAACGAAGATGATTAAGGCCGCCCCTAGGGTGGCGAGCTTATGTTGCATGGCGATGCTAAAGGCCAAGGCATACGGTTTGTAGAGAAATTTGATTATCGGGTTGTCTTTCTCTTTCGGTGCTTTCTTGATGATCAGCACTGATAGAACCGGAACAAGCAGAAGCGAGACAAAGAGTGAACCTAAGAGTGCTGCTGAAACAGTTACCACCATTGGTGAGAAGAGCTTGTACTCCATGCCTTCTAACCCTAGGATCGGCATGTATACAACTGTGATGATGGCAATGCCAAAGAGAATTGGTCTAAAGACTTCTTTGGCCGATGCTTCAATAATTGCCTGGGTGCTGAGCTTGGGCGCTTCGGGGTGAAGGCGCGCTTCTTCTTGAGCTTCGCTTAAATTGCGCATGGCGTTTTCTACCATAACAATTGAGCCGTCCACGATCATGCCAAAATCCACTGCTCCTAGACTCATGATGTTGGCTGTTACGCCAAGCAGTCTCATGCCAATAAAAGAGAACATCATAGAAAGAGGAATAGCCGAGGCACAAATCAATGCCGCTGGCAGGCTGTCTACAGTCAGTAGCAAGACGATGAGAACAAGGGCACCGCCTTTAATCAAGTTATCCTTTACTGTCTCAATGGTTTCACCCACCAGACCTGACTGATCGTAGAACGGTTCTATCATCATGCCTTCCGGCAATGACTGAGAAATCTCTTTCAATTTCTCTTTTACTCTTTCAATTACAGCCTGACTATTTTCGCCCTTTAGCATCATTACCAGGCCGAGGACGACCTCGCCCTGGCCGTTTCTTGTGGCGGCACCCTGGCGCAGAGCGCTGCCGTGATAAACTTTGCCGATATTTTTAATTGTTATTGGCACGCCATTAACAGTGCGCACTATTATATTTTCGATGTCTGTTAGTGAATTGGCTCGGCCCAAGCCGCGCACAATAAATTGCTCTGCTTCGTGATTGATGATGCCAGCGCCAAAGTTGTCATTGTTTTTTTTAATGGCCGAAAATACATCTTTCATTGAAAGACCATATTGTTGAAGCGTTGTCGGCAGCACTTCTACTTCATACTCGTCGGTGAGACCGCCCCAGGTATTAACCTCTGCCACACCAGGAACGGTGCGAAGTTGATACTTAATATCCCAGTCTTGAATAGTCTTTAGTTCAGTGGCTGAGTAGCCCCGTCCTCTTAAAACATATTGATAGATTTCACCCATTGCCGTTGAAATTGGCCCAAGCTGTGGGTTTATGTTGGCTGGCAGGCGGGCGCGAGCACTTTGTAAGCGTTCGAGGACGAGCTGCCTAGCAAAGTATGTGTCGACTTTGTCTTTGAAAATAACTGAAACAACTGAAAGTCCGTACTTCGAAATTGAGCGAGTCTCATCAACATTGGGCAGGCCGTTCATTACTGATTCTAAGGGAATGGTTACTAGCTGCTCAACTTCTACGGGCCCGAGCCCAGGCGATTCTGTGATGATTTGTACCTGATTGTTGGCGAGGTCAGGAAAGGCATCGATTGGCAAATGTAGAAGGGAAAAAACACCAGCGATACTTATTGCTAAAAATAGAGTGAGCACCAGCATTCTTTGACGAATCATGCCGGCCAGGAAGTTTTCCATTGTCAGCGAACCTCTTAATCTTTTTGGGCGCCATTGAGGCGTTTTAAAAATTCGGCTTTTAGTGTCAAGCTGCCGCTGTTTACTAGAGGAGCGCCGCTTCGCAGGCCTGATTTAATTAAGTAACCATCGAGCAATCTTTCGCCTAGCTCAATTGGTCGTTTAGCGAATTTGCCACCACCCATATCTTCAAAGACAAATATTTCTTTGCCGTAGCGTTGCACGGAGCTGTCTGCGACGTAGGGTAAGTACTCTTTGCGATGGGTGTGAATAATAGCTGTGCCAAACATTCCGGGCTTGAGGGCCATTTGCCTGTTTGGCAGAACTGCCCGAGCCAGAAATGTGCGACTGGAATCGCCTGCTAGGGGCTGGATATAGCTAATCTTGCCGTCAAACTTACGGCCACCAAGGCTGTCGCTGACAAAGGTTGCATTTTGGCCAATTTTTACTTGTGCCAGATCTTTATCGTAGATTGTAATATCAAGCCAGATATCAGAAAGGTCTGCTACCACATAAAGTGGATCGGTAGTGTTTACCACATCGCCAAGAGTGATGGTTTTTTTGATAACCACTCCGGCTCTCGGTGCTGTTAGTGGGCTTTCGCTGTCAATCTTGTGGCTGTCATAATTGCTGAGATGCTTGCCATAAGTCGAAAGCATGGCATCGGTTTCAGAATTCAAATGGACATCGTTTTCTTTGATGCCACGCAGTTCTATTGTTAGTTGATCTACCTGGTTTTTGGCAGCTAGAACATCCTTGAGTGGCGCAATTCCCTCTTCTGATAGCTTGTTTAGACGCTCAAGATTTTTATTGGCAAGTTCTAGGCGTGAATTTAGTTGATGGGTTTGAACTTCATTGGAGTGTTTTTGATGGATATAGTCGCCAATCAGCTTTGTCACTTCTTTGTTTTGTACGATTGCTAAAGTTTGACCCTGGTGAATCAAGTCACCAAGATTTACCTTGTCGACAGTTATACGACCCGCCACCATTGAATTGATATGAAAGACATTATTTTCATCGGCTTTCAATTCACCGGTGGTCTTGATGTCACTCTCATAGCTCATGTCTTTAATCGGCTCACTCTTAATTCCCGCGTTTTTAATGGCTTCGGGGCTGAGTTCAATTATGTCCTCTGGTTGGGCTGAGCCACTCGAAGAAGAAGTAGACGTAAGAGCCCGGCGAGCACAGGTGGTTTAAAAGAGGACCTCCGAAGTGCGATTAGCGCCTTCCGGCACTTTTTTAGTTTCTGGGACTTTTCTATCTTTAATTGGCTTTAGACGAGCGTTTCA
>JBIPOV010000133.1:0-10703 GCA_044378815.1 Obscuribacteraceae bacterium (SeqCode) | reverse complement strand
GCCAACAAGGGCATCATCTGCAAGGTTCCAGGCTACTCGCACGCCTACCTGCCGGCAAATGCTCTGCTTGGAGCGGATGATGCAGCCAAGCAACTTCGCCTGACCGCAATCGGCCAGGAGCTTTCTCCTTCCGATCATCAGCCCATCTATGCCCGCGTAACCAAAACCGGTTACAAGTTTGTGCACGGCAAAAAGCGCCAACGAACTACTCTCGCCGAAATCACCGAGGCGGAGTATGAGAACCAGGTTCACGCTGCCGAGGAGTGTGTCCTCTTCATCCCCAAGGGCAGCCTGCAAGGGGTGACCGTCGTTCGCCCCGCCTTCAAGCGCGGCAAAAAGAACGAAGGTTGCGGCCTCAAAGTCGCCTTCAATTCGCTCTCCCATCCAGGAGTCGAAGCTCTGCTTCATGTCTCGGAGATCGAAGGCGGTGCTGAGCGAGTAGCAGAGGCCCAGGAAGGGGACGCTCTCAAGGTGCTGGTCACGCGCGCAACGGTAGTGAATGGTCAGGCTCTCTTCAGGGTCTCGGAGACGGAAATTACTGAGAAATATTGGCAAGCTCACGAATCTATGCGAGCTCAAGGGCTGCTCTAGGAGAAAATTCTAGGCGACAGCTCTAAGCCCTGAGAGGAGGCACCTCATTTGGTGCCTTCCCTCTCAAGGCCTTCATCAATGAATTCTTACTCTTCCCCAACCGCTCGCTCGCTATGACTTACCCGACCGACCCAGTCCCAACCTCGACGCGGGCAATCTTGCACAAGGTCAACGAGCTCTTCCCGCTTCTCAACGAACGTGGAATCATCGCCAGCCCAGCTGAACAGACATGGATAGCAGAGCAAGTGGGTGAGAGGCTCAATCAACTCCATGCCTACTTCAAGGCGCGCTCTGAGCGTTACTGCTTCGTCACGCCCGCCAACGAATTGGCATTCATCCTGGGCCAGAGAGATGATCTCCTGATTCACTTCAGCACAAAAGAGGTAGGACAGCTGCTGCTCAACGAGCTGGTGGACGGACTAAACCTCAAAGCCTCATGGCAATCGGTACATCGATTTGTCGTGGTCAAATCGTGCTGAATCATTCGTCCAACACAGAGGCACCACCATTGCCGAACTAATATGAATTCAAAAGACAAGCGAGCCTTTGCGCGCGGCTGCATCTCACTGAGCGTCTTCGTGGCGCTCATGGTGGCAAGTCTGTTCGCTTACTTCTACGCCCCGCAATTGCTGGGGCTCGCGCTCACACTTACCGGCGTCTCCTGGGTCATCAGCGCGTTGCTGTTTTCCAGGGTTCGCAATACCTGATGCTTCAGCCGGTCTTTCTGAGCTGCTCTCACTGTTTACGGCAAGCTGCGGCTCCTTCCTGTTCAAGTTCGAGTTCAACTACTAACTCTCTTTAGGTTCAAAAACATGCTCTCAATTCTTCTCGGCGGCGTCCTTGGCGCTGCAATCTCCCGCAGACTGCGTCCTCAAGACCCATCTATGCAGGCGTCTGCCACGGCGAACGGGCTTCTCCTGGGTTTCCTTGTGTCTTGTGTTTTGACGACCCTGGTGCCCGTTTCAGCGAAAAATGAAGTTCAGGTCCTGACACGGTACAATTTCTCCGGTCGACCTTCCGTGTTAGTGCGAAAAGAAGATGGACGGATGCTCTATCTGGTATGTCTTCGAAGCTATCTGATAGCCGATGAGGACTCCTGCGAACCAGCCACTTTTGTCGCGGGTCGAGATGCCAATTACGTGTATGAGAACTCTCGTGACTATGGCGTCCTCATCACCACCACTGTCAAGCGTGACACCAACTCGCCTCTGGCTCGCTGGTTGGCAATCCCTCATCCAGAAAAGCCCGTTGTCACCCGCACGATTCTGGCGCCTCTGGAGTCACTTAGTGTCGGTGTGGATTCTGCAACTCCTTCCAATACCGGACATCTCCAATGACAACAACATCATCAGAAAACGACAGTCCTTCTGCCCAGCAGACAACCTTGAACTTGGTCTACCATGTGCTCAGAATTCTGTTTGGAAGAGGACTGCTGGTCAAGACCGGCGTTCAGCTGCTTGATAGCGAAACAGCAGGATCGCAGCGCCGGACAATTCGAGCCCAGCTAAAAGAGGGAGTCGCCGTTGGTTGTGTGTGGATTAACGCCGGCAACGAACTACTGTTCCGCTTTGGTCAGGGCTCCCTCTTTCTTCATTGTCAAAGCAATCCCAGTCTTCTGAGAGAGCAGCTGCAAGAAACTGACCGACTCAGCAGGAACCAAGCTCTCTGTAGGATGGTTCTGGAAGAGATTCAGGCGGCTGGAATCACCGCCGGACTTGCGGATAAGCAGCACGGCCTAGCCGTTGAAATCCCCCAGGTGGGAGACCCTCTCGAGCGGATAGGATTTACTGAGTACGCCCAAAAGGCCCTTCAGATCGCAACTGATCGAGCAGCCCAGTTGGGCTTGAAGGAGAGCCCCGTCGAGTGTTTGCTGATGGGAATTCATTGTCAGGGAGCACCTGTTACAAGAGTCTGGGACGAATACTTTGGTCACGTGGATAATCTTCGCAATGCATTCACTCAGCAGCAGCTCCGCGATGGACAGATCATCGGGATGTTTAGGAGGCCTTCGGCTCAGCCGCCCTTCAATAGCGAAGTAAGGCAGATCTTCGAGCACGCCCGCAAGGAGTGCTTTGAACAAGGAGTTGAGGCAGTCACCACAGCACACCTGCTCATGGCTCTGCTTAAGCATTCGCCCTGCGCTAAAGAGTTCCTTGCCGCGTTGCTCAGGAAGAACAATTTGGAATTGCAATACCTTCGCAATGCCACCGTTAGTCTAATGCGCAAAGACTGCTGAATAGCTTGGTCATCTAGTCTAAAAAACACTTTCTCGTTCCCGATAAACCTCGGACAAATTTCCAATGAAAAAAGAAGAATATCGGGAATGGAACATGAGAGTGTATGGTTACAGAGACAGCGCCTGACTGCGGCTCGACTGAACACCGCCCGCGGTGACCTTCAAATCCACCTTAACTGGAGCTCAATTACCATGATTGCAATTCTGCACGAATTTAACTTGGTGTGCTTCGCCATCTGCATCAGTTTTGGCATGATGGTTGGAATCTTCGGATTTGATACCATGCATGCTGTTGTTCGAAAGGCATTTGGCAAAGGCGATGACGACGATAATGATGGTGGTGGTGGAACCCTCCTTCCTATCAGACAGGGGATTAACTGACCACAAATATGTCCGGAAGCTTCACACCAGCTCCAAAGCACCCAACTTCTCTCGCCCAATTTCTCTCACCCAACTTCCTCAAAATGGGAATCTTCTCCAACCCTCCCCACGAAACCAAGATCGCACCCCAACCAGGTGCTCAATGGATTCAGGACAATCTTCATCGACTGCCCACCAATGTGTGGGTGGCTGCCGACGACAGAGGACTTCTTGCCCAACATGAAGAAGTGGATCGTCTCATCGCAAGCTTGCCGGCTGAACTTCGCCAGTCAGTGGCTTACAGCCTTTACTTTGTTAAACCCTAGGCTGAATCACTTTTAGCTCTAGCGCAAACCACAACACCGTTCTTAATTTTTCATTCGAGGTACTTGCCATGAAACAATTTAGTTTGACTGAACTCAGAGAAATCGCGTCTGCTCTGACAGAACTTGGCCACTTTGAAGCTAAGCACGCAAATCATCAGAGCTCGCGCGATTTGGTGCAAGCTCAGATTGAAAAGCTGGAGGCGAGGGCAGCTGAATGGGTTGCTCTCCTCGAACCGAAACTTCAGCGTATTGAATATAAAGACGCCATAAACCTGGACGGTTATGTCCTGGGAGCAAGACAAGACCAAGACATCGCTGACGAAGTGGTGCGCATACTTGAGGCTCGTCACGGAGACACTTGGCTCATCGAAGCGGCATATGGCTATGGTGACTACGACAAATTTCTCGACTACAATCCGCCCTGGTTCTTCAAATTCACCAGAAAGAGCGCCACGGCGGTATGACCACCTCAAAACAAATCTCTCCCCGAGTAACACCGGGTTAACACAATGGCTTTCGATTTCCACGCAAGGGCTCAGAATCTGGCCCTAGTAACTGAAGCGCTACGGCGAATGAGCGAGCTAGAATTTCTCGTGCTCTCTTCTGAGGCAATTTCAGTCGAGGAAGCTGGTTGCTCTCTCACACAAGAATCAGAGTGTCGCTTTCTTATGGATCGACCGCTCCAGATCAAATGTTTTTCGACAAAGCCCTCGGCGACAAAGTGGATTGCCCAAACCCTGCTCAGCATTCTTAAGAATCTCGGCATCACGGAGGTATTCGATACCTACCATGGACCAGGCCTGGGCTGCTGTGCAATCTTCGACGAATCGGAAATGGTGGTCGAAATCAACTAGCTTCCCGAGCATGTGGCCAATAAACTTGCTTGGGTTGTGCAGAAACTCATTATGCAAGCAGGTTTGGATCAATACCTTGCGATTCCTGAGTTCAGGAATCGCAAGGCAAGCACTGATGGGAAGATTCTCGCGAAAGTCTACAACGACCAGCTTTGGTTTGTGGAACATGGCAACGGCACTCTGGCAGTCTACCTGCCCGTAGAGCTTGAAGTGGTTAGCTGATTCCGCAGCATCTAAATTGATACTCGGTTTTGCCGAGTAACGATGCGCCTGGACGATTTCATTTCCTAAACCTTGTAATTAGAAAACCATGAACCAAACAAACTTGGTTGTTCTCCATTGTTCTAGCGATGCGAAAAGAGGCATCGTTAAGACCCTCATCACCCACTTAAGCATAATGGTGCGAAGCATGGGTGACACACCAGTTGAACTGGAGCTCACAGATGTCGATTCACCAGACTTCCAGCTCAATGAAAATCTGGTTAGGTCATACCAGCAAGAGCGCGCACTCATCATAATCTTGGTGACACCGAGTGTAATGCTTAACGACGAAGTGTCTGGCGATGGTATGACAGCACTAATGCGCCTCACGGATGATGTTGGACCTCGCATCATCCCTATCTACTGCCTGCCTGTGCCCAATCCAGAGTCGACTCCCTGGGCAAAACTTTCCTGGCTCCCGAGTAACGCACATGATGAATACAAGGCTCTGACTAAGTGTGGGAATGCCGATGAGGCCTGCTCCAATGCTGCCAGTAAGATACAGGCTTGTCTCAGTACGATGTTAGCCAGGCAATCCACACCAGCAGTTAGTAACGAAAGCGGTGGGACGCAGCAACAAGCTGTTTTAGATACAAGCCGTCAATCGACACTCGACCAAACTTGCGCTAAGCCGAAATCAACTGGCGTGCCACCTGTAGCAGGCGAACGACCTGTAGCAATAGAAGAATTGAAGATTCCGCCTCTGGCCGTCTTCGTTTCTGAGAGCGACCGTAATCGAGTTGAGGGTGCGTTGGAACCAGTTCTCAGCACGCTCACGCGGGCTCGCAACGTGCGCTCCTATTCACCATGGAGAATTAAGTCTGGTAGCAATTGGAAGCGACAACTCATACTTGCTAAACAGGCACCATTTGTGGTGATCATTCTTTCCGCCAACGCAATGGCTGACGATGACATCTACGACCTGATAAACAACATCGAAGCCGGTCAAAAGGTTCTCTTCGTGCTTCTAAGTCCCTGCATGTCGCAGTTACTTCCGCTCGAGGACATTGACCACAAAATGCTACCAGTTAATAAAAGGGGAGAGGTTGTAACAGTCCAATCAATCAAAGGGGCTGATAGCGCCTGGCAACAAGTTTCCGATGCCTTGCTAGCCTTCTTCCCAACTAGACTGTCCGATCAAACGACTCAGCCACTTACACCAGCTGAAATCGAGATGCAAACTCGGTTCCGTGCCGAAGACACAGCTGCACGAGATCGTGCGATACCTCTCACACCGATGGCTGACGCTTCAGCCACGGATTATTACGACAAGTAAGAAATCAGATGCCCTGAAAGAGCTTCGCGCAATTTAGCGTGAGGTTCTCTTCAACCGGCGAGCTCCGAGCGACCAAGACCTGGTCACCGCAAAAACCTGCCGCTGCAATTCCGCAGTGGCAGGTGCACAACACAACAAAACACAGAAAAAAAACGCCATGACTGCCAACTCCACGACTACCAACGCCATCAACACCGACGCCCTTCAGTTTCAACCCGGAACCAGGGTTCGGACTGTCAATAGCCTTACTGAAATCGGCTCAGCAGACCTGCCTAAAGAAGTCCAAGACCTGATTACTTCGTCAGGTATGGATATCTACCAGCGCAGTCAGTCGGCAATGTTCCTGAATCGCAAGCCGAGCGCTACCGGGACAATCTTCGGGATGTCTTACAACAAACTTTCTTGGTTTGTCGAACATGACGACAGCTCCCTGGCACTCTATCTGTGCCGAGAGCTTGAAGTGGTTAGCTGACGCCGCATTCAATTTCCCACACCATTAAAGCCACTCCACAGAGAACAACCATGAAAACCTTTAGCGCTTCTGATTTGCAGGTAGAACCTGGTATCGACTTCTACCAAAACACAGACGGCACACTTTGCCTTGCCGGCTGGGGCATGGAACTGGAAAAGGTCAACGTACACCCTGATGTTGTTCCTAATTCTTACAAGACCTTTTATCATGGGCGCCCGGCACGGCCTTCTAGCCATCCAGTGGCATTGCATCTTAGCTTTTCAACCGACGCTAATGGCACCGTCACTCTTTTGCCTGCGAGCACTGAGAATGGTTATGCCTCGGAAAATGCAATTGTGTTCGTGCGATTGCACTCCACTTTTTTACCGGGGTTGTTCCATCTTGAGTGTACTGACAGGCAGAGACGTGACCTACAGATTGGCATCGATACGAGCGAAGTGCAAGTACTGGCCCAGAACCGAAGTGAAACTCGACGGCCAGAAGCCGCTATTTTGCTCCTCGTCATGAGCCCTGACTCAGAGGTCCATCTTTCAACCACGTTGTCTGCCCCTAAGCGCAATTGGTTCATGACCAAATTGCGGGGACAACCTCAAGAGACTTTGCTTGAGCGTCGTTGCCTGCGTTACGACGGCAACACTGTAACTATGTCTGAGCCTACTTGGCTATCCAAGGAGGGTCGAGACACTGTCGAATTTAGCGATTTCATCTTCGGCAAGTTCAAACAGTGGGAACAAGACGAAAAAGACTGACTCGCTAGGCACCTCCAGCGGTGCCACTGGCTCTGTGCACTAGCTCACTGATAGACCAATTGCCTGCGAAGACCCGCAAGGGTTTTCGCAGCGAGAGGTCGCGGCTTCAAATCCCACCAGCCTAGTTCCATCGATCACTTTCCTATCATGGACAAATTCATCTACGGCTACGATATCAATGTTCAGCTCACAGACCATGGAGAGGTTGTTCACATTCAGCCTGGCCACATGGTCGCATTCACCGCCAGTAGCTCCTCTGATCTTCAGAATCCCCAGGCTCGCCGGGTGGTGAAAGAAGAATACGAGAAGGCTTTTGACACCGTCGCGGAGTTCATTCTCGCGCTGGATAATCTCCCAACTGGGGCTATTCAGCTGCACGTTACCGGCATGGATCAAGTTTGGTGCTCCTTTTTTCGCGACGCCCTTCTGCGTTCACTCAATACGCACAATGAGCAAAGCAGGGAGGTGTTTCTGGTTTGAGTAGCGCATGCTGCGCGGGCGCTCCGCTGATTTTTACTCACCGGTGCGCCCATTTGCGAGCGACTAACGCTCGTTTCCCCTGTAGCTCAGCGGTAGAGCGATGCCAGCAATGGCAGAGGCAGCAGGTTCGAATCCTGTCAGGGGTTTTGGGATGCCACTGGCATTCCTCTTCAACTGTTACACACTTCATTCCCGCTCAATTGCGGGCATCGACATGTCTTACCTCACCTCTTCCCCAGAACAAAAGTTTGACGAGTTCGTGAGCAAATTGGTTGCTGCTGCCGATAAGCACATCAGTGACGCCGAGTACAATAGAAGGACCAATGGTATACAAGTCGCAGCTTGTGAACAGATCTCGCGGGCAGGTAAAGCTTACCTGGCCAACAACAATCTGGCGGATAACTTTCTCTCTCTCTTGGCGGCGACTGGTCCGTTGAGCGGGCTTGTATAGATAAGCAAGACACTCCTGACGAGTCAGACTACTCTTTCACCGTTGCTACACAAAAATGAATGACACCACCTCCCGCCTCATCAACGCCGAAGTCATCGCAAAGACTCTCGGTAATTCCATTCACGAGCCGGGTTCGCTGATAGTTCAATTCAACACTGGTCGTGGCACGTCTCAGGGCATCATCCCTTTGAGAGAAGTGAGCGGCAGCACGGCCCAAGCAAGAGAAGTTTTCTTTCGTTCTCTGCAAACCAGACAGGACAATCGCCCCGGCTCAATCATCACTGCGATCATCACAAAGATCGAAGATGGTGAGAATTTCCTCTCTGTGCGGGAAGCCGAAAAACACTTGGCACTGGAGCAGATTCGCTCCGGCAAACCTATCGAAGGGCGCATTCGGCGTCTCGTACAAGTTGAAGACACTGAGACAGACGGGGTGTTTCACACTGCGGCCTTAGTCTCACTGTCGCCCTTTGCCGAGCACGTGGGCACAATTCTTTGCGATGATCTCTGTGCGGGTGATAGCGCAACAAAGCTGTCACATCTGAGAAGCCTTCGCCCCGGTGATACCATCTGGGTGGTGGCATTTTCAGTCGAGGAGGAGCACAACCCAGACGGCACTGCCTGGAAGATCAAGGTTCGAGAGGTGCCGGATCCGGGTAACGGCAGCGCTGAAACGGCTAAAGCTGCGGCTTCGGCCCAACAGCCCGCCGTCGTCGATGGCTTCATTGCCAATGGAAGGGTGCTGAAACTCTTCGAATATGGTGCGCTGATCGGCTGGTGCCTCGGTGAAGACGGCAAGTGCAAATTTGCTGGCATTCTGCCGTGGGACAAGCTCCGTGACACAGAGAGCAAAATCAGGCGACGCGAGGGCCGTGTGGGTTTCTACATCGAGCGAACATACTCTGGGCACGATGGTGCACGGAGATACGACCTCACCCAGTTTCCACCGGCTCTCGCTTCAACAGCTGTTTAACTCAACTCCGAAGCCATAAGCAAGGACGTTGAACATCAGAACAAAGGAGCTGGCAAAACCAGCTCCTCCCTTCTTTTTCTCAACTGCAAAGCACTTAATCCTGCAGGATGACGCCCTGATCTTCTGGCCCAGGCTAGACAGGATGCAAACGATAAAAGCAACTTTCTAGCCACTCGCGACAACTGTAGTTCATCAAGAAAGGCCAATGAATCGCCCGTATTGCAATCGTCAAGGAAAGACCGTGATTTTGTTAGACCTCTGGGGGACGCTGGGCGCATCAGTTTGCAAAGAGCCGGTGTGGGAAGCCCAGCGCCTTCTTGGGTATCGCGTCAACCAGCACAGCATTGGTGAGCAGAAGATGGAGGAGATGGAGGAGATGGAAGAGGATAAACACTTCCTCCGCCACTGTTTGACCACCAACATCGCCGACCCGCATAAGTTCTTGCAGCATACTGCTGCAACCTTCGACTTAGTCGTGCCGCCCGATAGCCTTCGCCAGTTCCGTAAGGTTCTCGACGAAGAATCGAGCTACACGACAGTGTTCGAGGACGTCTTCCACACCCTCAGTGCTCTTCGGGAGCGGGGTTATCGATTGGGCGTTGTCTCCAATGCCTGGGCGTTCCCGTTCGAGCACATCTTCGAAAAGATCAACGTCAACGGTTTCACGCTCGGAAGCTTCTTCGAGCACATCGTTGGCTCTTACGAAGTTGGCTTCAGGAAACCTGAGCCGCAAATCTTCTTGGAAGCTGTCCGCCGATTCGGCGTCGCTCCCGAGCAGTGCCTTTTCGTTGGCGACGACATTGAGGCAGACATCAAAGGCGCAGCCGCAGTCGGCATCCAACCTGCTTTAATCGACCGTCCCGGCCGTTACAGTAAGCAGGATCTGAGCAAAATTCCTGGCGCCGTCTACCTCCGTCGCCTCGACGATCTGATCACGCACCTGGATGAGATGCCTCAGCTTCTCCGCTCTGCGAGCTGAAAGCCTTGTGTACGCGCGGGATCTTCTCGAAGGACACTGTCCTTCCTGATCAATTGAACGCCGCTTTGTCAACCTATCCAATCACGAGTCCATTATTATGACTTCGACTTCATCGTTTCAATTGCAGCGTGTAAGAGTAGAGCAAAACCTTTACGCACAGACAATCGCAACAATTGGTGACGACCTTAAGAAACTCAGGCAAACCAACAGAAGCTTAACTGACGAAGGATCAAAAGTAATACTCATTGTCTGTCCGTTGTTGACGGACCTGGAAAATGATGAGTCACCAATATTCGTTTTTTCTTTTGAGGAGTTAGCGGAAGCACTTCCAGTGATTTTGCCATGGGCAGAAAGTTTCCAATCCCAGAATCTAATGATGCCTAAGTTGACTATGGTCTTCGGACTGGGTTGCTTAGCTTCCCAAGACTTCGATAGTCTCATGGACAATCCAGGATTGTTTGGTCCGGATGGAACCATGATCGTTAAGAAAATCAACTTCTGGATGAACCGCGATGCTCTGATCGTGTAGGCTCTGTTTCCTCTTACACCTCTTACATAAAACGTCTGCCAAATTGGCATAGGGGAGACCCTCACGGGTCTCTCCCTGCCACACCACCGTACGTGCGGGTCCGCATACGGCGGTTCGGAGGATTAAGCTTTCACTGCATTCATGAGGTCAGGGAGTCCAAGATTGC
>JBIPOV010000171.1:0-3010 GCA_044378815.1 Obscuribacteraceae bacterium (SeqCode) | reverse complement strand
TACGTGTCCGATTAGGTTCAAGTTGTTGTTCATGGCGTCCCTCCTTGGGGTTGTCGGTTGATGCGCCACAAAGAGCACGAGCATCGCCGCGAAGCGCCGGAAGAGTAGGCAATGGGTGGCAACACCGGAGGCTTGCCCATTGCCTACTTCTCCGGTCGTGCTAATGTCAGCAATCAATTAGACAAAACCCCAGGAGGTTTGCGAACAACTACTAGCGCTCGGCCACCAGGAGGCAAAGAAGTTGAAGTCGCAACCAAACAAAATTATTGGTGCATCACCAGATAAAGGACACAAGAGCAAAAGCAAAGGCAACGGCAAAGGCAAGAAGCACCACCGGCCAGGAAGTCTTGCAATGCAGGCGGCAACTAGCAGTAACGAAGATGCGCAGTTTCGAAGCCAAGGCCGGACATTCAAGACACTTCACCAGCAAATTAGGGACCAATAGATTTACAACCGTCCTTCACGAAACTCGCCAACATCCATGCCAGCCAGACAAAAGGCAGGCGCTTAAGCAAAGAGAACAGAAACAATTACTCAACGCTTTAGTCAGGTGTCTGCGGCGTTTGCAACAACCTTTGTTTAGGACTGTTGGTAGATAGGTCGATGGGTAAACAACATTGAAGGAGCCGATGATTGCTCATCGGCTCCTGGGAGTTATTTTCAGCTAGCGGTTAGAGCTGAAGCTGGGGGAATAAATCCCGTATCAGTTGAGCATCTTCGTCTTCTTCATAGAAACCTTGGAAGCCTAGGCCATTGAAGGTCTGTTCCTTGACTTGGTTTGGCACTTGGGCATTAAGCTCGGGAAAGAGATAGAGTCCACCGTGGCAAGCTGTGGAGAGAACGGAGACACCAGGGGCGATCGTTCTCACTTCTTGAACTTGTCCCCATGGTGTTGTGGTTGGTTGTCTGTCTTGCATTTCTAGACCCTCCATTGGGCTTCTGGGATACGCCAAAAAGAACCACGAGACGCAACTGACCAGAAATTCGCGCAGCGCCTCGAAGAGGTTGATTTCGCAGGCAGTAAGTCTCGTGGTCAATTGAAGTGTTCCAGAGCCCTTGGAAGGGGCGCAGCAAGCAGCACCTCCACACTCAACAAGGGACTAATGAAAAGTGAGCTAGTACGCCCCTGTGCGGCCGTCATAAGCACCATCAGCGATGAGAATCAACTCTCAATACCGAAAAAATATGTCCAGACCAATGCGAACAGGCATCTAATATGCCGCAGAACCAAGAACTAAGAAGTTTAAGAGCCAGTCAATCGGTCATGAACCAGATTCAGGAAGAATAGAAAGTGAAACCAAGGACTCAGGCAGCACCAGCGGCAGTTCAGCGCAGCACCGACACGGACAAAGCAAGTCCATATTGAAACCAGCAGAAAAAAAGGGAGGAATTACCCTCCCTTTATAGTTCTCTATTTCCAATCAATCAGTTGCTTTCGCAACTTGCGCTTACTGTAGAAGATTCTAGACCGCACCGTGCCTATGTCCACACCAGTAAGTTTGGCAATCATCTCGTAGCTCAGATCTTGCATATGCAACTGCATTGTCAGTTGCTGCGCTCGGTTAAGACAGCCAAAGCTATCCACTATTGCACCCATCACATCAAGCTCCGCCACTTCCTTCTCAGGCACTGGTAGGTAGTACTCCTGGCCCTCTTGGACTGACAGCACCTTATCACCGACGATTGACAACATACGGCCATGCTCCTGGTACCTGTTTATCGGGCGATAGAAGTCGATGGCGGCAGTTCTTGCAATCGTCGCCAGCCAGCCACGGCTATAGATGCCAGCCAATTTCAAGCCTTGATCTCTTCTTCCGTACCGAGCTTCCTGCTTCAGTATCCTTACGCAGACATTCTGAACTACATCTTCGAGGTCTCTGTATTGCACCCCACTTTGAGTCAACACACTGCGAACGAATTTTATTGTTTCAGTCCAAAGCTGGTTTGATGTCTTAGTTTCACAAGCCTGATTTTCAGAATATGTATTCATCGGTTTTCCTCCAATTGCAGCCCATTGCTGCGCGAAGGAAAAAGCGATCCGCACCTCCGGCGGTCAAACCCATTGAGCCGACAAACACGGTTTGACGGCCGTTCACCGCGGATCGAAAATACGAAACCGCAGGAGAACGGCCTCACCAAAAGCCATCACTTCCATTGCTGAATTACCGACCAACCAACCAGCGACCAGAGCCCCTAGCCGCAACTAGAACACTCGCAAGCAGCTTTATACAGAGCCTTGAGAATCAGCCCTTGACACCCAAATCCTTACTCTCTGTCGAGCCAAGGAACAAGATCCAACTATCCAAAGCCAACTAACCAGATCCAAGCGACGCATCCCTGCGACTGCTGCCTGCATAGCGAAGCTACGGGCCCCAAAGTCAAGGCCTTCAACGAAGCACTTCGAAGAAACGCTGCTTGCAAGACAAGCAGCGCCGCCTTGACTTAGGGCTTGCTAGCTAGGCTATTTGCCAGGCAGGAGTAAGGAGCGCCTGAGTATAAGCCTGAGCAAGAGCCAGCGTCACATGCCATAAAAATACTGATGCCATAGCCTGGAATTAAGGAGCAAATAGTTCAAGTCGATAAGGTTATTAAACTAGAAATTCCAACCCCGAATTTTTCGAGCGACTTAGCTCTTTTCGCTCACGCACTCTCACTAGCACTCTTTATATCAGCAATTGCCAATCAAACAGAGCATCCTCTGTCCATGCAACAATAGACCTCAAATGTTCCAGTGTAACTCAATTTGGGTTGATCGACTATGGACTAAGGCACGATTCTACTCGGCACTTTTTTTCAGACCTCGCCTCGCAGCTCGCCCCTTGCGCTTCACTACACTTTGCCGTCATCAAATTGTACAAGGACTTCCACCTCCAGTTGTTGAACATGCCCGGCACACAATTGGCATAGGGGAGACCCTCACGGGTCTCTCCCTGCCACACCACCGTACGTGCGGGTCCGCATACGGCGGTTCGGAGGATTAAGCTTTCACTGCATTCATGAGGTCAGGGAG
>JBIPOV010000175.1:0-3012 GCA_044378815.1 Obscuribacteraceae bacterium (SeqCode) | reverse complement strand
TGTAGGCGGCGCTGTAAAAGCGCGGAAATCCGGCGAGATCGCGGCTTGAATCATCATTCACCTTTAGCCGGCAGCCGGTGGCTACCTGACCCAGCCCTTTAGGGCCGGCGGAGAGCTGCATTACAGACAAACAACGCCCCTTTCACAAGAGGCGCTGGCTGTGGCAGACTGTCGGTCGATTGGGAGCTAAGATGGTGGCCCTTCTTCCTCACAGAATTTGTAGCAGCATTCCATACAGAAGTGATAGCTTTCATTCTCATTCGTCGTTGTTTGCCAGTGATAGCCTGGCAACATGGCTGAGAGTGCGGTGGTATTAAAACCTAGTGCATCAGTTGTGTAGTCTGATTCACGAACGAAAACAAACTGTCGTCTGCAGTCATCGCAAACGATCTGAATGAGTAGTTTGAGCATTACTCCTCCTTCTTGCTTGTTTTAGAACTCTTGGAATTCTTGGCTTTCCTAGCTTTGGCTTTCGCCGCTGCCAGTAGCTCGGCTTCATGGTGGCGATACGACTCGCCTTCGAGCGTGATCAATTCGGCTTGGTGCGTGAGCCGATCTACCATCGTTACTACGCAGGCAGCATTTGGAAATATCTCACCCCACTCCGTAAACGCTGTGTTCGTCGTGATGATTGTCGAGCGTTTTTGATACCGCTCAGAAATTACCTCGTAGAGAAGGTCTGCATAACGATTGTCGTAACTCATATAGCCAACTTCATCAATGGCCAACAATGCCACACGACATAACTTCCTCATTCTTCTTCGCCTAGCAGCGACACTCTCGCACTCCAAGAGCTCATCCAACATCTTGCTGGCCTTGACATAACGTGTGCTGTGACCAGCCATAGCAGCCGTATACACTAGATTCTGGGCAATCATCGATTTACCCAAACCGTTAGTAGCCATCAAAATGACGTTCTCTTTCTGGAGCAGAAAGCTTAGCGAAAACAGCTCCTCCACTTGTTGCCGATCAATCTTTTCTGGCCAACTCCAGTCAAACTCCGCCATCGGCCTAAACGGCCCAATTTGAGCGTCTTTTAGCCTCGTCTGCAAGCCCCTTCGCTCTCGCTCATCTGCCTCTGCTTTCAGTAGATCGGCCAGCCATGGTTTGTCTCCATATTCACTCCATTTCGATTCAATGGCATGAAAACCAAGTTTAGCGGCCAACTTCCGCATGTCCTTCTCCATTACTTCAGCTCCTCTCTCTTGAATAATTTGTCATACGGTGCCAGCGACTTCGGTCTGATCGTCAGCTCGTTAACTTGCTTGCTGCCTGCGAAATGAAGCTTTACTGGCTCCCGCCCGCCTCTCTCACTGCGCTTTCTCTCTAGTGCCTGCTTAACCGCAGATGCATGCACCGCCCCAGCAGCAACAGCCTCGATAACCGCACATTCCAATTCTTGAGCACCATACAACTCCAAAAGCGCTGTCAGCTCTTGGGTCAGCCGACCTAAATTGTGCCCTCTCTTTGCCGCCTGACACAGCAACTCTGTGCTCGAAGGCGCTGCCATTTGCAATCGATCCATTGCCCGGTGCTTCCGCGCAGCTCGCTTTTCAGCAGTCATTTCTTCAAGGTGAATCTTCTCTTCAATTAGCTTGCCTTTACTAAATGACCGCGCGTGATTGGCTACTTCCTTGAGCCCATCACAGATTTTCACCCTCTCAAGAGTGGCAAAAATTGATAGAACTTTTCTCACATAAGCCGGTGGTGTGC
The DNA here is from genome assembly GCA_044378815.1 of Obscuribacteraceae bacterium (SeqCode). Taxonomy (GTDB): domain Bacteria; phylum Cyanobacteriota; class Vampirovibrionia; order Obscuribacterales; family Obscuribacteraceae. The sequence continues at coordinate 1,299 of JBIPOV010000175.1, read as the reverse complement.
TGTAATCGTTGCCATCAAAACGTGCATACGGTTGCTTGCCAATTGACACTTCCACCCTGTCATACACAACATATGGTGCGTCTGGCACGGCAATCAAATGCGCCTTCTCTTGCTCAAATGCCTCCAACACAGTGAGCTTCTCATCCTGAACCCACCTTCGTTCTCCAGACTCTCTCAAGCACCACTGGCGCGCTTGCTCGTTTAAATCATCAAGATCCTTCCACTTTCGAGCCTGCCAGAATGAACTGCGCACAAACCTGATCCCGCGCTCCACTTTACCTTTTTGCTCTGGCTCGCGAACCTCGACTGGTACAGGCTTGTAGCGATAGTGTGAGGCAAAATCTAAAATTGCTGGATTGAAATGAATGGCTTTTGCAATGCGTTCTAAAACAACCGATTTGAGATTGTCATACAAAATCTCACGACTGTGTAAACCACCAAAGAACTCGAAGGCATCAATATGTCCTCGCAAAAAATTAGCTGTGGCTTGATTCACATAGAACTTCAGGAACACATGGCGAGACCAAGATAAAGTCATCACGAAGGCGTACAGCTTGCGCTCAGAGCCTTCAATCTCAATCTTGCCGAATGCCCCCCAATCTACCTGAGCTTGCTCTCCAGGCAATGTACGCAACCGAGAAAATGCCTTCACCTCTGGTGCCGGTCTGTACATTGCCACAATGTCGCGAAAATGATCCACGCGCCCAGGATAGCCACGGTCTTTCGCCATGTAAAACAACCTGGTCGCATTTAGTTTCGGATATTCTTTCAGTGTGGCTTTGATAAAGTCGATGAATGGATCAGCAATCGATTTGCGAACTCTGATTTGCTCAGGCTTTACACCATTTTGCAGAAGTATCCTTTCAACTGTTGAGTGATGTACTTTGAGTTGATTGGCGATGGTGTTCTTTCGCCACTTCTCCGCATAATGCAGTCGGAGAATCTCTGCCTCTGTCTCTTTTGATACGGTCATGTCGTGCCCTTTTCCTTCTTTTCCTGAAGTAACGGCCACCATGCCATGGTTCTAGACGCACAAACTGGCCACAGCAAACCCCGCAGAGCCAGCAGCGCTCTCCGGTAGGTGTGTTTAAAATCTGTGGTTCAGGTTGTTGAGTAGCCTCTGGCTGATTGGCCTCTATCAGAGAACCATGCACTGGCTCAGCCTGAGTACCCTGCTGAGTCACTTTCTCAGTCTGTCGTTTACAACGATATTTCTCTTGACGAGCGGCGTGATTAAGCTGCCCTTTCAAAGAGGCCTGATATCTACTGCTGGAGCGTCGCCACGACTCTTGCCGCATC
>JBIPOV010000015.1:0-118676 GCA_044378815.1 Obscuribacteraceae bacterium (SeqCode) | reverse complement strand
TCCGCAATCTTGGACTCCCTGACCTCATGAATGCAGTGAAAGCTTAATCCTCCGAACCGCCGTATGCGGACCCGCACGTACGGTGGTGTGGCAGGGAGAGACCCGTGAGGGTCTCCCCTATGCCAATAGTTCATCAATTAACGCTTGTTCGCTCTAAAGAGCATTACTAACGTTTTCTTATCATGCCAATCTTTTCCGGGGAAAAGTTGGGATATTGTTGGGATGGGTTTTTCCAAAGTCCCGAAAGTCTTGGGCGATGAGAGACTCGAACTCCCAGACCCCTCAGTGTAAATGAGTGTCTTAGGGAGTCTCGTCTTTACTGCGCAGGCATTTTATCTTTGATGCGGAAGATATTTCCGTGCGTCTCCATAACTTGAGATAAAGTCGGACATCCATACTCTTCCAGAGATGGCAAGGCAAGAACGCGCGCATCGCTCCAGTGGCTGAAGACCTGACCTTGGCCTAGAGCCCTTAGCACTTCTTCTCTCATGTATTTTTCGGCAGGGGCGCGACTTAGACCAAGCTTTCTGGCCCTTTCTCCAATGGCACGACCGCAAGCATTATTCGACAGATTTTTGCGCGCATCTAGATAGAAGGGCTGACTGCCTGATCGACCCGAGAAAATCGCTTCGGCATATTCATTTGCACGGAATAATAAATCAGCAGGCATGACGCCTAATTCAAAGGCTGCCAGAGCCGATCCGTAAGCATGCTGGAAACCGTTAACTAGTTGGCTATGCACGCGCACAATCTTCACCTGGCGAGTTTATTGTTTTCTTTATCCGCGTCAAGATTTCTGCTGAGCGGAAGCGCTGATTTCAACCAAGCCTTCGCCCGTTTCCAACAGGGCCAAGGCCTGTGGTAGAGCGGTTGTTAGTAAGGTCTGCAAAAAATTGGTTGAAGTGTTTCCGCGGGTCAACCAGATAATTTGTGGTGGCGCTCCTTTGTGATGGTGAAGCAGAACGAAGTCACTATCTTTGGTCATTATGGTGGCGTTGACTTGGCGGGCTGCTTCAAATATTTCTGAATCGGTGGCGTCACGCAGACCGATCTCTCGCAGTGCGGGAGTCTCCAAATTGAACTTGGACATTATCCAGGGTGCAAGGGCCGGAGATAATTGGGCGTCAAGCCAAACAATCATGCTGCAACAATTGGGTGATCGAGTCGCCTGGCAGCATAGGTCAAAGCTGCTTTGAGATCGTCCATTTCAAGATCTGGCATTTCGCCTAGAATCTCTTGTGCTGTAAGTCCAGCTGCCTAGAGATCCAGTATGTCAATTACCCGTATTCGCATGCCCCGAATGCAAGGTCTGCCGCCACACTGCTCAGAGTTTATCGTGATGCGCTCAGATAGATTGGCCATTTGCTGCTGTCCTGCTGTTTCGGGTTCATCACTAGTATAAGTGGTGGCGAACCATGTTGCACATCGATGCGGTCTCTCTTTTTCCATCAAGGTAAGGCAAATGGTAAGGCGTGGGCCGAAGACTACCCCAAACAAAAAGGCCAGTCGCTTAAGACCGGCCTTTCAATGTTCTAAATGGTTGCGGGGGTAAGATTTGAACTTACGACCTTTGGGTTATGAGCCCAACGAGCTACCAGGCTGCTCCACCCCGCACAGCTATCTTACAACGACTTGATGGGATAATTCGAGGGGGCGGTCAAGAAATATCATGACTAAGTGCTAATTTTGTCTTCCCAATCGTTCAATACTCATACCAGTACAGGGTTTCAAGCTATGAAGGCAGTGTTACAGAGAGCTTCACGTGCCAGTGTTGTGGTGAACGGAGAGGTTGTTAGCCAGTTCCAGTCGAGTAGTGATCATGCCTGTGGCTTGCTCATCCTTTTGGGCGTAGAACAAGGCGATGGTGAGGCTGACAGTGCCTACTTGGCTACCAAGGCGGCCGAGCTGCGTATCTTCGAAGATGAGAATGGCAAAATGAATCTTGCTCTGCAAGAAGCTGGAGGCCAGGTGATAGTTGTCTCACAATTCACCTTGTTGGCTGATTGGAAGAAAGGGCGTCGGCCGGGGTTCACCCAAGCCGCGGCACCTGCTGAAGGCGAGAGGCTCTATCAGCACTTCTGTCAGGAGCTGCGCAATAAGGGTCTGACCGTCGGCACCGGGGTTTTTGGCGCCGACATGAAGGTTAGCTTGCTGAACGACGGCCCGGTGACGATATTGCTAGAAGCCCGTCAAGGCAAGCCTGTTTAATTGGCCTAAGTTCTAACTCTGCTTAACACTAGCTCAGCTAAACGCTTGTATGCAATTTGCGGTCCGACAAAATTGTGGCAAGTTCTTTGCGCAAAGTCTTTTGCACCACTTCAATAGGGTCGTCAGCTGCGATGGTCTGAAAGTTGTACTCTTCGGCCATGCGCTCATATTCAAAAAGAATCTGTGATTGGTAGAGCTTGAACGACTGGTACAAGTCATTAGACATGCCGATGTCTCGACCTGATTCATAGAAATCGAGGCCACCGCGTGTGGTGATGATGCGGCGCAGAAGTGGCTCTAGAGGCATCTTCAGGTAAACAACAAGATCTGGTTCAACAGCAAAGCTGTAAAGCTCGCGCACCCATGAGGGGTCAGCTCCTCTGACTACGTCGCGGGCCAGAGCCGTATAGAAGTAGCGATTGGTAATAACAATGTGTCCAGCTTTCAGGGCCGGAATAATAATGTTGTGCAGGCGGTCTGCTAAGTCTGTGGCGTAGAGCAAAGAGAAAGTTATGGTATTGAGGGCATTTTTCTCTTTGGCCTTATCAATCACTCGGGTCATCAGCTGTGATGACTTCCAGTCTGTTCTGGTGACGCCATAGCCTTCTACGTTTAGCCAGGTCTGTAGCAATTGGGCTTGGGTGGTGCGACCAACGCCATCGGTGCCTTCCAGCACAATTAGCTTGCCGGGGTATTCGTGTTTAGCTCTTTTGCCGCTGCTAGGGCCTTTTTCAGTCATTGTCTTGCCTTAATTAGTTAGCCTTAGTATCTATCCTATTAAACTTGTGGCGATTTCGCGGAAGAGCATCTGTTGTTCGTGGATTGGTTTTATTGCAGGCATAGTGTGGAAGCCATATTCGCTCACCATTTTGTCGTATTCATTGATGATGCGAGATTGGAAAATTTGAAAAGATTCCATGGGGTCTGCTGATAAGCCAACGTCCATGCCTGATTCATAGTAGCCTGGCATGCGGCTATTGGCGATGCGAGCTAGGGAAACTTCTACAGGTACTTGAAAATAAAAAGCGCCGTCGGGGCGAATGGAAAAACCGTAAAGACTGCGTACCCAGTCAGCGTCAACACCGCGAGCGACGTCTCGGGCGAAAGCTGTATAGCAGTAGCGATCGGCTAGAACAATGAGACCTGCTTTTAGGGCTGGAATAATAATGTTTTCCAGACGATCGGCGAAGTCTGTAGCATGTAACAGGCTGAAAGTGGTTGGAATCAGTGAATTTGAGCGTTTCGCTTGCCTAATTGTCTTGGAAATTAGCACTGACGAATTCCACTCAGTAAATATTACGCTTTTGCCCTTTGATTCCAGCCAGTTGCGCAATAAATCGAGTTGTGTCGATTTGCCAGAGCCGTCTACGCCTTCAACTACGAAAAGCTTGCCGGGAAAGTTATGTTTGTTGTTGAGGCGCATACTTAAACGTGATTTACCTTTAGATAACTAAAGTAAGGGTCTCAAGTTGGTTTCTTATGTGATCAATTTCACAGTGATGGTTGAGAACATCGCTATTATATAAGGCATTATCAGTACATTAGTAGTTTTCGCTGTATTTAACCGATTATCAGGGTTCTCTATGTCTTCCAATTTGAAATCAGGCAGGGCTCAAGCCCTACTTCTGTCATTATCAGTGTCGATTGCCATTGGTGGGGAGTTAAGTGCCCTTGTTTCTCCGCCTTCAGCCATGGCCCTCTCGCTCAAGATGCCTAGCTTTAAAAAGGCTAAGGATGAGCCTGCCGCTGAGAGCCAGGCCGAGCCCAAAGCTTCTAAATCTACAAAGTCAGATGCCAACTCAACTAAGTCTGAAGCAAAGCCTGCAGAAGAGCCAGCCCCAGCGGTAAATAAGTTCCACTTTGGTTTTGGCAAGAAGAAAGAGGTGCCAGCACCGGCCCAGCCAGAGGCAAAGCCGGCCGCTCCAGAGTCGAAGCCCGAAGCTGCGCCCGGACCGCGTATTGAACCACAAGTAGAACCACAAGTAGAACCACAAGCTGACTCACAACCACAACCTAAACCAGAATCTAAACCAGAACCTGAAGTTAAGCCCGAAGCTAATTCAGGCGCAACGTCTGAGGCTGAGTCACAAGCGAGTACTGAAGCCGCTAAAGCCCCTCTTCCCGGGTCAAGTGTTGAGAGTGGCGCGCCAGTGCCCCCTAGAACAGAACCACCTGAACCCTTAGAAAAGAAAAGCCCTGCTGCCCCTGAGGCACGTAACACCCCGGCTGCACCGGTGCCGGGTGGCGCTAAAGTAAATGGCGCTGAAGCAGAGAGTGCTGAAGAAGCACCTCACACAGAGCCTCCTGAACCAATCAAAAAGGTTGTGCCAGCTGCTCCTAAAGCTGTTCCTCTTGAAGAAGACGCTGTGGATGAGCCAGCGAAAAAGAGTCCAGCCAAGAGTGTTGAGATGGCTCCCGATCAGGTCGAAGATGAGGCCGAAGAAGCTGAGCCTGCTGCCGCTAAACCGAAGGCTAGGGAAGCGGATGCTGAGTCTGAGGACGAGACGGCTGAGACTAAAGCTCCTGAGGTGAAACCACCTAAGCGCAAGTTCCCGCGGCGTAAAGAAGAAATCGATGACGCTGAAGAGATGGAAGAAAGCGAATATCGCGATGAACAAGAGAAGAAGAAAAAAGAAGCACACTTACGTGAGCTTACTGCACCGGCGGTGCCACCAGAACAAAGAGATCCTGAGCCCCATTTGTTTAAGGCTCAGCGCTTAACTCGTCAGGGCAAATTTAGTGATGCTCTGAGAGAAATCAATATTGCTCTCAGTCTCAAGCCTATGTATTGGGAAGCTCAATATCAAGGAGCGCTTATTTTTCAATTGCAAGAGCGCAATAAAGAAGCCATTGAACGCTATCAGTACATCGTTGATCGTCGACCCGACTATATGGAAGCTTTCATCAACCTTGGTTCGCTTCTCGCCAAAGAAGGTGAGTACGAAGAGGCTGAAGATGCTTACCGCAAGGCTATCAACTTGCATTTCAATTCGATGTCGGCGCACTATAACTTAGCCAATTTGCAAATTAAGCAAAACAAGCTCAACGAAGCCTTGAAAGAGTTGAAGATCTGTCTGAAGTTGTCGCCCCAAAATGCCTGGGTGCACAATAACCTTGGGGTAATCTATCTCAAGCGTAATTATCTTGAAGAGGCCGAAGAAGAGTTCACCAGAGCGACCAACTTAGAGCCAGCCAACAAAGCATTTTCATCCAATTTGATGTTGGTGAGAACCAGAAAGCGCAAACCGGTTCAAGTCTAGTTAATTTGTCTAATTAGATAGGCTAGTTAATTTGTACGCCTAAGTCATTTGTCAGTTGCACTTCTAGCTCTTGGCCGGGGGCTAGGCTGACATTGTCTCCAGAGCGGAAAATGGCAATGGCTGAGCCACCAATGGCGGTGGCGATGGCTGGCGCGCCTAGTGTAGCAACGTTGGCAGCAATCAAGGCATTGCGGGCGGTGCCAGTTGAAGACAGGCCTGTAACAGCGCGAACATTGCCTTCTACGCGGGTGCCGAAATTAGTGCCGGGGTCGAGCTGACCTTTTTGATTGGTCAGGCCTTTCTGAAATTCTAGAGCGGCATCAAGAGGAATAACTTCGCCAGAGGGAGTGACTATTTGTTCCAGGCGTAAGCCAATTTTGGCCGCTCGACTCAGTAGTCTTGGTTTGGTAACTTCAAATACTCGACCGCGTACCAGGCTGCCTTTGGCTAGTAGAAGGCTTGTGCCATAGAACAAGTCGTCCTTTACATGGGCTTCGAATAAGTCGCCCGGGTTGCTAGCTTTGGCATCTACCGATGTTTCTAGCACAAGCTTAAGGCGGGTTTGCACCGGCAGCGAGGCGGAGGAGGCATCTGCTTTCAAGGCTGTGCCTGAGCCTGAGTTATCTTGGGTGGAAATGCGTGAACCTGAAGCCGGGCTGTAAGAGCGGCTTGGTGATGCGGCTGATTGATTGGGTGGAAATTCAGGAACGTTTTTAGGGTCCATGGTCTCAATGTGGCTAGTGCTGGCTTGAGGGGCGTAGCGTGGCTGTCTTGAGTCTTGCCGAGCGATTGCCGCAGAGCTTGAGAAGTTAGCCCAGCTCAATAGATTTAGAGTCGCTGCTGTAAGAGCCAAGGCTCTGACTATCTGATTGTTTTGCACTTTCCACATCCCCTGAGAACCAAGTAGATTGTATTACCTTTTTAGGCTATGACGATGAGAGGCTAAGAAAGATTCCCGGGATATCAAGTGCTGATCCGTAAGAACCTATCGACTAGGCGTTCGTAGTGGGGTAAAAGTTCTTCGAGGAGCTGGCTGCGTTCACTGATTAAGCTCAGGGGGGTATGCCTTTGAATAGTGGCTTCTCGAGCTTTGACACGTTTGGTTGCTTCTTCTACTGTGCAGCCAATGAAATGCATTTCGACCTGGTAGCCCTGATTTTTGACGGCTTTGATCAGGTCTAGATGCTTTCTATTAGTGGCGCTGTGGTCAAAGAAAATGTTGCGGCGCTCCTCCACAAGCTTTTGCAGCAGGTGGTAGCCGATGGCGCGGGCTGGTAGCTCCCAGCGCTGAAAGGCCGCTTCAATGCCCAAGTCTCTGCAGTCTTGCTGGTAGCCTATTAGTTTTTCCATCACCGTATCAAATTGCACGAGATTGAAAGATTTAGCACTATTCAAAAATTGGCTGGTGTAGGTGGTTTTGCCGCTGCCGGGAATGCCGCACATGTGAATTAGTAAGGGCTCTTCGCTCTTTGGGCCGCTAGCCTCTGACAGTGCGGCCTCGACTAGCTCTTGGGCTTCGCCTTTTAAGTCGTGAGGCACATCGTCAAAGTCGATTAGCTTGACGCCCTTAATCATGCTTTAGTGGCGGCACAAAGAATGTCTTTAAGTGCTGCAGGGTCTTCATTCCAGCCTAATAGTGAATAGTTTGTCTGGCCTGTTAATACGCTCACTTTGCCGGTGCCCATTTTAAATTGCTTGCTTGCTACGCGGCGTTCAAATTCACCGGCAATAAGCTTGAGAAAATAGCGCAGGCGGCCGTTGCTGCTTACCAGCAAGACTGTTTCGTCTTTGTGTTTTGCTTCTAGTTCGGCAACCAGTGACTGCACTTCAGTTGTTACAGCGGCTTCGCTCGAGGCCCAGTGGCAGTCGCTTGGCCAGGTGCTGCTGTTGATCCAGTTCTTCAGGCTGTCGCCAAATTTAGCGGCGATTTCATCATCGCTTAGGCCGCTCCAGTCGCCATAATCTAGCTCTGTCAGGCGGTTGTCGATGATGGGCGTAGGCTTGGTCGCTTGCTTGTCGGCTACAATCTCAGCAAATTTTTTAGTGCGTAGCAAAGGAGCGCAGTAAATGGCTGCTAGGGTTGTGCCCTCCAGGGCGGCTGCGGCACGTTCGGCCTGCTCAAGGCCTGATTGCACAAGAGGCAGATCGTTGGTGCTGCCCACCCATGTAACTTTATCGCCGGGGCCGAAAGTATTGCCGTGTCTTGCCAGTATCAGTCGCATTTCTGTCTCTTTAGTTTGGGGCTAATTCAAAAAGTTCACCTTGAGCAGCAATTATTTCTTGCACTCTTGGTACATCGGTGGGGCTATCAACTGAGCCGTGGGTGCGACCTTTGTAGTCGACGAGCACGATTCGAATAGGAATGCCATTTTCTAAAGCGCGCAGTTGCTCTAGCCCTTCAATTTTTTCTAGATCGCCAGCGGGTAAGTCTAGGTACGCTTTAAGCGCTGAATGGGTGTAAGCGTAGAGGCCAATATGTCTGTAGAGCGGCGGCTCGCCCTCGGGCAGAGTGCGCAAAAATGGAATGGGCGACTTAGAAAAATACATGGCGTCTAAGTGTTTGTTGAAGACAACTAGGGTTCCGCCTACTATGCCGGCGGCTTTCTGTGCTGCCAGGTCTTTGTATTCGGCTAGTGAAATTTTCACTGCTGGGGTGGCAATGCGCACCGATGCGTCGGCTTTCATGGCCTTGATAACGTCACTTAGAATCCAGGGCGGGGTGAGAACAGCGTCGCCTTGCAAATTGACGATGATATCGCCTGGGTTGTCTAAATGGCTGACGGCTTCGAAGGTGCGCTCGGTGCCGTTGGTACAGTCGTGGCTAGTGCGCACTACTTCAGCGCCAAAGCTCTTGGCGTGGTCTTCTATGCGGCTGTCGTCGGTGGCAATCACCACCCGGTCAGCTTCCGATTGCTTGGCGATGCGCCAGGTGCGCTCCAGCATGGTTATGCCGCTTATTTTAACCAGCGGTTTGCCGGGGAATCTGGAAGAGTCATAGCGTGCCGGAATGACGATGATTGATTTCATCTGCTGCCCCTTGCCCCGGGCGATTGGCCCGGAAAGTTCTATCTTTTGAGCATTTAATTATACTAGATGATAATTATCGGCCTGAGCGGGGCAGAATGTCTGGGTGCGCATATGATGTCTAGTGCATACATATAGTAGGGAGTTCTCATGGAACATAGCTCAGCCAGCTGCGATTGTTGCGACCGTAAGACCATGAATGCCCAGATTCGAGAAACCCTGGTGGCCTGCGAAAACGAGGTTATCGACGGCGCCCGCAAGGTTGTTAAGGGAGCGTCCGACCCATTTTCTGGTGTGATCAAGTTTCTGGAGGGGCGGCCCGAAGGAGCTTCGTTGCATGGTTATCTCGTCAATCGGGTTCTCATGGAGACCTTTGGCTCCAGAGATGAAATTCCTGGCTTGATTCGTGCCATTGCTTCCCATGTGCGCGAAGTGATTCGTCAATCAAATGTCATTAGCATTGTTAATGAGCACCCGACGGCTGAACGCTGGGGCACTTTCATTATTAAGCAGAAAGAGAAAATTAGATTTGAAGTAGGCCGTGAGAAAGACTGTCTGGTCTTGAAGAATATTGCTGGCTTGGTCGGCAGTGAGCACGGTGTAGAATGTCCCCTTGAGAAAATTTTGGTGCAGAACGGTAAGCTTGTGGTTACCTTAAACATGGGCTTTCTTCATCCGCAGAAGGTGTTAGATCTCTAAACCCGAAGATATTAAAGTATTTGCCCATCGTGGCGGCCGAGAATGGGCGCCCGAGAATACTCTTGCTGCTTTTAAAAATTGTTTGGAGCTAGGCGTAGACGGCATCGAGCTTGATGTTCAGCGCTGTGCCAGCGGTGAGCTTATTGTTATTCACGATCAAGATCTTGGTCGCACCACTAATGGTGTGGGCTTAGTTTCTGATGTAACCTATGATGAAATTCATCGACTTAGTGCTGGTCAGTGGTTCGATATTGGTTATCGCAGCGAAAAAGTGCCCCTGCTCTCTGAAGTTCTAGATATGGTGGCAGGAAAGTCGATACTCAATATTGAGATCAAGAATGCCCCGGTTAGCTACGGCGATATTGAAGAAGAGCTACTGGCAATGCTCTCTGACTATAATCATAATGACAAAGTAATTGTTAGTTCGTTTGATCATTATGTTTTGCAGCGTTTGCGTCAGCTCGATAATAATATTCAATTGGCTATGCTGGCTGATGCTATCTTGATTGACATGCCCAAATATGCCCTTGATTTAGGCGTTAACTATTTGCATTTGTGTCTCGGTTCTTGTCGAGCCGAGATTGTAGAAGAGGCTCACCAGGCCGGTCTTAAGGTGACAGGGTGGACGGCTAATGGCAGGCGGGCCTGGCTTGATGCTATTAAAATGGGTGTAGATGGCATAGTTACTGATGATCCAGCCGAGCTAATGGTGCTGCTCGGTCGAGCCATGCTGCTTGATTGAAAGAATAAGTGCAGTTCTGCTATCTCGGCTGAGTAGCCTGGCTCTAGCGCGGCTGAATTTTATCCAGGCCTTTTTGCGCTAGTTGCCTCAAGCGCAATGGGGCGAGCCGGTCATCTAAAACTCGGCGGTAATGCTCGATGGCCTCGGCGTTGCGGCGCAGCATTACGGACGAAACAGCCATTAAATACTGTAGTTCGATGGCCGAGGGATTGCGTTCGTACATGGTTTTCAATTGCTTGAGAGCGGCTTCGTAGCGGCCTTCGCGAATGTCTACGAGGGTCGTTCTGATGGGGCTGTCGGCCACAACGGTGAAAAAACTAGCTTCGTTTCTGTTAGCCGCAGGTTTGTTTGTTGTCTCTGGGTCTAAGAGACCGGGTTTTTGCGCCGTGCCGTCCGGGTCTGTTGTACCTGCTGGGTCTGTTGTACCGGCTGTACCCTCTTCTTTTGCCAATTGCTGGGCTTTTTGCAGGGCTTCGGCCGCTCCTGGGGTGTCACCAATTCCAGCTGCTGGGGCTGAATTTGGGTCTGGGCTGAGATTTGGGTTCAGATTTGGGCTCAGATTTGGGCTCAGATTTGGATCTAGCGGCGCAGCATCGGTAGCGCTAGATGGGGGCGTTTTCAGTTCGGGAAAATCACCAACTCTAGATGGATTAGGATCATCAGGGCGGCCGAGGCCTTCAAAAGGATTGCCGCCATCAATTGCGTCGGGCCTTGGTGGCAGGATGCTCTGAGCATTTGCCTGGCAAGCCATTGCCAGGGAGTAGCTCAACAAGCAAGCGCTTAGCTTGTGCTTGAGCCTGATTGTTTGGCGGCTTTCGTTTGTAGAAATATTTTTCCACATAAAAAATGACCTAGCGGGTATTTTGGCGTACCAGTTTAGAAACACCGGGTATTTCTAGATATTTGCCCCGTAAAGACTGCACAACACCAGCAATAACGGCAATGAGATAAACAAACTGAACTGCCTGCATGGTGAAGACGAGGCCGGCTCCGAATATCCCGCTGGCGCCAGCGGCGGCCGGGCCAAACAGGCCCAGTATGCCGCCCAGGGTGTTGCCTAGAGCACTGCCTGTCCAGGCAATGAAGGTATTGAAAATCGACAGTAAGATCGCTTGGACAAAGTGAAAGCGGAAGAACATATTTTTGCTGTAACGGCCATTGGCAATTACATAAATGAGCCCAGCAATGCCGTAGGTGAGATAGCTCGCTGCTGACATCACCTTCATCATAGTGTCTGAATTTTGTTGAAGTTTAGGTTGAAACTTGGCTGGCATGGTTGGCTCCACCGGAATTGGTCTGGACTTTACGCTGTTTTTCGCGACAATTTCATTTTACAGTGTATTTATCAACCCTACTGGGGTGAAAGATCGCCTAAACTGATTGACTGGCTGTATTTAGGGAACATTTAATGGCAGATATGTCTGACCATGAGCAATACCAACGAATAATTGACCTGCTTTCAGCGAGTGAGCTGGAAGACGTCATGGAGCGCGTGGGTAACCTGCTTATTACAGTTAGCGGCGCCCAGTCAGCGGCGATTTTGATGTGGGACGCCGATCTTGATACTTTTGCCGATCGCGCCTATGTGGGCGACAAGCAAAAAGACTTGAGAGCCTTAACGGACGCCTTTGTCGAAGCTTACGACATTGAGGGCTTTGACGCCGGTGATGTCGAGCTCAAAGTGGAAGATCTTCTCGAGAACGAAGATATTACGCTGCCGGGCTCACTGCTAAAAAATCTTGGCGATGTCTACCTTTTGACGGCTATCAATCAAGGCGAGCGTCGAGCCTTTGTGCTCTTTACAGGTGCTGAGTTGCCTGCTGTTAGTGCCGTGGAAGAGGCAATTGCTCCTTATCCCATCGCTCTAGCATTAGCTCGGGGCTGGGAAAGCAAAGAGCTGCAGCGCGAAAATGAGCGGCTGCGCAGTCAGTATGAAGAAATTGAAGACAAGACTAGCAATATGGAAGAGCAGACCCGCAAGCTCATCCATGACATTACTGCTCGAGATGCCATTCGCATGAAGCACCTTGAGCGAGAGCGTCTGGTCTACTGGATTAGCAATGCCGTGCGCAGCTCGGTGCATATCAAAGAAGTGCTTGATACCACGGTTGAGAAAATTGGTGCGACATTTGGCGTTAGCCGTTGTCTTTTGCTTAGGCCTCACGACAGGCTGACCGAGCTTGATGTTTTTGAGTACACTCAACTCAATGTCGCTTCGGTGAAGGAGATGTTTCACAGCGACATGGGCCGCGATTTTACTATTAAGGCTCTGAGTAAAGAGACTCCTGAAAATATTGAAGATCCAGATCATGACGATCGCACAACTTATGATCGGGGCTTTTTGAAAGAAATGTCTTTACGCAGTGGTTTGATTGTGCCTCTGGTTATGCGCGATCAGGTGCTTGGTGCGCTCTTCTTGCAAGACACCACAGTTAGTCGCGACTGGAGCATCGATGACATATCTTTGATTGGCTCTTTGGCAGACAACCTCTCAGTGGCTATTGAAAATGCCGAGCTGCACCAAGAGCGCGAGCGGCAAGCAGTGATGGACGGTCTCACTGGGGTGTTTAACCGCCGCGCCTTTACTGAGGCTTTGCACAAAGAGTTTGAGCGAGCCAGGCGCTATGAGCATACTTTGTCATTGATTATTGTTGACCTCGATTTTCTCAAGAAAATCAACGACAATTTCGGCCACATGGCTGGTGATGAAGCCATCCGCGCCATTGGTCAGGTGTTGCGCCAGTCTTCTCGTTCTATCGATTTTTGTGCCCGTTATGGTGGTGAAGAGTTTTGTTTGCTTTTGCCCAATACCGAAATCGATATGGCTGAGCAGCTAGCTGAGCGTCTGCGCCGCTTGATTAATGAAATCGAGGTAGAAGGCTATGGCAATATCTCGGCCAGCTTAGGCGTGGCCAGCTTCCCTCTTCATTGTGATTCGGCCGATGATCTCTTCCATAAGGCAGATGAAGCGCTTTATTGTGCCAAGCAAGGTGGTCGCAATTGTGTCAAGGTCTCTACGGCGCAAGGCTCGGGCCACAAGTCTGGAGAGTCCGAAAATACAACTGAAATTACATTTGAGAATACATCTGGGGGCGCCCCAGATAGCACTCCTGAAATCGTCACAAATTAAGTCTTAAAGCAAAATGTAGTCAGGTTCGCTTTTTACCAAGCAAGGTATAAAGTGAAGCAAGAGCCGTCTTTACTGAAAGGGAGAGAGCCCACTGTGAGCATCATCGATAATGTCATCAATACTGTTACCAAAGAGGTAAACAAAGTTCAGTCGCGGGCCCAAGAAGGTATTCAGGCATTCAACTTAGCTAATCAAATCAAAGAGTTAGAGCGTAAGAAGCACGCCAAGATGGCTGAGATTGGACGCCTCATCTTTGATAAACATCAAAACAACAAAGACGTCAGCGAAGACTTGTTGAAAGAGCGTTGCAGCGAAATTTCAGCCATTGATCATGAAATCTCTGTGCTTCAGTCAGAGTTAGATCAAATCAAGATTAATCATGATCCTGATGCTACCCCTTCGCAGAAGGCTGAAGCTAAAGCTGGCTACAGCACTTCGGCTGGGTTCCATTGCCACAGTTGTGGTGCGCCAGCTAATCGCGAGAAAGCTTTCTGCCCAGCTTGCGGTGAGTCTCTTAAAGCCTCTGATGAAGCTGAGAAAGAGAGCAAGAAGCCTAGTGCTGGCACTGACGAAGTTGAAGTTGAGCCAGAAGACGACTTGCCCCATACTCCAACCGTATAGTTTCCAAGCTAGGTTGAGCTCCTGATTTTAGTCAGTTATAGGCCGTTACTGGCACAAATTGGCAACTCTTGCCAATTTGTGCCGATTGGTTTCAAGAGGCAGAAAATTCTAATAAAAGAAATTGAACTTTTATTCTTTCCAATGCGTCCAATACTATATGGTCAGCTATTAGGAAGTCATGAAGTTAGCTCTGGGATACGGCCTGAAATTTGCCTTTAAACTTGCCTTGGCAAATGCTTGGGCTTGCTCTGTTGCCCTTGTTTCGCTTGGGCAAAATTGTTTGCCAGCCTTGGCGCAGGCTCAATCTTCTTCTTCTTCTTCTTCTTTACCGCTACCCTCTTTTGGTCTGACCAATCCGCCCGGAAATGCCTCCCTTGACCAGCTTTATCCAGAGCCTAAGGGCGGGGCAAACTTTTCTTCTAGTGCCTCTGATATGGCTCTGACTGGTACAGACCTAACTAAAGCGCGTTCTATTTCTTTGGGCCAGATTAATATGTCTGAGCTTCTTCCTATTGGGCGCGGTAAATTGCCGCCTATTAAGTTAGAGGCTGCCTACAACGAGCAGCTTGGTCTAAAACAAGCGCTGCTCTATGCTTTGGGCAATAATCTGCCCATTCGCATTTCCCAAGCCGGTTATGACGCCCAGCGCTATCAGTTTTACAGCTCATTGGGCAATTTCTTGCCTGACTTTACGTTGACTTATCGGGGTCAGCGCACTGATACTCAAAGGGGCACCGGTACTCCTTTTTTCACAAACTCAGCCACTATTCGCTATCCCCTCTTTCAAGGTGGCGGGGTGTTGTTCAATTCGCTGGTGAACATGAACCGGGCCAAGGCTGGTAAAAATGCTTTCCAGGCCAGTATCAATGACACCATGTTTAGTGTCTATCAAAAGTACAATGATTTGCTTTTGGCTCACTTGCTTCTGCGCATTCGCGTCAAATCAGTAGAGCTTTCGCGAGCCCAAGTGGCTCTCAATCAGCAGTTAAAAGATGCTGGTGTCGGTACTAATTTCGCTATTTACCAGTCGCGTACCCAGCTAGCCCTAGATAAACAAGCCTTGTTGCAACAACAAGTGGCCTTGCGACAAGCGGCTTTGCAGCTTGCTCTTCTGCTCAATACTAATATCGCTATCAACTTTTTGCCAGAAGAAGAAAGAGTGAGCGAGGCTAAGCTGTTCTCTGAGCAAATTGACGTAAATCGCTTAGAAATTGCTGCGGCCAAAAACAGGCCTGAATTGAAGCAATTTGAATTTCTGCGGCGGGCTGCCGATCGCAATATCCAGGTGGCCGCCGCACCACTTTACCCCACATTCCAATTCTTCACCACTAAGACTGTCACTAAGTCTGGTGGTAACGGCGGTAGTAATAATAGCTTGACTGGTTCTACTGTCATTATCCCCACCGGTGGAAACGGTGGCGGTAGTATTGGTATCAGTGGTGGTGGTGGCAGGTCGTTTAGTGCCGGCTTTGACTTGACCTGGAACCTCAATGGCTTTGGCGTGGTTGATGCTGGAAACACCATGGCTGCTCGGGCCCTGGCCCGGCAGACCATGTTGCAGTCTAATCAACAGATAATCACTGTTCTGCAGCAGGTGCGCAGCTCTTACCTCAATATGCTGACAGCTGAAGCGCAGGTCGACGTGGCTGGTGAAGCCGTGGTTTCAGCTACTGAGCAATTGCGTCTGGCTAATCTGCGTTTGCGTTATGGTCAGGGTATTAACTTAGAGCTAATTCAAGCCCAGCGCGAATATATTAACTCACTAACCCTGCAGGCCCAGGCTATCATTGCTTACAATGTAGCTCAAGCACAACTATTGAGAGACACTGGTCTAATTTCTGTTGCTACCCTTACTGCTGAAGCCAGGCCAAATATATGACCATGCAAGATTCTAAAAGTAGTCTCCCCCTCGTGAGTAAACCGATGAAAGCAGGCGGCCCGAAGCTCTCGCAAAAACGTAAGGTTTGGATCGGCGCGACCATTGCTTTAGCTCTAGCAGCTACTGCAGGCGGATATTTCTTCTTTAGTCAAAGTAAAGTCGATAGTGATTGGAAGAAAAATACGGTGCAGGTGAAGCGAGGCCCCGCCGATATCAAAGTAGTTGCCACTGGCATCATCAGGCCAGAAAGAGAAGTTAAGATCAGTCCCAAAACCACTGGTTTACTCAAAGAATTATTAGTGCGTCAGGGGGAGCGTGTCAAGACCGGTCAGCTGCTCGCTCGTATGGATGATAGCAACTTGGTTGGTCAGGCAGAGTCGGCTAAAGGCGCTTATCTAGCTGCTCTAGATAACTATGAAAAAATGAAAGCTGGTAATCGCCCTCAAGAAGTTGCAGCTTCTTTCTATCAAGAACAGAAGGCCCGCCAGGGTGTCAATAACTCCGAGCGCAATATCAGCAGGCTGAAGGCCCAAATGGAGGCTATTCGCGCTACCCTGGCTCGTGATGAGCAGTTCGCTCTCACCCAAGCTTTCTTGGCTAACAACGGTGCTATCTCCGACCAAGATCGCATCAATGCTCAAACCCAAGCGCGGGTTTCACGTTCTAACTTATTGGCTGCAGAAAGTGAGTTAGCTCAGGCGCAAATGGCCAAGTCTCAAAGTGAGACCGATCTCTCTACTATTCAACAGCAAAATAACATGATGAAGTCTGGCTTTAGAAGAGAAGATATAGCTGCTGCTCAACATAGCGCCACTCAGGCCAAAGGCAATTTGACTCAAATCGAAAGTTTGATGCGAGACACCCGCATTCTGGCACCTTTTGATGGCATCATTACGCAAAAGTACGCTGATGCTGGTGCCATTGTTACCCCCACTACTTCTTCTTCAACCACCTCCGCTACCTCTAGTTCGATAGTGGCCTTAGCCGGGCGTTTAGAGATGGTGGCACAAGTTTCAGAAGCCAATATTACTAAAATCAGAGTCGGTCAAGAAGTAGAAATTACTGCTACGGCTTCGCCTGATAAGGTCTTTCACGGTCGTGTGACGCAGATTGCTCCTGCTGCTATTGTCACTACTAATGTCACTACTTTCGAAGTGCATGCTGCTTTGCTTGAGCATGCTGAAGAAGAGCTTCTTGCTGGCATGAACGTCAGCGCTAGCTTCAAGGTTGGTCATGAAGATAATGCTTTGACAGTACCGGCTGTTTGTATCGTTTCGCGCAAGGGTCAAGCTGGTGTTTTCGTGCCTGATGCTAAAGGCGAGCCTCAATTCAAAGAAATTAAAACCGGTGCTTCGCTTGGTCGCACTGTTATTGTTTTATCTGGCTTGAAGGAAGGCGAATTGGTTTTGAAAGGCCTGAACAAAAATCAACTGGGAGCTGAAGGCTACGGTGCTGGTGGCCAGGCCCGAGGCGGCCGTGGCGGTGCCGGAGCTGCTGGCGGCGGAGTTTCTACGCGTGGATTCGGTCGCTAGATGGGTCTTGCTGAATTATTCCTGATTGCCTGGCAGGGCATCTTAAGCAATCGTCTGCGCAGCAGTCTCACAGTGCTTGGTATCGTCATTGGTATTGCTTCAGTAATTACTCTTATGGGCATTGGCGAAGGCGCTAAGCTTGAAGCCGAAAAGCAAGTGCAGGCCCTCGGTGTTAACTTAATTTATATCAGGCCGGGTTCGATTGGTACCTCTGGGGTGTCGATGGGGCAGGGCACAGCACCTACCCTTACCTACGAAGATGTGCTTGCCATTAAAGAAAATTGCCCAGCTGCTGAAGATGTGGCGGCCCAATATACAAGTTCTCTGCAGATTCAGGCTGGTGAGAAGAATACTCTTACTACTGTTGTCGGCACTGAACCGTCATTTCCGGATATTCGCAATTTTCACACTGCTCAGGGCCGTTTTTTTACTGCGCAAGAAGCCAATGACAGTGCTCGTGTTTGTGTCATCGGTGATGGCGTAGTCGAGGATGTTTTTTCTGGTGCTTCTGCTATCGGTAAGAAGCTTCTCATTCGCGGCGAGCTGTTTACTGTTATTGGCGTGATGGAACATAAGGGTGCCAATGCCACTGGCGATCAAGACGATCAAGTCTTCATTCCTATACAGACTGGCTACTCTACTTTGTTTGGTTTGAATCTTGTTTCTGGTCGAGCGGTCAAAAGTATTTTAGTGCAAGCCAAAGCCGGCGAAGATCTGCAGGCCCAATTTCAAATTACAAACTTGCTGCGCCTGCGACACAATATTCAATCGCCTGATGGTGACGACTTTACCATTCGCACCCAGATGGATATCTTGCAGACTGCTCAATCTATCACCGGGGTCTTTGCCCTTTTGCTTGGTGCTACCGCTTCTATTTCGCTACTGGTTGGTGGCATTGGCATCATGAATATCATGCTAGTTTCAGTGACTGAACGTACCAGAGAAATAGGTATTCGCAAAGCCATCGGGGCTAAGTATCGCGATATTTTGATGCAGTTTGTTTTTGAGGCTATTGTGCTCTCTCTGACTGGTGGCATTTTGGGCATACTACTTGGTCTTGGCAGTGCTTATTGGGTCGGTAGTCTGGGGCAGTGGACCACTGTGGTGACGCCATCATCAGTGGTGCTATCTTTTCTTGTTTCTTTGGCTATTGGTCTATTCTTTGGTATTTATCCTGCTCGCAAAGCGGCTTTGCTTGACCCGATTGTGGCACTGAGGTCAGAGTAAATGACTAGCTTAATAGACTTGCGCTCTATCAATCGTGTCTACGAAATGGGTGGCGAGTCGCTCTATGCTCTCAAGAATCTTACTTTGTCTATTGATACAGGTTCTTATGTTGCTATCATGGGAACTTCCGGTTCGGGTAAGTCGACTTTGATGAATATTGTTGGTTGCTTAGACCGCCCCACGTCTGGTTCTTACTCCCTCGATGGTGTTGATATATTGCGCTGTAGCGATGACCAACTGGCCGAGGTGCGCAATGCCAAAATTGGCTTTGTCTTTCAGCAATTCAATTTGCTAGCTAGTATGACTGCCATCGATAACGTTATGCTGCCTATGGTTTATGCCGGTGTGCCGAAAGTTGAGCGCTATAGTCGAGCTGTTCAAGTGCTTGAACAAGTTGGTCTTGGCAGTCGCCTGAGCCATCGACCAAATCAATTGTCTGGTGGTCAGCAACAGCGTGTTTCTATCGCCCGTGCTCTGGCAAATAAGCCGAGTATACTGCTCGCTGATGAGCCCACCGGAGCCCTTGATAGTCATACCGCTGAAGAGACAATGCATTTGTTCAATGAGTTAGTTTTGCACGGCATCACGGTCATTGTGGTCACCCATGATCAAGATACTGCTGACCATGCCAGGCGCATTGTGCGAATGCGCGATGGTGAGATTGTCGATGATAGTGACCGCAGTAGCTGAAATCATCGCTAGGTTCACTCTGTTAGATTACAGAGTTTGCTGGGCAGATTGAGTGTACGTGGCAAAGACTGTTGAGGCCCACGAGCAAGAAGCAGATTTAGGCACCCCCTGAAAGTGATTGCAGTGGCTCCCGACGAGAAGTGTCTAGCATTATGGCCTCGAAACAAATCAAGCAAAATATACTGATTTTAGGTGGTGGCTTTGCCGGGGTGAAATGTGCCCGGCGGTTGCGTCAGCTCCTGCCTGAAGATGGCTATAACATCGTTGTTTTCAATCGTGAAAATCATATGGTTTTCCATCCGCTTTTGGCTGAAGTAGCTTCGGCAGCTGTTCAGCCTAAAGATGTGGGGGCGCCTTTGCGGCAGCTCTTGCACAAAGTGCAGTGTCGCACTGAAGATATCTTGAATATCGATCTAGATCATAGTTTGGTTGAGTATGAAGCTCATGACGGCAAGAGACGCCAGATGAACTACGATCAAGTGGTAATTGCTTGTGGTAATGCACCTAATTTAGCCCTTGTACCGGGCATGGACGAGCATGCCTTTGGCCTCAAAACTATTGGTGATGCCTTGGCTTTGCAGGCCCATATTATGCAGCGATTGGAGAAAGCTGAAGTTTGTGACGATCTCGATCGCAAGCGCTGGTATCTATCGTTCATTGTTGTCGGTGGAGGCTTTAGCGGTGTTGAGGTGGCCGGTGAAATCAATGATCTCTTGCATAAAAGCCTGCGCTTCTTCGAAAATATAAAACCTGAAGATATCTCTGTTGCTATCATTCATTCGCGCGATCAAATTTTGCCAGAAGTGAGTCAATCTTTGCGTCTTCGCGCTAAAGCAAAAATGGAAGAGGCGGGGGTGAAGATTTTTCTCAACGCCCATGCTTGCCGGGCTACTCCAGATGGTATTGCTTTGCGTGATGGCCGAATACTGCCTGGTGGAACAATTGTTTGCACTATCGGTACCAGTATTTTGCCAATTGTAGAACGTCTTGGTGTGTTGAAGAAAAATGGTCGCATTGCCGCCCAAGCTGATATGAGCATACCGGGCCATGCCAATGCTTGGGCCATTGGTGATTGTGCTGCCATCGTCAATGCTTTGGATGATCAGTTGTGTCCCACCGTAGCACAGTTTGCTGAACGTCAGGGGGTGCAAGTGGCCGACAATATTGCTCGTCGTTTGCAGGGGCAGGCCACTGAACCGTTTTCATTCAAGATGCAAGGGCAACTCTGTTCGATTGGCGGACGCAATGCTATTGCTGAAATTTCAGGTTTGCAAATCTCAGGATTTATCGGCTGGTTCATTTGGCGCGGTGTTTATTTGATGAAGCTGCCTTCGATTTCGCAAAAAATCAAAGTTGGCCTTGAGTGGGGCTGCGACTTGATCTTCCCTCGCACTCTGGCACACTTGAGGGCCGATCCGAGCAAGCGTGTTTCTCGAGCTTTTTATGCCGCTGGTGATTACATTTTTAATCAAGGTGATGCTGCTACTGAGTTTTTCATGATCGAAGAAGGCGAAGTGGAAGTTTTAAAAGCCCCTGAATTTAGTGCTAGTAGTAATACCAGTGGTGATACTAAAAAGATTGACACAGAAGTGGTTGCCGTTCTTGGCCCCGGTGATTTCTTTGGCGAGGCAGCCCTGCTCAATGATCGCCCCCGCAATGCCTGTGTACGTGCTCGAACTGATGTAGAAGTAGTAGTTCTTGGTCGCAGTGTCTTTACTCAAATATCAATTGCTTTGTCACCATTGCGCGATGCTGTTGCTAAGGCTGTTAAGCGCAGAGCTTCGCCCAAGAGTCTTGATGAGTACCGTCATGTGCTCGGCTCTATTCCATTGTCGCAGGTAACCGATGCTCTTCCGGGGGCGCCGTTGCAGCCAGAGAGTACGCTGGATAGTGCTATTGAGCGCATCAATAAACATCGCTTAGATTTCTGTTGTGTCGTCAACAAGGCGGGGCTATTAGTCGGTATTGTTACTCGTACAGATTTGCTTTCAGCGATCGAAGTGGCTACTGCGCTGCAAGACAAGAAGGCCGCCGATATAACCATAAAAGAGATTATGGTAGAAGACCCAGTGGCAATTACCCTTGAAGACACTACTTTGTTGGCTCTATTGACTATGCGAGAGCACGGTCTTAAGCGGGTTCCGGTGCTGGAAAGTAGAACTAACCGCACGCCCAAAGGTTATGTGCGCATTGAAAATATAATGGATCATGTTGTGCGTGATTTGGGCTCAGCCAAATCACTGGCCTCAAATGCGCCCATGACACGCGAGATTGATTTTCCCAAATTTGACTGATCTTTTTTAGTGCTTTCACCGGCTAGATTAGACATTGTTTCGTCACAAATTTCTTGTTACGTTGACATGGTGAAAACACCACCCAATATTAACTCCAAGTTTGAGGCATTTGTTTCAAAAATAGAAGTTCGAGAGTATTATAGAAATTGGCTTGGTTCTGCAGCACGGCAACGCTGCTGTGTGAGAGGTTTGAGAACAGATGCAACCAAGTAGAGATATACTCCCTGACAGTCAGCCGTTAGACGTGGATAAGGCAAGTGATCTCCTTCCCAGCCCGCTGCTCCTCGATTCGGAAAGTCGCAACAGCGGGGACAGAAAGCCGAGCACAGAGCGCGAACTTTCGCCCGCCTTCAGCAGTCTTGAAATACCTAAAACAGTAGAGTCAGTCGAATCGGGTCGACAAATCGCAAAGAGTGCCGAATCGTTCGCCAGAGCCAATCATTTTGAGATAGAGACCAGTGGCAATGATTTTGTTTACTCTATGCAAGTTGGAGGAAAGAAGCTCGATTTAATTCGAACTTCAGCGACAGAAAAAGGTTTGAAAGAGGCCGAGGAGCAGTTAAAAGAACTGGTTAGGCAAGAAGCCCTTAACCTGGAGAGGACTTATGGTATTGCCATTGCACAACAAGGCGAGCCTGTAGACTACCAGAGAAGTTCGTCAGATAGTCCGAAGTCTAATCATATGGTATTGGCTCGTGCTCCTGAACTTTTCGATCTCTATGGGGTTAGAGCTGCCCTCGAGAAGAGTCCTTCAAGTAGTTTGGGGCGAGATGGCCAGGGCTTGAAATTTTTCTGGCTCAATGAGAAGGTCATCACTGGAATTGGTCCCTACGCCACTTTTCAGACGGATCAGAATGGGCGTGGCAGCGTATACATTTGGCCTTCCTCAACAGAGATCAAACATGCTACAGAAGACGATCTGACTGATTCGCAGAGAAAGATTTCATACTCCAGTAGAGACAGAGAAGTAACCTGGCAGAGCGCGATCCTTCATGAGTTGGGTCACAACACCGCTGACAAGCTTGGATACGAAAAGAAATCGAGTGTTAATGAAATCGGCTCTGAGTTAAGTGCTGCCGGAGAGAAGTTAGCTAACGAGATTGGCTGGGTCAAACGCACAGATGTGGAGAATTCAGGAGAGGACTGGCTATTGGTCGGCAAGAGCGTAGACGACAACGGAAAGCCTGCCACTTTCTTGCCAGAGAACAACGTCTTCTTCTACTCCTATCAGCGCTGGCGCGCCGATGGCGGAGCCGTCGATGCCAGTGGAAAAGTTGTACCGGCACACGAAGGACAAGAACTATCCCAGGAAGAGATGATGGCAGAGGCTCTCGTAACACCTCCAACCTTCTATTTTGAAAACCCTGCCGAACTTTACGCTGAAGGCATGAAGCTCTATCGCCTTAGCGCTAGTGCTAGAGAGCATTTGGAAAAAGTCAGCCCAAGACTATACGAAATAATCAAGCGAGATAATCAGCGTGAAATAGACTTTCCTAAGCTTGGCTCTCTCACGATTGACTAATCTGGTTTTAGTTTGATTCTAATAGCGGTATGTGGCGGCAAGCCCTGTCTCTGTGGGCATGCGCTCAGAGGGTACGACAACAACTTCACCCTTCATGCGTAGTACCACTTCGGCGATATCATCAATGACGTCGCCGACCTCAGGATGATCAAGATCTCCGAAATCTATCTCTCCATTACTATCGAGTTTGCCAGCAACTTGGCGATCTGCTTCCACTAGCAATACACTAATACGACCTGCTTTGGCTGCTTGAGCTACTTGAGCAAGATCGTCAGAGCCTAAGTCTTTCGAGCGAGCAGCCTCAAAGGTATCAACCAATTTGGTCAGTCGCTCAATAAACAGAGGCTCGATTTTCTTCCAAGCTTGCTCGCGCAACTGCTCCAGACTCAAAGCCTCGGGATTGCCGTGAATACTGTCCTTCATCAAAAAATGATTGTGGCTAATATCGTGAAAGGGAGTATTGTGCTCGGGGAGAGCCACCAACATCAAGGGTAGACCGCTCGGCGCTGAGTGATGTTCAAGAATTGATCGGTCAATTACGCGGAAGAATCTTTCCATATCAATATCAACTTCATCTTTCTTGCCACCATGGCCATGATGTGAAGCCCCGCCTCCGCCGTATGAAGCAACGGTGAGATGAGGTTCTGTCAATTTTTCGCCGAGAGCTTCAGTAATGGTGGCGGGGACATGAGTTAATTCAACAGCATCTAGTGCATCCCGGTTGCCTTCATAGAGTTTCGCCTCGTGACGGCTCAAGCAGAGCAATTGATAACGATCAGCCGATTGCAAGATGCGCAGAAGTGGTTTGATGTGAAAACTGTCCGAAACTACTAGCAGCTCAGCGACTGTTCGCTGTAGCTCGAAAATCTGGAACATGCCTGGTGAGGAGAGAATGGCTAGCCCATCAGTGCGGTGATTCCAAAAATGATCGTCATGAGCTAGTGCTTGAAAATTCTCCATTGTGGCCGCGATTTCTCTGGCGGAGTATTTTTGCTTCAATGAGTTTTCCAAGTCGCGCAGAAGATTGCGATAGCGAATTGGATCTTCTCGTGTGCCTGGCACATGCCTGTGGGTTGGCTGATAGAGCGAAATACAAGGAGATTGTTGTTCGGCGAAGAGCTGTGTTAGATGCTCCAAAGTAAGTTGATTCATGACAAACTCCTTGGTAAAGAAGACTGAACAATCTTTTTGATCTTACTGACCTGGTGCAATCGCACCAGGTTCTGATGATCTAGTTTTAGATTCTGACGTTTTTGCCGCAATCTGGACAGAAGAAGAATGACGGTGCAATCTTGCTTGTGCAGTGTGGGCAGACACGCAGAGTCACTTCTTGATCGGTTGTGGGATAGCGGCCGGCCATGATTTCTTTGAAGGCTTTGGTTTCAGACCAGGCTTTGATTTCTTTGGCGCGGAATACAGGAATAGGATGTGATTTGAACAACTCTTGCATGAGTTTGTAGACTTTGTTCAGGGTGCTGTAATCCATTTCTTCATAGCTATCGGCTTGCTTGAGAAATTCCTGGCAGCTCATTTGTTCAAACACTGTTTTTGAGCCAGCTGAGAGTTTCATGTGAGCATTGAGGCAGATGCTTACGTCTTGGGCCACAAGCAGCTCTGCTCTATCGGCTGTCATTTCTGACTTGCGCGACCAATCGAAGAGAGCAATTTGTAGGGCAATGTTAGCTAAGCCGCGAATTGGAACAACCATATCGAACACAGTGATAATCATCATTGCCAAGCTGCGATAAAGCACGTGCCCAGCCTTGACGTGACCGAGTTCGTGACCAAGTACAGCCATAAGCTCCTGGTCGTCGAGCAAGTCAACTAGACCAGACTGAATAACAATAAAAGGTCGCTCTACACCAAATGTGTAAGCGTTGACAATGGGGCTTGAAGCAAGAAAGAGATCGGGCTCATGTACATCGAGAATTTCACAAGCTTCTTTGAAGAGCTTGTACACTCGGGGGCATTGCTTGGGGGTGATATGAACAGCACTGCCGAGCAGTTGCACGCGCATAATTTTTTCCCAGCCCAGCTCAAGCATTTTGCGCACTAGCTTGTCGAGTCCTGGAATCTTTCTCAATGCTTCCAGAGCCTGCCTGTCAGCGGGGTGCTCGAAAGCACTGGAGCAAAGACGCGGGAACCGCCGACGAGTTGACGTTTCGCTAGAGCTCATCAAATAAACCTCCAAAGGCGTTGACTGCTTTTAAACCGTAGCAGCATGTTATGGATCTACCCACTTTTATAGCGCGCCACGAAAGATAATGCTTAATTTGCAGATTTAAACCAGAATCGCTTATTTAGACCAGAATCTCAAATCTAGACAAGACTAGCCGCTGCTGGCTCGGCCTGAGGCTGAATCTCTTTGTCTTCGAAGACACCTTCCCACCGGGCCATTACCACCGAAGCCAGGCAATTACCTAAGACATTGACTGAGGTGCGGGCCATGTCCATCAGGGTATCAACACCCAAAATCAAGGCTACACCAGCTAAAGGCAGGTCGAAGGTTGCGAGAGTACCAGCCAGAATAACTAGAGATGCCCTTGGCACAGCAGCCACGCCTTTGCTTGTCAGCATCAGGGTGAGTAGCATCAATATTTGCTTTTCAATGGGCATGTGAACGCCAGCTGCCTGGGCCACAAAAACAGCAGCTAATGAAAGATATAAGGTAGTGCCGTCGAGATTAAATGTATAGCCCAGGGGCAAGACAAAACTGACAATTGGTCGGGGCACCCCAAGAGCTTCCATGTTCTGTAGGGCTTTGGGCAAGGCTGCCTCTGAGCTCGTGGTTGAAAAGGCAATCAAGAAGGGCTCTTTTACAGCCGCGGCAAAGCGTTTTAGCGGCACTTTGGCCAGCAGGGCAACGGGCACGAGCACGCCAATAATAAAAATGGCCAGGGCGAGGTAGAGGGTGCCCACCAATTTGCCCAGTGAAAAGAGCACGAGCAAGCCATGTTTGCCTACAGTGCTGGCCATGGCACAGGCCACCCCTAGAGGCGCCACTTTCATGACATAGCCGGTGTATTTAAACATCACTTCCGCCAGGCTCTGGCAGAGGTCAACTATTTGAGTAGCGCGGGCGGCCTTTACTCCGAGAGCAAAGATAATGGTGAAAACAACTATTTGTAGGACATCGCCCCGAGCCATCGAATCAATAATGCTGGTGGGGAAAATGTGGGTGATTAGATCGCCAGCACTGGGCTTTTTCGCCAATAACTCCTGGGCCTCACCAGCGTTGAGCGCGCCTAGGTTTATACCAGCACCTGGTTGGCAAACGTTGACCACGACTAAGCCCACGATTAAGGCGAAGGTAGTAACCAATTCAAAGTAAATCAGGCATTTCAGGCCGACGCGGCCAACTGAAAATGCGCCCTGGCTATTTGCTGAGAGGCTGTTGTCACCGTGACCGTGACCACCGGCAATTCCTACTACTAAAGTAGAAAAAACCAGCGGGGCAATGATTGTTTTGATCAGGTGGAGGAAAATGTCAGCCCCGGGTGATGAGGCCATTCCCACCTGTGGCCAGAGCCAGCCGACCAAAATTCCTAGTGCTAGACCAATAAAAATCTGAGTGGTCAGCGCCGGTGCTTTTAGTTTCACAACTATTTCCTACTGGTTGTTTTCTAGCCTAATGACAATATTTCTAACTCAATGACAATATTTCTAACTCAATGACAATATTTCAAGACCGCGACCGCCCAGAACGGCTAGTTGATCTCTTATTGCTACTGCTGAGACTCCTTCGATGACGGGCAGGTTGGCAATTATTTGCGGTGCTGCTGTCTTTTCAAAATTGATTACGCTGGCTACGTCTTTGCCGTCAAGACCGCGGCCCACAGCCACGGCACGGTTACCCTGGCAGGTGATGGCGAGACCGTCGTGTGGTAAGTCGATTGAACCAAGTACATGCAAGTCTTTATCGTATCTTTGCAGTACTAAGAAAAATCCTTTTGAATTTTGATCGATGGCTGTGACCACCACCACGTCGTCACCAAAGGCGATATCACGAATGGCCAGGTTCTCAAAATGTCTAGCGCTTAATTGCTCTAGTGTCGGATTATTGCCATCGGCCTGGTTGCTGCCTGCCGTAGCTTGCTTGCTTGCAGTTTCGCTGCTTGAGCTGGTACTAGATTCAGTGCTGGTCTCAGGGCTGGCTTTACGTGGCCCGTATATAACTATATCGTTCAAGCCGCCGAGCATTAGTTGCCCTTTGTTGGCCTGACAACGGTTGAAAATGCCTGGAACTTCGAATGATTTGAGAAGCTCAAGTTTGTCAGAATATAGTTTGACGGGTTGAATTTTAGTGGTTTTCTCTAAAAACTTAATGGCATAGGCTCGGCTCAGGCTGCCATCAAAGCAAAGTTGATTAGCTGAGAGCTTGCTAGTTGTAATTACGGTTTGCAGTCTTTCCATTTTGCGCAATGAAATTTCGTCTTTTGACAGACAAACAATGAAACTTCCAGCGCCCACCATTGCTTTGATCGCCTGTTGTGGTGCCGCTGAGCTCATCATGATTGGGCGCTCTGGGCGGCCAAGGTGGTAGAGCTGTAGCTCGGTACCAGCTAAGACAACTAGGTCTTTCCATACAGCCACTCCAGCAGCTGCCAGTTTGGGAATGCTATATGAAGATGCAATTGCCCAGCCTTCTTTAGCTCGGGTGAGCAGTTGAACGCCAGACCAGCCTGTGGCAACATAGGCTGTCAGATCGCGCATGACCACAGAGGTTGATTTGCCGCTATCGGTTTTGGCAGCTGGAATATTGAGTACTTGTTCGCGGGCTAAGTTGCGACCTTTGTCTATTGTTAGCGAAATTACTATGCGCTCACCTTTGTTGCGACCAACCACTAAGAAACGATCTTTTTGAGCCGCCGCTGATTCAATGGCAGTTAACGGCTCAAGGGAGATATTGCTGGCCAAGTGCGGAGAGCCGCTGGCGACAATGATTCTTGCTTGGCCAAATTTATTGGTTTTGGTGCTGTCTATTCCAGCAATTAAAATCAATTCTTTGAAGCGAGTAACGACGCGATAGTCGCCTTCAATGATCAGTGATTTTTGAATTTCAGGAGAATCGGGGCTAACTAAATTGACAATGTCAACTTGCGATTTGGCACCGCCGTTGGCTGATGAGAGAATAGTCAATTGCTTATCGGTTAAGTCTAAGCCCCGCACTGGGAGCTGCACCGATAGGCTAGAAATATATACAGGTTCTTTGCCGCTGCGGCGATTCGGGGCACTATATATAGAGACAAGATTTTCTCCGCCAGCGCTGACTCCACTAACGCAAATCAGGTCACCACTAGCGACGATACTGCCCGCTTCGGTATAGCGACCGAGGCGAATATCGCTGACTATTGATGGTGCTTCAATTGGTGCCAACGATACTGTAACTAAGTCGACAACAGGCTCTGATTGGTCGCCTTCGCGGTAGGTGAGACCGTAAGCGGCAAATGGTGTCACGGCAAAGTCAACCACTTTATTGCCGAGGCCATTTAGTTCAGCTACTACTTTCACTGGGGTTTTGACAGTCACTGGCTTGCGCATATCGACAACGGCTAAGCGACCAAATTCATCGGTGAAGCAAAGGTAGCCTTTGTCTGCTATACCGACGTGGTCGGGCACGATGGCCGGTGCCCAGTCTTCTCTTGATAGAGAATGGGGACCAGTAAGTGTCGGTTGACTGCGTGGAGTCTTTTTGGCAAAAGCCGGAACTTGTGCCAATTGATCTATGAGAAGCAGGGTGCCGCAGGTGTAGGAAAGAGAGCCAAAGAGAAATGAGCGTCTAGATTGCATTGAGAACTTTCGGTGCTTTCTTTGATTGAAGGGCAGTATTTGACTTGAAAATTAGCTAACTAGTGCAAGAGTGTGTGCAGCATGCCTTGAACGAAATTCAGCAACACTATGAGCACGATTGGCGAGAGATCAAAGCCACTGATGGGCGGAACAATACGCTGAATCGGCGCAATCACTGGCCTAATTATATTGTCGAGGGTGACAAATGGCTGATCTTTCCAGTTGATATTGGGAAACCATGAGAGTAAGCACCATAAAAATAGTGCCATACTAAGTAGCTGAAAAACACCGTCAAATATTTGCAAAACTGGGTTCATAACGGCACCACGCAGAACTAACGTCTTACGCCAAATTGTAGCATTTTGATCAGTAGCTATGCTTACACGAGAACAAGTACTAGTAAAGAAGATAAAAGAATGGACAGGAAGCTCCTACATTGGAGACGATTGCGCTGTTCTGGCTGATGGCAAGCTGGTGAGCAGCGACACCCTGGTGGAAGGCACTCACTTTCGCCTAGACTTCACTAATTGGCGTCAGTTGGGCTGGAAGAGCTGTGCCGTCAACCTCTCTGATATTGCCGCCATGGCCGGTCGACCACGCTATCTTACTGTAGCCCTCACCTTGCCAGCCACTTGCCCTGACTTAGAGCAAAGTCTAGAGCAGTTCTATCTTGGCTTTACTCAGTGTGCCAGGGCTTTTGGCGCAGAAATTGTGGGAGGCGACCTCACTGTGGGGCCGCACTTTGTCGTCAATGTTACTGCCATTGGCGAGAGCCATGAGAGCGGTTTACTCTTGCGCAGTGGGGCTCAGCCTGGCGATGTGGTAGTGGTAACTGGCACTTTTGGTTCGAGTGCTGCCGGCTTAGAGCTATTACTGCAAGGCGACAGTGCATCTTTGCTGGAAGGCCGTGAGCAGCTGCTTCTCGCCCACCTTGAACCCCGGCCGCGACTGGCTGAGGCCTTGGCCCTAGTGCGCTTAGTTGGCAGTCGTGGTGCTTTAATGGATGCCAGCGACGGTCTCGGTGATGCCCTCTGGCAGATTGCCGAGCAGTCGCAAGTCGATATAGAAGTAGATTTGGAGGCCATTCCTCGCAGCAGCGCTATGACTAGTTTTGCCCATGCATCGGGGATAAATCCATACCAGTGGGCTCTCTATGGTGGTGAAGACTATGAGTTAGTGGCCACTATCTCTGAAAGCGATTGGCTCAAGGCTCAGTCTCTGGCGGCTGAAAGCTTCCCTTTTAAGAAAATTGGAGTTGTACTTGCCAGCCCGCCTAGCCTTGCTGCTAGTGAGCGAGAAGGCGCTCGGGTGAGGCTTTTGGCCAGTGCTGACAAGACTGATGCTTTCTCTGGTGTAGTCAACTTAAGCAATTGCTTTAAGCATTTCTGATAAATTTGATGGTCTTCTGAAGCTACTAACTGCGAGATCACCAATGGATTCATCAACTTTATCGGTAGAGTCAATAGAACCACTAAAAAAGATTATTGACGGCAAGGCCATTGCCCAGGCAGTCAAGAACGAATTGACTCTTGCCGTAGCTGAAGCTAGCCAGGGTAAAAGTCGCAAGCCTGGTTTGGCAGTGGTTTTGGTTGGTGAGAATCCGGCCTCAAAAGCCTATGTAAAGAGCAAAATTGCCGCTTGTAAAGCTGTCGGCATCGAGAGTTTTCTAATTGAGATGGCCGCCGATGTAGACCCTGAGGCCGTAGCCGACACTGTCAAAAAATTGAACCAAGACGAGACCGTAGATGGAATTTTGGTGCAGTTGCCTCTGCCTGAGCATATTTCATCCGCCACAATTCTTGCTTTGATCGATCCGGCTAAAGACGTTGATGGTTTAACTGCAGTCAATGCTGGCCTGCTTATGCAAGGTGCCAAAGGTCTATTCCCTTGCACTCCGCTTGGCGTAATGCGCCTACTGGAGCAGCATAATGTCAGTTTAAAAGGTAAGCAGGCCGTTGTCGTTGGTCGCTCTCATCTGGTTGGAAAGCCTTTGGCTATGATGCTTTTGCAGAAGGATGCCACAGTGACAATTTGTCATAGCAAGACCGCCAATTTGCCAGAAGTCTGTCGCCAGGCCGATATCTTAGTGGCCGCTTGCGGTCAGGCTGAGATGGTCAAAGGCGATTGGGTCAAGCCCGGTGCCGTAGTTATTGATGTTGGTATCAATCGCGTGGCAACCGCCGACGGTAAAGGCCGCTTGGTGGGAGACGTGGCCTACGAGCAGGCTTTTGAGAAAGCCAGCTTGATTACTCCAGTTCCTGGCGGTGTTGGCCCCATGACCGTTGCCATGCTGCTGAGCAATACTTTGCGTGCTTACACCGTAGCAATGAACTAACTAAAGATGGAAAGCCCTGTGCCTTCACCTATACCTGCACCTGCATCTGAACCTGAATTGCCAATGGCAGGGCCACCTAAACTAAAAATTAGCCGGCCTATCCGAATTTTGGCAATTGTTTCTGCTCTGGCAATTGTTGCGGCCGCCGCAGGCATTGCTGCTGGCATTTTTTCTATGCGTAATTTCTTCTTGCAAGCCATTGACCCCAAATTTATGCGCGAAACGGCTACTTTCATCACTGGTTTTGCCGAGCCAGTACCGGAGCCCGGCTTTAACCCTATCATGGCCGTTCATCTCCCCGCCGCCGTGATTTTTCTGGAGAACCCCAAGGATAAAACCGAGGTTTCTTTTTGGCGCTATCAAGGTAAAGATTTAGATGCCGTCCAAGAGCTTGATCGCGCTTACGATATGGGAATCTTGATGCCGACGAACAGTGCTAAGTTTCAATCTATTACTAGCAAAGGCAAGAAAGAAATCAACGGCAAGACTATTACTTATTTGCAAGGCCCCCTAAAGGACCAGCGCGGCAATACTTTTGAGGGTTTAATCGCTTGTACTATCGAGGGCGATAAAATTGTCATGCTGCAGGCAATGCAGCCATCTGACCGGCCTTTCCATAGCGATAGAGCTTTAGCTTGGTTGGCGCGGCCGTTGTAACAAAAGTAGTCTAGAAGTGAGGCAGCCAAGTGCTTATACTGAGGGAAAGTTTTTTTGATATCTAGGAGATCAGCAGGGAAATGAGCGCAGAGAAACATAGAGACCCCTCTCAAGTTTGGTTGATACTGTTTATGGTCGCTTTCTGTTGCACTGTTTTGGCTATCGGTGTTTGGGCTAGGTTTAATTACGACGTTAATAAAACTGATGCACCTGTTGCTGCTGGACACCACTAAGGTCAGTCGTGGCTAGAGCAGAAATCTTGTGCATAGGAACCGAGCTTTTGCTTGGGGATGTGCTTGATACAAATTCTCAATTTTTGGCTCAGCAATTAGCATTGTTGGGCCTTGATTGTTTTTACCGGGTCACTGTCGGTGACAATCCCGAACGAATTAAGGCTTGCATGAAAGAGGCTCTTGAGCGCTCTGATGTCTTGATTACCTCCGGTGGCCTTGGCCCTACTGCTGACGATCTCACTACCGAGTGCTTGGCTGATCTCTTTGGTGCTCCTTTGCAAATGGATGAAGAGCTATTGGCCTTTATCACAAGCCTTTTTGTTGCTCGTGGTTTCCCTATGCCTGAAACCAATAAGAAGCAAGCCCTGCGGCCTTTGGGGGCAGATATCTTGCCTAATCCAGTGGGCTCAGCTCCTGGTGTTGTCTGGCGTCTTAGTGCTGAAAACCTTGCCCATGCTGGCATTAAGCCTTCTGCTATGACTAAGACCGTACTTACTTTTCCCGGTGTGCCTTCGGAGCTTAAGGCCATGTGGCAAGGTACGGCCTACAATTATTTGGCTGAGAATTATGCTGGCAACACTATTTGGTCGCAAGAATTAAAGCACTTTGGTATCGGTGAATCGGCTCTAGCTGAGATGTTCGCTCATTTATTGGAGTTGTCTAACCCCTCGGTGGCGCCCTACGCTGGCCGCTGGGAATGTCGTTTGCGAGTGGCTGCTAAAGCCGAGAATCAAGACGCCGCTAAGGCTCTGGCCGCTCCTGTTATAGATGAAATTAAGAGTAAGAGCGGTTATCGCTGCTATGGCGTTGATAATGCCAGTCTTGAGTCGACAGTGGGTGAACTGCTGATAGCCAAGGGCTTAACCCTTTCTACGGCTGAGTCTTGCACTGGTGGCCTGGTCAGTGAAAGGCTCACCGATGTGCCAGGCAGTTCTCGCTATATTATGTTCAATGCAGTCACCTACAGCGATCAGTCTAAGCAAAAGCTCCTAAACGTAAGCAATGAGTTGCTCTCAACTTACGGCGCCGTTAGCCCGCAGTGCGCTGAAGCTATGGCTCGTGGCATGAAGGAAGCTTCTGGCTGTGACATTGCCTTGAGTGTAACTGGCATTGCTGGCCCTGGTGGTGGTACTGAAGATAAGCCTGTCGGTACTGTCTATTTGGGTCTAGCCGCTCAAGATCGCTATTTTAGCCGCACTCTCAAGCTAGGTGCTAGATTGCCTCGGGCTGAGGTGCGCTGGCGCACCGCTAATGAAGCACTGAATATGGTGCGACTCTATTTGATTAATCCCGATACCCTGGTTAATAATTAGACGTTTTTGTGCGATTATAGCCAAGATAATTTGGGTATTACCAATTTGGGCAGGCTGGGGCTTGCATCTACGCATCGTTTTTGTAGTTTATAAGACATTCAAGTCTCACGCTAAGGCTCTTCACTAACTGATATGGCACAGCCTTCTAGTCAACAACCAGATAGAACATTCGTTAGAGACGGTATTTTTCACCGCAGTCTGTCAAACGTGCGCAACTCTGTATTTACTGATGCTCGCAATAGGCAAGACGCTGCTGATGGCAAGGTCTCAAATGAACCCGATTTGTTTTCGCACTTGCGTGAAGAAGACGAATATGCCATTTGCGAAGAAGATCTTGAGCTGATTGCCTTCTATGATGGTCTTCCCGGCTGCTATAACTTCCGCTATTTGATGCGCCGACTATCCCGTGAGTTAAAGCGCTCTAAGCGTTATAACCGCCCCACTACAGTGGTTATTTGTGGTATCGATGGCTTTGATAATGTCGAGCCAAACTACGGTGAGCTGGCCGTTGATACTGTAGTTTTTTCTGTAATTCAATTTTTGCTAGATGGTATTCGCTCTGATGTTGATATGGCCGCTCGCCTATCAGATGATCGCTATATTCTAGTTCTTCCTGAAACACCCGGTCGTGGTGCCGCTATTCTGTGCGAGCGCCTGGCTAAAAAATTTGAATCAGTTGAGCTCAAGCATAATTGGCACCGCATTCCCGTTACTCTTAGTTTTGGCATTGGTTATTATCCAGTGCATGGCGAAGACCCACGAGAAATCATTGCCAGAGCCGATTTAGCTTGCGAGTTTGTGCAACAGCGCGGCGGCAATGGCTTCGCCTTTGCTCCTGAAGGCTAGAGCAATTTTCTGAAAGCTAAGTCCACTAAAAGCTGAGTCCCTAAAAACTAAGTCCCTAAAAACTAAGTTTAGGATCCCCGGCAACAATGGTGAAGTCAGGCAGGCCATCGGTTTTCTTGGCGATGGTTTCAAACTGCGGTGATTTAGTGGTGTTGTAGGCTGCTAGTTCTTTGGCTGTTTGCTCTGGTGTACGGTAAATTTCCCAGCTCTTCACCACTGGTTTTGCCACTTCAGTGCTGCCCATGATTTCTTCTTTTGCTAGTTGCTCAGGGCTTTTTGGCTTGACATAGGGTGAAGTGAGAACCAGGTCGCCACCGACATTTGCTGCTTCTGCTTTGCGAACTTCTTTAAGTAGATTTTCAAAGTCGGCCGGTTGCATTTTTCTACCAGCATCTCTTAGCTCTTCAGCGGCTAGATGAAGATTGCCATCGTCCATACGGCGAGCAATATGAATGGCTTGATTTTGCATTTCGCTAACGGGGGCAAATGACTTCATCCCGGGCTCGGTTTTAGCGACAAAGAGGGGCGCGCCGTGCCAAGGTGAATCACCAAGGGGGCGGTCTTTTGTCGTTAACTGAACATATAGCTGATTTTCTAGTTTGGGATTTTGGCGCACCTGGGCGTCGGTGGAACTGGCAACAATAAGATCTGCTCCTACTCCTTTGTCTTCGCCCTTGTTAATGGCCGCTATTAGTTGGCGCTTTTCGTCGCTGCTAATGGATGGCGAGGAAAACTCTGCTCTCAGCATCTCTGCAGCTTTTTGAGCGTGTTGGTCACCAGTCTGATCCATCTCTTTAATGATGTCGCGGGCCTTCTCGTTGATAGATTTTGGCTCGTTGTGGCTTCTCTCAAAATTAGTCATATCTGATGCCTCGGGATTCGGGGGATTTGGCCTTAGAGTTTGAGATTACGACTGCTAAATAACATCCACATAACGGCTTCGTGGCAATGACGGCGATTTAGCAGTGAAAATATGCCGTACATAAATAAGAATTGACGATTACTAGCCGACTCGTCTATTATGAAGCCATAGAGTAGATACGAAGTAGCAGCGGGAGAGAGCTTATGGCCAGACAGAGCGGTATGAAAGAGGTCACTAAGGTTTCTTTGCTAGATGCTGGTGCCGCCATTATGGTAACCAAGGGCTACAACAACACTGGCATTCAAGAAGTTCTTGAAGCAACTGGAGTACCAAAAGGTTCGTTCTACTACTACTTTGATAGTAAAGAAGATTTTGCTATTCAGATAATTGATCACTTCGACACTGCTCAAACCGAAAAGCTTAAGCACTTTCTTGAAGATCGCAAACTCAATCCTTTAGAGCGTTTGAAAGCCTATTGCAATGCTGGTCGCAAAGCCCTCAAAGAAAATCAATGTCGCAATGGTTGCCTTGTTGGTAATCTCTCCCAAGAAATGTCTGATCAGTCAGAAGTGCTTCGGGCCAAACTAGAAGAAGTGCTCACGCGCTGGCGTGGACGGTTTGCTCACTGTATTAAAGAAGGGCAAGAAGCGAAGCTTATTAGCTCTAAGTTTGACCATAACATGATGGCTGAGTTCTTCCAGAGCGGTTGGCACGGCGCCATTATGCGCGCCAAGACTACCAAGAATACGGTGCCTCTTGATGCTTTCATGACCCTGATGTTCGATAGTGTCTTGAAGCCTTAATTGGCCTGTTCTAGCAAATAAGACCTTGTAAAATCACAGTTTACAAGATCAACATGGCATCGCCGTAGCTATAAAATCGATAGCGCTCGGCGATTGCTTCTTTGTAAGCTTTCATAATCAAGTCTCTTCCCGCTACCGCTGAAACCAGCACCAGCAGGCTCGATCGACTCAAGTGAAAGTTAGTGATCATGGCATCTGCTATGGCGAATTTGTGTCCTGGTTTTATGTACAAAGCGGTGCTTTGATTTTCAGCTGCTTTCATTACACCACTAGCACCAGCAGTTTCTAGTGTGCGCAAGCTTGTGGTGCCAACGGCAATGACGCGACGACCTTCGCTTTTGGCCTTATTAATTGTCGCTGCTGTTTCTTCTGAAACTGTGTATAACTCTTCTTCTACGGTGTGCTCATCGATTCCGGCTTCAATTGGCTTGAAGGTGCCCGCACCGACATGCAAAGTTAGCGTAGCAATTTCAATACCAGCTTCTTTCAGGGCTGCAATCACAGGTGGTGTGAAATGTAGACCGGCTGTGGGGGCTGCCACGGCTCCAGGTGATTGAGCAAAGACCGTTTGATACTGAAACAGGTCTTCTTTGCGATGGCTGTTTTCGCTAGCATTGCCTTGATCTGCGCGGTAGTCACGAGTAATGTATGGTGGCAGTGGCGCAAAGCCAACACTGCTAAGCAGGTTGTAGACGTTTTCTTCGGCCCCTAAATCAACCAGTAGCCGTTTGAAGCCATCAGGCCCTAAGACAATGTCTTTGACGACAATGGTTGTCACTTTGCCGTTTTCATCAGTGACTTCTAGTTCCTGACCTGGCTTGAGGCGCTTTATTGGTGTCACCATAGCTTCCCAAACAGCAATATTATTTGTTTGCGGTTTGAGCAGCAGCAGCTTCACTGTTCCCCCAGACTTGCGCCGGGCAATTAGGCGTGAAGGCAAAACCTTGGTGTCGTTGACTATCAGTAAGTCGCCACGCTTAAGCAAGCCGGGTAGGTCGTAGAAGTGCTTATGCTGAAGATTTCCGCTTGCTCTTTCGACCACTAGCAGCCGGGCATTTTCTTTTTGCTCCAGGGGCTTTTGGGCAATGAGAGCGGGGTCTAGATCGTATTCAAAATCTTCGATAGTAAGAGTTTTTTCTGCCACAGGCGAATCATTAGACCTTTAGGTCGTGAGAGGGTGAGTACTTTAGTATAGACTTCTCTCGTTAGCAGTAATGTCAAATTGAAGGGCTTTTAAGATGGCTCACTTAAAAGATAGAGTGAAGGCCATTGGCCACGAGCTCGGCTTTGATCAGGTGCAGATTGGTTCCCTCACCCCGCTGGTTCAAGAGCGCCTGCATTACCAGCATTGGCTTGACCAGGGTTACTCTGCCGATATGGCCTATCTCCAGCGTGATCCTGATAGGCGTGTAACACCCGCTCTTACCTTTCCTGCTGCTCAAAGTGTCATTATTGTTGCAGTCAGCTATTTTAGCCAGCCACCAGAGGTGCCAAGCGGCTCCTGGGGGCGGGTAGCGCGCTACGCTGTGGGGCGAGATTATCATGCTGTAATCAGAAGTAAATTACGCGACTTCTGCGCCTTGATAGAGCAAGAATTGGGGCGAAAGATAGCCAGGCGGCCTGTTACCGATGATGCCGCTCTCTATGAGCAAGCTCTGGCTCGGCGTCATGGTCTTGGCTTCGTCGGTAAAAATTCGCTAGTGATTGGGCCAAAGCTTTCTGGTTCATACAATTTTATTGCCGAATTGTTTGTTGACTTTGAACTAGAGCCCGATCTTGAATACACAGGAACTTGCGGCAACTGTGTACGTTGTATTGCCGCTTGTCCGACCAATGCTATTAAAGATGGTACCGAAGCGGCGATGGTGGAT
The DNA here is from genome assembly GCA_044378815.1 of Obscuribacteraceae bacterium (SeqCode). GTDB lineage: Bacteria > Cyanobacteriota > Vampirovibrionia > Obscuribacterales > Obscuribacteraceae. Next base: position 81,138 of record JBIPOV010000015.1, on the reverse strand, counting down.
GCCAATTTGTGCATTTCTTATCTCACCATCGAGAACAAGGGGGGTATTGCTCTGCCCTTACGTAGTCAGCTTGGTGACTGGGTCTATGGCTGTGATATCTGTCAGGAAGTTTGCCCTTATAACAGTAAAACAAGAGCGGCACCATGGCCAGAATTTTCTCCTGAAAATGGTGTGGGGCACTATTTAAATTTGCCTGAGTTGCTGCATCTTAGTGATCAGAGTTTTGCTCAGCGCTTTGAGCTTTCGCCCCTGAGAAGGCCGAAGCGCCGAGGTTTGGTACGCAACGCTTTAGTGGTGATGGGCAATCAATTGGCTGCTCACCATGCAGAGAGTGAGAAGATTATCGAAGAGGTTGCTGCTTTTTCTGCTCGCGAAGACGATTTGCTTCTTGTTGAACACGCCGCTTGGGCTCTAGCTCAAGCTCAGAATAGCAAGGGGCGAAGCGCCATCGATAAAATTTTGGCTCGGCAGCTAGGTGATAGTGTCGACTTAGAGATAGAAAAATATGCCTAAACCAGTGGCTGAGAAAATACCTTTAACAGTCTGGATATTAGGCTTTGCTAGTTTGCTCACTGATGTTTCGACTGAGCTAATTCATTCAATTTTGCCGAACTTTATGTCTTCAGTTTTGCATGCCAGCTTCATTGACATTGGCTTAATTGAAGGCTTAGCTGAGACAGTGGCATCAATATTGAAAGTCTTTTCGGGGGCCTGGAGCGACCGCATTGGCAAACGCAAAGGCCTTTTGCTTTTGGGTTATGGTCTATCGGCTCTGGTTAAGCCGCTCTTTCTTTTTGCTAATTCTGTTCTCATTGTGCTCATTGCTCGCTTGGCCGATAGAGTGGGTAAGGGCATTCGCGGCGCCCCGAGAGATGCACTGGTTGCTGATGTGACTAGCTCAGCTAATCGCGGTCGGGCCTATGGTCTAAGACAGTCGCTTGATACGGTTGGCGCTGTGGTCGGCCCTCTTATGGCTCTGGCTCTAATGTGGCTGACTCAAAGCAACTACCAACTGGCCTTTGCTGTCGCTCTAATTCCTGCTTTTGCTGTGCTTTTCTTGCTTTATTTTGGCGTCAAAGAACCAGCGCATAAGAGTGTGGTGAGCAGCGATAAGTTATTTGATGCCAAGCTTTTGACTGAGCTTAAAACTAAGATGCCCCCGCAGTTCTTTTTCTTGGTGGCGACAGTCTTTCTTTTTAGCTTGGCTAATTCGTCTGACGCTTTTTTGATACTGAAGGCTAGAGATTGCGGTATGTCTATTGCCACCTGCCCCCTTGTGCTTGTGGCCATAAACATTAGTTATGCTCTCAGTGCCTACCCAGCCGGAATACTTTCAGATAAGCTCGGCCACGGTCGTTTGTTGACAGTGGCTTTCTTTATTTACGCTCTTACTTACCTGGGCTTTGCTTTGGTTAGTCAGCAGTCTCACATGCTTTTGCTTTGTCTTGTTTATGGTCTCTATCTCGGTCTCTCGCAGGGGGTGCTCTCGGCTCTGGTTTCGCAGCTAACACCGGCTCATTTACGTGGTACCGCTTTTGGTATCGTCAATTTCGCTGTTGGTCTGGCGCTTTTACCGGCTAGTCTGCTCACCGGCTTGCTCTATCAGCATTATGGTGCCTTGTCTGCCTTTGCCACCTGTGCCGCCATTGCCTTGCTTTCGGCCCTAGTCTTGGCCATACAGTTGCCTTCTTTGGCTAAAGCTCGGCAAAACTAGATTAATTTGCTAGCGGAGGTTGATTTTGCCGTCAGCTAATCTAAACTAAGCGCATGACTCATTTACTCGTTTTCATTGGTGCTGGCTTAGGGGGCTTAATGCGCTTTCTCACCTCCACGGCGGTGCAGAAAGCCTGTAATGGTTGGGTCTTCCCTCTTGGTACTTTCGTTGTCAATATTAGTGGCTGTCTGGCCATTGGATTTTTAGCTCAACTAGCTGAGAGCAAAAATTTGTTTCAGCCTGAATATCGCGCTTTCTTTTTGATTGGCATTCTTGGCGGCTATACAACTTTTTCTAGTTTTGGCTATGAAACACTTCAGCTAATTAGAAGTGGTGAGTTCTTATATGCCACGGCTAATGCTGCGCTGCAGGTTGTCTTGGGTTTGTTCTTTGTCTGGCTCGGTACGATTCTGGCGCGTCTTTTGTAATTAGATTGGGGAAAAAATGAATACAGGTAAGGGTGTTCTGCTCAGAATATACATAGGCGAAAGCGACAAGCATGGCAATCGCCCCTTATATGAATGGCTGGTGCAAGAGGCCAAAAAAGTTGGTATTGCTGGAGCTACTGTCTGGCGCGGACTTGAGGGCTATGGCGCTCACCATACGGTGCACAGCAATAAAATTCTCGATATATCAACCAATTTGCCGATCGTGGTTGAGTTTATTGATACCAATGAAAAGATTGCGGCATTTATGCCTTTTCTTGATGCCAATTTAGTTGAAGGTATGGTCGTTACGGCCGAGGTTGATTTACGCTGGTACCGCAAAGACTAGCTAATAGCCTAAAGAGCAGCTAATTACTTGTCGTCGCCTTTATCTTCAGCTTCTGCCTCAGCATTAGCCTCAGCATTCGCTTCGGCATTCGAATGATGTTGATACATCTCAGTCAGGGCTTTGATTATCACCTGGTCGGTTTTATGTTGCATGTCTAGTGCTTGCAAAAGCTCTTGGCCTGTCATTAAGCCGCGAGCAAGAATAAGTTTGCCCAGGGGCTCGCCCGACTGATTCTGTTCCTCAATTAGCTCTTCTAACTGAGTCAGTGAGATCTTGCCGCGTTTCAGTAATAATTCGCCAAGCTTTTCTGGGCGCGTGAGAAGCTCCCATTTTTGTTCTTCAGATAAAGGTTCTTGATGTGTCATTGTTTTCCTAGCTCGTTAGCTCCTCAGCTTGCAGCCGGTAAGCGCTTTTGTTGCTGTCTTTCCCGCCACCAAACCAATAGACAACTGGCGTTGAAGATGGAGGAATAAGTACCAGATATGATGCCAATTAACATGGCTAGAACAAAGTCTTTGGTGGTGCTGCCACCAAGTAGATAGAGCGATAGCAGGGTAATCACAACAGTCAGTGATGTATAGAGTGAGCGAGCAAGGGTCTGATTGATACTGTCGTTAGCTACATCACCAAAGGTTTTCTTGAATTCTAGTTTGGTAACAGGATCAATTCCTTTGCTACCAACAAATTTGGCGTTTTCTCTTACGCGGTCGAAAACAACAATGGTGTCGTGCACCGAAAAGCCAATTACTGTCAAAATCGCAGAGATAAACAAGCTGTCTACTTCTGTGCCAAAAGCTAGCCCCAAGAGGGCGAATATGCCGCACAGTACGAGCACGTCGTGCACTAAAGCGGCAATGGCGCAAATGGCATAGTCAAATTTAAAGCGGTAGCTAATGTAGGCCACCATGCCACCAAAGGTCACCAGTAGTGCGAGTAAGCCGTTGCTGAGTAGCTCTGGGCCAATGGTCGCCGTTACTTTATCGACTGATATGGCCTTAAATGGTCCGAGGACTTCAGTTAATTTCGCATCTAACTCAGTTTTTTGTTTCTCACTGTCGATGGCCTTGGTGCGCATCACCACAGCTTCTTTGCCCGCAATATAGGTCTGTTGCACTTGTGAGCCGGTTAAGCCAGCCTCTTCTAAAACTTTGTGCACAGCTTCTAAAGTGGTTGGCTTCTCAAATTGATATTGCAGAATTGAACCACCGGTAAAATCAATGCCAGGCTTAAGTGGTGCGCCAAACTTGGCACAGCAAGCGGCAATACCGATAATACCGGGCACGGTTAAAACCAACGAAATGGCAAACCAGAGAGTGCGATATTTGACAATATCTACTATGTTTTTGCTCTTTGCCCCTGTCATACGGCCTCCTTGGTCAAAACTTTGTTCGCTTTCTTTTCGGTCTTATGGCCAAACAAACCGAGGCTTGATGGAATCAAGTGCAACATGGTGCGAGTAGCGGTAATAGCTGTAAACATCGATACCGCTACACCAATCGCCAGGGTAACGGCGAAGCCTTTGACTAGTGACGTACCAAAAAGCATCAGCACACTACAAGCAATCAAGCTATTGACGTTACTATCAAAGATTGACGACATCGCTCTGGTGAAGCCGTTTTCTACAGCTACCCAGAGGTTCTTTCCAGCATTCAATTCTTCTTTTGTTCTCTCAAAAATTAGAATGTTGGCATCAACGGCCATACCAATCGAGAGAATAAATCCGGCAATACCGGCTAGAGTCAAAGTCACTGGCACTGTTTTGAAAATGGCTAGGGTCGCCAGTGTATAGAGTATGAGAGCCAAGTCAGCAATCAGACCAGGTAGGCCATAAATCGCAACCATGAAGACCATAACTGCAGCAATTCCCACACCACCAGCAATTAGACTCTTGTGAATCGAATCTTGGCCCAGGGTTGCTCCCACTGTGCGCTCTTCTAAAATTTCAATTGGCACTGGTAGAGCACCAGCATTGAGTTTGAGCGCTAAATCTACGGCTTGATCGCGGGAGAAGCTGCCTGTAATTTGGCCCCGGCCTCCCATGATTGGTTCATTGACGCGCACGCCCTGGTATCTTTCGAGTGGCACAGGTCGGCCGTCGGCACCGCGGTCAGTAGGTTGGCCATCAAGGAAAATACCAATGCATTTACCAACCAGACGCGAAGTTAATTCACCAAATTTCTTAGCACCGCGATCTTTGAATTCAAAGTCGACTTGCCAGGTACCACCGGCTGTAGGTGTACCCTGGGCTCTTTTGAAGTCTGCACCGGTTAGGCCGACGGCTTTCCAGTAAGGAATACCTTCGGAGGTGAAGTCGAGTTCTTTGAATTCAAGCATGGCTGTGGTGCCGATGCGATCTTTTGCTTGTTGTGGATCTTTGATACCAGGCAGTTCCACAATTAAGCGGTCTTTGCCTGCTCTTTGCACAAGTGTTTCAGAAACGCCAAGACTGTTAATGCGGTTGTTGATAACAGTGAGCACACCTTCCATAACAGGGGGTGTAATTTCTGGCACCTCTGGTGGTGCTGGTATAGCTTTGAGCAAAAGTTGGCTACCACCACGCAAGTCAAGACCAAGCTTGAGGTTGGTGAAAAGGGCATAGCTCTTGTAGCGAGCGAGTACCTGAATATTGTTGCCCATGCCGGCATTGTCATATTCGGTTTTGATAGCATCTTCGCGCTGGTAGTTGTTCATCTTGTCCCAGCCAGGAATCTTCTCTACCCGCTTCAGAACTTCTACTTGAAGATCGTTGCCGGTGAGGTTGGCAAGGCGCTGCCACTCTGCAATATTGCCTTCTGGCACAATTTGAAAGAGTGAAAACAATGACCAGGCCAAGACTGCCAAAACCGCGAAGGGTTTCCAGTCTCGGAAGAAATCTTTGGAGCTGCCTTTATAGGAACCGCTCTTTTGTCCGAATATGCTCATGGTTTAAAAATCACAGCCTAAATAATGACCTACGAAGGTCAAATTCTAGCGTAAAAGTGCTCTTGAAAGCCTTCTCTTCTGCCTTGGCGTGAAGCATTGACGCCATTTAGCGCTGAAATTTCTTCTTATTATTGATCGCTATTGACTGGTCTAGGCCGTTATGACCTGGTCGCCACCGCGCTGTACGGCTAGTTCTAGAGCCTGAATGGTGCGTGCTAGAAGCTCATCGTGTTCTCTGGCGTGGGTCGGGAAGGCTGCTAAGCCTACGCTGGTAGTCACTTTTAGATTGTGCCAGTTATGGGTAATGCCATGGCTAGCAATGCGATTGCGAATACGCTCAGCGACAATGGCTGCGCCAGAGGCGTTGGTCTCGGGCAAAATAATGGCAAATTCTTCTGAGCTATAGCGGGCGGGGATGTCAACGTCGCGCACCGCACCGCGCAGCACGCCGCCTATTACTTTCAAGACAGCGTCAGAAGTAAGGGCACCATAAGAACGTTGAATATCTCTAAAGCCATCCACTGCCACCATGCAAAGAGAGACAGGGCGTTTATAACGTTTCGCTCTCTTCAATTCGTCTTTGACTTCTTTGATGAAAGTACGCGAATTATAAAGCTCTGTTAGGGTGTCAAGCAGGGCTAGTTTCTCGATTTCTTCGCCATTGGCGTTCGATAAATTAGTTTGACCAGCAGTCAAGAGTGAGCGCTGCTCAAGCTCTTTCACTCGCTCAATTACCTGGTTGTCCATAAAGGCTCTTGTGCCCGCAAGCTTGGCTCTTTGTGGATTGTCCAGCACACGACAGAACATACAAGTTCTTCCGCTACATATGTGGTCCGTGCGTCCTGCCATTTGAAATAGACCCTTTTTCTGGAAAATACAAATCAAAAATCAGTGAAATCTGTCAGATCAGTCAAATCAGTATAGATTAATCTCTTCTCTTGCACTAGGTATCGGCTAATAGTTTGCCCTGGCGAACTATAAATTTGCCTTCTACCATCAGGTCGCTAGCGTTTGGTGCGCTCTCTAAGAGTCTGCGGGCAATGGCTTCTTGATCGTGATCGCTTTGCCAAAAAACACTGTCGAGAGGAAACGCTGCCAGGTCGGCGGCTTTACCTACTGCAATTGAACCCGTTTTTTCAGCCATATTAACGACCTCAGCTGCTTTTATCGTAATCAGGTTTAGGGCTTGGGTGGCGCTTAAATATGGCAGCCAGGACGCTGCTTCTTTGAGCATGCTCAAATCACTATTTGAAGCAAGGCTGTCGCTGCCAAGGCCAAAATCGATTTTTGCATCAACAAAGCTGCTAAGAGCAGCCGGCCCGGTCAAGAGCCTCTCATTGCTGCGGCGGCAGAGGGCGGCAGCAGCACCGCTCTGGGCAAATATTTCAAAGTCTTCTTGATTGAGCTTCACACAGTGAGCGGCAATGAGGTTGTCATCGAGCAGTCCATAGTGCTTGAGGTGCTGGGTCGGTGTTCGCTTCTGCCCGCGCCAGAGCAATTCATCTAATAGAGTGTTGAATGGCTTATTTGCATTAGGCGGCATCACCTTAGCCAAATACTGATCTAATACGCTGCTATGGCTGCTAATCCAGTCGGCTTCTTCTTGCGACTCTGCCAGGTGGGCTGTCAGCATTAGGCTGTGGCTCCTGGCCCAGTCTTTGGCTGTGGCCCAGAGGGCCGGGGCGACAGTATAAGGAGCGTGAGGGGCAACGGTGATTGCTATTTGACCGCCGTTGATGGCCTCTTTTAGTGCACCACTGGCGGTGCTGATTAAAGATTGGTAACGTTTAAGCCAGATTTCAAAGATGCGTTCAGCTAAAGTTTCGTCTAGGCCAAATAGTTCAAGACCGACCAGGCCTTTCTGTCCAACCTTGGCCATTGCTTCAGCGGCCTGACCGGTGTAAGAACTATCTACTAAATAAGTAGTGCCAGCTAAAGCAGCACTTCTGGCCCCTGCCATGGCTGAACGGGCAAAGTCGTCGGGCGACCATGGCCTCGTGCTGGCCACCAATTGGGCCATCCATGTAAACAAAGAGCTGTTCTCTGAGATGGCTGGCGCTTGCGAATAATCAAGGTGGGTGTGAAGATTGAACAGACCGGGAGTGATGACGCAATTAGGTAGGTCAATCACTTCAATTGCTGAGTGCGTTTGATCTTGCGACTCAATAAGCCTTTCGCTTTGCTCTTCGCTGAGAATCGCAGCGATTTTGCCAGCTTCTATTAATACGCTGGCACGGGCAAACGATTGATCTGTGGCCGTCCAGACCGATGAGGCCTTAATTAAGAGTTTTGGCGATGTACTATAATTCATTTTCCTTAAGCATAATCTATAACAATGACTAGAATCTCAGTCGACGATTTGAAGGAAACTCCTCAACGGCGACAAAATATTGAATTCAACGAAGTATTGCCAGTGGACGAGGCCGTTAAGCCCGTGGTTGGCGATTTGGTTTTGAGTTTGGCCGCCGGTGGCGTCAAGCTCACGGGCAATGTCAAAACTTTACTTAAGCTGCAGTGCCAAACCTGCCTTAAGCCATACTTTTACGCCTTGAGCGTCGACCTCGATGAGTACTTCGTGCCACGTCTTAGCGCCATGGCCGAATTTGAAATGGGTGCTCCCCGGGACAAAGAATTACTTAAAGATGATTTTTATGATTCGATTCCTGAGGACGGATTCATTGACATCAGTGACGTTGTGTATCAAGCTGTAACGTTAGCTTCTCCAGTATTTAGTCGTTGCGGCGATGAGTGTCCCGGTCCTCCAAAACCGGAAGGTGCTCGTGGTAGCAGCGTTTCAGGTTCTGACTCTGAAGGGGGTCAAGACCAAAAACCAATCGACCCTCGCTGGAAGAACCTAAAGACTCTCTTTCCTAACCAGGAATAGAGGCTTTTTAGTAGATAATAATTAGTCCGGAATATGGAGGATCGATACAGCAATGGCTGTTCCGAAGAAGAAAACATCCCACCAGAAACAACACCAGCGCAGAGCGCACTGGAAAGCTTCTGCTCAAACTGTCGGCACTTGCGCCAATTGCGGCGCTCCGAAACGCAGTCATACTGCTTGCGGATCGTGCGGATACTACCGCGGTAGACCAGCCAGACTAAGAGACGCTGTCGTTTAGTCAGCAATAAACATGGGTCGTTAGACTTAGTTATTCATTGGTGTGATTAGTTTGACAACGAGTCAAATCTGGAGTCTGGCATGATTCGAGTGGCCATAGACGCGATGGGCGGTGATTATGCTCCTCGTGAAGTTGTTCACGGCGCCGTTCTGGCTGCCCGTGAATATGGCATTTCGGTTCAATTAGTCGGTCAGTTGCCGGCAATCGAAGCTGAGCTTAAACGCCACGAGATTGCTGGTCTAAACATATCCTTAGTGGCTGCCTCTGAAGTTGTGGCCATGGACGAGAAACCAAGCAAGGCGATTCTTCGTAAGAAAGATTCGTCTATTGTTTTGGCTATGAAGCAAGTCAAAGAAGGCCACGCTGACGCCGTCGTTGCTTGTGGCTCCACCGGAGCAGCAGCTGTGGCTGCTACTTTTAATATCGGCCGCTTGCCCAATATCTCGCGCTGCGCCATTGCCTGCGAGATGCCGACAATTCACCCCAATCGCTGCATTGTCGTCGACGCTGGCGCCAATACCGATTGCGATGCCCATATGTTGATGCAGTTCGGCTTGATGGGCTCAATCCTTTATTCTGGTTTGCACAACGTCAAGCGCCCAAGAGTGGGCGTACTTAATATTGGCGCTGAAGAAACTAAAGGCACCCAGCTGGTGCAAGACGCTTATCGCCTGCTCAAGGCTCGCGAAGATATCAATTTCATCGGCTTTGTCGAAGGTCGCGACTACCCTATGGGTAAAGTTGACGTTGTTGTCACCGATGGCTTTACTGGCAACGTTTCGCTCAAAACGGCTGAAGGTATTGCCAAGATGATCAACCACATGCTCAAGCAAGAACTTTTGAGTTCTCCTCGGGGCAAGCTCGGTGGCGCCATTGCTAAGCCAGCCTTCCAGGCTCTGAAAAAACGAGTCGACCCCGACGAGTTCGGCGGCGCTTTCTTGATTGGATTAAAAGGTGTATGTGTCATCGCCCACGGCGGCTCTCGTCATACTGCTGTCAAGAATGCTATTCGGGTTGCTTGCGATATGGTCAAAGCTGACGTTGTCTCGAGAATCGAACACTCTTTTTTTCAAACCAACCTAAAACAAGTAAAGACTGATACGGCCGAACCGACAGTCACGATCCTGTAAATTAAGTAGCTTTTTAGAAGGAATAATTGCCATGGCTAAGCTTGCTTGTGTTTTCCCGGGGCAGGGATCTCAGAGCGTCGGTATGGGATTAGACTTGTTCAATAATTTTGCCGAAGCTAAAACAACTTATGGACATATTGATGCGGTCGCTGGTCGGGCCCTCAGCACTCTTTGTTTTGAAGGGCCAGAAGCCGAGCTTAAGCGCACCATCAATACTCAGCCAACCATTTTGGCAACATCGCTAGCAGCTTGGGCATGTTATGAAAAACTTGGTGGGCCAAAGCCTGATTTCGTTGCTGGGCACTCATTGGGTGAAATTAGCGCTTTAGTGGTGGCACAAGTTTTATCGCTAGAAGATGCCGTTAAGCTTGTGGATAAACGCTCTACTCTTATGGAGAATTGTCCTAAAGGCGCAATGACTGCTGTCCTTGGCGTTGCTCCAGATGCGCTAGAAAATATTTGCGCTGAAGCTTCGACAACAGATGAAGTAGTGGTTGTAGCAAATTTCAACACGAAAGATCAGCTAGTTATATCGGGCAATCCTGAAGCTGTCGCCCGTGCTGGTGCTCTAGTGAAAACGCGCTCTGGTAAAGCTATTTCGCTACCAGTTGGTGGTGCATTCCATTCACCGCTTATGTCAGGGGCCGCCAAAGAGTTTTCTCAGGCTCTGGAAAATTGTGAGTTTGCTGATGCTACCTGCGGTGTGGTACAGAACTTCGATGCCCAAGTATCGAAGCAAGCATCTGAGCTAAAGGCAAAGTTGGCTAAGCAGATGGAGAGCCCCGTACGCTGGACTGCTACTGTTGAGTTTCTTGTTGCTCAAGGCGTCTATACTATTGTCGAAATTGGACCAGGCAAAGTTTTGGCTGGTCTGGTGAAAAAGATCGATAAGTCGGTCAAAGTCTTAAACGTCAGCGATAGTGAATCACTAAAGGCTACTATTGCGGCCCTGCAAGCTGTGGCTCAAGCCGTTTAATTGTTATATTGCGCTTCTCTAGTTCGCTAAAGAAAAGATCTGGGTCTAGGGCCACTTCTGGCGCTAGCACGCCTTTTTTCTCGACCTGATTGGCAATGATCATTTGTGCGGCTATAGATGGTGGCACTCCGGTGTCTAGGGCGCCACAAGAAACTTGCCACTTCTTGTCTGATACCACAGTCGTTTCCATGCGCACTAATTTTTCTTTGCCGTCCTTGCTACCTTTAATATCGACACGAATTACTTCGCAGTCGTCTGGCTCGCTGGCTGGAACGGGGAACTTAGCAATCATTTCGGCCAGCAATTTGCGGGGCGTAAAGTCACCTTCTTTGGTGGCAATTTGTTTCTTCTCGCCAAATCCGAGGGCCATTAGAAATTTGATTTTTTCGTGAAATTCGAGGGGTAAGCCGAGGCGGAAAGTGACGCGCTTGATACCTTTTTCTTTGTAAGTCATTGGTATGGTCAGAACTTCAGAATGCAAGGTGTAGATTGCTTCTTGCTTGCCTACTGGTTGTGGGAAATCGACCATCAAAGCCCCGGAAAGTGGTGCTTCTGCTTTGTAATCACCGTCTTCGAATACCATTGGGCTAAGAGTGTATTCGTCTATTAAAGTCTCAATTGAATATGGTGGCAAAAAGGGATGGTCGATTTTTACATTGTCGACTGAGCCCACCAAAATGTCGATTGACTCCACCGTGTCTAAGTCTCTCTGGCCTGCTTCGGCCATGATATTGGTCATGCCAGGAGCAGCACCCATACCAACAATGGCAGTCAAATTCTTTTCTTTGAAGCGCTCATGCAGCTTCAACTGCTCTTTGGTGACGTGAAACAATCCGCCTAAATCTATATAGTTGGTGCCCGCTTCAAGAGCTGCTTCCATAACATTGACGTTGTGATAATAAGGCGTGGAATTAATGACGCAAGCCGCTTTGGCTAAAATCTTGACCATGATTGGTCTGTTGGTGATATCGGTGAAGTCACCTCGCACTCTTTCTGATTTGAGTGATTCAGCAAATTGATCGGCTTTGTCGCGATCGTAGTCGGCAATCACTACTTCAATTTGCTCGTTTTCTAGCAAGTCTTTGACAATCACCTGGCCCATGGCCCCAGCGCCGCCAATTACAACTACTCTTTTCAATTCAGTCATTTGCTATAGCCTCTATATATGGCCAAAATTCTAGCACTGCGGAGCAAGGCTAGATTGAGCCAATAGAGATGCTATTAGTTAAAACAGCAACTGATTAGGTTTAGTAGCCTTTGTATGAGCTGGTGCTGCTTGAGCTGCCATAGGTGCTTGTGGCTGTGCTGGCCGCACCCGAATGGCTCTGCGCACTGCCGTTGCTGCCATAGGTGGCTACAGCTGGCTTGGTGTTGGGGCGCATTCTAATTTGGGTTGGAATAGTGACGTAGCCGTTGTGCATCACTTCTTGTTTGCGCAGGCTGTAATTTGGATTTAAGTCAGAGCGCATGTAATCGCCGGGCATTCCCACGGTGGCGCCCATTCGAGCATTGGGCAGGCCGCCCATTTGCTGGCTGCCCTGTTGTTGGTTATTGGCGGCTTGGGCCGGGGTGAGATAACCCTGCGGATAGCGCGATTGCGGCTGAGCTGGAGCTGAGCCATATACTGGAATTTGGGCCGAGGGGCTGAGCGTGCCTCTGGTGATGTAAGTGTCAGCTGGCCGAGCGAGGTTCGAACCCTGGATCACCCGTGTGCCACCTACCTTATAGCTTTGTTGGCAATCGCCAGCTGGTGCGAGGAAAATGGCGGCTACCAGTGCCAGCGCTAGGTTTTGAAGATTTTGTAATTTAGTCACTGCTTGTCGAAGCCTGCTAGTAAAAGAAAAGGGGCAATAAAGATGCCTGTTGATACGATAATAGCTCGCAACTTTCCGCTTTACAAGTAGCTGCAATACTGAAAGAACCAATACTGGCGCAGATTTAAGGGCGGCAAATGTAATCGATTTGTAAAACGGTATAGGTTGCCCTAGTTTTAAGTTAGTCTGAAAAACGGAATCTAACCAGGGCCATAACCGCCCAGATGCCGTCTTTCCAGGTAATTTTCTTGCCTTCGGCATAGTCCCGACCGTAATATGAAATAGGCAATTCGTACAGTCTCACGCCTTGCTTCAAAACTTTCGCTGTAATTTCAGGCTCAAAGTCAAAACGGTCGCAGCGAATCTGCACTTTTTTGAAAATATCGGCCCGGAAGACTTTGTAGCAAGTTTCCATGTCGGTCAATGTGGCGTTATATAGAATGTTCGTGATCAAGCTGAGGAATTTGTTGCCGAATAGGTGCCAGATCTTAAAGGCACGGGTAACTTTTCCTCCGCATAGACGGGAGCCGTAAACAACGTCAGCGCGGCCCTCTAAAATCGGTTTGAGCAGTTCTGCATATTCTCTCGGGTCATATTCTAGGTCGGCGTCTTGTATCAAAATGACGTCGCCTTCAGCATGGCCTTGGGCTGTGCGCAGAGCCGCACCCTTGCCTTGATTTTTGTCGTGATAGTAAATGCGAGCGTTGTATTTCGCCGCATCAAGTTTGGCGAGAATGTCGCGAGTGCCATCGGTGGAGCCGTCATCGACAAGAATTATCTCTTTTGTTAGTCCGCCCGTATCGGCCTTTGAAACCATGTCGAGTACGGTGATGAGCGTTTTTTCTTCGTTAAAGACTGGGATTAATATTGAAAGTGTTTTCACGAACTGTATTACATTCCTTATGTATGCGTTTTTTTTGTTCTGTTATTTTTGCTGGCGCATATCCATGCAGGCTCATATTTATGCAGGCTTGTATCTATGCAGGCGTCTAGATTGGCCGGCAGATATTTATGAAGGCATCTACTTTATGCCGGCATTTATTTTATGCCGGAAGAACCAGAGCGCGCTTGTGAGCTTCAGCTTCAAGGCTATCGTCAAGTGGCTTTAGTTGAACCGCGCCGTACCGTCTTTGCAAAGCTTGGCTTAGCAATAAATCGGCGAAGGCCGGATTTTTAGGCAGAAGTGAACCATGCAGATAGGTACCGTATACGGTGCCCTGGCAGGCGCCCTCACTTTTGTCTTCACCATTATTACCATTGCCGACCACGATTTTCCCTAGTGGTTGCACATCTTTTCCCAGGTAGGTCTTGCCGCTGTGATTTTCAAAGCCGACCAGGGTGGAATTATCATCCCGCTTGATAACAACATTGCCAATCATTCTTCTGTTGCCAGCCACTGTATAGGCGTCTAATAACGATATGCCTTTCAGTTCTGGGCCCTCGTGGGGCCGATAATAGTGACCCAGTAGTTGGTAGCCACCGCAAACGGTTAAGACTACCGCCCCGCCGCTTACAGCGGTCTTGAGAGTGGTGGCGCGCTTGACCAAATCTTCGGCAATGACAATTTGTTGCTTGTCTTGACCGCCGCCGATGAAATAAAAGTCGTAATAATCGGGATCGGCTTCCTGACCTATATCTATCGCGTCTACCTTGACTTCTATGTCGCGCCACTTAGCTCTTTGGCTGAGCGTGATGATGTTGCCGCGATCGCCGTATATGTTGAGGAAATGGGCGTAAAGATGGGCAATTCTGAATTCCATAACATCCTTAGTAAGAGATTTTTTGCTTGTTGTCTCTGATTTTATTGAGCTGGTATATCGATCTTTTTACTGCACTATATATGGTGTGCTCTTGGGTTGTCGTTTGGCAAGTTATTGTCGCAGTAGCGTGTGAAGTTTGAGTAACGACTGAAAAATCCCCATTTATGGGCTTCTTGCATGGGCCAATAGCAGTGCAAATTATAGAAAGAATAGCGGTTGCAAATGACCGATAAAGCATGATTATTTCAGGAGGTTGCAATTCTTGACTAGGGGTTGCCATGAAGCCTCGTCGTGTGGCCTTTTGCGGATTTGCGTCTGATATATTTTGGGCGACCAATTTGTAAAATATTAGCGTTTTTTAAGAATCCTCCTTTACGCACCACCGGCGGCTTTTCGCAGGTTCTTAGTTAAGCGAAATTGTTTTATGGGTTTCACTACTACTAACCGCTGGAATATGTAGGTTATGATGGCGTACGTTAGAGTCAGGTCATTGCTGAAGGAGTGATTACTATTATGAAAAAGGGGTTTGCAACCATTCTTACTGCACTTGTTGCTGTAAGTGCGAGCACCTTGATCAATGCAAATGTCGCAAATGCTCAAGGTGCTACTAATGTCAGTGAATTGACAGACGTAGTTGGAAATGAGTGGGCGTATAATGCACTCAAGGAACTCGTTAATAGCGACTGTCATGTACTGGTAGGTTACCCAGACAGAACATACCGTGGTCAGAAATCGACCACACGTTTTGAACTGGCTGCCGCTCTATATAAATATGAGCAGTGCATACAAGAGCGTCTAGCTAAAAAAGCTGACAAAGCCGATTTGGAAAAATTTGCTGCTTTGTTGGAAGAATTTCGTGGTGAGTTGAACCAACTGAAGGCCCGTGTCGACAGTTTGGAAGCTCGCATGAAAGCTGTTGAGGAAAAAAATGCTGAGCAAGACATGCGCTTAGCATATGCCGAAAGACAGAAAGGTTTCATTTGGGAGCGTCTAGTTAAGGGCACCTTCATTGATGTCCGTGACATAGGCGTAGGAGTTGGTCGTGGGGCGAGAGCCATCTACGAGTACATGTTCTAACCGAACCTCCCTGCGCGAGCTTGGACCTGACTGAACTACTCGGAACTCCCGTCGGCTTTGTGGCCGCCGGGAGTTTCGTCATCAAATATGGTGGCAAACTCTGAGTAATTTCGGAGAGTAGTCAGTCGGTCTTTTGCTCAAGTAGCTTCAAATTGAGGACTTTCTTTTGTCTCATCCTTTTGCAGATGAGCTTTCCTTTGCGCTGACCATAAGCGAAGAGGTGGAAAAGCTTGCCATGAGCTACTTCAATAAGGGTATTGAAGTAGTGGAAAAATCTGATGGCAGCCCTGTAACAAGGGCTGACAAAGAAGTAGAGCGTTTTATTCGCGATGCTCTGGCAACAAAATTTCCCGGGGATGCAATCTTAGGCGAAGAGGAAGGCCCCAGCGACGGTGCCGCTGAGAGTAATGGACGTACCTGGATTGTTGATCCAATCGATGGTACTTACAACTACGCTCGCGGCATTCCTATTTGGTCTACCTTACTTGCCCTCGAAGTTTCTTCTGAGATCGTTCTCGGTATGATTGTTGCCCCGGCCATGCATGAGCTTTTCTATGCAGTGAAAGGCCAGGGTGCTTTTAAAAATTATTTGCCAATAAAAGTTTCGAATATCGATCGTATCGATAAAGCGATGATCAATTTTGGCGGCCCCAATCGCATTCTTGAACATGGTCTCTGGCCAGAGTTGACTGAAGCTGTGCGCCTCACTGATAGACAGCGGGGTTTTGGTGATTATCTTGGCTTCTCTTTGGTTTTTGAAGGTAAGTCAGAGGCGATGCTGGAGGTCGGGGTTAAGCCCTGGGACATCGCCTGCATGAAAATTTTGGTTGAAGAAGCCGGTGGCGGTTTCTTTGATTTGTATGGTGGAAACTCAGTGCACACTGGATCTTGCATGGTGACAAATAAGCACTTAATGCAAGATTTCAAGAGAATGTTCGTCAAAGAAAAAGTATCAAAATAATGGAGCGGGAGTGGTCTAAATCGATAAAGGCTCGAATGGCTCTAGTCATGACAATGGCTGGAGTGGTGCCGATTGTGATTTGCCACTTGATTGTATTTAGTTCTAGCGGTTCACCATTCGAAGATTATTTTCGTTATGTACCGCTCTACATTCCGCTGCTGTTGATATTGCTTGGTGTTAATTGGTTTTTGTCAGACTTGATTCTGCGACCAATCACTCAACTATTAACTGCCACCACCAAACTTGTTTCTGAAGACATTCGTCAGCGCTTAGAAGTTGACCCCCATGAACCTCTAGAAACTCTGGAGTTGAGAAAGTCATTCAATAAGCTGCTCAATCGCTTAGAAGAGTCACTCAATATTCAGTGCCAATTCGTTGCCGATGCCAGCCATGAGCTGCGTACTCCTTTGACTTCAATTCAAGGCTATACAAAGCTGCTTTTGCGGCGTGGTGGCAATATCGATGCCAACTTGCTGGCCGAGGCCTTACAGACGATTTCAGACGAGTCTGGCAGGCTAATTCGCTTAGTTTCTGACTTGCTTCAATTGGCACGGGCTGATGCCGGGCAAGCAATTATCAATCAACAAGAAGTGGTTGATCTGCGCTTGGTATTAACCAGTGTCGAAGATACGGTCATGGTCATTGCTCCTGAGCAAATTGAAGTTCAATTTATTATTCCGCCCACACCAATTTATGTTTTTGCTGATTCGGATCGCCTTAAGCAGGTCTTTCTCAATCTGACCAATAACGCTATCAAGGCTACTCAAGCTGGCGGCAAAGTCACAGTGACACTGCGCTTTACTAATAATCAAGCAATCATCCGCGTAATTGATACCGGTATTGGTATCGCGCCAGCTGATCAACAACGTATTTTTGACCGCTTCTACCGTGTGGAGAGATCGCGCACCAGAAGTCGTTTGTATGGTGGTGGCACCGGTCTTGGTTTGGCCATCGCTTTGACTATCATCAAGGCGCACGGTGGTGCCATTGAGTTAGAAAGCGAACTGAATAAGGGTTCTACTTTTACTGTGCGCTTGCCGGTCACTGATAAAGACGATAAGTCTGGTTTGCCACCAGCTGCATTGACTCAGATGACACCATCCGAGCGGCGCAACAATGAGCGTATTGCTGAAGCTGAGCGTAAAAATGAGAGTGCTCAACCTCAGCCCCAGTCTTCATTTGCCCCAGAGCCATCACCAGCGAATAACGTTGCTTCGATTGGTTCAAGCTCTAGTAGTGCTAATTCTAGTTCGAGTAATTTAGCTGCATTACCAGCACCTGAATCAACTGCAAGCGCTTCAACCGATTCTTCGGCTAATTCTGGCACGGGCGCTTCAAGCCCCAATTCAAGTTCAGGTCCGAGTTCGTCTCCAAATCCTAATCCAAGGCCGGAGCGCGTATTCGGTCCGCCACCAGAAGACGACGACTGAAGCTATTTTGCAGAAGTTTCTAACTCAGTAAGGTTGATGCAACTAGCTGCAAGTCAGCGTTCTTCAAAGCTTTGACGCGAGGCTTAACGACTCGTGAGTAGTATTCGCGTTCTGTTTTTGTTAGGGTGCCGTGTTCCAACACCTTAAATAGAATCTGCTTTTGTTTCTCTGTAAATAATATGGATAGCGCTGTTTGGAATTGTTTTTCGCGTTCGCTATCTAGTTTCTTTGTCATAGAAACTTGGGTAGTTACAAGTTGAGACACAACATAATTTTTGAAAGTGTTCTCTAGCCGTTGAGGATCAACAGAAATGCCTGCGCCAATGCTCATTGACTCTTGGCTTTCCATGCGCGTTTTGATATTTTCCAGTAAGCCCGGTTCTCTTCTCTTTAGATAATCTCGTAGCAGTTTTTGCTCTGCTTGGCTATCAGGAACCCAAAAAAGGAATATGCAGGTAATTGCTGCTAGCATTCGAAATCTTCGTTGCAGCGAATTCTCAAGATGTTCTTCGATTTCTTCAAGGGCTGGTAGACTCTTTTTTAGCAACATATGGGTGAGCACTACCGGCACTCCTTCTAGTATCCGGCCTTCCTTTGACTGAAGCATGGAAAGCATTATTTCCGCTGGCTTCGTCTCGCTCTTATGGATAAGCGGATAGCCGAAGCGTTCAAGATCGTGTAGAAGTAATTCTCTATTTATGGAACGCATTTGTGCTTTCCTTATGACCGTAGATCGTTAAGGCTGTGCCACCACATGCAGCGACAAAGACTCTTTGTTTGAGATTGTTGTCCCAAACTTCCAGTGTTTCGAATAGATCTTTTTGAGCGAGGCGGAGCCGCATATTTGCAAGAAAATGTACTGATATTGTATTTAATCGTACAATCTCTGCGGTGATCCGTCAAGTGCTTTGCTTGTTTTTACCCATTTTATTGTGTGTTTTTGTGCAATAATGTGCATTTTTTTGAGCTAAAGCCTGGTTCAATTGGTGCAGATTCGACTTGCTATGTGACTAAGTCTGAGCATGCGGCCAAGCTCGTGTAGTCTGAATATGGTAACTTCGTTCAAATGGGCTAATTTGATAGAAATAGTCTCTTCGCCTACGATTTGTAGCTCTGCCTCAGTAAGTATTAAAAGGCCCGACTTCACCTCCGTGCTGGAATCGACACTATCGCCTTGATAGTAAATAATCTTGTAATTCATAGCTTCGAACTTCCTTTTGTCTCCAATTTCGGATGTTCTATTGGCTTGAAATTGCGAATAGCCATTTCTTGCTTCTCTTTAGCCAAGCGCGCTTTAGTTAATCGTTCTACTCTGGCCTTTACGAAAGCCATATCTTCCTTCTTGCACAATTCAGGATGTAAATCAGAAAAAGCCAAATAGGCTCGCAAGGCTTTTTCTAATGATATTTCGGGGCCAATTAACGGGTCAGATCTCTCTACTGTTTCGCCTGTGTTTATGTCCAGTGCAAACATCAGTTTCAGCAGCCGTCCCATGTTCTTGTCTTTTTCGTCCATAGATTCGTCATTGTCTGGTGCTAAAAGTTCGACAAGTTCATTGAATTTCGCAGCGGCTTTGTCTAGCTGTCCAATGTCCGCATATGTTTTCCCCAGTGCAGCCGCAAGCGAAATAATTGCTACACCTTCAACTCCGTCAAGGTGAGAGGCATAAGCCGCCTTCGTATCGTGTGTAATTACATACCAGGGCTGATGGTAGTGATCCTTCATCAACTCAACGTATGTTTTTTCGGCGTCTTCAACTTTCTTGTCCTTGCAACTGATTAGTGCAAGAGCAATCTTGCATCTTTCCGATATTTTCAGGTAGAGCAAATTGGTGTAGATATCGCGCATATCAAAGCCGAATTTAAACTCATGCTTGGCGCCTTGCATTATGGCAATACTGGCTTGGTAATTCTTTTTAGCCAAAGCCTCGCGCCCTGTTATCTTGGCAAAGCGAGCAATTAAGGCTTGAGCATATGCTCTATCTTCAATCTGCTTACTGGCATCTACCATCGCCTGGAACTGCTCGACACAGGACCAGCACTCTTTTGCCGTTGCAGGATTAGTTAGTGTATTGATCAACTCAGGAGCCATAGCCATGAAGTTGGGTCCAAGTAAATCGTTCTTTGCCTTTGCATCTGCCAGTGCGCGCTTGATAGTTTCGATTTTCACGAGGGGTGCTTCTGGCGATTTAGACTGCGTGCCCTTATTGGTCGAAGCTGCGCTATCGCTTGGTTTGGCTTTAATCTTAGTCTTTGTTTGAACAAGTTCCTTCTTCTCTGCCTTTGTCACCTGGGCAAAAGAAGGAAGACCTAGTCCTAGAATTAGTATCAGAGACGCAGGCAAGACTGATTCGAGATAGTGCCAGCACTTCTGAGATAACAAGAAAACCCCACCGCTTCGTACTAAGGCTGAAAGGGCAATGATACATGAACTAGTTTAAATCGTTGTTCTATTCGTGCTGGCAGTCAACTCCGCCTTCGCAACCGTAGTCGACAAATCGATGGGCAAAATTGGGTGTTTCACCGCTGCGAATTTGAGCTATGCCTCTATCGAGAGCGCCTCTTTCGCAACCACTGGACCAGAACTTTTTACAGGCCTCCAAATATGCCATTACACTTTCAATTTCGCCGATGACAAACAATTCTTCTGCTAGCTTCATCTCTGGTCCAAATGAATTTAGTTGCGGTGATCCGGTGGTCTCTCCTGCAAGAGCTAAGTGCTTTTTGGCGGCTTCGATATCGCCCTTTCTCAGGGCAATTCTGCCTAAAATTGAGTTGGCATTGTGAATGGCATTTCCGTCGTTCCAGTCTTGTCCAAAAGTGAAAGCCAATGTTAAGCATTTGAGCGCAGCTTCTGATGCCTCTTCTAAATTACCTGCATTAAAAGCAAGTTCGGCCAAACCATCAAGCATGTAGTATTGCAGCTTTGGTTTCGGTTCTTTTCTTAGTGCTTCTCTCATAGCGTTGAGAGCATCAAGCGCTCGTTCTGGCCCTCTGCGGCTCAACAGCCATGCAAGGTCGTGTGACCAATCAGATGTCGTGGGCTCTAACTGGATAGCGCGTTGATAAAGTGTTTCGGCAAGGTCTGCATCTTCTTGACCGAAGTAGGCAGCTGCGCACCCTATTACCCTCAGGTTATTATTATTGGCCTCAATCTGAGTTAGCCAGTGTCGCTTCAGTTCTTTATACGCGGCTTGGTCGATTACTCTGTCGGTGCATCCCCAGTTTTCGATCACTCCACAATCAGGCATGTTATCGATCAACCAAACTGTTATGGTGAAAAGTTCTTTTGCTGCAGCTTTGTCGTCATACTGTTTGCCTGAATAGTAGCCCAGAAGCTGGAAGCGTGCTTCGTAATCGGAAGGATTTTCTAGCAGCCTAGTTTCGAGAGGCTTGATATCAATCTCAGGCGCACTAAAGCCTTTCATCACAAGCGATTGGTATTTGTGCCGATTATTATGTTTGCTCACTTAAATCACCAAGCGCTTTTTACAGATTATACGCTTCCCTGGCTGTCTGCTTATGATAGGGCTTCTGCTCCTTTCGAAGGGGCGATTTACCAACTGCCCATTTTTCACTATCCGACATTGATTATTGTGGTGTGCAAAGATTCGCAATGTGCTCAACTCAATGCGCTCGGCATCGTCAAATTGCCATCAGGTTGAATTTTTCTCAGAAGATTAAATGCCTGCGCCTTGTGAAACTTTCACCGTTGAGTGGAGTAATAGACTTTGTGAACCAAGAGGTGCCGATGAAGTTACTGCGTTTTCGCCTGGTTGGACTATTATTTTCTCTGTCTTTGCCCCTCGCTGCTGCTGGGCAAGAGGCCACAGGGTCAAGCCCTTCCCTGGCTCGTCCTGCTTTTAATGAAGCCAGCCAATTAAGCTCTGGCAGCGACCGTCGCTTGCGCCTGCGCTAATATTTTGGCAGACGTGCACAAGCTGGCAACGGTGGCTCTAGAAATGCGGCCGTGGGCCAAGGCGCAAGTATAGGCGCAGGAGCCGGTTCTAAGTTTGGTGCTAGAGCAGCTGCTGCCATAGACCCTAATTTGGTTAAGGTGCAAACCGATGTGCCCTATGGCAAAGAAGCGCGGCAGGTTTTGGATGTCTATACGCCGAAACAGGCAAAGGGACCTCTGCCGGTAATTTTCTTTTGTCATGGTGGCGGTTGGCGTATTGGCAACAAGAGTATGCATGTCGAAAAAGGTTCAAGCTGGGCCAGTAACGGTGTTATTTTTGTCAGTACTAATTATCGCCTGGCGCCAGAAGCTACTCACCCTAAACAAATTCAAGACGTTGCTTCTGCTTTTGCTTGGGTGAAAAGTCATGCCACCGAATTTGGTGCGGATCCCAATCGCATGTATGTCATGGGGCATTCAGCCGGAGCACAATTAGTTGATTTGCTCGGCACTAACGAACGCTTTCTGGCGGAAAAAGGACTTAGTCTGAAAGATATAAAAGGCGTCATTAGTCTTGATACCGCTAGTCTCGATTTGAATCAGCGGTTGGGCGATGGCTCCCCTGAGGGTAAGGCTGTGGGCCATATGATTACCACTGCCTTTGGCACTGATCCTAAGATTTTAGCTGAAGCCTCTCCTACTTCCAATATTCACTCCGGTCAAAAGTATCCTGATTTTCTGCTGTTCTGCGGCGCCAAGCGCGTTGCTTGTGTGGCCCAGCACAAAGTCTTTTCTCAGGCCATGGAGAAAGCTGGTGGAAAAGTCACAGTGAAGGCTGTAGCCCTTAGTCACTCTGAAATTAGCAAGGCTGCCGGACAGCCAAACTCAGATATTTTCAAAGAAGTGATGGAATTCGTTCATGCTTCTGGTAATCTGCAGTAGACACCAATCAAAAGAAGCTATGAGCCAAAGATTGTACGGAAAGCCTTGGTGGAGTCTGTTTGCTAAGGTTGCAACCCCAGCTATCTTTATGTTGGCGGCTTTTCTTAGTGGATCTCATTCAAGCCAAGCCGAGTCGGCAGAGCGCATTTTGCCATTTCCTTCGAGCTATTCTGTGGGCAATCTAATGGTCATAGAAGGTGGTCCGGAGTCATACGGCACCTATAAGGGGCGCCTATTTGCTGAGGCTCGTGGGGTGGTTAAGTTACCGCCAGGCAAGCAGATTCAGTTTGCCCCTAATGGCACCTTCTTTCAGCACCCTGAGTGCCTCTTAAAACTGCCGCGAGATGCTTTCGATTTTGTTGCGGTACGTTTTTGTCTATGGCCGATGTAGAAGATGCCCTTTGTGATCGAGCGATTCCTTTCCTCGGCCGTATAACCTCATTGAAAGGAATGGATTTAGACAGGTCGGATGCTAGTGATGCGAGCTTGTCTCGGCTTGGGGCGATGCCGCAGCTACAGACGCTCACTGCTTGTGAGACCAGGGTTACGGGTTCCTGTTTACCAACACTTTCGGGTTGTAAAAAGTTGGCAGCCTTTCGCTTAAGCAATGTCGTGGTGAGCAACGATAGTCTGAGTGCTTTGAAAGACTTCCCTCATCTTCAACGCCTTGCTCTTGTGCGGGTTGATTTGTCTTTGCGAGGCATCGAGAACATTAGTAAGTGCAAAGAGCTGCAAATGCTTGATATCAATTACAACCATCGTATCGATGATAAAGCTGTGCCATTTCTTCTAAAGCTTCCGAAACTAAAAGCTTTGTTGATTTCAGGTAGCAGTGTTTCGCTACCCGCACTAGAGCAATTGGCAGCGCTACACTTGCAGAGTATATCGCTGCCCAAAAGCTTCTCTAGTTATTCACCAAAGGAGCAGCAGCGCATCAAGAAGGCCTTTCCTCTTGTTAGCTTTGGTAGCTCAAAAGCACCTACTGTCGACTCTTTCACTAACACTATGTTTGCGCCAATCACACGGTAAGCTTTGCTGATGCCTAAGGCTTGCTAGTATTTCCCAAGTAGTATTGGAATGTTCGCGCTTCTGCTAACCTGCAGTAGACAGCAATGAAAATGGAGATTGAATATGTCTGAAGTCAAGATAACAGTCAAGAAAAATGGTTCTCTTCTTGTGGATGGCCCATTTGAGTTGAAAGATCATGATGGCAACCCAATAGCAGTTCCAAGACAGCCTTGTGCTCTTTGTCGTTGTGGTGCATCGGCTAACAAGCCATTTTGTGATGGCACTCATAGCAAAATTGGTTTTGATGCTGCAGCCGCTGTTGTGCCTGAAAGTAAGGAATAGCCATTTTTTTAGCTCTACTGTCCGCCAGCGCCTACTTGTACTTCATAAGGTAGGCTTGCGCCCAATGGAGGTCTGGCAAATGGAGCTGCAGCCGAGAGCGCTTTGAGAGCGGCACGGTCTGTTTCTTTGTTACCAGAGCTAGTGATAATCTTGGCGGCAGATACTTTGCCTGCTTCATCTATCTTGAATTGCACTTTAGGAAACGGTGCTGTGATGCCTTTTTCTTTCCATTTCAGTTGGAGAGAATTAGTTATCTCGTTTTTGTAGGCAGTAAAATCGGCTGGTCTGAATGATAGTCCACCGGCGCGTCCTACTTCAGGGGGAATGTCCTTTATTGGTGCTTTGCTGTTAGCAGGCACAGTTCCGGGCGTGCTATTTGAATTACTGGCACTGCTTGAGCCGCTGGTAGCTTTTGGTGGCACATATACCTCACCCATTTTTACTGTCTGCGGCTCTGCCTTTGGAGGCACGGCGACATCGCCGAGTGTGGCTTTTGAGCTTTCTTTTTGCTGTGGACTTTTCGCTTGATTCTTTTTCGAGTCTTCCGCTTGAGCCGGAGTAAACAGCGAAAGAGTCAATGCAAATCCAGCCACTATTTTTGTTTTAAGCCATCTTGAAGCATCACGAATTTTGCGCAGTGAGCGAGGGCAATTGTCAGTCATAATTGTGCCGTCTGGGCGGCGATAGAGCCTTGCGCAGACTCGACCTTGTTCGCGTCCTTTGGCAAATACTGCTTCTGCTTCTTTGTCGGTCAGGTTGGCGATGTTGTAAACATTCAAGCTGCATTGGCTACAGAAGCGCACGCTATCGTTGCCTGTCATCTTGTCCCAGCTGCTTTCGCAGGGAGTTTCAATAAAGGCTTGATTGAGTAGACTGGGCTTGGCGAATATTTCTACTGCTATTTCTAGCGGTTGATCGTTTTCGTTGTTGAGCATTTTACTTCGCCTTCTCGTCTTTAGTTGGATTTGCTGGTTTAACCGCTGGATCTACTTTCGCTGGTTCCAATCTTACGCGACCCATCTTATGGGTAATTGGCTCGCCGCCAGGAGTTTTGGCTGGAGGTTTTTCAGTGCTTGGAGAATTTGGTGAAGTTGGTCTCGCCGGTAATGGTGCCACTTTATTTGGTGCGGCTATTTTTCCTAGCTCTGCCTGCTCGGCCGGTGTGGGAACTCTGATGGCTCCCATGGTTGGCCTTCCTATATTGCCGCCTGGATTAGCGCCTGGATTAGCACCTTTTGTTGTTTTATCTACCTCCGTCTTCCCTCCTTTTTTAGATTTTGCCTTTACTTCGTCCCATTTAAGAACAAATTCTGGCTCATCTTTTGCCTGTGACTTTGTTTGATTTGGGTTGTCTGCTTGAGCTGGAGCCGCTAATGACGCCAGTAAACCGAAGCAGGCGACGATTTTTGTTTTCAGCCATCTTGAGGCATTGCGAATTTTGCGCAGCGCCCTTGGACAATTGTCGGTCATAATGGTGCCATCTGGCCTGCGGTAAAGGCGTGCGCAGAGCCTATCTCCGTTGGCGCCTTTGGCGAATACTGCTTCGGCTTCTTTGTCTGTCATGTTGGTAATGTTGTAAACGTTCAGGCTGCACTGACTGCAAAATCGCACGCTGTCGTTGCCGGTCATTTTGTCCCAGCTAGTGGGGCAGGGTATTTCAATGAAGGCCCGGTCTTTGAGTGAGCCAGGTTGGGCGAATGTTTCTACGGCATCTGAGTCATTGCAATTCATAACTGGGGCCTCTCTTATAGTCTTTCTTGGGTAAAGCGATATTCCATTTTTAGCGGCAGTGCACTAGATGCTGGTGGTTTTTCAAATGGTGCGGCTTCTTTTACGGCCTTGAGAGCGGTTTTGTCTTGTTTCTTGTTACCACTACTTTCTTTGATGGCAATATTTTCTACATTGCCATCTGCTTTGACCGTAAATTTTACTGATGGGAATGGAGCAACCAGACCGTTCTTCTTGCCAGCGGCGTTGATGCTAACAAAAATTTTGGAGGCATACTGATCTTGTTCGCTGGGGCGGAAGCTGATGCCGCCGGGGAGGGGAATGTCAGGTCTGCTAGGTCCGTTTCTTGTCTCTACCGGCTTTACCATGACGTTTCCGGTCTTAGGAGCGGTGCAGCTATTTTGATTGGTGTCTTTGACCTTCGTCTCATTTGCCTTTGTCTCTTCGCTGTTAGCGGCAGATGGAGTCAACAGAGCCATGGCCAGGGTACCGGCGGCAATAATTTTTGCTTTCAACCATTTTGAAGCGTCGCGAACTTTGCGCAGGGCCCGGGGGCAATTATCGGTGACGATTGTGCCGTCGGGGCGGCGATAGAGCAGTGCGCAAACTCTTCCACCATTCTCTTTAGTTTTGCCTTCGGCGCCCTTGCTCAGCACGGCTTCTGCTTCTTTGTCTGTAAGATTGGCAATGTTGTAAACATTGAGATGGCAGAGGTGGCAAAAGCGCACGCTGTCCGAGCCTTTCATTTTGTCCCAGGTTGTGGGGCAAGGCGTTTCGACGAAGGCTCGAGCAAGCAAACTGTCTGATTTCACAAAAACTGGCTCAGTGTCCATCACTTTGCTCCTTGGTCTGCCGTTCGGACTTCCTTAGGTTGGCTGCGGTAATTTTAATTGAGTGCATAGGTTCATTGTTTCAGGTTGGCGTACAGCAACATACCCGGGCATTCCCAATCTATATTCAGTATTTTCACTAGGACCGACTCGAAAAACCTCAGTTTTAGGAAGTGGCAGCACTCGGCCGCAATTACCGGAATATCTTGTAGAATCTTTCGGCTTGGTGGTTTTGGGGTATTTATGAGTTTCAATGCAAAGTTAGGCAAAGGCCTCTCCGATGCCTCAAAGACTTTATCGTTATTGGTTTTGGCGACGACTTGTCATTCATTAATGCTAATTTCTAGCCCACCGGCTCAGGCGCAGTTTATGGAACCTGGCCAATTTCAAACCGGAGGCGATCAGGGTGCCTTCAATGATGCCCCACGGGTGCCTGGTCGCCGCGCAAGTCTGGGCGAAATCGATGAGATCATGAATCAGGTACTGCAGCAGTTTCATGTGCCTGGCGGTGCGTGTGCCGTGGCGCATGACGGTAAATTGGTCTATGCCAAAGGGTTTGGTGTGGCTAACTTGCGCACAGGCGAGCCGGCCACGCCTACCACGTTGTTCAACTTAGCCAGTTGCACCAAAGCAATCTCTGCCTTTGGAGCATTGCGCCTACAAGAGCAAGGCCAGCTCAATCTCGATACGCCCTTCTGGGACATCATCGGTCGACCGATGACAGCTAATGGCGAACTGCCCCGTCCGCGTATTCGAGAAATTACTGTGAGGCAACTGTTGCATCACTCTGGTGGCTGGAATGATGATTCTGGTTTTGATACTGCTGGCAAGCAGATTAATCGCATGGCACCAAATGGCCTTCCATATAGTGAAGCTGTAAGAGTGCTTTTGCAGACGCCGCTCGATTATCCACCCGGTACTCAGGCTAAGTATGCTAATGGCCAGTGGAATTTGATCAAGTACGTGATTGAGTGTGCTTCACAAGAGCCTTACGGTCGTTACATGAAAAAGCAACTGAGATCTATTGGCATTGAAGACATGGTTGAGGAGTCACCAAATGTAGTGCCAGGGCAATCTAATCGTTATGGTGGCAATCCGCCCCGCATGATTAAAGGTGGGCAGCGCACAGTGCCGTTGATGCCTAGTTTCGGTAACTGGATGGCTTCTTCGATTGACCTGGTCAAATTTTTGACAGCACTAGATGGGTCTCGCACGCAGGGTATTTCGCCAGACTCCTTCAATCAGCTTGTGGCACCACTACCGCCACCAATGCAAAGTGATCAAGATGGTAGGCACTTTGGTTTGGGCCTAGATACAGTGCGGCAAATGCCTGCCGGAATTTCTTTCATGAAAGATGGTGCCAAACCTGGTGTTCACTGCCAAATTGTTCACATGAGCAACGGTGTTGATTTTTGCGTGCAGTTCAATGGTGGTTCCTCCGACAACGGGGACGATGCTAATCCGGCGCCAGTAGCCGTCAATAAGATTCGCGCATTGCTCAACGATGTGAAAGATTGGCCGGCTGGCGATTTGTTTGCCAATTGTCAGTAGATTGACTGTTTAATTTAGCGTCGCTAAATAGTTTGCTCAAGAATCAGTCGAAACTTGACACAAAAAAGCGCCGACCGTTTGGCCGACGCTTTTAATTTTTTCAGTCAGCGCTCTATTTAGCGGCTGCGGCAGCTGCTTCTTTAGCAGTTGGGGCAACAACCTTAGGAGCGACAACTTTGACCACAATCTCGTCGTGTGGGTTGAGAATAGTGATTCCAGCGGGTACTTGAACTTGACCGAAGTGAATGGCTGCTTCGACTACATCTAGAGCGGTGAGGTCTACTTCGATGTAATCTGGAATTTCAGCAGGTAGGCATTCGATGTTGGCTTCTTGATAGTTCTCTTCGAGCTTGGCGCCAGCTTTGACAGCCGCGGAAGCGCCAACGAATTTGATTGGAACGGTCACTGAAACTTTGCGTTGAAGGTCTACTTTGTAGAGTTCGATGTTATAGACGAAATCTTGAGTTGAACGTCTCGCTACTTGTCTAATGATAGCGTTGACATTTCCTTCTGCAGATTCAAGCTCAATCATGTGCGAGTAAGCGGCAGCTGGAAGGCGACCAAACTCACGAGCATTGATTTGCAAGCTCTCAGAGGGAATACCACGACCATAAAGAGTCGCAGGCACATTGCCTTCACGTCTCAGTTGTTTCGGGGTTTTGGCTTCGCGTTTGGCGACGCC
This sequence comes from Obscuribacteraceae bacterium (SeqCode), assembly GCA_044378815.1. Classification (GTDB taxonomy): domain Bacteria; phylum Cyanobacteriota; class Vampirovibrionia; order Obscuribacterales; family Obscuribacteraceae. The sequence goes on along the minus strand of JBIPOV010000015.1, from coordinate 52,478 downwards.
TAGTTTGATTTTCTCCATAACCCGCTCAATTCCTTAGGTAAAACTTTGGATGATTTCGTAGAACTTTTCTGGATGAAAAGATGAAACTGGGGCGCAAGGATTCGAACCTCGGAATGTCTGGACCAAAACCAGATGCCTTACCACTTGGCGACGCCCCAATTTAAACTGTGCAGGCTGGAAAAGCCGGACAGCAACGGTTGATTCTATTGAAGTTGATGGCTTTATGTCAATCAACATTGTGCTTGTATGCCTAAATATAAAGCACAATTGATATTAGGGTAGGGCGCGAACCGCCGCCGCTTGATCTATGAGAGAGCGGGCAAAGCTAAGCGAGGCCTCTTCATTGGCGTTTCCGCTGGCCATGGCGGCAAGAGATCTAAGTCTCATTTCATCATCAAGAATGTTGACTGTAACAATCGTGCGATCGGCTAAATGTTCTTTCTTTACTTCGAGGTAGTTGTCAGCTACTGAAGCGACAATTGGCTGGTGGGTGATGCAAAGTATCTGTTGTGAGCGGGATAGCTTTGAAAGTTTGTCGCGCACGGCATTGAGCACGCGGCCGGAGAGGCCGGTATCTATTTCATCAAATATGACAGTGGCCACCTGGTCCGCGGCGGCAAAGATGGTCTTTATGGCCAGCATGATGCGCGATAGTTCGCCGCCGGAGGCAATTTTGCCCAGGGGCATGGCTGGTTGGCCCGGGTTGGGGGCTATTAAGAAGTCAATTTTGTCGATGCCGTTGGGGCCGGCTTCGGCCAGTTGGCTAAAGGAAATTTCAAAGCGGCATTTTTCCATGCCCAAATCTACTAATTCTTTTTCTACGGCAGCTGACAAGGTCTTGGCTAGCTTTAGCCTTCCTTTAGATAGATCGACGGCTTTGTTTTGCAGCTCGCTTGCTACGTCAGCTATTTCTTTGGCTAAGCCTTCGGTTTCTTTCAAGCCGTTTTCTAGTTTTTCTAGTTCATGGCTCAGCTCTTCTTGCTTGGCAATGGCGTCGCTTAAATGCGGCCCGTATTTACGCTTGATAGTGGCTATCAAATTGAGGCGGTTTTCTAAATCGATTAGGGTATCGGGATCGGTATCGAGCTTGTCGGCGTAGCGCCGCAACGCCGTAGAGGCTTCTTCTAGGCTAGCTAGGCCACCGCTCAGGGCTTCGTGAATAGAGTCAAGGCTCGAGTCAAAGCGCAGGGCTTTTTCTACTTCAGACATGGCTTTTTGAATCAGATCAACGGCACAGACCGAACTATCTGAATCGGAGCCGGTTAGGGCATCTTGAGCGGCTTCAGCTTGTTGCTTTAGTTCAATAGCATTGCTCAAAACGCTGACCTGCCGAGCTAGTTCTTCGTCTTCGGCGGGATCGCTCAGTTCTGCTTGTTCTAGTTCATTTAATTGAAATTTGGAAAAATCAAGTTTGCGCAGGCGCTCATCTTCTGACATGGTGAGCGAATCTAGCTCGTCTTGCAACTGTTTTTTGCGAGCGTAAAGGGTGCGTACTTTCTCTAAAATTTTAGTGTGACTGTCGCTGCCCAGGCCGTCTAAAAGTTCTAGCTGTGACTGCGAAGACATTAGAGTGCGTGCTTCATGCTGGGCGTGCACGGTAATGAGCATGCCGCGCAACTCACCGAGCAAATTATGATTTACCAGGGTGCCGTTGATGCGAATTTTAGAACCGCTTTTGCCAATTTCGCGAGCGACTGTAAGTTCTGCTTGCTCGGCTGTTTCTTCGTCAATCAACTCTTCTTTTTTTAGCCAGGCGATCACCTGAGAGCTGGGTACAAAGACTGCTTCGAGATTGGCTTTGTCGGCACCGGGACGGATGATTGAGGATGGTACTTTGCCGCCTAAAACAGCATTGAGAGCATCCATCAAAATGGATTTTCCTGCTCCAGTCTCACCGGTTAGAACATTTAATCCAGCTGTCCAGTCGACCTGAGTTTTTTCAATCAGGGCGAAATCTCTAATCTGTATACTTTTTAGCATGCACCGTATATGGAGTCGTTGTAGTGTTCTGCCATAGCAGCGAAATTTTGGATGAAAATCTCTGCTGATGCCAACATAATAGCCCGAATCACCATGTAGTAAAGCCCCCGCTTAGATTTCTAAGAGAGGGCTTTAATTTTCTTACTTTGTCAGCTGCTAGTTTTTACTATTATCTATTTATATATAGTTTCTAGTTAAACTGCAGGCCCAATCTAAACGGCAGACCCAATCTATACTGCTGACCTAATCTATATTGCGGCGGCAGTGGCGACTTCAGCTCTCGATTGAATACTGATTTGAGCCGCTACTTGTTTGGCGATTACAATAAAGGCCTTTGATACGGCACAGTCTGGGTCACCAGCTACGATTGGCACCCCTTGGTCGCCGCCAATGCGTACTTCTGGGTCGAGTGGTATTTCGCCCAAGAACGGTACCTGGTGCTCTTCGGCTAAGCGCTTACCGCCGCCACGACCAAAGATTTCGTACTGTTCGCTTGAACCCTTAGGCTGGAAGTAGCTCATGTTCTCGACAAAGCCGAGGATTGGCACTTCCATTTGTGAAAACATTGCAAGGCCTTTGCGGCCATCGAGCAAGGCAACATCTTGTGGGGTGGTGACGATGACGCCGCCGGAAAGCTGAGTGGCTTGCACCATGGTCAGCTGGGCGTCGCCTGTGCCTGGTGGCATATCAACGATGAGATAATCGAGTTCGCCCCATTCAACATCGCGCAAAAATTGTTTGATAGCTTTGTCTAGCATTGGTCCACGCCAGATTAATGGTGTGTCTTGGGAGACAAAGAAAGCCATCGAAATGCATTTAACGCCATGATTTTCGGCTGGCACAATGCGGTTGTCTTTGGCGGTGGGCTGATAGGCATCAACTCCCATCATCAAAGGAATATTTGGACCTGTAATATCAGCGTCAAGTAAACCGACTTTGGCGCCGAGCTTAGCTAGTGCCACAGCCAGGTTGCAAGATACAGTTGATTTACCTACGCCGCCTTTACCTGAGGTAACGGCAATAATTTGTTTGATGCCGTTGACTGGTTCTTTGCCATTGCGGCGTTGTCCAGCCACTTGGGCAGCTGATTCCATTTCGACTTCTTCAACACCCTCTAAGGCTTTGACAGCGTCTTGGCATTCGCCTTCGAGGCGCTCCTTAACTGGGCAGGCCGGTGTTGTCAGTGTTAGTTTGAAGAACACTTTTGAGCCGGTAATCTTGATATCGGAGATCATTCCGAGAGTGACTACATCGATGTTCAGGTCAGGATCCATGACCGTACTGAGGGCTTTTCTTATTTGCTCTTCGTTGAGCTTATTTTCATTGGCGCCAAGCATTGAGTGACCTGTTTAGGGTAGTGACGGACAATTCAAAATTGATTGCCAATCACATAGTAACGGCTCTAGCTCAAGAGCGGCCGTAAACTAATAAATTATTGAGGCTTGCTAGCACTAACTTCTCTTAAGTCTGGCGCCGCCAGATCTTTATTTTTACTTGCTAAAGCCAGCTCTGCCTTGGTTATTGGGTGCTTTTCCCCCAATCTTTCAGTGAGCTTTTCAAGAGCGTCTTTGACTTGCTCTTGGGAGCCGACACCTAAGGTGGCGTTAGCAACAGCCAGGTTAGCCGCACTGACATAACAATCAGGATGGTCTGAGCTAAGCAGGGCTTGTCTCATTTTTAGGGCCGCGGCGAAGCATTCTTTGGCTTTGGCTGCTTGCCCCATTTGCAGGTAGCAGATGCCTTGATTATCTAGAGTGATAGCTAGATCGGGATGAATGGCCGGCAGAGAGCGCTTTTGAATGGCTAGGGCTCTTTCTATGTACACTTGTGCCTTGTCATAGTTTTGTAAGCGCCGCTCTAAATCGCCAATACCCATCAGCGTTTTGGCTGTTAATGGATGGTCGGGGCCGAAAGCTTTTAAGCGAATCTCTAGAGCCCGTTCGTAGAGTGTGCGGGCCTCACCTAGTTTATTTTCTTCGCGATAGAGACCAGCGAGATTGTTGAGGTCCATCGCTGTATCGGGATGTTGGTTGCCCAGGGCATTTAAATCAAGATAGAAAGCTCTTTGATAGTATTTCTCAGCTTTTTTTACTTGGCCAAGATCGCGATAGAGTCCGCCCAAATTGGCAAGTAAATAGGCATTGCCGACATCACTGCGGCCGAGTTTTTTCTCAGTGATGGCTAAAGCTTTGAGATAGAGAGTTTCAGCTTCGCTATAGCGACCCTGATCCCGCCTCAGTTTGGCTAAGCCGTTGGTAATGCTGGCCAGTTGCGGTGAATCAGGCTGCTTGATTTGCGTCTCCCACAAATTTAGGGCTTTTAAGTAAGTTTTTTCAGCTTCCTGGTAATGACCTTGTTCGCGCTCCAGCATGGCTAAATTATTGAGGGCTACAGCGGGCTCGGGCCGACTGGCGGCAAAGCTGAGCCGGGCGGCTTCGGCTGCTTTTTCGTAGTAAGGCCGAGCTTCGCTGTAGCGGCCTTGGATGCGGTAAAGCTCTGCCAAGTTGTTCATGGCTCGGGCTGTGCGTTTGTCGATTTGCCAGTCGGGGCCAAAGGTCTGGCAGACAGCCAGGGATGTTTCAAATTCTTTGCGTGCTTTCTCGTAGCGACCAAGCTTGAAAGCCTCTTCGCCAGCGGCAATGGCGTTGTAGTAAGGCACGCTCTGGAAGGCTAAGACGATAGCCCAAGTAAGAGTGGAACCGAAGAGGATGCGGCGGTACCATTTCATTTTTGGGTTGTCGACGACTTTTTCTTTGAAGCCTTTTTGCCAGCGAGCAATTTTGCTGAGCAGAGACGGGCTCTTGAGAGGCTCACCTCCGACTGTCTTAACCGCTGGCGCTGCCTCATCTTTGCCTGTATTGGAGGGCATGGTGGGCGGCTGGGGTCGTGACTGGGTCTGAGGGTCGGCTGGTAAGTCTTGAGATTGGTTTGGGGTGTGTTTTCTCATAGGGCTAACTTACGTCTGAGCCCGAGGGGAAGTCAAGAGGGGTTTTGGATAGTATTCGTATCTCCAAAATCGCCTTGGAAAATTTAGGGCTTGAATTTGCCAGAGTCTAGCGCGTTGCCAGAATGGTGAGCAGCAAATCTTCGAAAGCTTGCTTGTTTATTTGTGTGGCTACTTGCACTTTGCGCCCAGTGAAAAGTGATGGGCCAGTGCGGCCGATACTCTTGCCTGAGGTAGAGACGTCAATCTTCACTTCTTTATAGGTGAATAAGCCCGGCTCAATGGCGGCAGCGGCCGTGATGGTGTCCCAGAAGTAGTAGTCAAAACCTTTGACCAGGCTCCAGAGCTTGAAGGCCAGGGCTGAGGCCCGTGAGTTTTCTGATTGGGCTTCTAGTTTGGCTAAGAAATCTTTGGTAACCGGTAGGTCGTTGGTGAGATCAAGAGTAATGAGCTTGATCGGAATTTTGCTATCAAGCACTTGTTTGAAGGCAACAGGGTCGGCGTAGACATTCCACTCAGCGGTGCCGTCAGTGCCTTCTTCTTCGACGTTGCCTTTGCAATTGATGGCTCCGCCCATGATCAAGAATTCTTGAATCTTGTCTTTGACTTCGGGTTGACTGGTCAAGAGTTTGGCAATGTTGGTGAGCGGGCCAGTTGTGACCACGGTGAAAGGCACTTTTGAATTAGAGAGACAATCTAAAAATACCGATTCAATATTGCGCGGCCGACCATGCTGGTATGGCTTCTTCAGATAGTTGTCGCGGAAAAGCGGCAGCTCATTGATGATGTAGCTTTCTCGGCGCCAGTTTTCTGGAAACGGATGCGGCACTTCGTCTTCGGTTAGGGCTATCTCTGGCCCGTCGATATCGAGGTAGGTAGCTATTTTTTGGGTCGCTTCAAAAATTTGAGCGGCATAGCAGTCACCGTTGGTGATACCAACAGCTTGCAAATCGATTTCTGGGCTGAGCCAGAGCAAAATGCAACTGAGCAGATCGTCAACGTGACCATCGTGATCGTGAATGATAGGTTTAGGCATCCCTCAAGTTTACTGTCCTGACAAGGCAGTTTCATTAGAGGGCAATTTATTGGCGAAATTTATTGACGAATTGTTTTGATCGGGCTGCCAATTGGCCGTTAGAGAATGCCGAGATCCATCTTGGCTTCTTCGCTTGCCATGGTCTTTGGATCCCATCGGGGTATCCATACCAGTTTGACATCGACATTTTCGGCCCAGGGCAGTTTCTTGGCGGCGGCATGGCACTGACCTTGAATGACAGCGCCAACAGGACATCCTGGGCTCGTCAGGGTCATTTTGATGTTGACGTCGTTGCCGGTTACTTTGACTTCGTAAATTAGGCCGAGATCAACAATGTTGATGCCTAGCTCGGGGTCAACAATTTGGCGGAGATTTTCTAAAACAAGATCTTCTTGCAACGATGACATCATAAAGGCTTATTCCTTTTTAGTAGATTTAGCAGTCTGGATTCCTTCCAAAAGCGTGTTCCAGGGTAGCAGTGCACACTTGATACGCACAGGGTATTTCTTCACGCCCCGCAGAGCTTCTAGCTCTTCTAGTTCGTCTTCAAAGGCAACTTCGTCGCTCTTTGTTAGCATCATATTTTTGAAGCTTTCGATAATTTCTTCAGCGCGTTCGACCGATTGACCAAGTATTGCTTCAGACATCATCGAGCCAGAAGCTGTATTGATAGAGCAGCCATGGGCCATGAGTTTGACGTCTTCGATTAAGCCAGCTGGCGAAACGTTGAGATAGAGTGTGAGCTCATCACCACAAAGTGGATTGACACCTTCTACGGTGGCACTAGCATTGTCTATGCTGCCGTTATTGCGCGGATTGTGGTAGTGATCCAGGATAGTTTCCCGGTATAGATCATCTGCAAGCGACATGTCCCATAACCTTATCAGCTTCTTTCAGAGCGGCCATTAACAGGTCGACTTCTTCAAGGGTGTTGTAGATATAAAAACTAGCGCGGGCTGTACCCATCACTTTCAAATCTTTCATCAAGGGCTGGCAGCAATGGTGCCCCGCTCTGATTGCCACACCACTGTCGCTCAAAATTTGACCGAGATCGTGGGGGTGAATTCCTTCAACGTTAAAGGCGACAACGCCGCCGCGCAGATTGGCGTCTTTAGGGCCGTAGATGGTTATACCTTTGATTTCGCCGAGGCGCTTGAGGGCATACTCAGTGATCTCTACTTCGTGGGCTCTGACATTATCCATTCCTAGATTTTGCAGATAATCAATAGCGACACCACTAGCAATAACATCAGCGATGTTTGGTGTGCCGGCTTCAAACTTCCAGGGTAGCTCATTCCAGCGGCTCTTATCGCGGTGAACAGAGCTAATCATGTCGCCGCCAAACATAAATGGTGGCATGGCGTTGAGAATTTCTTTCTTACCCCAGAGAATGCCAACACCTGTTGGCCCCAGCATCTTATGCAAGGAGAAGACATAAAAATCACATTCAAGTTCTGCCACAGAAGTCTTGAGGTGGGGCACTCCTTGAGCGCCGTCTACAAGAATGACGGCATTGTGCTGGTGGGCCAGTCTAGCCAGCTCTTTTACTGGTGTGATTGTGCCCAGTACGTTAGACATTTGGGTAATGGCTACCAGTCTGGTCTTGCTGCCAATCAACTGCTTGGCCGATTCCATATTGATTTGGCCGTCTTCGGTCAGCTCTAAAAAGACTAGCTTCGCTTCGCGTTCTTGAGCCAATTGCTGCCAGGGCACCAGGTTTGAGTGATGCTCCATTGGTGACAAAACAATTTCATCGCCAGGCAAGACGTTCTGTCTGCCCCAGCTGTAGGCCACAAGATTAATAGCTTCTGTAGTATTGCGAGTGAAAATTACTTCGCAGGTTTCTTTGGCACCAATAAAGTTGGCAACAGTTTCGCGCACCCCTTCATAAGCGGTGGTCGCTTCTTCTGACATGGTGTGAATGCCGCGGTGTACGTTTGAGTTGTATTGCTCGTAGTAATTGGAGATGCTTTTGATTACTTGAACAGGTTTGTGGGAGGTGGCGGCGTTGTCTAAATAAACTAGTCGCTTGCCGTCGATTACGCGATCAAGAATGGGAAAATCTTGGCGAATTTTTTCTACATCTAAGTTGCTCATGGCTTTTTTTGCTTCTCTATATCTAAACTACGAGCCCACTGCAGCAGGCTGACAATTGACGAATACTTCGCTGTCTCTCACTTCCACTGGATAAGTCGGCACGTTGATTACTGCAGGTAAGCACAAGGCTTTCCCTGTGCGCACATCGAAGCGGGCACCGTGGCGAGGGCACTCAATTTGACAGTCGTCTAATTCGCCTTCACCGAGAGGCCCACCGTCGTGGGTGCAAATATCGGCTATGGCGTAGAATTTTTCTTCAACGTTGCAGAGGGCGATGCGCACTTCTCCAACCGTAAATACTTTTGCTGTACCTTCTTTTACATCTGTTATTTGAGCGACTCTTATGAAACCAGGATTGCTCATTTGTAGATTTTATCCGCTACCAGATCACCGACCCAGTCTGCGGCTCCCTTGATTTCAATGTCATCGAGAATCTGTACAAAGAACCCTCGGACAATTAGTTCTTCTGCTTCTTTTAGATTGAGGCCGCGACAATTCAAATAGAATAGTTGCTCTTTGTCTACGGGGCCAACTGTGGCGCCGTGTGAACATTTGACGTCGTCAGCCAGAATTTCTAAACGTGGAATAGAATCGGCTCTGGCTTCGGTACCGAGCAAGAGGTTTTTGTTAGATTGAAAAGCGTTTGTACGCTGGGCAATCTTGTCTACCTTGACTATGCCTTGGTATACCGATGAAGATGTGTCTTTTAAGGCAACCCGGAAGTTGATATTAGATGTGGTATCAGGGCAAGTATGCTCTTGGATGGTGTTGTAGGAGAAGTGTTCTGAACCATCGCCGAGAACAACACCGCGAATATCACTGTGTGAGCCAGGTTCGACCATGATTGTTTCGATGTCTGACTTGATTTGCTTGCCGCCCAAACCAGCAGTGGTGAGGTTGAAAACACCATCTTTGTGGATATGCGTACGGACGCGGCTTACGGCAAAGACATCGTTGGAGAGCTTGTCTACGGCCATAACCGTAACTTTGGCTCCTTGGCCAACTGTCACTTCAAAGAATGAGTTGGAAAGTGTTGTGCCAGTTACTGACTTTTCTGAAGCCACTGGGGCTTCCGCGTTAGCGAAGGCACTTACCAGGGTGACATGACTATTGGCTTCAGCCACAACCACTACCCGGGGAAATACTGCCTGACCGCTTGGACCCACGGGCAGATTGACGGCACTGACGAAAGGTCCATCCACTACTACGTTTTTAGGAACGTAGAGAAGTAGCCCGCTGTTGAAGAGGGCCTTGTTCATCAAGGTGAATTTGTCATCAGAAGCTAGGGGCTTGCCGTTTTCAAATATTTTCTTGACCAGTTCTGGATGCTTTTCTATTGCTTCGGTTAGAGGCAAGAAAATCACACCTTGTTTGGCTAACTCAGGATTGATCGTGGCGTATTGAGTTTGGCTTTCGTAATCGTCTACGAACAGGCCAGCTGGTTCACCTAGTTTGGCCAAAGCCGACTGCAAGATTTCCATTGCTGGAGATTTAGTGGCTTTGTTTTTCAGTGGATCAACAGTAATGAAGGTGGAGAGATCAAGATTGTCGATTTCAGTTTTGCGCCAATCATCATCACGAGTGGTAGGCATGGGGCTCTGGAAATAAATTTCCCAGGCTGCATTTCTTGAGTCTTGCAACCAGCTTGGTTCGCCATTTCTCTGAGCAAGATCGGCTACCCGTTCTTTTGCTATGGTGTTGGCTAACTTCAACTCCGCCATGACTGTTTCCATCTCCATCTTCATTTTGTTCGCTTGCGCTTACTGTGAGGTCTTATCTTAAAACTGCTTAGCCGACTGATCCTTCCATCTCAAGCTGAATCAATCGATTCAACTCTACGGCATACTCAAGGGGCAACTCTTTTGTGAATGGCTCAAAGAAGCCATTTACAATCATCGCAGTTGCTTCATCTTGGTTGAGGCCACGGCTCATCAGGTAGAAGAGTTGCTCTTCACCTACTTTTGATACGGTGGCTTCGTGCTCGATGTTGACGTCTTTCTCGTCAATTTCCATGGTTGGATATGTATCTGATCTTGATTTGTCATCGAGCAATAGGGCATCGCACTTGACCGATGACTTAACACCGGTGGCCTTCGGATAAACCTTGATCAAACCGCGATAAGAAGTACGTCCGCCATTTTTGCAAATAGACTTGGAGATAATCATCGAGGTTGTGTTTTTGGCAGCGTGGATGATCTTTGCACCAGCATCTTGGTGTTGATCTTCGCCAGCAAAGGCAATTGAAAGCACTTCACCGTGAGCCCGTTCGCCCAGCAAGTAAATGGCTGGGTACTTCATGGTCAGCTTGGAGCCGAGGTTTCCGTCTACCCACTCAACTTTGGCATCTTCGTGGGCAACTGCTCTTTTGGTGACCAGGTTGTATACGTTTTTGGACCAGTTTTGGATAGTGGTGTAGCGAATGTGAGCGCCAGGTTTGGCGATTAGCTCAACTACAGCTGAGTGCAGTGAATCGGTTGAATAAGTCGGCGCGGTACATCCTTCGATGTAGTGCACGAAAGAGCCAGGCTCAGCAATGATTAGTGTGCGCTCGAACTGCCCCATGTTTTCAGCATTGATTCTGAAATAGGCTTGCAATGGAATTTCAATCTTGACGCCTGGTGGCACCCAGATGAAACTTCCACCTGACCATACGGCCGAGTTGAGAGCAGCGAATTTGTTGTCGGCAGCAGGAATAACTGTGGCGAAGTGTTCGCGCACAATGTCTTCATGCAGTCTCAAGCCTGAGTCCATGTCGAGGAAGAGAACCCCTTGTTTTTCAAGGTCTTCGCGAATGGAGTGGTAGACCACTTCTGATTCGTACTGGGCGGTGACGCCTGCTAAGAATTTGCGTTCGGCTTCGGGGATGCCTAGACGATCGAAAGTATTCTTGATACCTTCTGGCACTTCATCCCAGTCAGTTTCTTGCTTCTGTGATGGTTTGATGTAATAGAAGATGTTTTCGAAGTCGATATCATTGAGAAGGCCACAGTTGCCCCAGGTGGGCATAGGCTTTTTGTTGAAGATATCGAGGGCACGCAAGCGGAATTTGAGCATCCACTCGGGCTCGTTCTTCATCGCTGAAATCTTCTCGACAATTTCGCGGGTTAGGCCGCGGCCTGACTTGAAAATATAGTCTTCTTTATCCGAGAAGCCATACTTGTAGTCATTGCCGATCCCTTCCAGACCCGCACTTTTATTGAGTTCTGGTTTAGCGCTTTCTGGCAACCCTTTGTTGTTTAGGGCTGGGGCTAGATCTGCCGACATAATTGCCTCCTTAACCATCTTAATTACTTAGCGCCTACGACTGCAGGGCTTTGGCTTGAGCTTGAACTTGAACTAGAACTCGTCGCGTTTGGGCCAGTACCTGGAGTTGGTTGCATCTCCGAAGTAACCCATTCATAACCACGGTCTTCTAGCTCGAGAGCTAGCTCACTGCCGCCGGAAGCAACAATCTTGCCGTCTTGGAAGACGTGCACGAATTGAGGCTGAACATAATTGAGCATGCGCTGATAGTGAGTGATGAGCAAGATTGCGGTATCTGCTTTACTGAGGGCATTTACACCCTCTGAAACTGTTTTGAGCGCGTCGATGTCTAGACCTGAATCGGTTTCATCAAGGATAGCCAAGGATGGATTGAGCATAGAGAGTTGAAGAATCTCAAGGCGCTTTTTTTCACCGCCAGAGAAGCCGTCGTTGACATAACGCGAGAGAAACTCATCTTTGACGCCAAGTTTAGCCATCAGAGCTTTCAGTTCAAGGCGAAATTCTTTGACCGGAATATCGCGACCGCGAACGGCGTTCACAGTTTTTCTCAAGAAGTTAGAAACTGAGACACCAGGAATTGATACCGGGTATTGGAAGGCGAGAGCTAGACCGAGCTTGGCCCGTTGGTCTGGGCTCATCTCAGAAATTTCTTGACCTTTGTAGAGCATCTTGCCAGAGGTCACCTTGTAGCGCGGGTGGCCCATCAGTGCGTAGGATAGGGTGGATTTGCCCGAACCGTTACGGCCCATGATGGCGTGGATTTCGCCAGCACGGATAGTCAGGTTCACACCTTTGAGAATTTCTTTGTCTTCGACATTGACGTGCAAGTCAACAATCTCGAGCAAAGGAATTCCGCTCGAATCAGAGTTTGAGCCTGTACTTTTGTTGGTGTTTGGGGAAGTCATCTTCCGGTTTGCCTCTTTTTGCTACTGGTCAAGATTTCTAGGTTGCGATCTTTTTTTTAGTGCTTTCGTGCTGGAAAAAATCTCTTTTGCATCGCCAGACAATTGCTTTGACCCAATTCTGGTTGCTTCTGAATCATATCCCTTTTATAGATGGTTTCCCTTGGGAACTTCCCTTAAAAGTTTGCAACGTTCGCAACGTGGCACTTTATAGATAAAATAGTATCAAAAATCGACTAAGTCGGCACAGATTATTTATAATCCTTTTCGGGATATCGACAGATATAGGGTTTGGAGCTTCAAGTTCTTTATTTTTCGGGTCTTACCCGGTGGTAGATTTGTTCAATTTGAGTGACAATGGAAACATAGGCAAGAATTTCCGGCAAAATGCTTAGCACGGCTCAAGACAAAACTGTGGCCACTTTCGCCCAATCGGCAAACTTTGACCAAGCAACCTATATCAGCCCGATAAAACCTGCTTAACAAAATTTGAGACAGCAATAAATGATCACACAGCCCTTAGGCGAGATACCCGAGAAAACTCAAGAAGCAATCGTGCTTCACCTCAAGCGCCAGGGCGAACTAACGGTTGGCGATCTCTGTAGTGTCCTCGGTATTACTTCAATGGCTGTAAGGCGGCATCTCACCGGCTTGCAGAAAGATGGTCTGATTGAATCGCGTATTGAACGCCAGACTCGCGGTCGGCCTACCTATAAATATAAGCTTACCGATAAGGCCGAATCTCTATTTCCTTCGGGCGGCTCTACTCTGGCCGTTGATTTGCTTGATGCTGTTTATGAGCAGGCTGGCCATAAAGGCGTGATGGAGCTGCTGTCTGTTCGCAATAAGAAGCGCATCGAGCGCTTGAAGGCGCGAGTAAACGACAAATCGTTGGCGCAGCGAGTTGAGGAAGTGGCTAAGATCTTCTCTGAAGATGGCTATATGACAGAATGGGAAGGGTTGCCCGATGGTAACTTCATCATTTACCAGCGTCACTGCGCTGTGCACGACTTAGCCAATCAATTTCGCCAGTTGTGTTTGATGGAGCCGCAGATGATGCAGGCTTTGCTCGGCGTCAAAGTGACACGCGAAAAGTACATTCTGCGCGACGACCCGCTCTGTGCTTACCTGGTGCATGCTGATGAGCAGCCCCAAGAACTAATGCAAGATCTAGTCCAAGACCTAAATTCTGATTCGCAGTAGCCGCTATATTGCTTCGGCCTAGATGCCTTTGAGCTGCCAGAAGCTTGCTTGGGTTCTTGGTGAAACTGTTGAAAGTTTGACAAAGTTGGCTGGGCCGCGGGCTGCAATTGGCAAACCACCAGTGATGACAATGGTGTCACCGGCCGAGACATAATTGCGCTTCAACAATGTTTCTTCGACAAGGGCCATGGTTGACTCAGAATCAGAAACTTCAGTCAGCATCACTGGAGTGGTACCCCATGTGAGAGTGAGTTGACGGTAGACGTGAGTCTGCTGAGTTAGCGCAATAATTGGGCATGGTGGCTTGAACTGTGAAATTAGTCTTGCCGTTGATCCAGACTTTGTGAAAGTAGCAATGACACGAGCATCCATGTCGACAGCCATGGCGCAAGCGGCATGGGCAATAGCGTGGGCTGAAGAGCCAAGTTCGTGTTCGTGCAATTTAGAGCGGTCTTGACTGGCTTCTGCTGCTGAAGCAATGCGATCCATCATCGTCACTGTTTCGACAGGATAGTCACCCATGGCACTTTCTTCTGAGAGCATTACGGCATCAGTACCGTCGAAGATTGCGTTAGCGACGTCAGAAGCTTCTGCCCGAGTTGGTCTAGGATTGTTGGCCATGGAATCAAGCATCTGCGTAGCTGTGATGCAGGGCTTGCCGTGTGCGTTTGCGCGTCTGATGATTAGTTTTTGAGCTGGTGGAACCATTTCTGGTGGCAGCTCGACGCCCAGGTCGCCTCTTGCCACCATGACACCATCAGTGACGGCTAAAATTTCTTCTAAATGATCTACTGCTTCTGGCTTTTCCAGTTTGGCAATAATCATTACAGGTGGCCAGTGGTCGCCAATTTGCTCTCTCAAGTCAACAATGTCTTGAGCGTCACGTACAAATGACAAGGCAACAAAATCAACTTCGCATTTGAGACCAACTTTCAGATCTTCTTTGTCTTTTTCCGTCAGTGCTGGAATGGACAGTCTGACGCCAGGAATATTAATACCCTGGTGATTTTTCAGAACGCCACCGATAATGATCTCGCAGACAGCATCGGTTTCATTGGTTTCGACAACGCGCAATTCGATTAAGCCATCATCAAGCAAAATTGTGTCTTGCGGTTTTACTTCGCGGGCCAAAGGCTCATAGTTGGTGCTGACAATTTCAACTGTGCCTTCAAGTTTACGGCTTGTGAGGGTGAAGAGTTTGCCTTTCTCCAGTTTAACTGGCAGATCTCCGGTTAATTTGCGGGTGCGAATTTTGGGACCAGAGAGGTCGAGTAGTATGCCCACTGGCATGTCTAATCTTGTGCTGATTTCCCGAACGTCAGCAACTACCGACTCGATGAATTCAGGAGTAGAGTGCGAACAGTTGATTCGTGCCACATCCATACCAGCTTTGATCATTTCAGCTAGTACTTCAGGCTGCCGACAAGCAGGTCCGATGGTAGCAATAATTTTGGTGCGAGTGTCCTTCATCGAACGCGGCTTCCTTGTGCTATCAGTTGCTCGCGCTGGCGAGTCTTGAAGATTATTCATTTGGTTTCTTCTAAATTGAGAGGTTTATTTGCTTTTGCTGCCTGAGGCAAGTTCACTTTCTTCTAGGCGAAAGTTGGCAAGATTTAGTTCAGCAAAGCAGTTGTCGATATCGGCAATTGCAGCAATTTCGTTGAACTGAATATGGCCGCTCTTGATCATGTTGTAGAGCTTGTTGAAGCGCTCTACGTGTCCATCAAAGCGCTCGATAGCATAGTCTTTAGCTTGTCCAGTGGTGACCAAGAAGGGCCAGTCGCTGGATGAAAGCAGTAAGAGTTCTCGGGCTAACTGTTCCGCTGCTTTGTGCAGTGCAGCATCGTTTGGCGATGCTTTGACTAAATCCATCACTTCTTTCATCTGTTTTTCTGCTTGATGAATTTGCGGCCACATGAATTCAGTATCGTTGTTGAGCCAAACTTGATAGTGACCACCAGAGCCCCAAGAAGACTCAGGTAGATTGATAGTCTTTTCTGGAGGTGTGGCTGTCAAATACTCGGTAGCAGTCTGCATATCGATAGCAGTGTAGTTTTTCAAACGGCGAATAACTTCTTTTAACCAGGTTACGCCTTCAAACCACCAGTGACCAAACAATTCGGTATCAAATGAAACCATAACCAGGCCGGGACGGCCGGTGGTTTTCAGATGTTCGGTCAAGCAGCCTTGGAGGAAGCCGACATAGTGATCGGCATTTTCTTTAATACGATTAGCGGCGGCTTCGGGGTTGTAAAGTTCTTTGTCGCCCAGGTCTGTACTCTTAGAAGTCAGTTTCCAGAAGTGCAAGCCGGAAGAGTCATCTTTTTTGTGGAATTCGCGATAGTTGCCGTCTCCTGGGTAACCCTGGTCGGCAGACCAGACTTGGTAGCCAGCTTGTTCGTGACGACCCATTACGGCAATTGGATACTCTTTCAGCCAGAAGGCTTCGAAGGTATCTAAGCCAGTGTTGCCATTTTGTTTAGACGGTACATATTCAACTGAGCCGTAAGGACCAACCACGCGGCGTACTTCGGCTGTTTGACCACCCTTAATAACGAATGATTCGGTGAAGAAATATTTCAAGCCAGCTTCGAACAACCACTTTTCTATGCCGGCACGTTCGCCTTGGGCTGGTCTGTAGGCGCATTCCGGAAGCCAGAATCCGTTAGGATCTTTGCCAAAGTGCTTTTTGTAATTAGCCACACCGGTCTTGTACTGCGCCAAAATCGAGACATCTTCGCTCAGTAGTGGTGAGAAACAGTGAGTGGCAGCTGAAGTTGTAATTTCGATGGCACCTGCATCTTGCAAGCGTTTGAAGCCACCAATTAAGTCGCGCTTCCAGCGGTCAGAAAAGTCGCGTTGTATGGCGGTAAACCAATCTAAGTAGAATTTTGCTAAGTGATGATTTTCAGGATTGGGGCTAGCGCCAAAACTTGCATACTTGGCTTCGTCGGCTTTAGCCGCTTTGATACGCAGGCTGAGAAACTTTTCGAAGCCTTGTTTCAAGTGCTCATCAGCTAATTGCTCGCAGAGCACAGGAGTGAGACCGATGGTCAGTTTTGCTTTGATACCCTCTTGCAAGAGGTCGTCGATAGCGTTCAAGAGAGGAATGTAGGTCTCGGCCATACATTCATAAACGCTTTCTTCGCCGAAGGGCCACATACCTGCCTTGCGGTAGAAGGGAAGGTGACTGTGCAACATGAAAACAAAGGAGCCGATGCTCAACGTCCTGACCTCTTACTTATTGCTGTGTTCCAAAATCTGCGTACGAAAGTGCGTCGCTCCAGAGTCGGTCTTGAAACCCATCAAGTGAATGGATTTTGTGATACCCAGGAGCGTCAGTTCTCTATGAACTTGCCTACGGACTTGCAAAGAACAGTCAGGAATATAACAAGAAGAAGGCTAGCCGGTCAGCAGCTCAGGCCCAAACCGTAACTATTCTTTAGTATCGGTTTGGGTTATGCTGAGAGAACAATTGTTGCGGTAAATTACGAGCAGATGTCAGAAGAACCAGAAAACATCAACTTCTCCCAGCCTTCGGCAGAGGCTGCGGGCGACTCTAAACCCAAGCGCGGTCGTCCTCCCGTTGCTAGACCAGCGGGCTCGACTGCTAGTCAAGCGGCTGATAAGCCTGCCGAGAACAAAGTGGTCAAGTTGCTTGATAAAAACCCTGTTGGTATGACTCTGCCAGAGATGGCTGGTGGGCCGAGACAGCTCAAGCGTATTCGTACCTTGCGACCACAGCTGGCCGAGGCCATTCGTGCGGGCTTGATTATGCCTGTTTCACAAAGAGCTGGTCATACGGTTTATCGCTTAGTCCGTCACATCGCTAATCGCTAATTGCTAATCGTTATTCGTTAATGGTTAGTTGTTGGAGCTTGCTCAACAGAGCTTGACTTTCGCCGCGCACATGAACGGTTTTCAATCTAGCTGTAGAGCCAGCCTGTAGGCTGATTGTCGACTTGGGCACTTGCATGAGCTCGGCAATTAGCTCCAAGAGGGCGGCGTTGGCCTGACCTTCTATGGCACGAGCCTTGAGCTTGATTTTGAGGCGCGGGCCGTCACCCGCTTCTCTTTCACCAACAAGGGCACTAACTTTTGCCCCGGGCTGGACGTGCAGTCTTAGAACCAGGCCATCTTCAACAACGTGTGCAAATCCCGCATTAGTCATATTGCTATTAGGCATACTGCTACAATATCCAATCACATATTTAGATCGCAAGGGGGGCATATGGCTGCTAAGACTGTTAAGGTCGGTACTCACCAGGTTTCAGCCGGTGGGAAGTTCCTGATCATAGCCGGGCCATGTGTAATCGAGTCGTGGGAAACGATCTTTACGACTGCCAGTCACCTTAAAGCGCTTTCAGCTAAGCATGACTTCAATTTAGTCTTCAAAGCTTCTTTTGATAAAGCTAATCGCACCGCTGTCCATGGATTTCGTGGACCGGGCTTAGAGAAGGGCTTGGCCATGTTAGCTGATATCAAAAGTAAGCTTGACCTTCCTGTGCTCTCTGATATTCACGAAGCGGAACAATGTCATGCCGCTGGCGAAGTTTTAGATGTTTTGCAGATTCCAGCTTTTCTCTGCCGCCAGACCGATTTGTTGGTCGCTGCTGCTCAAACTGGTAAGTGTGTCAATATCAAGAAAGGCCAGTTCCTCTCTCCTGCTGAGATGAAGAACGCTGTTAAGAAAGTAGTTGATTCAGGCAATGAAAATGTCATGCTCACCGAGCGCGGCACCACATTCGGTTACAACAACTTGATAGTTGATTTCCGCGGCATTCCTATTATGAAAGAGACTGGTTATCCCGTTATCTTTGATGCCACCCATTCCGTTCAGCTCCCTGGCGGCGCTGGTGATGCCTCTAGTGGGCAGCGGCAATACATCCCAACTTTAGCTCGGGCTGCTGTAGTAGCTGGTGTTGATGGTATGTTCATGGAAGTTCATCCTAACCCCGATGAAGCCAAAAGTGATGCTGCCAATCAAGTGCCATTGGGTCAAGTTGAAGAGTTGCTAGTGCAGGTAATGAAGCTCTACAACACAGTTAGGGAATTGCCAGATATCAGTCTGCCAGCTCCTGGGCAGTGCAAGCAATTTGTTACCGTTTAACTGCTAAGGCTGTGAAGATAATTTTGAATTTGAAACTGATTCGAGTGATAGCTGCTCTTGCTGCACTTAATTGTTCACTTGGTACCAGCCTGTCCCTGGCATCTCTTTCCTCTTTAGTTTCTGTTCAACCAGCTTTTGCTGAGGCTGCTACTGCCCCTACGATTGATCTAAGCGATTTGCTTTCTAAAAGCCTCACTGCCTATGGGGGTGATGACAATGTCGCTCAAATTGCGGCTGGCTTCAATGTTTTCGGCAAAGAGTACGACAATGTCTCCCAGGGCTTGCCTGGCGGTTTAGATCTCGCCCAGGTTGAGAGTCGGCCCAGTGACTCTTCTTTTCGCCTGATGCGAAAAGGTGTGCGCTGGCGTCTTGACCATGAGCGGGGCGATACACTCAACAATGGCGTTACTGCTGCTACTTTGACCGAAGGCTTTAATGGTGAAATACCATGGGTGCAGGCTGGCGCTCGCGGTTCTGCTAAAGCCGAAGATTTGCAAATTGACTCGGCCAAATTGCTCAATTTAGAGACCACCTTGCCCGCGACTTTTGTCATGGAAGGTCTGCGCTTAGTCCAGACCGCCGCTAAGGTGCAGGTTGAAGAGAACGGCAGCAGTCGGAGCGTTGATCAAGTCGTTCTATTGGGAAGCTCTAATTTGCGCGGTACACCAGTTTGGCTGGTGCAATTTAATAGCCCTAACGGCTCCGATAGTTTCACTGTTGCCATTGAGCAAAATAATTACATGGTAGTTTCAGTGGCCTTTACTCTCGGCGATGGTGCCAAGAAGAAGGCCTTGTCGCTTGAGTACAGTCAGTATCAGCCTTCTGCTGGCAGTCTTTATCCGCACCGCGTCATTCGTCGAGTTGACGATAAAGTTGAGTTGGTGCGAATTACTTCAGACTTAAGTGCTAACTCTAAGATCAAAGATGGCGAATTTGATAGGCCTGGTGGCACTTTCCACTTGAGTCGCACAATCACTGTACCCTTCGACTATGGTCAGCGTGAAATTTTGGTGAAAGGTCGCCTCAACAATGGTGAGGAGCTCGACTTTCTTTTCGATACTGGTGCCAGCGATACTATCATCGACCGCCGTGTCGCCGCTGAGAATTATCTGCTCAAAGAAGGTCTAGCTGGAATGCAGGCTCTGTCTGGTTCTGTTATGACCAATACCAGTACGATTGGTCGATTGGAATTGGGTAATCTCATTGTCAACGATATCGAAGCGCGCATTCTTGATTTGTCTTCGCAGTCGCGGCACTTAGGTCGTCGCCTGGGCGGAATTATCGGTACCAATGTCATTTCTAAGTTTGTTGTTGGTGTTGATTATGGCAAAACCACCCTCTCGTTTTATGACGCTGATAGCTTTTCGCCTACTAGTGATTGCTCTGCCGTGACCTTCTCGCGCCGCAGTGCCCCAGTGGTGAAAGTAAAGCTTAATGGCCGTGAAGATGTGATGATGTTGGTCGACACTGGAGCTGCATTTAATAACCTTCCTGCTGCTGTGGCCGCTCGCTATAGCAGCGGTGAGAATAAGCATGTTACCGAGGGCACCGGCCTTGATGGGCGACCAGTAAAGCTTGGTCGTGTCATGGTCGATAATGTTGTACTGGCTGGTAAAACGGTCAAGCGTGTTGACTTTACCTATACTTTGGCACAACCGGCTAGTTCTGGTAAAAGTGAGTCTAAGAGTGATTCAGGCTTCTTCCAAACTTCAAATTTAGGAATACTGGGTAATCCATTTCTGGAGAATTTCTTCGTCTACTTTGACTATAAGTTCCAGCGAATGCTGATTCGGCCATCGGCAGTAGTAAAAACCCGTTCTCTTATCGACCAGGCCATTGCTGCTGGTGACGATCAGCTGGTGCAAAAACGCGATTTCAGATTGGCCGAGTTGAACTACAATAAGGCCTTGCTCTCTGCCACCTCCAGTGGTGATAAGAAGAATGAGGCAAGATTGCTTGGTCGCTTTGGCAATTTGCGCCGCATGATGGCGAAAGACTTGGGCCGCCCGGAGCACTCCAAGGCTAGTTACGACTATTTTGTCAGGGCTCAGGACCTGGCTAAGAAAGTTGGTTCAACCGAAATTGAAGGGCGCATATTGGCCGATTGGAGCTTGCTTTACCTTGATGGCAATCAGGCGGTATCGGCTAAGCAGACGATTGATCGGGCCTTGCAGCTAACTCCCCAGGACGCCAACGTCAATATCGACTATGCCGTTCATTTATTCCGCGGTCGGCGCTTCCCTGAAATGCAGCGCTATGTTGAAAAAGCTCTGTTCCTTGACCATTCCAATTGGCAGGCACTCTGGTATCAAGTGAAGTTATCTGAATTGTTTGGTGATAGTAATAAAGTAATTTCTACTCTAAAAGAAATTTTGCGTTACTACCCCTGGTCTAAGACAGCTCAGGATAAGTTGAAGCAATTCTTGCCACCACCAGTAGCGCCAGGCCCGCCAGCACCAGGTGCTGGCGGGCTGCCGGTAAATCCTGGCCCAAGCGCTATGCCTCAGCCTTCTCGCTAGGGCTTGATTTGCTGTTGGCTTATTTAGAAGCTGAGAGTTTGTTGGCCCGTTTTTGCACTGCAGCTGAGAGCTCTTTGAACTGCGGGCCAAACCAATATTTGCGCATTTCAGCGTAAGCTTGCGGATAGCTGTAGCCATCTTCTGTCACTCGCCAAATGCCCACCAAGCAGCCTGTGCGGTCTGAGCCATGAGCACAGTGTAGAAAAACAGGCTCGTTCTTGTCTCGCCCTTGTCGCACTGCCTCAAAGTAAGTTGCCAGTTGAGCTTCAGTGGGTGCCTTGGAGCTCATTGGCAAGTTAATGTATTTCATGCCGAGCTCGTGGGCAGTAGCTTCTTCACTTCTAGTTATGGCACTGCTGGCGCGCAGGTCTATCAGCGTTTTTACACCCTTTTCTTTTAGCTGTTGTAGGCCTTTTTTACTGGGCTCGCCACCTCTATATAAGAAGGGATGAACCGTGTGGAAGTTTGGTAAGTCTTCGATTTTTTTATGGGGAGTTTTGTAGTCGACTGAGTTGCTGCTTGTTTGAGCATAAGCTGCTGGCAGGACGCTCAGGAGCGACAGCGCTGCGAGTGGCAGTATTTGGAACTTCACGACGTTCTCCGAATGCAAGTTGATAGAGTGTGTAATAGCACAGTCTCTTTTAGTTTCGCTCCTGCTATCGTCTAAGGCAAGTGGGAAACCCGGGCCTCCGTTAACTAATGTTAATCTTCGAAAAAATGTGCTAGATGTTTGAACTTTTTGACTACTTTGAGCGTATTCCCTTATGAGCCACCCGAATCGGTTGGAGTATATGGACCTTACAGACGAGGCCCTAATCGATAAATTCAGAGAGGACGGAGACATGACACTCTTCAAAACTCTCGTTAAACGGTATCAAAGCCGGGTGTACTCTACTGCCTTCCGCGTGGTGGGTAGCAGCGAAGAAGCTGAGGAGGTGGTGCAAGACACTTTTGTTAAAGTTCATCAAAATCTAGATAAGTATCGCTCTAACTCTTCATTTGCCTCTTGGCTATTCCGCATTGCTCACAACCTCTGTATGGACAATTTAAGAGTTAAACAGAGACGAAAGCCAACCACTCTGGTGTCATTCGATCCCCAGTCGAGTGTGGCAGAAGAAGAAGGACCGGGAGCCTTTGGTCAGACCCTTTCGCAGTTGGCCGATGAGAGGCCAGACCCATCGCAGAATCTCGATTTGAGAGAGCAAACAAGAATGGTCGAAGATTCTCTCAGTCAATTGCCAGAGACTCAGAAAATTGTTTTAGTTCTCCACGATATAGAAGGCTTTTCTTATCAAGAAATTTCAGAAATGGTTGGAGCTAACATCGGAACAGTGCGTTCACGTCTACATTACGGTCGAATCAAACTAAAAGAATTACTCTCTCCATACTTCTCCTCCGATAGTCTCAACTTGCCCGCAACATTTAGGTGATCGATATGCAAGGACAACCAAATCTCAATTGTAAGCAGACGGAAGAAGCGCTTGATGCTTACTACGATTTAGAGCTTAGCCCCGAAGAAGCTGAAGCCGTGGAATTACATTTGGCTGACTGCACCGCTTGTAACGCTAAGTTGGCTGATATAGAGATGGTTGTAGGTCAGCTCAAAAGTTTGCCAGCTGTAGAGTGGAGTGGTGACCTAAGTGATGCCATTGAAGCTCGCATTCTTGCTCAGTCTGAGGCTGCATCAGGGGCGACCGCTAGTTCTAAAGCTAATCCAAAAGCTAATCCGACAGCCAGTTCTGAAGCTAATCTAGATGCTAATCCACAAGCTAATCCACAAGCTAATAATGTAGTGGCTCTAAATTCGCGCTCCAGCGCTCGTCCTAATGCTCCGGCTGGGGGTGTCAAGACTTTCTACATTTTGGCTAGCGCCGCTTCTATTTTGGCTCTGTTCTTTGCCTTCAGTCAGTTTAGTTCGGCTCCAACAGCAGTGAACAAAGTAGCGCAGCTGCCCGCCAAAGTTGTTCCAGTAATGAAAGAGACGGCCCCTGTAAAAGAGGTTGAGCACTATGCGGCGCTCGATAACGGGCGTGAACTTGCTAATGCTAATGAGAATACTAATGTTCCGAGCAAGGCAATTAAAGTTACTGCTACTAATTCTTCTTCCAAAGTGGCTGTAAAACCTGATACTTCAGCACCGCCTAAGCTCATCAAGGAAGAGACGACTACTAAAAAAATGTTAGCCAACAATAAGCAAGGCGAACGTGACACAAACAATAACAACGTCAACGATTCAGAAGAGATAGTTGCCGTTTATGACTACGAAACAATTGACAGTGCCTCTGACTTTGGCATCAATACTAACGAGGATGGATTGTATGCGATTAAACTGTAGCGGTTTTAGCAAAAGACTTTTTCTTGCTGGTACCGCCAGTCTGGCTCTACTGCTGGTGTCTAGTTTGCCTGGTGCTTATTTGCCGGCGGCTCTGGCCCAGGATGGTGGAGAAGGTGTCGAATCTCAAAATGATGCTGATCGCTTTGGCCGCAGAGTAAGGCAAATTAAACGTGCTCGACGCGCCCAGGAGGCAGCGGCGCAAGGTGTAGAAACGGATACTGCGCCAGGTGTTGGCCCCGGTTTTAGTGCTCCAGGTGCGAATCCGCGCTTTGAAGGCCTCAGCCATAAGCGCGAATTTGCTGGTGCTGGTATGAAGATGCGCATGGGTAACAATAGTGGTGGTATGAATCGCAGCCCGCTTGATCTCTCTCAGCTCAACCTCACTGATGAACAGAAAACGCGTATAACCGAACAACGTAGCAAAGCTAAAGGCCAAGCAAAAGAGCTGCAGGCGGCAATTAAGGTTAAGCGCCTGGAAATGCGCGATATGATGTTTGATCCCTCTTTTAGCTCAGAGCAAATTAGGGCTAAGCGAGCTGAACTACGCAGGGTGCAAGAGCAAGCTGAAATGCTCATGCTTAATGATTTCTTGTCGATGCGAGCGGTTTTGACTGCGGATCAGCTAAGGCGGTTGCGTCCAAATGTAGCAGGAAGAGGTCGCGGAATTGCTGAAGCTTCCGCTAATTCTACTAGTGTTGCTCCTGAACCGGCTGCTGATGCTAATGGTGGCGTCACTTCTAACTTCGCCACTCTTAACAGCAATGCCACCAAGAATAAGAACAAGTAAGAAACAGGCCGTTTAATTACTTGCCTTTCTTCCCTTTAGGTTTGACTTCGCCCCAATCAAGAATGAATTCTGGTTCGCTTTCTGATTGATTGGTCATGGGTGGTGGCTTATCTTCTGGTTGTTCCTTTGCCTCAACTTTAGGTTTAACCACTGGCTTAGGTTTTGGTACTGGAGCTTGTTGTTGTACTTGTTGTGGAGGAGCCTGGAAGTTTGGCATAGGCGGACGCATCATCGGCTGCACCCCAGGGAAGATCGGCATGGGCGGAGGCGGCGGAACCATTGTCCGGGCTGCTTTACCTGTTGGCTTTTTCACCGATACAGGTACACCGTAAATCGTTTGCGGGTACGAAGGCTGTTGCGGTGATGGCACTATATTTGGTTGCTCAACAGCTTTTGGCTGTTCTTTCTTGGGCTCTTGCTTTGGTTCTTTCTTTTCAACTTTTTCTATTTTCTCTACTTTAGCTGGAGCCGCTTTTTCTTCTGGCTTGGCTGCTGCTGGCTTAACGTCGGCGTTTTTCTGTGGAGTGGCAGGTTTTGCTTTGGCTTCTGCAGCGCTTGCTTTCTTGCGCTGCTGCGCTTCGTGTTCTCGTTCTCTTGCTCTTTCTCTTTCTTCAGCTAAGTGCGCTTTCGCTGCAGCTTCTTGCTTGGCAGCTTCTTGTTTGCGCTGTTTCTCCAGTTTCTCTTTGGCTAAAACTTGCTCTTTACTAACAGACTTGAATGGAAATAGGCTAATTGCTGATTTTGGCTTGGCATCATCTTTAGCTGCGGCAGCAGTCGTTTCCGCTGACTTTTCTTTGCCTAACGGCGCAATTAGTGCTGGCGGAAGAACTGGCATTGGTGAACTGGTTGCTGTCTGTTTGCCTTTGCTGTTGAGAATAAGTAGTCGAGTGTTTTCATTGCTCCGCGAAGTGAGCATCGCTAGCTTGAGCGATTCTTGAGTGGCGATGGCATTCTCTTGTGGCGTGCGGCCATTGGACGCTAACCAACGAATATACGCTTGCCTTGTGACCGGAGATGGGTTGATTTGCACGGCCTGGCGAAATTGTTTGGAGGCTTCTTCTGGGCGTTCTTGGAGGCGATAGAGTTCGGCAAGTTTGATTTTTGCCATGGTTGAATATGGATTTATTTTCACGGCTAGAGTTAGGTAGCGCTCCGCGACAGGAAATTGGCTACTGTCGAGAGCTGCTGTGCCAGCCTCATAATATAAGTCAGCGAGAAAAGTAGAGTTCTCACCGTACTGCTGTGAAGCTTCTTGAATAGCGGTTTCGTATAAATCTAAGGCGTCCTTGGTATTGCCGTGCAAGATTGAATCAATGGCGGCCAAGCGCAGTTTTGCTGGGTTTTCACCCGGGCCAGCTGTGGCTCTGCTTGAATTAGGCGTGAGCCAGAGACTACCGGCTACGAGTACGGTAAGTAAAGCGACAGCCGGATTTAGGCGATTTTTCGGAGTAGTCAATCGAAGGCTCGCTGCAAAAGTGGTATGACACCATTTTAATTCTAGCTTCACACAAAGCTATAGGGTTTACTCTGATGTTAAAGAATTACCCTAGAACTGCTAAACTTAGCCTTCCCACTATGCTGTGGGTATCCTAGGAGCAATTTTCGATGCGTAGAACTAAGCATCAAAGGGGCCGCGGCGGTCGCGAAGCCCAACCACAGTCGGCGGCGCAACCAGTTTTCGCGCCAAGCAATGCCAGAATTCTTTTGTCAACAGGAGTTGACGTCAACACCAACATTGGTGAGGGTTATGGTCCCTACCGGGTAGAGGGCGAGCAGGAAGTACTGCCTTTCGTCACTTCAGCCAACGTCGCATGCGGCGCCCACTCTGGTGACCCTGTTTTGATGGAAGCCGCTTTGGAGAGCATTCGTTACTACGGTTTGGCTCTCGGGGCTCACATAGGCTATCCTGACATCGCTGGTTTTGGCCGTAGAGAGATACATTTGTCCTCTAATGAGTTGCGAGCTTCCGTGCTCTATCAGCTCGGTGCCCTTTCCGGAATGGCCCGCATTTTTGGTTTAGAAGTTACCCAAGTTCGTCCTCATGGTTTCCTCTACCGGCAAATGAGCCACGATATTCGTATCGCTACCATTGTCGCTAAGGCCTTGGCTGAGTATGACCGCTGGCTCGTTTTGGTAGGCCCAGCCGGCAATACTTTGTTGCAAGCTGGTGAAAGAGCTGGAATCCGTGTTGCTGGTGAAGCCTGGATTGATCGCACCTATGATGCTACTGGCAGCCTTCTGCCCCATACTCATTCTCGGGCTGTGATAAAAACCCCGCAAGAAGTTTTGCGCCAGGCTACGAACCTGATTCGCCATAGAGAAGTAACAGCTGTTGATGGTACTCGTATCAAGCTTGAATACGAGACAATTCACTTACACAGCCGCATTGTGCAGGCTCGCCACATTGCTGAAGAGATTCGGCGCTTACTTCCTGACGCCTGCGCTTTGACAACAGAGCCATTCACAATTGACTCAGTGGAAGAAAACGAAGATTTCCCTAGTCTGGCTTACTCTGTTTAACTAGGCTCTCTAGTTTGGGTCTCTTGCTCTTAGGGCTATGGCAAGCGTTGAGAAACAGGCACGATTTCGTCGTACCAACTGCCGTAATACTCAGGATAATCTTCACCAGTGGTTGAGGTGATGGTCTTCTCTAAAGCCTTGATAATAGCCTTGCGCCCTCCGCGCTTGTAGCGTTTAAGCCACTCAAGCTCTTTGGGGTCGACTGGAATATCAGCCTTGAGCAAGTCTTTGACGATTTCAATTTCGTGGACAATTGCCTCTGTTTCTTCTTCTAGGCAGCGATTTATGAACTCTTGCCGTCCGGTTTGACCAGGTATTGGGTCAATGGTTGGTTTAACAAGAGCGTGTACGAATTCATGGGCGATGCTTATAAGCTTATAGTTGCGTGGACACCAGCGACCGATATAGATCGTGCGCTTCTTGCGGTCGTAATAGGCGCGGCATGGTCCGTCTACCAGTCTGATTCTGACGCCAGCGGCTCTAATCTTGTCTATGTCGTCAACAAGTGTGGGTGACATCAACAGCGTTTCAACCATGCGGCGGCCAAACTGGCGCTTTAGGTTGCGCAAAGAAGAGCTTTTAGCAGAAGGTTTTTTGGCTGAGGATTCGCTGGCCATTTACTTAAGGACTCCCGATAGATCATATCCACATATATTAATTCTATACTATCTTGTTGTCAGGCGGAAGGGGCTGAATTGTTGATTCTGTGGGCGATTAGGCCGCCTTGCCTTCTCCTGGCAGCCTTGGATTAATATTAAATCTTGGCCGCCGGCTCGAGAGGGTTTCTGGTTGAAGTCTGCAATGGTAGATGGCCCATGCCTTCACCCGGGCCGAATTTTGTGTACTAAAAGCTTGTAAGTGGGCCTCTTTGCTTGCTCTTGCAAGCCTATCCTTGGTACAAGTTGCGAGATCACCCTTGGGTACTAGGCAAATCCCAGGTTTGCGATATGTTGGAGATAGCGAGGTCATCTCAAGACCTCAATAAATAAGCAGTTGACTGCCAATGGCCGTTGGCAATTTGTAAGTTATCCCTCGTCAGAAGTTCCTTTCGTGTGTTCGCAGGCTTGTTCAAAGCTATGAGTGGTTCTGAGAAAATTTCAACAGAACATGAGCATGAGATTCATCTCTCTCCTGTTGTTAAACTGTTGCAGCATTTAAGCGAGTCGAGCGCTCGTCAGGACCATAGAGGAAGTGAAGCTCTACAGGCCGATTTTCAAGTAGATATGGCCGCTATTTGTTCTGCCCTTGAGCTAAACTCATGCGCTTTGTTTCGAGTCACCCCTGATGCATATTTTGATGGTCTTAAACTCAGTCGTTTGGCCTTTGTCTCGAGCGATGCTAGCGCCGACACAGTCACCAAAGTCATACCTAAGGGCTTAGAGATCGCCGCTCGCAGTGAGCTTCATAGTCTTTTGCGTCAAGAGCAGTGGGTGCCTCTTGGTGAAACTTGTCTTGGTAATGAGACACCTCTTGCTCTCAGGGCGCTAGAAGCATTCTGCGGTTCTAAAAATGACAGTGCCGCTGTGCTGTTTCCTGTGGTTCTAGCCACGCAAATTATTGGTCTTGTGCTGATGGAGAGAGCGGTTTCGGTCGGTGGATTTTCGGAAGAATTGCTTGATTTAGGTCAGGTGATTGCGCGTATGCTCGCCGTTCATCTTGGTCGCTGTATTGAGTCCGATGAGCTAGCCGTGGTTCAGCCAGCTGTCGAGTCGACTTTACCCACTGTATTACTCCAGCGTCAATCGCTGTCAGTGGAGAGTGCTAATACCAGCGCTTTTAGCCTCTTTACCGCTGGTGGCAAGAGTCTGATTGGACAGCCATTATCCAAGGTCTTCCCGGGCTCTAAGAATTTCCTTGATGCTCTGCAGCAGTCGCTTGATCGGGCAGACGGCAGTAGCTGTTTCTCTGTTTCTGCATCTGATTTGAGGCAAATTGGTTGCGCTGCCGCATTGGTTTCTTTGACCGGTGATGATTATTCGCTGGTGCGTTTGCAGTTTATTCCTCGTGATTTCCTTGCCAGTGGTGATGCTGGTGATTCGGCTTTAAATTTGAATAGTGCCAGTCGCACCAACCGAGGCGGTGCTGGGAGAGCTAGCACACTTGCCTCAGGCGATCTCGACGAAGCAACCAAGCGAATTGGCTTTGAGCGCTGGCTTCGTCAAACAGTTTGCAAGCTTCATTCCTCCCTCGATCGCGATCATTTGTTGCAAGCTCTAGCTGACAGTCTCGGGCGCATGTTCAATGCTACGCGTTGCTTGGTCATTCGCACTGATGGTCCGTCTCATCCCATGGTCACTCATGAGTATGTCGAGCCTGACCTCTCGCCTCTGGGTTTGGGGCGTACTGGGCAATTCCCTATGTTTGCCTTGTCGCTCTTTCAGCAGAAAACTGTTGCTGTCAATGAAGTAGAGCAACTAAGAAAAAGTGGGCAGCTTAGCGAGAGTGATGTCGACGTACTTTTAGAGAGTGGCATTAGAGCTATGGCTGGGGCGCCGCTTTCTCATCAAGGCACTCAATATGGTGTCGTCATTCTAGTGGTTGGGGATCATAGTCGAGTTTGGAGTGAGGCCGATCTCGAAACAATAGAATTGACTACAGCTCAGGCGTCTATTGCTTTGTCGCATTGCCAGACCTATCACCAGGTGAAAGACCAACTTTTCCATATGAATCTTCTCGGCAACCTTACTCAGCAGCTCACCAATGCTCTGGAGGTTGCGGCTAAAGCTCCTGCGCCGAAAGTGATAAGTCGAGCTGACGAGCGAGCCAATCATGAAGAATCACCACCACTTTCGTTGCGTGAAATGGAAGTGCTTAAGCTTATTGCTTCTGGATTTGCCAACAAAGAGATTGCCCAGCGTTTGTTTTTGACAGAGTCTACCGTGGAGTTGCACGCTTCTCGTATTCGCAAGAAACTCAATTTAAAGAGTCGCACAGCTCTGGTAAAGTACGCTTGCGACAACGATCTAGTCTAAGGCCAGTTTTCTTCTAGTATGAATTGTCAATTTGTTTTGCTGCGGCTAGATCTCTTTGCGCCAAGGCTCTTTTTCCGAGTTTTTCGTAGGCGCTGGCTCGTTGCTTTAGAATCGAGCTTTTTAGTGGTGATATCTTTATAGCGTTGCTAAAATCGACTATTGCTTCTTCGTACTGCTTTAGTTCAATATGGGCATCACCACTTAGTTCCAGGCAGCGGGCGTAAGTCATATGTTTGTCGGCATTGACGATTACTTGCTTTAGTCTCTTGCAATCATTAATGACCGCTGGCCATTTTTTCATGACTTTATGCAGTGAAGCTAACTCCTGAAAAGTCGAGGCTTTGGCTGGTCCAATAGCAATGGCTTTTTCTATGTAGTGTTCTGAGAGAGTGAGTTTTTTTATCTTGCGAGCCAAGTCCCCAGCAAGAGCGTAAAGTGGTCCGTTCGCTTGTTTCTGCTTGATGCATATTTGGGCGATGGCTAAGGCCTCATCCCATTTATCGTATTCGCTTAAACCTTTGACAATAGTGTAGCAATCGTCGCTAGTCATGTTGCTGCACTTAGAAGCCGCAATATAGTCGTTATAAGATTGCTCCTCATTGTCACTGTAGCCATAAATTAAAGCTCTCTGCGCCAGCAGTGAGGCGCTATTGGGCTGGCTTTTGAGCGATTGATTGATGAGAGCTAAGGCCTCTTTGAAATGGCCTTGCTTGCTGAGTATTTGACTTTCTAAAGCATTGGCCGTAGATGCACCACCACTAGTGCCTCTAAGTAAACTGATGAATTGCTTGCACTTGTTCATTTGGTTGGCATTCAGTGCTTCTAGGCCCGCTTGATAGTATCCGCTAAGAGTCTTGGAATTATCGGCCTGTGCTCTTGTGTTTGTGAGGGCTATAGATGACACCAGTGCCGCTCCAATCATTAGTAAGCGCATAGAGCTTGTGAGATTGGAGTTAGCTGAGCTGGCCATTTTCGTCTCCTCAACTAAAGTCTGGCCCGCGATTTTATTTCGAGATACCTTTCTACTAATTTGTCCGATAGATCTTGAGGTGGGCAATCGAGCACCATACACCCTCGTCTTGTTAGCACAGAAAGAGCAATTTCACGCTGGCTGAGCAAATCAATGGCAATTGCTTTCTTGTAAATTGCCTCCACTGTGTCGCTCTTTTTCTTTGATTTGTTTGCTTCCTGTCTTTGAGCTTCAGTGTTGCTATTGGCTAGATTTACAACCTGGCGATCTTTTAAGGTGACACAGAATGGCAGGTGTCGTGGTGCCAGGTTCGCCAGCCCACTTAAGAGAGCTTGGGAGCCAGTTGGGTCGGTCAAATCGGTGAGCACTACCATCAGTGAACGCCCTTTCTGCGCCGAAGCAAAGTAAGAGAGAATGCCAGCATAGTCTGGTTCTACCA
This sequence comes from Obscuribacteraceae bacterium (SeqCode), assembly GCA_044378815.1. Lineage (GTDB taxonomy): Bacteria > Cyanobacteriota > Vampirovibrionia > Obscuribacterales > Obscuribacteraceae. Next base: position 21,400 of record JBIPOV010000015.1, on the reverse strand, counting down.
TTCGTGGTTCGACAGCAAAGGTAGCCTCAAGTATGCGGTTCATATTGAGTTTACCCCGCTTTGGAGGCAAGTAGAGCAAGGGTTTGTCGGCAAAGATGCCAATGCCCACTTGATCGTTATGGGTTAGGCCTGTGAGCGCGAGGCAGAGAGCCGCATTGAGCGCGCGATCAATGCGAGTGAGGCCATCTAGATCGCTTACCATCATGCGTCCAGCGTCAACCAAAATTAGTAGTCGTTGCTCTTGTTCTGTTTCGTAGGTACGTACTACTGGGCGATCTCGCCTAGCTGTAGCATTCCAATCTATAGCCTTGCTGTCGTCGCCGACGGCATACTCGCGCAACGATGCAAATTCAGTACCTTGACCGCGTTTCTTTTGGTGCAGCTCTCCTTGCTCTGATGAATGTGAGAGCTTAACTGAAAGCTCATGCAGGGCTTTTAGATCGCTGAATACTTTTACCTCTTTATCTAGGTCAAATTTTATCTCTCGCCAGGTGAGACCGAGAGCGCTCAAATAGCGGACGTTTAATTTGCCAAATTTATAAGAACCCCGTCGCCTTGGCTTCAGTGTGTAGCCAAGACTCGTGTTCTGATTTGCTTTCAGTTGACAGCTGAAAATTGGAACAGCGCTGTTGCCTCCGATAGCTATGGAGCTGGGCACATCATCTTTGACTTCGCATTTCAGTGGTAGCTGACCCTTATAGGTCAGTTCGATGCTTACTTTATTATCGCGGCCAATAGAGAGACGTTCCTCTACTTCTCTTGTGGCCGAAATGGAGCTGGTGCGCGGTGTGATTTGATACTCAACAACTATTGCAATCAATAAAATTATATCGATTGCTAGTCCGAGTTTCGTTAGTTGAGAAGCAAACGCTGTGAACCATGCCGCCGCTGTGAATGGCACCATTGCGAGTATCAAAATTAGGTAAAGCCTGGCACTTGCTGTCAAAACTCATTTTCTCGCTTTTATCTCGGCACGGGTACTTGTCGCAGCAGGTTAGAGATTACTTGGCTAACCGTGACGCCATCGAGTTCTGACTCGGCAGTGAGAATCAAGCGGTGGCGCAGAACTGGCTCAGCCACAAATTTGATATTGTCTGGCGTGACAAAGTCGCGGCCTTCGATTGCGGCATGAGCTTTAGCTGCGGCCAGCCACGCTAGACCGGCTCTTGGGCTGACGCCTAGGGAAACATCAGAAATGTTGCGGGATTTGGCTGTTAGTGCCACTAAATAATCGAGGATACTTTCTTCAACTTTGACATGGCTTAAAAACTGACGGCATTTGATAATGTCAGCTTCAGTACAGACTGCTTCTAGCGGCGTGGAGAATCTGGTGTAGTGACCCGTTTGCCAGTTTCGCAACATCTGCTTTTCGGCATCGCCTTCTGGGTATGAAATCAGAATTTTGAGCATGAAGCGATCGAGTTGCGCTTCTGGCAAAGGGTACGTTCCTTCAAATTCAACTGGGTTTTGAGTGGCGACCACCATAAACAGATCAGGCAGTTTGTGTGTTTGGCCATCAAGGGTGACCTGACGTTCTTCCATGCCTTCTAACAGTGCTGATTGTGTCTTCGGGGGGGTGCGGTTGATTTCATCGGCTAAGAGCATGCCTGTAAAGATCGGGCCTTTGCGTAAGCTGAAAGTGCGAGAGGTGAGATCGTAGACGTTGGTACCAAGGATGTCAGAGGGGAGCATGTCTGGGGTGAGTTGCACTCGACCAAAATTTGCTCCGACTAGGGCTGCGGTGGTCTTGACTAGCATTGTCTTGGCGGTTCCGGGCACACCTTCAAGCAAGACATGGCCATCTGCTAGCACTGCCGTTAACAGTTGATCGATGACTCGATCTTGACCGACAATGTTCTCGCTTAAAGCTGAGCGCAAACGATCAAAAGTTTCTTTGACTTGGCGCAGTTCTTCGTTATTAACGGTCGGTACTGCTGGTTGCTGCATCTTGTCCCCTGTTTAGCTGTTTACTTGTCATCTGCTTGTCGACTCTCTGGGATATCTTATCGCAAGACTCAACAAGCTCTATCAACTGGTCGTCACTCAGATCTTTATTGCTTATTGCTTTTTCGCATTGATTGGCAATTATTGCCATCGCTGATGTTTGCTCGCTGCCATTGGCTTTTAACTCTTCTTGCAAGCGTTGGTTCGATTCATGGGGCGAAATTTGTAGGAACTTGCATAATTTGAGCCTGGCGCTTTGCCAAATTATTTCAATTACTGCCTGTTTGGCCTTCGCTCGTTTATAGGTATTTGACAGGCCGTTAATGTGCTCAAGGTTAGATATTTGACGGCTCACTTTTATTGGAGTTGTGGCACCAAAACGCTGATTGGTACTGAGCACAGCTACTAGTAAGATCAGGGCGATTTGGGCTAATACGCAGCCGGTCGGGCCGCGCAGGAAGTAGTAAAAGACGTTGATGCCTTGACTTAGCCCGTGGCAGCGCTCATCGAAGTAGATGTCTCCGTCGGTGGTGGCGATCCAGTTGTAGAAAAATTGGAAGTTAGACCAGTATTGACTCTGGTTAATTTGGCGGTTACTAACAAGGCTCGGGCAGCTGGCTATTAAAATTCTACCTTTGCCATAGTCTTTCTCTGCAATAACGCAGGCCCCGTCAACGGTGGCAATTTTGCGCCCGCCTTTTATGCTGTGATCGGCTGACACTGTAAGCTGGCGCAGGTGATCGTAGAAAGCGACATCAAAGCGGGGATCTGTTTTTTTGTTGGTTGCTGGTGGCTCCAGCTGCTTCACTGTCATGCTTGACTTGTCTAGAAGCCGTCTTGAGGTGCGCAGAACAAAGCTATCTAAATAGATAAGGTAATTGCCGCGTTCGACCCACGAAAGAATTTCTTCTACTTCAAAGTTAGCCAGTGACTGATCTGGGCTAACTATTATGAGCACGCCGTGAACTAGCGGAGTGGGCTGCAATGCCGATAGTTTGCTTGCACTTTTACGCTCTAGCTCAGCTTTCTTTGAGCCGCCTAAAATGCGGTAAGGCAACTCCCAGGTCTTTACTTGTCGCTCTGGGCTGAACACTTTTTGCAGTAGCTCAAAACAAGCACTCATACCGCTTGGTCTTAAATTGGTAGAGGAAGCCCAGCTGCGAGTCTCGGGCATAATCTTGTTGAGTTGTTTGTCGCTTGACACACTGGCGTATACAAGCAGCCCGCAGACAATTAGCAGCGCTAGCACTTGAAGGATTAGTTCGCGTTTTAAGTTGGTGCTACTTTTAGAAGTACTAATTTTAGAAGTACTGATTTTAGAAGTAACAGTGCTCACTCTTGCCCCTCACCTTGCTGGGAGTTGGTTCTGATTTTCGCTGCGGCATTTTCAATGTCGGTGAGCAAATTGAGGCAATCGACATAGTCGCTCTCTTCGGCTTCTTTATTGCCAAACCAGATCAGTTCGACAGTGTCCACTAGGGGGCGAAAATGCTTAGCAATAGTTGGTTTTTGTTTGAGTGTATAAAAGTATTCGTAATTGGTTTTTGTGGGGGCGAAGACTGCAATTTTGTTTTCATCAAGTAGGTGTAAGCAACTCATGTAAAGAGCTCGGCAGGCTTCTTTTGTTGATCGCTCTTGCCGAAGCTGGGCGGCAAATGTGCGCCAGCCACTACTGTCAAGTTCGCTTTCTCTGACTATAAGCTCACCCTGTGCGCGTTTTCGCTGGGCATCGAGAAAGTTCATTCGGCGCAGTATGACAAGGGCTACCACCGCCACTGCTACCAGCGCCACGATTACCACTAGTGTCTGTAATAGGTCGCCAACTAGCTTGGTGTCACTGCTGCCCGTCTGGGGAAGCTCTATCATGCTGAGAAGATCATGAATGGCTCTGATGATACTGGAAATTATTTCTTGGATCTTGATCAGAAGTCCAGGCGGTTGTTGATAGTCGTAGTCTTTCGCTACTGCGGCAATTTCTTTGGCAATGTTTTTGGCATCCATCTTCTATTGAAGCTCTAGTTCGCTGTTGCTTTCTGCCTGCATTACTTCCACTCTTTCGATTAAATCAAGACCCTCTTGACGCATGCGCAAATCGCAATAGTAGAGACCAAAGCAGGTAAAACTAATTGGTGTGACAATCATGCTTACAAGCTGTTCCCAGACTTGCGACACAATCTGCATGTAAATCGGCAGTTCGCTTGCCGTATGGTGCGCTCCGGTGACAATGCCCTGGCTCACACTGTAGCCCACCAAAATGACGATTAGGGGCAGAGATAGTGGATAAGCTAAGAGAGCAACAGCGCTTGTTGTTAGAAAATAGAACAAGATCGAACGCAAGAACGAGCGAGAGGAGAGGGCTAGGGCGTGAGAAATCAGGGTACCGAGATCGTCTTTTTCAATTGCGATGCTAGATAAGGACATGTGGCCAACCACGCTGACAAAAAGAAGTGTGAGGAAGCCTGAGCAGATGCTGATAGTTAGGCCAATCACACCAGCCACCAAAAAGACGCCCTTGCCAGCAATGAGCGCTACTGAGACACCGATGGCAACAGCGAACATCAACATCACCAAAATTGTTGCCGCAAAAGCGGCCAGGCTAAGGCCAATGAGCGCGCCCAACCGGGTCTTGGCGTATTTGTTGGCTTCAATGTAGTCTGGTGCAAAGCCAGTGAAGACGCGTACAAGTGCAAGCAGTCGCAAGTAGAGAAGAAAGCCACCGATAAGCAAAAGCAGGCCTCCGGTCAGGACGACAAGCCCCCAGGTTGGTAGCGCAGCAATGTTGGCCGCTCCCTTTGACAAGTGGGTGAGACCCATAATAAAGCCTATGCGACCGGCGCAGAGCAAAATTGTTGGAAAAAGCAGCACCTGTGCAATCAACTTGAGATTGATACGGAAAATTCGAAAGGCTCGCCCGATTATGTCTCCGACCGATAGAGGCCTATTTGTGGTGGCTATGCTTGGCAAATGGACCTCTGCAAATTCGTTAGAATTTAAGATGACGAAAACATTGGCAGGTAAGCATATTATTTTACAAGTATTTTGGGGAACTTTTTATCACTTAACGACCGCGCCGTGTTTGATTTCTCGCCAGCGCTGGCGCTTGATATCGCTAGGTTTTATTATCGGTCGGGTCTAGGCGTTAATTATCAGTCTTGCTCTCTTTTGCAACCAAGTTTTGCTTATAAATCGGCTGTGGCGCTCGGTTGGTTATGGCTTAGTATGGGCATAGCACTGATGAGCTAGTAGAACCACTGTATTGTTCATGTTATGGTTGATTTTATAAGCTTTTACTTGAGAGCGTTGGAGCAGTATGAACAGTCCTTTGGTGCAGAAACTGACAGGTGTGAGGGATCTAAAGAGGATTCTCGAAACCACCGTTAAGGACTTGGGCGACCACTTTTCGGCCGACGCTTGTCAGATTTTGCTGAGTAATCCGCTCGACCCAAATGTCACTTCGATTTGCGAGTATCGCTCTACTGGTTCTCCGATCACTGGTCGTTCCACGACACTTCCTCTGGTTTTGCAAGGGCGCACTTTCGGTTCAATGACCATGAGTCGCTCGGTTGATGTAACGCCTGATGAACTGAACATGATGCGTGTGGTGTTGGGTGAGTTAGGCGATATCATCCGTCTTGCTCAGATTAACGACATAGTTCAGCGAGATACTTTCCGCGATACGTTTTTAGTTGAAATCGGCAATCTGATGACCTATTCCCTTGGGATAGGTGACGCACTCTTCATGGTCGTCAATATTTTAGGTAAAGCTCTCAATGTTAGCCGCTGCTTGTTTATCTGTACCGATGATCAACAGGCTGGCTGGAAATGCTATGAGTTTTGGCAACAAGACAAGGTGCAAAGTTTGCAGCAGTGCTACTGGCCTTCTGCTGATTCGGCCTTGGTGGCGCAAACTTTACTGGCTCGTGAACCGCTGAAGCTTTTTGAGGGGCAGCAGAATTCATACGTTTCTCCGGCTCAAGAAGAGCTGCAACTAATTGGCGCTAAATCGTTGCTGGGTGTTTCTCTGCGCAGCCAGGTTGGCACTCATGGTTGTGTAATTTTGCAGCAGTGCGATTACCGTCGCGCCTGGACACGCAACGAAATCGACATGGTGCAGGGTGTTGCTGATAAAGTGGCAGAGGCTTTGAACAAATTGCCTGCCGAGAAGAGGGCACGCGAACCGATTATGCAACTGCACCAGCGTATTGTTAATACGCCGACGGCTGAAGCTAGTAAGTCTGCCATTGATGTCCGTCGTGCTCTTAAGGGTGCCTTGGGGCAGCAGGTAATTTCGCAGGCTAACAAGACCGGCCAAATCACTCCACCGCCAGCAGCAAAGGTTGCTCAAGCACCGCCTATACCAACTCCTAGTCCGGCTCCTACTCCGGCTCCTACTCCGGCTCCTACTCCGGCTCCTACTCCGGCTCCTACTCCGGCTCCTACTCCGGCTCCTGCTCCAACTCCAGCCCCAACTCCTAGTCCGGCTCCAACTCCAGCCCCAACTCTGGCTCCTACTCCTAGTCCTAATCCAACTCCGGCTCCTACTCCAACTCCAGCCCCAACTCCGGCTCCTACTCCTACTCCAGCTCCTACTCCAGCTCCTACTCCGGCTCCTACTCCAACTCCTACCCCTACTCCAACTTCGGCTCCAGCAACAACTGCGACACCATTTCCGCCGGCTTCTGCAGTACCGGCGCCGGCCGCATCCACCTCTCCCGGTCCTGCTGGTCCAAGCAGCGTACCTGTCTTGGATCGTGTCGCTCAAGTTCAGGCGCAGGAAGTTACTGGTGAAATTGAGTCATCACAGACGGTGGCTCGTTCTGCTGCTCTTGAGCAGAAGCCTGCTACCAACGACTCCTTAAAACCTACTTTCACCCCAGTTAGACCTAGTCCATCTCTTGAGCAGAACCTGCCAACTGGCGATTATCCACCGGTACAATTCACTCCGCCAACACCAGCCGTTGAGAACGATCCATATGCCGATCTCGATTTCGGTGATTTCGAAACCTTAGAAGCTCCTGCCACCACCGCTGCCGCTATTACGCCCGTGGCAGAAGTCGCTCCTCCACCTGCACCGGCATCGTCTTCAACCGGGCTTGAGTGGAGTGGTCCTAACAGCGTCGTTCCGAGTGTAGATTTTAGCCCTACGACTCCAGCGGCCAATGAACCTCCGGTCGCTCCTTCTCCAGCTGTTGCTCCTCCGCCTGACGCTCCTACTACTGTTTCGGCTCCTTCAGTAGCTCCCTGGGGAGGTCCCGTGGAGGCTGAAGCTCCGGCTGCTCCAGTTCCTACTATAAGTACCGCTTCTGCTACAAGCGCAGCTTCTACTCCAAGTACTGCTCCGCAGGTAGCGGCGGCTGAACCAGCTTCTGCACCACTAGCGGTGGCAGCTCCAGCCGTGGTCGAACCGACATCTTGGGGTAACCTCGATTCTATTCCCACGCCCAAGGGTGCTCCCGCAGAAAGCCCTGCTTGGGGCAAACTTGATGATATTCCTACTCCTGCCGCCGCTGGTGGCGCCGCTCCTCGAGGCGGCCTAGGGGCATCGATGATGGGCAAGGCCCGAGCTGGTGCCGGGGCCGGTCTACTGAAAAACCGCTTGGGTTCAACGCCACCTCCGCCATCTCAAGCCGCACCACCCCCTCCACTAGCAGCTGAGCCAGCTGCTGTTCTTGATGACGCTGCAGCTCAAAAGAAACTAGACCAGCTAATGTCTTCCTCTAATGAAACGTCAGACTATATTTTCGCCACCGGTGGATTAGACGCTCGTATGCTCGGTCGTATTGACGGTTGGGTCTCGCAAATCGAGGCGAAAGACAAGTATGCCGATGGTCATGCTCGACAAGTTGCCGAGATTTCCTGCGCTATTGCTAAAGAACTTGGTTTAGACCAGGATGCTATCAATACTATTAGGCAGGCGGCCTTGGTTCACGATTTGGGTAAACTTGGTGCTGCTGCGCAAATCTTGCAGAAGGCTGAAGACGATCTTTCTGATACTGAGCTTCTCTTGGTAATGAATCACCCCATGGATGGCGCTGAGTTGCTTGAGTCATTCCCTGACTTGCAGCATCTTGCACCGATTGTTAGAGCCCATCATGAAGAGTTTGATGGTAACGGTTTCCCTCATGGTCTCAAGGGTGACGAAATTCCTCTGGCTGCTCGCATAATTGGTCTAGCCAATCGCTATCACGAACAAGCATCTCCTAAGCGCATCGGTCCGGGCAAAGATCCCTCGTCTGTACAGAGCGAGTTTGTTGAGAATGCTGGCAAGGGTTGGGATCCAAACGTTGTTCAAGCCTTTATCCAAGCGGTTTTGACTGGCAAGATTCCTTCGAAGTTCTAACATTCAATTTTGCTCTTGTAACATTTCAGCGAAAATGGAACCAATCTGGAATCCCCTCCGTCGAGGTCGAGGTCACCTCAGGAGGACAGATTAAAATGAAAGCCACAAAGACATTGGGCCCAGTGTTGGCAGCCCTTGCCGCAATTACATCATTCTTGCCAGCCATGGCTGATACATCCGTATCAACGACTACTATTACGTCTACTTCTAGACCGGTGGTAATCCTTCAGGGTTCGGCTATGACCGCTCCAACTATGCAAGTAACTGGTTATTCAGGGAAGTCAGTAACAACTCCTTCTCGCTTCCCCATTGTATTGGCTAAGTTCACTGCCACTAATGGCATCACAATCTTCTATCCAGCCGCTCGTGAAGACTTAAGCATGCGTCGCGATGATCTTTTCGCTCGCATATTGATTGAGCAAGCTGATGGTCAGCTATCTTCTAGTGCTTCTGGTGATTTCATCAATCGTCTTGCTAGCATTGATGCTGAGAAGTCAAAAACACCTACCGCTACTGAAAGCAGAGCTTATTACAAGCATGTCAAAGACACCTATGCTGACTATGATGAATTAGCCCAAGACATTCAGACTAGCTCAGGTCAAGGTAACAAACAGTTGGCTGGTAGCTATATCTACAAAGTATTCTAAGACCACTTTCTTAGACTACTTTCTTAGACTAGGGTGTTCAAATTGAAAAGAAAAAGCCAGGAGCATTGACGTTACTGGCTTTCTCTTCTCTAGATTAGTTTCGTTCTTGATTTTGTTCTGTCTTCTCTGATTGTTCAGATTGTCCTGTCTGTTCTCCTTGAGCTGCGGGTGCCGGCTCAGGCTCTACCGGTTTGGGCTCTGACTTTGCATCCAAAGACTTATTGTCTTTAGCTTTCGCATCTTTAGTTGTTGGAGATTTGAGTTGACCGGGGCGACCAAACATCAAGTGCATTATTGGTGCGCGCTTGTCAAGAATTTGATTTAGTTGCCGGGCCACAGTATCTAAATGACCGATGGCTTGGCGGGTTGTAGCTAGTGTTTCTTTGATGTCAGAGCCAAAGCCCGGACGGCTCAAGAGCGAATCAACTTTGTCGAGAGTTTTTCGCGCTTGCAAAAGCATGTCTTTGACATCGGTTCGTAGTTTAAGATCTTTAGACATCTTTTCTATGGCAGTCACTGAAGTTTGCACATTTTCTGTGGCGTTGTTCAGGCTTTTCAGAGCGGTGAGGAGATCTTCTCTAAGGGCCTTGTCTTTTAGTGTAGTGTTAATGTCGTGCACTGTGATTTGCACTGAGTCAGCTGTTTCTTTGAGCTTGGTTGTGGTTACTTTGAGGTCGTTTGTGAATTGTGGATTGTCTAGCAGGACACCTACTTTTTTGCTGACGCGCCGGAGATCGTGAGCAATTTCTGTAAGTTCCCGTTCTAGTGGCACGGCATTGTCTAATAATGGAATAGTTTTGACAGCCAGAGTTGATAGCTGATCGGCTGCTCTTGCTAATCGGGTGCGATCTTCTTCGTAGTTTTTTACTAGTTTTTGCGGATCTACATTACTGAGGGCTATTACCAGTTTGTTGATAGCGAGCTCTGGTCTAGCAGGGTCGGTACCGAGTACCTCGGTGTTATCTTCCAAGGGGGGAAGGCCGGCTCTGATGTCTGGAGCATGGGGAATGTCAATTTCAATGTATTTGGCGCCAACGATTCCGTTGGTCAGAATTCTAAACTTAGAGCCCTGGGGAATGATTGTTTCCTTTGTGGTTATGCGCACTCGTACTAAGATTTTTCGCTCATTCAACCGTACGATTTGGTCGACCATTCCTACTCTAATACCGTCTAAATAAACGTCGGCGTTATCATTCAGCTGTGCTACTTCGTGAAAGAGAACATTGATTGTCAGGTGGGCACCTAAAATTCCAGTCCCTTTGAACCAGAGGTAGCCCCAGAGTAGAAAAATTATTGACAGCACTGTGAAAATTCCCAGCGAGCCATCGCTGATCATTCGAGAGTTGTCTTTGTCGTCTCTATCGTCCATAAATTCTGTTCTGTTATCTCGCTAGATAGGCCGCATAAGTGATTATCAGGTTGGCAAAGAAACCAACTATAAAGGTTGCAGTCACGGCATTTGATGGTGCTGCATTGTTGCTGTGAATCTTCGTGGCACCAGCGGCGCAACCAGCAAAAAATCCTATGGTTGGATTGATCAATATTAGCTTTATGAAATAGACGATGATGTCTCTCATCTGAATTCCGTCCCGGGCTGAGTGGAGAAACACTGAAGTAGATGAGACACCTAGCATTGGTGCAACTAGTGCGCCGGTAATAAAGCCAATGACAAGGCCGTAGGTGCCCAGAGGAATTGACATGGCCACTGTGGCAATGTAGTTCGGTAGAACAAAGGTATGGGCAAATTCTTCAATTTTATGAGCATCGTAATAGGCTTGCGTCTCAGCGGCGATGCGGGCAGAAACTCGGGCGCACCAGGCCAGGCTAACCGTGAGAGGGCCGATTTCGCGCAGCAGGCCAATTGAGATCACGGCTCCTGAGAGATCTTGGGCTTGGTATTTTTGCAATTCAATGCAGCACTGAATAGTAAGAGCTATGGCTACGGTGACGGCGGCCAGGGCAACCAGGTGGAAAGACTCTGGTCCCATCCACAGACAAGCGACTTTGAATTTTCGATAAGAAAATTGGCGCAGTGAAGAGGGTTGGAAGGCACCAAAGAACAAGCGGATAGCGCGACCAAGTGGTGCAACCCAGAAAAATAGTTCTATTGGCGGTATGAGTCCAGCGAGTTTTGAGATTGCCATACTTAACTGCTTCGGTGAAACCACAGACAGCCACTTGGCTAGCTGGTTCCAGATTCTGTTATATATTGAAACAAAATTATCGATTTTGCAGACTGTTTTGCTTGGTTAACAAAAATTGCTTGGTTAACAAAAATTGCTTGGCTAACAAAGAGACCCGAGCTGGGCTCGGGTCTCTTTGTAGTTTCTGCTTTTCAGCTGCTATTAGTTGAGCAAGTCGCTGACGTCCATACCTTTTAAGCTCAAGGAAATCTTGTGCTCTTTGGGTGAGAACTTCTTGATGATTGCTTTTACTTGTTGGCCGACCTGAACAATTTCTTCTGGCTTAGCAGTAGGTTGTTCAGACATTTCAACTGTAGGCAACAAAGCGTCTACGCCAGGATAGATTTGAACAAAGGCGCCGAAGCTCTGAATCTTGCGAACGGTTCCGTTCACAACTTGACCTTCGCCGAACTTGTCTTCAATTTCTTTCCATGGATCAGGCTGCATTTGCTTGAGGCTCAAGCTGATATGACCTTTCTCTTGATCGACTTTGAGAACTTTTGTAGTGACCATTTGGCCAACTTTCAGCACGTCTGACGGATGGCTGACACGTTCCCACGAAATTTCTGAGATAGGGAGCAAGCCGTCGAGGCCGCCTAGATCGATGAAAGCACCGAAATCGGCGATACGAACAACTTCGCCAGTGACCACTTGACCAGATTCGAGGGTAGATAGAATCTTCTCTCTTTGAGCTGCTTTCTCTTCTTGCACGGCCAGACGCTGACTCAAGATCAGTTTGTTGCGCTTGGTGTCTGTTTCCAGAATCTTCATTGGTATTTCCATACCGATCAATTCTTCTGGAGTTGTGCCCTTAACACGCAATTGGCTGGCTGGTACGAAACCACGTAGACCGTATACGTCTACTACTACGCCGCCTTTGACAACGTTTGAAATCTTGGCGCGAATGGTTTCGTCGTTTTTCTTCTGGTTTTCCAGTAAGACCCATCCTCTCGCCTGAGCAACACGCTTCAGTGAGAGAGTTAGCTGACCGTTCTCGTTCTCTTCTCTAAGAATGTAGAACTCATACTTTTCGCCGACTTTAACGACATCATCAATTTTGTCGATAGGCATGTTGGAAACTTCTTTCTGCGGCACGAAGCCTTCAGATTTTCCGCCTACGTCTACGAGTATCCCGTCTCTTTCGATACGGACTACGCCGCCTGAGACAATGTCCCCTTGCTCAAACTTGAAACTTAAAGATTGTTCGAGAAGTCGCTCGAATTCTGATTTCGAGTTGGGTTCTAGCTGCTGTTCAGTCACTGAAATAGTCACTCCCTTGTCCTTTTAATTGTGTGGTCTTTGCTCGTTATGCTCAACGACCACCGGCGCCAGTGCTTTGTGGTTGTCTCTGAGCGGGGTACGCTCAAGAGGTGCAAAGCTAAGTGATTGGTTCGTAAATCTACTGCCCTCAGGCGCTCTTGCCCTGCAACTCCACGATTGGCTAAAAGCCAACTTGGAGCTTTCGGTCAAAAGCCCAATCGCGCACAGGCGAAGTAGAGAATATAGAACAATAGATATGCAGCTTTCAAGAGAACTGCATCAGTATTGAATGAACATTTATACTTATTGCGGTTTCTTTGCAGAAATTCATCATTTAGAAGGCTTTAACGGCTCTAGATGCCGACATTATTTTCGCCTCATAATAGGCTGATTGATCTGTTGGTCGACATATCGGCTGGCAATGCCTTGGTTGCCTAGAGCGATCTCTTGTCTATCGTATGGGGAGCAATTGTATTGCTAATGGCGCTCTAGTCGGCTCTTCTCTGCCTCGGCTGAAACGCGCACCGGCGGCCAATCTTGAGCTATCTGGTTGGCAAGTTATTCCTTATAATAATTACTTGTTGATTATCGGTCTGAGATCAAAGTATTTATGAGGATTCTTCATGACAAGGAAAGCACTTACAGTTTTGGCATTCGGGTTGAGTGCATTTTTGGTGGCGCCAGTGGCTCACGCCAATCCTCTGAAACTCGGTAAATCTGCCAGCACAACGTCAGTTGTCTCAGCTCCAGTAGCTGCTCCAACTAGCCTAGAAGTAGATATGGCTGAAGCCAAGGTTTCAACCACCCACAAAAAATTAGATCAAGCTAAGCAACAGCTAGAGGCTTCTAAAGCTCACTTGAGAGCTGCTGAAGCTGAGTACAAAGCTGCTCAGGCTGACAAGCAAGCTTTGGTATTGCGTACAAAAGCAAGAGAACTTGCCTCTGCTGCTGGTATTGAGCAATCGGTTGATACCGTCACCGCTGCTCCAGCATCTACAGCTACATCGGTTGGCAATAGCGAAGCCCCAGCCCCAGGTGGAAATCGCATTGATTTAGGTCCATCTGATGTCAATGGCGCTGGTTCTGTGTCGCCTGCTCCAGCTGGCGCTCCAACCTTGCAAGATTTGGCTCAGTAAATTCGAAGCGAATCTCTCAGCTTAACCTGCTAGAGCAAACGAACAACTTAAAAAGGAGCATCATTGATGCTCCTTTTTTTATTTTCTCTTCTGTCTATTTGTTTTCTAACTAGCTCGGAGCGGCTTAGGCTACGACTGAGCGAGATGGGTCTTGCAGCGCTTGGAAAGCTAATTTGGCCGCTTCTTGCTCCGCTGCTTTCTTTGACTTACCGCTTCCCTCAGCCAAAGGCTTACCTTCAAGTTTTACTACTACTGTAAAAATTGGATCGTGGGGCGGGCCGTCTGTGCTCACTACTACATAGCTAGGAGTGCCTTCGGCGCGGGATTGTGTAAACTCCTGCAATTGGGCTTTGTAGTTATCTTTGATTTCGTCGCGATCAACCACGGTGGTCTGATGGCCAAATAAGCGCACGAGAAGCGTCTGAACCTGGAATAAACCAAGGTCTTGATAAATCGCTCCAATCAGGGCTTCCATGGCGTTAGCGGTGATTGATGGTCGAGTTTGCACATTGCGACCAAGCAAAATATATTTGCTCAAGTTGAACTGCTCACCGATTTCGGCCAATATCCGGTCTGAAACTAAGACAGCTCTAAGCTCAGTTAGTTGACCTTCATCGTAATCAGGAAAACGTTCTAAAAGATATTCGCTGATGACAAATTTCAGCACCGCATCGCCGAAAAATTCGAGTTTTTCATAGTCTTGGCTACCGGGATTTTCTGCGGCATACGAACTATGGGTGAGCGCCTCGTTGATTAAACCCATGCGCCCGCAGGTAACTCCCAGCTTCTGACAAAGTTGATCAAGTTCTTTGAAGCGTTTGGGGGGAAGTTGTTGCATGGTCATCGGATTATTTTTGCTGTGTTCTGGGGCGCTAATTACGTTTGTTATTGAAACTGTTGCTCTCAAGGGATTCCAGTACCTCTTACCTACCTATTTAGGAGACTACAAGAGGAACGCTCAAGATGCCGGTTTTGTTAACCATTATTTCCTAGTTCAATCGTGCGTAATTCTACTAATGATGCCCATTTCAGCGATTTAATTATCGGAAAGTTGCAATCCGTAATTGATGAGTTCGCTCTCAGGGAGTGTCATGCAGATATAGGTATCTAGAGAGGTATAGCGATATATTGGCGGGTGCTTACCTGGCTATAATCTACGGCTAATGCCACTCGGCTTTTAGCCTGCTATGCTTTACCACGGAGTACCCATTAGTAAGGAAGAGCAACAAAAGTGGATCAGAGTTCGTTGCAGCTTGGCGAGATATTTTTATTCGTTGCAGTAGGGTTCGCCCTTCCAGCCCTGGGGATGATTCTCTTGGCTTGGGTTCTGCAGTTAGCTCTTGGCTATCACCGCCCTAACTCGGTTAAGAATCAGCCTTACGAATGCGGCATGAAGCCCATGCAAGAAGCCCTCGTGCAATTCGACGTGCGCTACTACTTGTATGCCATTCTATTTATTCTCTTTGATATTGAAATCATCTTTATCATTCCTTGGTTGCTTGCCACTGACAGCATTCCAAGATTGTTAGTGGGCGCTGACGCCCTGGGACAGATGTTGCCAGCTAGCGCTGAATTGATGAAGTTGAAAATGGTTGGACCTGTTGAAATCTCCATGTTCCTTGTTGTCTTGGTGGTAGGCCTGGTCTACGCCTGGCGGAAGGGGGCTCTCGAGTGGGAGTAGAGCTGGGATTAGAGCCGGGAGCAGAGCCAAGATTGGTTCAGTTTTAGATTTTGTTGATTGGTTGGCATTTTTAGACAAGTAAGAAAAGTAAGAAAAGTAAGAAGTGGTGGAGAGCATGAGTAATACCAATCCCGTCGTTCCAGAAGAGTTGAGAGAAACAGTTACTCTCTCATCGCTTGATCTAATGATTGACTCCCTTGTTAAAACGATATCCCCTCCGCTCAGCTACGTAACTAACCTCGCCCGGTCTAACTCAGTCTGGCCTTTGACGTTTGGTACCTCGTGTTGTGCTATTGAAATGATGAGTGTCGGTATGTCGGCCTTTGATATTTCGCGTTTTGGTTCTGAAGTCTTTCGCGCTACTCCACGACAAGCCGATATGATTTTGACCGCCGGTACCATCACTCGCAAAATGGCCCCAGCTCTTATTACTTTGTATGAACAAATGCCAGAGCCTAAATATGTAATCGCCATGGGCGCTTGCACAATTACTGGTGGCATGTTCAACGATTCTTACTCAGTGGTTCAAGGTGTTGACCGTATTATTCCGGTCGATGTTTATTTGCCAGGTTGCCCACCTCGTCCAGAAGGCATTCTTGATGCCTTGCTCAAGTTGCAGCAAAAAATTCGTACTGAAAATTATGTTGAGCGTAGAAAAAAAATGTACGCCCAAACATCTGTGCGTAAAGTCGACTACGACACCGGTCGTTGTCTTGAAGATTTGATCGGTGTGGTTCAGGAAGACACCGATGCGGCTCTAGCCAAAGCTCCCGATACTAATACCTAAACATAAGCCAGAAATACATAGGAACTAGAAGTAGATGACAGACGAAGCTAAGCCTGAAGAAGCTAGATCAGAAGCCAAGCCTGAAGAAGTCAAATCAGAAGCAGCTAAACCAGAAGCCAAGCCAGCTGAGGCAAAGCCCGCCGCTAAACCTGCTGCCGCAGCCGCTGCAAAACCAGCTGAGCCAGCTGCGCCGCCAGTACCATTAGAACCAGCCAAGTTTGGACAGTTCCTCAAAGAGCACGGTATCGCCTCTGAGCGTCTTCCTGATTCTTGTGGCGTTGAGACCATTGTCGTCGCTGCTGATCAATTAGAGAAGGCAATGCGCCTTTTGCGCAATAGTTCAGAAATTAAGCTCGATTTGTTGCTCACCGTTACTGGTGTTGATAGTGCTGATACATTCGACTCTGTCTACCATCTCTGGTCTTACTCTCATTTAGAGCAGCTAGTGGTCAAAGTCTTGACCAAGAAAGCTGATGTGGCCGAAGGTGATTTGCCAGCAGTGCCGAGCCTTGCAAACTTCTGGTCAGCGGCAAATTGGCACGAGCGTGAGACCTACGATTTGGTTGGTATCCGCTATAGCAGCCACCCGTACTTGCGGCGCATCCTTAATCCGTGGGATTGGGAAGGCCATCCATTGCGCAGAGACTACAAACAACTAGTTGATGCCTTGAACGATAAAAATCCACATAGCATGCGCTAATTCTCTTATATAACCAGGAATTACTAGGGACGGAAAAATGGCTACGGAAATTCAAGAGATTGACCTGAAAACTGATGAGATGATCATCAACATGGGTCCGCAACACCCTGCAACTCATGGTGTGTTGAGGCTGCTACTAACTCTTGATGGTGAGACTGTCAAACACGTTGAACCAGTGCTTGGTCACTTGCACCGCGCTCAAGAGTGGCAAGGTCAAAACCGCACCTGGTTTCAATACCAAGCTTTGATTGACCGGGTTGATTATCTCTCGGGTATGTTTACTTCTTGGGCTATGGCGCGTGCATGCGAACAGCTAGACGGCGTCACCGTTCCTGAACGAGCTGAGTACATGCGGGTAATCGTTTCTGAAATGAACCGCATCACTTCGCACTTGCTCTGGCTTGGTACCTATTTGATTGACTTGGGTGCCATGTTTGGATTCCCCTTCTATCCTTTCCGCGAGAGAGAAAAGCTTTTTGATCTTCTAGAAGAAATCGCTGGTCAGCGCATGATGTTTAACTACATCAGAATTGGTGGCGTACTTCGCGATCCCAAGCCAGCCTGGTTCGACAAACTGAAAGTTTTTCTTGATGAGTTTCCTGATCGCATTGATGAATACGAAACCATCGTCACCCAGAACCCAATTTTCTTGAAGCGTACTAAAGGTGTGGGCATTCTCAAGCAATCAGTGGCAACTGACTATGGTGTCACTGGTCCGTGTTTGCGTTCTTCTGGCATTGCCATGGATTTGCGCCGCACTAGACCATACTCGGTCTACCCTGATCTCAAGTTTGATGTGATCACCTTTGATAAAGAAGGCGACACTTGGGACCGCTACATGGCCAGAATTCTGGAAATGCGTCAGTGTGTTGACATCATCCGTCAGGCAGTAGAGAAAATTCCTACTGGCGAGATCATGGGCAAAAAACAAATGGCCGGTATGCGTATTAAAGCCGGTGAAGGTTTCGCTGCCGTTGAGTCACCACGCGGTGTGCTCGGTTGCTACGTAACTTCTAGTGGTGGTGAAAAAGCAGTTCGCTTCCGCTGGCGCAATCCTTCCTTCTGCAATCTGACAATTTTGCCAGAGCTTCTTAAGGGCTGCCCGCTCTCAGACATCATGGCCATCTTTGGCTCGATTGACATAATCCTTCCTGATGTAGACCGCTAAATTCCCTCGAATTTCGAACTTTCTGTCTTTCTTCAACAAGGTAAAACTGGAACTCATGTTTGCAAACGGCGACGAAATATTCAAAATCTCAAGGCTCACCATAGCTTGGCTAACAATCATCTTCACCATAGTGTGGATGGTTTGTTGGGGAGTAGGCATCGCCATACCGATGTTACTTACTCAGCAATTTGGCGAACAGGCCAATCTCGCCAATGAGGGGTTGAGAGCCGTTACGCCGGTACTTGCACTTTTGGTTTTCATTCCAATCAACGCCATGTTTATGGTTCTGATTGAGCGGCGCGCCTTAGCTCTTTGGACAGTGAGAAAAGGGCCAAACCGTGTTGGTCCCGATGGTAACCTCCAGACAATGGCCGACGCCGTTAAATTGCTTTTGAAAGAAGACATTACTCCTACCGGGGCTGATGCAGTCATGCATACTTTTGCCCCCATCTTGTTCTTCGCCCCTTCTGTTATTGGTGCTGTGCCGCTTCTCGCCGCGGTGACCAATGACCATCCGCTATTCCATATTTTGAATTTGCCAACTGGTATTTTTTATGTCTTAGCCGCTGGTGCACTACCGGTGGTTGCCCTGGTAATGGCTGGTTGGGCTTCGAACAACAAATATTCTTTGGTAGGTGGTTTGCGTAGTGCTGCTCAAGCTATTAGTTATGAAATTCCATTGGTACTTTCTCTAGTTACTGTCTGTCTCATGGCCGGCACTCTAGACTTAGTGAAAATTACTCAGCAACAAGCTGGTGGAATTCTCAATTGGAATCTGCTTGGTGGTGGTGCTCTCGTTGGCCTCAATCAGGCTATGGGCGGCGGTGGAGCTAAGGCTCTTGAAGCTGCTTATCCTATGGGCTTTGTGTCTTATGTATGCGCTGGTCTTTTGGTCTGCTCTTTGATTATTTCGTTCTGGCTCTACCTAACTGGAGCCTGCGCTGAAATTAACCGTATTCCTTTCGACTTGCCAGAAGCTGAATCAGAACTAGTGAGCGGTTATAACACTGAATACAGTGGTATGAAGTTCGCTATTTTCTTCCTGGCAGAATTCACCAACTTGTTCGTAGTGGCCAGTGTTACCACCGTGATGTTCTTGGGCGGTGGAGACAATCCAATACCTCCATACATTCTCGATAAAATCCCTGGCATCCCGCAAATGGTTGCTGCCATTAGAGATTCATTCTTCTGTCAGACACTGCACATAATCAATCCAGAAACATTGTTCGCTACCCTTTGGGTAATTGCCAAAGTTTATGGTCTGGTTATTTTCGCAATTCTCATTCGCGCCACCCTGCCGCGCTTCAGAATTGACCAGCTTATGGCTTTTGGCTGGAAGCGCTTGATTCCACTTTCATTGATCGTTTTCATCATCGTTGTATTTGCACGGGAGTTCGTAAACATTCATGGCTAACCTCATCTCTAGAGCGTTTGGTGGACTGAACGAAGTGAGGCGTGGTCTTGCTACAGTGTTCAAACACACTTGGCGCGAACCAATCACTAAAAACTACCCTGACGAAATGCCGAACCTTGCCCCTCACTTTAGAGGCCGTTTGGCACTGACCGTCAACCCTGAAACCGGAGACCACCTTTGTATTTCATGCCGACAGTGTGAACGGGTTTGTCCTGATAAGTGTATTGAAATTACTTCGCACAAGAGCCCTGAGACTAACAAGCTAGAGCTGATTGATTTCAAAATCGACCACGGTCTTTGTATGTTCTGCGGTCTTTGTACTGAAGTTTGCCCCACCCTCTGTATCATCAATACCAATGATTTTGAGATGGCAGACTACAGTCGCCAATCACTTATATACGATTTGAAAAAATTGACCTTGAGTCAAGAAGAATCAGCGTTCTACTTTGAGCGCAAAGAGATGCCATTGCCTAAGCCAAAGCCAGCCAAGCCAGCCCCAGCTGCTGCCGCTGCTAAACCTGCAGCTGACGCGGCCAAGCCTGCTGTAGAAGCAGCAAAACCCGCTGCTGATGCGAAAATTGCGGCTCCTGCAGCTGAAGCAAAGCCAGCTGACGCCAAGGCCGAAGCTAAACCAGCCGAGGCTAAAGCCGAAGATAAACCAGCCGAAGCCAAGGCCGAAGATAAGCCTGCTGATTCCAAATCTAGTGAAGAGTAAGTCGTAAACGTTGTAAGCGTAATAAGCGTTATAGGAAGTCAAGAAAATGGGCCAAGATCTACTCCCACCTCTATTAAATGCACCAGGCGTTGAGGCCTGGGCGTTTTATATACTGACGACTCTGTCAATTTGTCTGGCCATCGCAGTATTGACAGATAGAGTGGTTATTCGCAGCGGTTTCATTTTGATTGGAGTATTCGGAACGATTTCTGGAATCTTCCTTCTACTTTCCGCTCAGTTCCTTGCTCTGGCCCAGATCATGATTTATGCGGTTGGTATTACTCTCATGGTAGTGATTGCCTTGATGTTAACTAACCCGCGTCTAGAGCGCGAACAAGCCGTTGTTTATTACGATGAAAGTTTGCCACCACTAGCTAAGATTTTTGCTTCTTGTAAGCGCAATTTGAGCTTGTGGGTGTCCG
This sequence comes from Obscuribacteraceae bacterium (SeqCode), assembly GCA_044378815.1. Lineage (GTDB taxonomy): Bacteria > Cyanobacteriota > Vampirovibrionia > Obscuribacterales > Obscuribacteraceae. The sequence continues at coordinate 1,003 of JBIPOV010000015.1, read as the reverse complement.
TATTGAGCTTTGTCACTCTTTATTCAGCACTGATTGGCGAGAACCACTGGCCACTAAGCGATCAAGCTGTCAGCCCGGATGCTGTGAAGGTGCTGGGCGAAGCTCTAGTGACAAACTATTCCATTCCGTTTGAGTTCTCATCCGTTCTGCTTCTAGCTGCTTTGATGGGAGCCATCATGCTAGCTAAAGGCGAATCGAAGAATAGAGATGACGACAATGTAGCCATTGTCGACGAAGCTAAGAAGCAAGAAAATAATTTGGCGCTGCAGAGGTAGGAGATCAAAGTGCAAAACGTAGTTACGGTCAAAGAACCGCAATCTTCAGTGAATCTGGCTCTGGTCTATGCGCTTGTCGCAGCGGCTGTGGTCGGCACTTATACCGGAAGACTTTATAGCCCTGCTGGTATAGAAAGCATAGTCACTAATCATTATGACTTTTGGGCCTGCCTAGGTCTCGCTCTTGCTGGATGGATATTTCGCAGTGTTGGCGGTCACAAGGGTGTAATCGTCACCATGACTGTGCTGGCATCATTCATTATTTTGACTCTGAATCAACCAATGCTACTGCGTTATCTAACCTTCGCTGCACTGCTCTTCTCAATGGGCTTGTACGGTATGGTGCAGTCGCGAAATGCTGTGCGAGTGCTGCTTTCAATTGAATTGATGTTGAATGCCGTCAATATCAATTTGATTGCTTTCTCGCGCTACGTTGATCCAGTGGCTCTGAAAGGTCAGCTCTTCGTTATCTTTGTGCTCACCGTTGCTGCTGCTGAAGCCGCTGTCGGTCTTGCTGTTGTCTTGGCTATCTATCGCAGTCGTCAGACAGTTGATATGGATAAGTTCACGCTGCTGAAGTGGTAGTTAGTTAGAACTTGGATTATTGAAAAGGCTACTCGCGAGAGTAGCCTTTTCTTGTGTGCCGGGCATGTTCAACAACTGGAGGTGAAAGTCCTTACACAGCCTGATGACGGTGAAGTGTAGTGAAGCGCAACGGTTAATCCGCG
>JBIPOV010000066.1:0-35227 GCA_044378815.1 Obscuribacteraceae bacterium (SeqCode) | reverse complement strand
GCTCCTGACAGCTCAAGGCAATCGCCTAGCCTTCACAACCGACTCATATGTGGTCCACCCAATCTTTTTTAATGGCGGCGACATCGGCACCCTGGCCATTAATGGCACAGTCAACGATCTAGCTGTCGGTGGTGCCATCCCCCTTTACCTAACCTGTGGCATGATTATAGAAGAAGGTTTGGCCGTTGACGATTTAAGGCTCATAGCCACTTCTATGAAAACAGCGGCAAACAAAGCTGGAGTCAAAATTGTTAGTGGTGACACCAAAGTAGTTGAACGCGGTGCTGCCGACAAAATCTTTATCAACACTTCTGGTATTGGCGTTATACCAGCACATATCAATGTCGGCGCCGGTAATGCACAAGCCGGCGATGTGGTTTTGATTAACGGTCATCTCGGCGATCATGGTGCTGCGATTATTGGTGCTCGCGGTGATCTGGCCCTCGAAAACAATATCGCTAGCGACTGCTGCGCCCTCAACCACCTTATTTCTGCTCTACTGAAAGCTTGCCCTGAAGTTCACTGTCTGAGGGATGCCACCCGCGGTGGAGTTGCCACCGTGCTCAATGAATTCGCCCGTGCCAGTGAGGTCTGTATAAGAATTGACGAGAAGGCCCTGCCAATACGAGCAGAAGTGCGCGGCATCTGCGAGATACTAGGTATAGATCCGCTCTACTTAGCAAATGAAGGTAAATTAGTCGCTGTGGTTCCAGCCAGCTATGCTCAAATGGCACTAGAAGCCATGCGCCAGAATGAAGCGGGAAAAGATAGCACCATTATCGCTGAGATATTTGCAGCACCAAAAGAAACTGTAATCTTAAAAACAATTTTTGGCGGAGAAAGAATCGTCGACATGCTGGTTGGAGATCAGCTACCGCGCATTTGCTAAGAAGATATAGAGAGCGCAGCTGCCCCCTTAAATTTGCCCTGTCTTAAATCAGAAAGAGCTTGATTGGCCTCGTCTAATTTATAGACAGTGACATTAGTCTTAATTGGTATTTTAAAAGCTATAGCGAAAAACTCCACAGCGTCATCTCTAGTTAGATTGGCAACCGACCTGATTGAGCGCTCTTCCCAGAGCAGGTCATAAGAAAATGAGGGAATGGCTGACATATGAATGCCACCACAAACAATGGCAGCGCCCTTATCTGAGGCCTGCAGAGCTAAAGGCACCAATTCACCAGCAGGTGCAAATATTAAGGCCGCATCAAGCTTTTCTGGGGGCAACTGACTAGCACCTCCAGCCCAGGAGGCCCCTAGTTTTCGCGCGAATTCTTGACCGTTTGAGTCACCGTCTCTGGTGAAAGCATAAACCTCACGCCCTTGATATAAAGCGACCTGAATTACTATATGAGCGGCAGCACCAAAGCCATAAACACCAATACGCTTAGCATCACCAGCGAGTTTAAGAGTGCGCCAGCCTATTAATCCAGCACAAAGTAGTGGTGCTATGTCAGTATCAGACAAATAGTTAGATTCTTCTGGCAAAGCAAAGCAAAACTGTGAATTGACTATGGCCTCGCTGGCGTAGCCACCATCCAAGGTATAACCAGTAAAAAGAGCATGATCACAGAGATTTTCGCGACCAGACAAGCAAAACTTGCAATGACCACAGGTTTGTCCTAACCAGGGCACACCGACTCTTTGTCCAACAGTAAAGCCGGCGACAGCGCCACCTAGGGCTTTAATCTCTGCCACAATTTGATGGCCCAGTATCAATGGCAAATTTGGTTGATTCAATTCGCCATCTATAATATGCAAGTCAGTGCGACAAATACCACAAGCTTTGACCGAAAGCAAAATCTGGTGAGCCAGCAAAGCTGGAGTTTCGCGCTCAACCAGCTTTAAGGGCTGACCAACTTTTTCAAACTGCATAGCTTTCATGGCGTACTAATTAATACCTGCTATTGACTAAGCTCGTAGCAGTGTAGCCAAAAATATGTCATCTGGGTAGGGCGACTTAATTGCCATTTGGCCATAACGCACAGCCTGCCGAATCCATTCATCAGCCTCAGCACCGGCGCTATCAGAGCGACATATCTCGGCTAAGGCAGAAGAGCAATCGGCCACCCGAGCATAGTTGCTGCGTTGCTTGAAATCAGCTGCTGCACTATGCAGCAATTCTCTAGCTTCTACAGTCTCTTTTAGCTGAATAGCCGCCAGAGCTAGCTGATAGCGAAACTCGGCCACGGGACCAAGGGGGGTATCAACATACTTGAGAGTCTTTAGCAAAACTGCCTTGGCATCAGCAGGCTTAGCCAGGGCAAGGTAGACCTTGGCTAGTTTATACATGCAGCGCAGAGCCATGCGATTCTCTAGGGTGACACTAGCTGTATAGATATCAGAGGCTCTCTTAAAGATAGGCTCAGCTTCGGCAAACTTACCTTCGCGTACCAGACAATCGCCCTGGTGCTCAAGAACTGCAGCAACCGTGCCATGGGCCGGGTAGTAGGCAGCTTCCAAAATTGGCAGAGCCTGAGACAAACATTCCATAGCCTCGGCAATCTTGCCCTGATTGATATAAACATCTGCCAAACGATCTAAGGTCAAAGCATAGCCGGGGGCACTGGCACCGTCGGCGCGCTTTCTTATGGCTAGAGACTCTTGAAGCAGTCGAGCTGCGTCATTCCAATTGAGTTTGTCCACTGCAATGTTGGCTAAGCGCTCAAGGGCAATGGCATCATACATAGGTGATGAAGGGCTGACATTACTAACACTCATAAATTGTTCCTGCCAAATAGTTTTAATACTTCGGACTACGCACACAGAAACCTATCTGTCTTGCCAAGGCTTCGCCAGGGAAGACTGGGGCGTTTGCCTTAAGTTCCCGACTATTTGATAATTTTCACCCGATTTCTAAGACGGCTTCGCTAGAGCTTCTGTTTAAACTTCTCCGCGTAACCAGTCATCTCTACATAACCTTGCCCAGTGACACTCTTACCGTTCGAGGTGCCTTTTACCGCAACTGAGCCTTCCCAGTAAGTTACAGCAGTAGAGCGACCAGTGACCAGTTCTTGATTAACCATGGTAGGCGTCAGCTCAATATCAACCGCAGCACTCGGCACTGACAACTTCCACCCCATCGGGTATTTGCCCTTTGTTTTGGCTGAGACCCAAGAACCCGTAGGCTTAGCACTAAAATCGGCCAGGGTTAAATGACGGAAACTCCCATCGGCATTGACTATAGTGCCACTTGACTCTTTCTCAAAGCTGCCATCCCCCCGTCTCATCAGATAAAACATCAATTCGCGATTATCATCTAACTGAATTGAATACCAATCCCAACCCGCCTGGTCTGAGGTCAACTGATTCGATCCAAATTCGTGATCCATCCAGCTTGTGCCAGTCACCGCATGTGGTTTATCACCAATAAACAAAGTTCCTTCGGTCTTCAGTCTGGTCATTGAATAATAGTGCGAAGCACAACCGACACATGATGCCTTCTGACTGACACCATTGCTGCCGTGCACGATCGGTTTCTTCAAAGAATCAAGAACTAAGTGAATTGAATACTCAGGCGAATCGGCCCGCAATAAATAGTGCTCGCCAATTTTTTCGACCGACCAACCTTCGTTGTACACATAATAAGCATCTTGCCTAGCGCCAGCGAGCTTGAGACCGCTGCGGTTCAACTTCTCGGTGTAGCGAAACTTCTTACCGTTCTCATCGGTGATGGCAAAGTGTGCCAGGTAAAAGTTATCCAGTTTCCAAGGCGACTGCTTATTGGTCGGCTCGTTATCAGCTCCTGTTCTAAAAAAGGTTAGCTCATAGCCAAAGCGGCGCTTATCTTCAGTCAATAAATGACCCGTGTAGTACCACCATTCAGTGCGAAACTGGTCATGACTATAGTGATCTTGGGGAAACTTATATTGATAGCCAGGCAAGGCTTGCTTATAGACCTTCTGGGCAGCAATGGCAGGGATATCCGCAGTGGCAACATTGACCACAAGCACTGCTAGCATAGTCAAGAGAGAACAAAACCTTAACTTGGGTCTGAACATTTTTGCCATCCTCAATAGGTGCATATACACGCATTTTAAAAACTTGAATATCTCTGAGCTACGTTTATTTTCGGCTCTACTGTTATTCATCACGCACCACCGATGGAGCCAGAGTGCGAGCAGCCATTCGAGCAGGATAAATGCCGGAAAGCACAGAAGTAAGAATAACTAAGGTACTCGATTGCAGAATAAAATCGTAGGGCACAAAGTATTGAACACTCCAGCCAAATGATTGTTTATTGATGACATGAATAAGTAAGAGAGACAGTATGTATCCCAGTCCTATTCCGCCGAAGTTGCCGCAAGCTCCTAAAATTGCGGCCTGCAAATAAACAATTTTAGCCAACTGCGATTTCTTGGCACCGATATAGCGCAAAATGGCAAACTCTCTTCGCGACTCAATAGTTAGGGCAAAGAGAGCATTCATGATTGAAAGCATGGCCACAGTAACAGCAATCGTATGCAGCGCATAAGTGATAGCAAAAGTACGGTCAAAAATTCGAATTGCCTCTTTGCGCAGCTCACTCGTACTCGACAAAGAAACCAATGAACTCTTATCGAGATTTTTTAAAATTCCCTGCCGCACCTTCTCAATATCAGCTCCTTCCTTAAGATAGATAGCGACATTGGAGATGCTATTGTCACTATAAAGGCTCTTGTAGACGTCGCGCGGAATAATTATGTAGCCAAGATCACTGGCATAATCATAGAAAACGTCTTCGATGAAAAACTTGCGCTTACCCTGAGGTGTATCTATTTCAACCGAATCACCTTTTTTCAAATTCTTGCGCACAGCAAATGGCTCAGAAATGATGGCATGCATGCCCACAACTCGAGCGCAAACCACTTTACTTGATTCTCCAGACAAGAAAAGCTGATTGCCATACTTGGTCAAAACATCAAAGTCGGCGGCTGCTAGAAATGCACTCATGCCCTGATAATTGATATTGCGGTCGACAAAGCCTTCCGCGGCAGCTACTCCATCAACGGCAGATGCAGCCTTGAGCACATCTTCTTTCAGTCGGCCAAACTTATTGCCTGAAGCTCTAGCTTGTGACTGCAACCAGAGGTCAGCTTCAAAACTCTGATCAATCCAATGGGTTACCGTCTTTCTGAAACTACTGATCATGATAGCCAGGCTCACCATCATGGCGATGCCTATCATCAGAGATGCACAAGCAACAGCGGTGCGCCCCAGGGTGCCGTGCAAAGAAACCGCAGCGATACGACCTTCTACGCCAAAGAAACGAGCCAAAATTCTGGCTACGGCCGGCAGGGTTTGAGCCAAGATGAGCGGCACAAGAAATGACGAACCCATTATGGCCAGGAGTGCAGCCAGGTAGCCAAACAGAGGGAAATTGTTGACAGGCGGCTGCAGAGCACAGAGGTAACACAAAGCCAGACAAGCAAGGCCAACGAAGAACAGCGGTTTAGTGCTACTCCTCACTTTACTTTCTTGAGAAGCACGCCTGGTTGCTTCAGCCGGGCTAACAGTAGTTGATTCTAATAATGGTGGCAAAGCAGCTATTAATGTCAGACCCATACCGATAGCAAAGGCAGCAAGATACTGCAGTGGATCAACTGTAATTTTTTCCAGCGGAACTTTGAAGTAAAAATATTGGAAGGTCTGAGCTACGGCCTTCAATGCTCCATCGGCCATGAAAGCGCCCATGACCACACCAAGAGTGGTGCCCATTAAACCAAGACAAATAGCTTCCCACAAAAATATGCTGCGCACAGTGCTGCGACTGACGCCAATTGCGCGCAATATTCCTATCTCAGGGCGCCGCCTTAAAATAGTAATGGTCATGGTGTTATAGATCAAAAACATACCAACCATCAAAGCAATGAAGGTTAGAGCCAGTAAGTTATATTCAAAAGAACGCACCATTTTTTCGGCCTGCTCAGACCTGGTGTCAGGTGTGGCCACAAGCACATCGCTAGGCATTATCTCTTTCAGCTTTTCTTGGGCTATAGATAAGACCTCATCGGGGGCAATGAGATCTACCCGGGTAATTCTTCCTGGCCATTTAAGAATATCTTGGGCTAGACCGATATCGGCCACAATAACGTTGCCACTGTAGGCGCCACCGATGCCGCTTTTTCCTAAAACGCCGGCAACAATCAATTGTTCCTGTTGATCGTTAACAACAACAGTAAGCTCGCTGCCTTTCTTTAAGCTATAACGCTCGGCCAGTTTGCCACCTACCAGTACAGCCCTAGGACTGAATACACTAAGGTTGTCATCCTTTGTAGTACCTGAATCAGTGTCTTCAGCTCTAATTTTGCCAGTATCATCACTCTCATCTTCAGCATCAGACTGATATGACTTAAAGTCAGAGTCAGCCAACATATCGATGCCTATAAGCTGAACTATTTCACTATTTACGCTCTGTTCAGGAGCTTGCTTATTGACTAGAACCAAATGCTCGTCAATCATCGGAGTGTACTTAACACCAAGTACTCGCAGATTAGATAATTCAGCCAGGATGCTCTCTGGAACGGCCGGCCCCGACAGAGGCATGAGTTCAATATTCGCCTTTCCAGACACTTGCGAAACGGTCTGTTTGAACTGTGATATTGCAGTGTTATTGGCAATACTAATAGCCAAATAGACACTTACACCAAGGGCGATACCAAAGACAGTAAGCAGGGTGCGAATCCAATTGCGACGTACATCTCGGGCAACAAATCTGAGAAACAAGGTGAAGGCAAAAGACATCAGTTATTCTCTTTCATTAGTGCTTAACAAGAGAATCACTCAAAACCAAACCATCTTTCATACGAATAATGCGATCACCTATGGCTCCTGCTTCTTCGCTATGAGTAGCCATGACAATAGTTTGATTTAAACTCTTGTTCAAGTGTTTGAGTAGCTCTAACACCTTAATGCCATTCTCCGAATCGAGATTGCCGGTTGGTTCATCGGCCACAATCAATTCAGGCTTGTGCACAAGGGCCCGGGCAATCGCAACTCTCTGCATTTCGCCACCAGAGAGTTGCGCTGGATAGAATTTCAGGCGACTTTCCATACCCACCTGGGTAAGCATCTCTAATACTCTTTTTTGCCGTTCGCTAGCATTTGTATTTCCACCTAAGTCCAGGGGCAGAGCAACATTCTCTTCTACTGTCAGGGTCGACAATAGGTTGAAAAACTGAAAAACAAAGCCAATCTTTTTAGCACGCAGGGCAGTGACGGCTTCATCAGAAAGCTTAGTAACATCAGCACCATCAAAAATAATGCGGCCACTGCTGGCACTATCCAAACCAGCAATAAGATTGAGCAAAGTACTTTTGCCACAACCACTGGCACCCATAAGGGAGACGAATTCCCCCCGCTCAATATTGATAGTTACTGCACTAAGGGCCTTAACATGATGCTCACCATAGTTCTTAGAAACAGACTCAATTTGAAGAAGCGGTAGAGATGCCATTTAAACCCCATTTCTTGCAACAGAATCACAGATATCGAATAGATGGCTCTTTGATATCTACTTACTGCTTTATCCAGCCAATTTGATCTGCTGACCCAATCATTGTAGCCAGCAAGCAAGAACTTTTCCCTAATTTCAGCACTATCGACAAAAGAAAGTAAAATAGGGCCATGATTTCCACCGATGCTAAACCTAAAGCAATGATTCCAGCAGATTTTCGCGATGCCCAAGAGCCGCTGCTGGCTGACTTGCAGTTTCGCTACCCCATGCGTGGTTATCAGCGTGAAATTCTCGACCTCGTTGATGCTAAATTGGCGAGGGGTGAGCGGGAGATACACATAGTCGCGCCTCCTGGGGCAGGCAAAACCATCATCGGCCTGCAAATGATAAGCACTCTTAAGTGTCCGGCCCTGATTCTCTGCCCCAATACTACAATTCAATCGCAATGGGGAGGCAAACTTGACCTTTTCTTGCCCCTAGAGAGCGATGAAAAAAGCTTTGGCAAGGCGAAGTTGGGGGTGGAGCAACTACTGGGCACCCAGGACGATAAACCCCTCAAACCCATTACAGTGCTGACCTACCAGGTGCTTTCAACACCTGGCCGCGAGCAAGAATACCTGGAAAAACTGGCACATAATTCTTGGGTAAAAGAGCTTATCAAAGGCCGTTCAGGCGGCACCGGCGAAGCCGAGTTACGCATTCTGGAAATCTTTCAGAACAACCCCAAAGCCTATCAAAAAGAAATTTCACGCCATGTCAGCCGTCTGCGTAAGCGCTTGGCTGAAGAAATGGACTTAAACGAAGTGCTGCACCCAAATGCAGTAGAGCTCCTGCAAACCCTGAGGCGGCAGAAGTTTAAGCTAGTTCTCTTTGATGAATGCCACCATCTAACTGACTACTGGGCGGCAATCATGCAGCATCTAGTCAAATATCTTGACAATCCCGTAGTTATTGGTCTGACCGGCACCCCGCCAGAAAAGAAATCGGCCAGTCAAGAACTGCGCTACCTCAGCCTTGTGGGTGACATCGATTATCAGGTCCCCACTCCGGCACTGGTAAGAGAGAAAGGCCTGGCCCCCTTTCAAGATCTGGTCTATTTTGTTGAGCCAACTAAAAAAGAATTCGATTTTTTGTCAGAGCAACACCTAGAGTTTCATCAATTAATTGAAGAACTCTGTGGCAGCGAATATCTAAATACAAATAATACAAGTAATACAAGTAGCGCCTCGACTACCATAGAAGCAGCGACAACAACCTTTTCATTCAGGCAAAACGATGCAGCAAACGACAGCAGTCTCCACACCGGGCAATTAAATATTTCAGGCTCAAGCACTGATGCTATTGTTCCGACCAGCAAAATTAAATATCCCCCGCTCACCCAGTACATTTTCGATTACAGCCAGCGCATCGAAAGCGAACAAGGCTTCAGCAAATTCTTCGCCAAAAATACTGAGATAGCCTCAGCTCTGCTGCGAGCAATCTCAAAGCTTGGCCTACCCAGACCAAGATCTGTAGAGTTCTCAGAACAACTGACCCAGCCAACTATTGAAGACTGGATGATTATTATTGAAGATTTTGCCTCACAAAAACTGAAGTTAAGCAATGCCGAAAAATCGCATAAGCTCTACGAAAGAATTAGATCGGCCACAAGAAAGCTAGGCTACGCCATTACTGAGCAGGGTTTGCGCAAGCAAGCATCACCGGTTGATCGGGTACTTGCCTTCAGTGAAGCGAAACCAAAGGCGGTGGCAGAGATTCTCGCTATCGAGTACCGAGTGATGCAAGACCGCTTGAGAGCGGTTGTTGTTACTGACTTTGAAAGCATGTCCGCCACAGCAGTAAAAGGAGTGCTCAACCAAGAATCAGGCGGAGCCATTGCCGCTATGCGCATATTGCTCAATAGCGACATATCGACCTATCTCAACCCCTCTATGGTTACAGGATCGCATTTGCTGGTTGACAACCGCATTAAAGATCAATTTTTAGTAGCTGCTCAAGAGTTTATAAAGGAAGCTGGCTATAACTTCGAGCTGTCACTAAGCAGTAAAGCTGGCGATTTATTCTCTGCCATATCAGCCACATCCTCAGCCTGGGAATCAAGGCTATATGTAGCGTTGAGTACCAGTCTATTTGAGCGCGGCATCACTAAGTGCCTGATTGGTACCAGAGGATTGTTTGGCGAAGGCTGGGACAGCCAGGCACTAAACACTTTAATTGATTTGACCACCACAACTTCTCCAGTTTCGGTAAAGCAACTTAGAGGCCGCTCCATTCGCATTCAAAACGATGCCATTGGACTAAGAAAAGTAGCCAACAACTGGGATGTGGTTTGCATTGCCCCGAGCTTAGAAAAGGGCTTAAATGACTATCAGCGCTTTGTGCGCAAACATGACGGCTATTTTGGCATTTGCGATGACGGCCAAATAGAATGCGGCGTCGGTCATGTACATCCTGCTTTTTCGGAGCTAACACCGGCACAAGTTTTCGCCTCCATAGAAACATTCAATCAAGAAATGGCAGGAAGGGCCCTGGTTCGCGATCAAATTTACGATCTTTGGAAAATCGGTGAGCCATATAAAAATCGCTTATTCGAATGTCTTGAAATAGCGAAGTTACGCAAAATTGCCCTGACTCCGCCGCATATTCGCTACAACAGCAAATACAAAGAGCATGCCAAGCAAATACGTGCCGCCCTAAACGGAGTTTGGGGTGAATATTTAGCCGTGGGAACTCTGATATCGGCAGCGATGGCGCTCTTTCTTACTGGTTTGGGCCCAATAGCGTGGACAGCTGTATTGCCATCAATAGCCGCTAGCATATTGGCCTCGTTAAAGAAAAGGGCACTTTTTCTCAAGCTCAAACAAGACCTCTGCCAGCCGAACTCACAAGAATCTTCGTTGCTAGACATTTCCTACGCTGTTCTGGCAGCCTTGCAGCAAATGAAACTGGTGCCGCGCACCATCGGTAAAGAAAATATCCACGCCACCGTGCGCAGTGACGGCAGTTATCGCATTTTCTTGGACACAGTCGATTCTGACACCAGCAAATATTTCAACCAATCATTTAAAGAGGTGCTCTCTCCACTCTCCAACCAGCCCTATTTAATTGCCAAGTATGAATTTGCCCTGGCCGAAATCGCCAGCGCAGAAGAAAGCGATCGATTTTTCCGCAAATATATAAATGGAAGAGCAGAGCCGCGCATTGGCAGTTATCATGCAGTGCCCAATTTGCTGGCGCGGTCGGAGAAAGGCAGACTGGCTTTTCAAGAAGCCTGGAACAAATACGTAAGCCCGGGTTTTGTCATCGCTACCGAAACAAAACCCGAGCTATTAAACAAATATTTTGGCATTGGTCCTAGTTTGGCTCAAAGATTGCTCTGGGAATAACTCAGAACAATTTTAAAAACTAGTCTTTCATGTGCGATCTAAGGAGAAGACCTGACAAAAGCTCAAAGGCTTCTTCGTCGAATGTATTATTGGCCAATGCTTTTTGCAAAGCTGCTTTTTCTTCTTCTGAGACAACGCCGTCAGACATAACTAACTCGCGAATAACTTTGGCCTCGTATTTCGAGACTTTATTGTCATCCTCGAGGACTTCCTTCAGGGCATCTTCTAATGATCTGGCCACGGTTGCGCCTCCTAATGCGAACTTTAAGTTGAGATTATACTTAATGCTGGATAGAAAAGGACAAGGTGAGATGGAAGCAAATACAACAAAACTTGAAATAACCCCGCTGGAGCTGAAAAAACGCCTCGATACAGGGGAGAAGCCCTTCATCCTTGACATCAGAGAGGCCCATGAAGTGGAGATTTGTACCCTTAACAACTCAGCTCTAATACCCATGGGAGAACTGGCCCAGCGTTTTCAGGAGCTAAGCGAGCTTAAAGACCAAGAAATCATCATCTACTGTCGCTCCGGGGCACGGTCCGATCGCTGTGCCAACTTCCTCAGAGGACAGGGTTTCAAGAACGTTGTCAATCTAACTGGTGGAATATTGCGCTGGGCCGATGAAGTCGACCCAAGCCTGAGCAAATACTAGAACTAGCGGAGACTGGAGACTTGAAATGAAAGCTGTTAATTGTTTTTGCAAGCTAATTTTGTTGAGCAGCTTTATCTTGCTCGGCTTTCTCTTGCCCGACTTACTCTTGTCCAGTTTCCTAAATGGCAGCAACCTCTGTTGGCAACAAGCACTGGCCCAACAAGAGCCCAATCAACCAGAACAAAATCAAGCAGAACAAAGCGCAGCCAAGCCAGCTGATGAAGAGCTGGTTGTAACACCAGAGCCAGAATCGGAAGAAAACCAGCAGCCCAAAGCTGAAACTACAAATAAGAACACCAAGGTAACGAGCGAAAAAGTCGACGACAGCATGCCCATTGTGGTGGATGGCGTCGAAGTTTTTCGCATTCGCCATAAGGTCGGTCCTTATTCCATACCTACTCGGGTTGAAAACATCGAAAACCGACTAAGAAAAGCTAAGAGTGATGAGCACTACAGCGAACTGGTTGCAAACATAAAGGCCATCAACCAAAAGCATGTTGCTGAAATTATGCTGGGCAATGAGCCCTTAGTAATAGTCTCAGATCAAGATGCCAAAGCTGAAGGTCTAAGTGACCGCATGGTCCTAGCCGAGCGCGAAGCGGCTAGTCTGAAAAAAGCGCTCTTACTTAGCATTGAATCTCATCGCCCAGGTAATCTCCTCCTGGCGGCAGGTAAAACAGCGATCTCAGCTCTAGGCCTATTGCTTTCGCTCATGTTTTTGAATTGGTTCTTTCCCCGGATTTACGGCTGGATAGAAATTGCCAAAGGCAAACAAATAAAATCTTTGCGCATTCAAAACGCTGAACTCATATCAGATCACACCTTTGCCGATATTCTCATTGGTGTATTGCGAGTTGTCAGAGTAGCAACAGTCATTTCCCTGCTTGGCCTCTTCATCCCCCTGGCTTTGAGTTTCTTTCCTGAAACCAGAGGTATAGCCAACGAGATAGTCGGCTGGGTGGTCGAGCCTGTCGTTGGCGTAGCACTACCGGCGATACTGGCATACTTGCCCAATGTCTTAGTAATCATTCTCATTGCCATTACCACTTATTATTTAGTGGCCTTTGTGCACTTCATCTTTAATGAAGTAGGGCGCGGTACTATCACCATTGCTAACTTTGACCCAGAGTGGGCCGATCCCACTTTCAAGATCATTCGCTTTCTAGTAATTGCCTTCGCCTTCGTTTTGATTTTCCCCTATTTGCCTGGCTCAGGCTCACCGGCATTTCAACAAGTATCAATTTTCTTAGGTGTTCTATTTTCACTGGGCTCAAGCGGAGCGATATCACATTTAGTGGCTGGCGTCTTCCTTACTTACACAGGAGCTTTCAAACTGGGAGACCGCGTCAAGATATCAGATGCCGTTGGAGACGTTGTGGAGAAGACACTTTTGGCCACTCGTATACGCACAATCAAACAAGAATACATAACCATTCCTAATGCTATGGTCTTGAGCAGCCATATCATTAATTACAGCTCTTCTTCTGCCCACTCGGGTCTAGTACTGCATACCACCGTGACAATTGGCTACGACGCCCCCTGGCGCGATGTCCAGGCGGCCCTAATTGCGGCTGCGAAAGCGACAGAAAATATTCTGGCTGAACCCGCTCCCTTTGTGTTACAGACTAGCCTCGATGACTTTTTTGTTAGTTATGAAATCAATGCCTTCACTAACAAGCCGCAAATGATGGCCGTGACCTATTCCGACCTACACCGAAACATTCAAGATCATTTTAACCAGGCTGGCATTGAGATTATGTCACCTCACTATGCCACTTTGCGTGATGGCAACCGCACGACTATTCCTGCGAATTATCTGCCCAAGGATTACACTGAGCCCACTTTCGCTGTCAAAGTAAAGTAGTATGTTCGCAGTAACTAAAGAGGTGTGCTCATGGACTTGCTAAAGGGATTCAAAGGCAAAGGTCTCAATATCAAGAAAGTGGCACCGGGGCTGTCGCAATCTATGACTACAAGCCAAGAAGCCCTACAGACGGCGGTCAAGACTCTGCAAACAGGCTCTAAGACAGCGGCATTTCGAATTGACAAACTAAAGCAATACGGACGCGGCTCCCTGGCTTACTCGTCTCTGCAAGCCGGCATGCAATACTACATGAATGACAAACTGGGATATTGCGCCTATGTACCTCTGAGCGATAGTGAAGACTCTGTGTGCGTATTGGCCGACCCAATTTGTAGCAAAGAAAACTTAAGAGCTTTTCTCGATGCCTTCTTGCTCGAAAAGAAAGATCCCATTTTCTTGCACGCCTCTCATGACACCGCCGAAATTCTCAATGAACGTGGCTTTTCTGTAAACGAACTCGGCGTAGAAACAATAATCGAAATTCAAAAATTCACCCTATCTGGTAATAAAAGACAGCCTCTGAGACAGGCTAGAAACAACGCTAAGAGAGATAAGTTAGTCTGCCGGGAAGTGCTGTCATCCGATCCAGAGATGCGCAAAGCTTTCAGAAAAATCAGTGAAGAGTGGATGAAGCACAAGGTCATGAACGACAGCGAGATGCAGTTCATAGTAAGACCTATTGTTTATGTCGACGAAATCGATGTGCGCAAATTTGTAGCCCTCAAAGGCGACGCTGTGGTTGGCTTCATAATTTTCGACCCCATCTATGAAAACGGCAAAGTAAAGGGCTATATTGCCAATCATCTGCGCAGCAATCTCGATCGTTCTTACTCAGTGGTAGATTTTATTTTATTAGAAGCTCTAGACATCTTCAAAGCCGAAGGTAAAGAAGAACTTTCCCTAGGCCTCTCTCCACTGGCAAAAGTTGATGATAGCGAAGAATTTCGCCACAGCAAATTACTGACCGCCCACTTCAAATATTCCTTTGAAAAAGCAAACTTTCTCTATAACTTCAAAAATCTCTATCGCCACAAGAGCAAATATAGACCTGAGCTTCCTGGAGCCCATGAAGAGAAGGTCTATTGCTGTATGAAAACGCGTTTCTTATTAGTGCGTATCTATGATGTTTACAACGTGCTCGGCTTCCACCCAATAAAACAGATAATCTCGCACTTTGGCAAAGCGATGACTACCAGCATACGCAATATCACAGCGGGGAAAGACGAATCCGATTTAAGCAAGCCGGAGTCAACAGAAAAGCATTCTTGACAATGAGAACTAATTAGATGATTGAGCGACGAGACTCAAAGATAAAGCTTTCAGACGGTCGCACTCTAGGGTTTGCTCAGTATGGTGCCAAAGAGGGCAAGCCAATTCTTTATTTTCACGGCGGTGTCAGCAGCCGCCTCGACATTGAATTTGCTCACAGCCATTGCCACGAGAATAACATCAAAATAATTGCCCCTGACAGACCAGGCATTGGCATTTCATCACCTAAGCCGATGCGCAGCTTGCTCGATTGGGCCAATGACGTAGAACAACTGCTAGACCAGCTCGAGATTCAATCCCTACCATTGTTAGGCTGGTCACTAGCTGGTCCGTACGTTATGGCTTGCGCCTACAAGCTACCCCATCGCTTTACCAAAATTGGTACTGTTGGCGGTGCCTCACCAATGCTACCGCCAGTTAAGGTGAAGCAACTTGGTCTTCTAGCAGACCGCCTCCTGCTTACCTGTCCTAAGCCTCTTGAACCACTACTGGCAGCAAGCCTGGATGCCAGCGGCAAGTTGCCGGCCCATACAATGAAATGGATCTTGGAAAGTGAACTTACAGCAAACGACAAAGCCATAGTCAAAGAGCTTTCGCCCAAAGCCGCCACTGATTTCATTTTCGAATCTACACGTCAGGGGGGGATGGGAGTGGTGGATGATTATCGAGCTGTTGCCCAAGACTGGGGATTTGATCTCAGCGCCATTAGAGGTCATGTTACTCTCTGGCATGGAGACGAAGATCGACTCTGCCCGCCAATAATGACCCACTATGTCAAAGAGCGTGTGCCGCACGCCACTGTTAACATAGTGCCCAAGCGTGGGCACTTCCTCTTGCATCACATGCTAGAAGAAGTGCTGACTAGCCTTCTTTCCGAATCATAGTCATTGGCCCGTTTCAATAGCCTGGCGGATCTTAGCCAAGGGAGCACTATTATCAAAGACAATACCTGCTGCAGTTTTCTTTATACCTAACTGCCGCCATAGCTGTGCTAAATCGACTGAATAGCTATCATATGCCATCTTCTGGTAGAGACTGGCTAATACGTCAAGGCCAACGGCCTTATCACCAGCTGCAAGGGCCTGACGGGCTGTCCAATCAGAGCGAGCATTACCGCCACTGCTGGCAATACCGCGTAGGGCGTGCTCAAGGCCATACCTATTGCCAGTCTTTTGCCTAATTTCTATGTCAGCAAGAAGACAATAAAGGGCTCCCCCCCAGTAGATTCGCCCCCAGGAGGAGCTATTATTGAGACCCCTTCCACCAGATTGCGGTAGCCCATCCGGCGCATGCAACAGCAAATCACCCCAGAGATCTTCAGCTCTAATCAAACCCAGGCGAAGCCGACCGATAGGCTCTTCGTAAGTAGCAATTCCCTCTGCCAACCAGCGCTTTGAATGTTCAACAATGGGAAAACCAAGATGCAGTAATTCATGGGTTAGTGTCCAACTCTGATCAAGAGTCTCTCGACTGGTATCTCGCCCAATTGCGATCTCAATCAAGCCATAATCTTCGTCATCGTTGTAAGTACTAGTGGCAAAGCCGACACTGTCCCCATCAGTGGCTTCAACCCGAATAACTGTGCGCTTAACCGGTATTTGCCCGTAGACTTTGCCCACCGCTAAGGCGGCGCTGCGCACATAAGCCAGCAAGTCAGATTGAGAAATGTTGAGTGAACCGTCGATAATGACAGATACCCTCTGGCCATCTAACTCCAGTTCAAGTTTTTTACTTGGCTCTTTCAGCGAAACTAAGCGAGCTTCTCCAGTGGGCTGAAATATGCCCAAGAGGAGAGCCATAAGCAAGGCCAGGCAGGGTAGTTTGCTAGTGAACATGATTCCAGTGTAGTAGTTTTCAACAGCTTCACCCACAAAATTACTACATCTGGAAAAATGTGCTGGCTTAGCGTACCTTTTAGTACTCAACGATTTATTGGCATGGGGCATCGACAAGGGGCGTCTAAAGATATGGTTACACTTGAAATGGCTAGAAAAGTAATTGCTGCTGCTGAGGCTAAAGCAGCCGAAATCGGCCAGCCCATGAATATTGCAGTGGCAGATGCCGGAGGCAATCTTGTGGCCCATGTGCGTATGGATAATGCCTGGTTAGGCAGCATCGACATTTCTATTAAGAAAGCCTACACAGCACGCGCTTTCGACATTACCACCAAAGATTTGGCCACACACAGCCAATCGGGCGGTCAGTTTTTCGGCATCAATGCCTCTAATGACGGCAAAATCATGATTTTCGCTGGCGGCATTCCTTTGAAAAAGACGGAAAAGTTGTCGGAGCAATTGGAGTGAGCGGCGGCTCTGGCGAACAAGACCATGCCGTGGCTGAGGCCGGCGCAGCAGCCTTCTAGAGTATTGCAAGTAAAGGAGACAATTAATGCCAAAACTTACAGATATCGTCGATACCAAACTGAAGAAATTTATCAAGAGCCCAACCATGGTTGTGCAAGAAATATGCCCAGCTGACGATGTTTCACAGTCAATTATCGAGCATTCCAACTACCGCTATCAGCTCACCTCAATGACATCGTTGACGGTAGGGCCTCACGGTGGCCGCATGCTCCTGATTTACGCCTATCAAGGCGGCGCTGTGAACGTTCAGTAGAAATTAAGCGGATTATATCTGCTCCAAGGGGATGTATGGTTTAATAGCCTCCTGACAATCAGCATCGGGCATTCCTTTGAAGATCTCTAAAACCGCCACAGCACTGCTAGCTTTTCTGGCTATTAACCTAACTCTAGCCGGAAACGGCCTGAGTGCGGCTGGTGAGTCAAAAAAAGATGCCATTCAGAAGTCTCTAGCCCAGGCCACCGCTGTATTGCAGCAACAAGCAGGGGCTGAACCGGTGGTCCTGATTGGCTCTTCCCTCATTCTCGCTCCACTCTGGAGCGTAGATGTCGCTGATGGCGCCTTTTTCAAAGATTGCATGCAGCATCACACCAGTGGTCACTTAGAAAAGCTGGTGGACCGCCCCGTAGTAAGTCTTGCCACGGCCGGACAGTTCGTATCTGATACCTATTTGATCACCGAAAAATTGCTAAGTGGAAAGCATCATCCTAGTGTTCTCATTTATGGTGTCGCACCGCGGGATTTTATGGATGACACTACTGGTGGTTTAGCAATGACCTCAGTGTTTGACTCACTGGTTGAGACCAAAGATTTCTCTAAAATCGACAAATTGTTCTTCAACAACTTTGATGAAAGAGGCGATTTTGTTCTCAATCGCAGCGTCTTTTTGTATCGCAAGCGCGGACGCTACCAAGCCAAAATGCAGGATTTTACAGCTAAGCTAGAAGATAAAGTTCTGGCCAAATTGCCCAGTCAGACAGTGCCAGCTGCGGCAGGCAACAGAATCAGTTCAACTACTACTAGTGCAGATCCTTTAGCTAACTTTTTACTGGGCGGCGATCGCGATGCCGTGTGGAAGCAGAGTATCGAAGAGTATGCCAGACGCTATAAGCGCTTTAACGCCAAGCAGTTCGAGAAGCAGAAAGAGTGTTTCCGTGCCTTAACAGCCCTCTGTGCTGAGCGTCAAATCAAGCTATGCGTAGTGGCCATGCCCCTTACAGACGACAATATTAAACTGATGCCCCGTGGGCTCTATCAACAGTACATAAGCTTCGTCAAAGATGCGACAAAAGAAGCAGCAGTGCCTTTTCTCGATCTACAGTCGGCTAAGGCTTACGACGAAAGCAATTTCTACGACACCGTTCACTTAAATAGCAAAGGTGGCGAGAAGTTCCTCAGCACCATCTCTAACCTAGTAAAAGAGACTGACTCTCTGGCCGCGAGCAAGCCCACTGAAAAAACATACTAGCTTTTTAGCAAGTAGTAATCGCTGCCAATTGAGACTGGCAAGTCTGCTTAAAGCTGCTAGTATTTCCGCCCTCTTGAAAATGGAGCAAAAATCTCCTCAACATTGGTCTCTTTGCGACTGCGGCGAGGGGCAGTCGCAACGGCATGCTTCCTTCCTCTCAAGGCGATTCCTCTTTTCTCAAGAAGCGCAAGAGCTTTGTTGGTAAATCTGGTATCGCGCAAGTCGAGACAGCGCAATTTAGGCATTAAGGCAAAGGTTTTAAGAGCACCATCAGTAATATCAGGGTTGTTAGCCAAAGACAGCCACTTTAGATTCTTACATCCAGTGAGAACCTCTAGATCCCGATCATTTCGACGCGAATGAGAAAGATTGAGATACTCCAAATTTGGCAAAAGACTGAAGTAGCGCAGCTCAGAACTCTTAAAGCCAGTATTGTTTACAGCAACATAGCGAAGAGACTTATGACCGGCCAAACTCTTCAAAAACGTCCCATCAATCTCTGTACAAAATAAAGCGATGAATTCCAAGTTGACCAGGGGAGCAAGCTGCTTCACACCTAGGTCGTTGATCTCTGATCTCTCCAGGTCGAGGCAGCGGATACTAGTAAACCGCGATAAATAAGCCAGGGCCGGATTACCAAGGTTATCATCGCTGTCAGCCATGGAGATGTAGCGAAAAAGAACGAAGTCAAAACTATTTGCTGGCAAGCCGTCGAGCAAGTGGGGTTTGCGAATAAAGTTGTGATTAGGGAAGAAGACCACAAATTTGTTGGCCGGAATAGTAATGGTTCCCTGAGCCTTACGATTAACAGAGCGATCTGAAAGCTCGCCCCCAACTTCGTCTACTGAATAGTAAGGCTGGTCCAAAACCGCAATGCCGCCCACAGCTTGATTGGTCGGGAACTTTAGAACCCTGGCAGGCGTGGGCACGTTCTTTACGGCTGGGTACATATTGAAGCGATCCACAGCAGTTTTTGCCTGGCCAGGACAGGAAGCTGAGGTAGTTACTAGAGTTAGGGCTGAAAGCAGCCATAAGCCACTAACAATTAGGGAAACTCTCGGCAAATAAATCTTACCTATTCACAACTGCAACAGCTGTCAGTGTACCTCAGCTTTGCTTTTAGCGAGCTTTGCTTTTAGCACCTGATTGACAAGACCAGTGGTGCCGGATAAATCTACGGTTGTCTTGCGCCTACCCAGGCCGAACCACGTCTTCTTAGTTTCAACTTTATCTCCAAGAATTTGTCGCCCAGGCGATCTTGCACGACAATATTTTTTCGTCCAAACAACCTGTGTTTGACATTGAACTCTTCACCATGACCACTTTTAACTTGAATATCCTCACTCTGAGCCAGGGCACCGAGGTTGACAGCAGAAGCGATCGCGCTCACCAACAAGGCACAAAGAAGCCTGTAACTAACATTGTTCAACTCGAGCCCTCTTTACGACTGCTATACATTTACTGGAGGACACTAAAACCAGAGAGAATGTTCCTAGGGCTTAACCAACGGATTTATGACTGAGCCAGATCAGGAGAGAAATTTCGACACAAACTCTAAACCATAACCTGAACATTACTCTCAATGAGCTATCATCTGTCGCGTTTCAAGAGAACCTGTGGTTGGTTTGTGGAGGCCAAGAGCATGAAAACTGATAAGCCCGAAATAGAAAGGCTTGAATTAGCACGCCAAGGCAAAGAGCCATGGAAGAAATGGGGCCCTTACTTAAGTGAACGCCAATGGGGCACGGTGCGCGAAGACTACAGCGATAACGGCGATGCTTGGAATTACTTCAGCCACGATCAAGCCCGCTCTCGCGCTTACCGCTGGGGCGAGGACGGCTTAGCTGGAATATCTGATGACCACCAAGTTCTATGCTTTAGCTTAGCTCTCTGGAACGGCCAAGACCCAATCTTAAAGGAACGCCTTTTCGGTCTTACCAATAGCGAAGGCAACCATGGTGAAGATGTCAAAGAGTATTATTTCTACCTTGACAGCACCCCCAGCCATTCTTACATGAAGTACTTGTATAAGTATCCACACCAGGCTTTTCCCTATAACCAGCTGGTCGAAAGCAACAGAGGCCGCAGCCGCCAAGAGCCAGAATATGAATTACTCGATACCAAAGTCTTTGATGACAATCAATATTTTGATGTCTTTGTCGAATATGCTAAGGCTGGACCGAACGATATTTTGGTCAAGATTACCGCCGAGAATCGTGGCAGCAACGATGCACCACTTCACCTTCTGCCAACTCTTTTGTTCCGCAATACTTGGGAGCACAATGAAAACGCCAAACGCCCGATATTAGAAAAGCTCAGCCATTCGAAATACAGCGTCGTTCACGCCCATCATACGGACCCACTATTTCAAGAGTCACTGCCCGACTATTATCTCTATTGCCATGGCCTAACCAACGAAAAATTAGAAGAAGAAGTGCCGCTGCTCTTCTGCGACAACGACACCAACAAACAACGTCTATTTGGCACCACCAATAGCTCTCCCTTCGTCAAAGACGGCATAAACAATTTAATACTAAATGACCAGCAAGACGCTTGCAACCCAGAAATGGTCGGTACAAAAGTTTCAGCTCACTACCAGTTCACTGTAGCAGCTGGTGGCTCAAAGACAGTGATTTTGCGCCTCAGCGACTTGGCACCAGACAAGATTACCGATCCATTTGCTAACTTTGAAGAAATTTTCAAACAAAGGCTAGAAGAGGCCGACGAATTCTATAACGCTATTTACACACCAGATATGGTAGCAGACCCGGAGAAAGGTAAAGTGTTTCGTCAGGCCATGGCAGGTATGCTCTGGTCAAAGCAATACTTCTACTATGATCTTGATCGCTGGCTGGCTGACCACAACAAAGATACAAAGGTGCGAAACAGCGAATGGCACCATATGTACAACGACGACATCATATCGATGCCGGACAAATGGGAGTATCCATGGTACGCGGCCTGGGACCTAGCTTTTCACACAGTACCCATAGGAACTGTTGATATTGACTTTGCTAAACAGCAACTCGATTTGATGTTGCGCAATGATTACCAGCATCCTAACGGCCAGTTACCAGCATATGAATGGAACTTTAGCGATGTCAATCCACCGGTGCATGCTTTTGCCACCATCCAAATTTATGAGAACGATAAGGCACGCAATAACGGCAAAGGTGACATTGACTTTCTTAAGTACGCCTTCACTAAACTCATAGTCAACTACAGTTGGTGGATCAATCGCAAAGACCCTTCGGGCAAGAACGTCTTCGAAGGAGGATTTCTTGGCCTCGACAATATTGGCGTCTTTGATCGCAGCTCTCCGCTTCCTACAGGTGGCTCTCTTGAGCAAGCCGACGGCACATCTTGGATGGTTTTCTTTAGCCAACAAATGCTAAGAATAGCTATCGAAGTAGCCTCCCATGACCCGCTCTACGAAGACATAGCCGTGCGCTTCTTACAGCACACTTTGTGGATCGCCGGTGCTATGGATCGCGTGGGCGAACACCGCGACGAGCTTTGGGACGAAGAAGACGGATTTTTCTATGATGTCTTGCGCTTACCAGGCGGCCATTCAAGACGACTGAAAGTAAGATCTATGGTCGGCTTACTACCACTGACTGCCGTCAGTGTTATAGAAGAATCTGATCTAGAAAAGCTTCCAACATTCCGCAAGCTGAGTCGAGACTTTACCCAAAGACATCCTGAACTTTGCGCAAATATTCATCTACCCTCAAAACCGGGGGTGGTTGGTCGTCGTATGCTCTCAGTGGTGAACGAGGTAAAACTCAGACGCATTCTATCCCGCATGCTAGACGAAAATGAATTTCTCAGTCCCTATGGCATTCGCTCGCTATCTCTCTATCACAAAGACCATCCCTTCGTCTTCAATCATGAAGGTCATGAGTTCAGAGTTGAGTATCTACCAGGCGAATCAGACAACGGCATGTTTGGTGGTAACTCTAACTGGCGTGGACCAATCTGGATGCCAGTAAACTACTTGCTGGTCAAATCACTTTATCTCTATTTCGCCTACTATGGTGAATCATTCAAAGTTGAGTGCCCGACTGGCTCCGGCAACATGATGAATCTACTAGAAATAGCTCAGGAAATCTCTCGCAGACTGTACTCAATTTTTCTCCCCGGACCAGACGGGAGCCGGCCAGTCTATGGCGATCGAGAAAAGTTTCAAAATGATCCTAATTGGAAAGATCATATTCTCTTCTACGAGTACTTCCATGCTGAAACTGGCCTTGGCCTCGGCGCCAGTCACCAAACTGGCTGGACTGGTCTAGTAGCGCGCTTAATGCGCCTGGAAGAGCTGATAACCCCAGAGCTGCTGCTCAGCCCACAAGCAGCCAGGAAAGCAAACGCTGCCCTAATGGCACACTGGAAAGAGAACGAAAAAGAATTGCAGGCTCATCTAGAAAAATAGCACTAGGGCAGAGTGACCAAACCCTGGCTATCGACGTCGATGGCCAGCGAGCGGGTGTCCATATGCACGTCAAAAGTTGCTGGGCGATCTGGCACTCCCTCTTTGGAAAAAGTGATTCCGCCGATCATACTGACGCCCTCCGGTAAAACAACTTCTTCAAGAGTACGAGAGCCGCTTTTGATGACATAAGCGGCATTTTTACCCTCGCTCGCCTGCCGCGATTCTACCGCAATATCGATGCCTAGCTCGGCAGCCATCTGCTTGGCCTTGCGAATATCTTTGACCAGATCATGGGCGGCATTTTTCAAAGCCAGGTGCCTGGAAGTGTAATCAACAACGCGATAACCAAAAAACGGCACCGCTATAAACATGGCAAGAAAAGCGAGGCTCTCTAGTTTGCGAATCAATGGCCACGCAAGAAAAACATTTTTCTTGCGACGACGCTGGCCAGCAGAACCGTCCTGAGACATCCGAGACTTCCTATATTGAACTTAGGTCAAATACAGTATAGAACAAAAGCAGTAAGCAAGAGCGCTAGGCTGTCTCGATGGCCGCATCTGACTGCAGACCCAAATCTTCGATCATTTTGTCCCGCATGGCAAATTTCTGAATCTTGCCGGTAACTGTCATGGGAAATTCAGAGACAAACCTAACGTATCGTGGCACTTTAAAATGAGCCACTTGCTCTCTCAGCCAACCAAGAAGGTCAGCCTCACTGATTTCAGCACCGCTCTTCAGGGTCACCCAGAGGGCGACTTCTTCGCCTAAACGACGGTCTGGCACTCCAAATACTTGCGCCTGGGCCACGGCCTGGTGAGCATGCAAGACTTCTTCAATTTCACGCGGATAGATATTTTCGCCACCGCGAATAATCATGTCTTTCTTCCGCCCGGTAATATGCAAGTAGCCTTGGGCATTCATTACGCCCAGATCACCAGAATGTAGCCAACCAGCAGTATCAATACAATTAGTGGTGGCTTCTGGATCTTGCCAATAGCCAAGCATAATGCCATGACCGCGGCAACAAATTTCACCCTGGGCACCGCGCGGCAAAATCTTGCCCGAATCATCTACCAGTTTCACTTCTACGCCGGGAATAGCTCTCCCCACTGTGGTCGCTCTGGTTTCAAGAGAATCATGAATAGTAGTAGCAGTCATCAGCGGCGAAACTTCAGTGAGACCGTAAAGAATGACCACATCAGCAACATGCATTTCGCTGGCAACCCGTCGCATCAATTGCACCGGGCATGGTGCACCAGCAAGAAAGCCACCTTGCAAACTAGAGTAGTCAAATGAAGTGAACTGACTGTGCTCTAGCTGGGCTATAAACATAGTGGGAACGCCAGAAAGATGGGTGCAGCGCTCACCTTGAACGGCCTTCATCACAGTCAATTCTTCGAAGTAGGGGCCCGGCAATACTAATGTTCCACCGACAGAAAATGTCGCCAAAGCCGAACTAACCATGCCACCACAATGATAGAAAGGCATAGGCACACAGAATCTTGAGGTTGTGTTCAAAGCCATGGCACGGGCTGCAAACAGACCATTATTGAGCAGGTTGTGATGAGAGAGAGTGACGCCCTTAGGAAATCCTGTTGTACCAGAGGTGTACTGAATATTTACAGCGTGATCAAACTGCACCAAATTCTGCCGCTGCTGAAGCTGGTCAGAACTGGTCAGTTCAGCCAAGCTTATAAACTTGTCCCAACCATGAACAAAGCGCCTGTCATCGCTGAAAGTTTGCTGCTGGCCATCAATAGTGACGGCAGGCATAACCACAATATTCTTCAATGCCCCAGGAAGGCTTTGCGCCTTAATGGCAACAGTCTCAGACGTGGCAAATAAGTGCGGTGCCAACTCTTCTAGCATCTCTAAATAGTTGCTCGAACGATTAGCCGGAATAGCAAAAAGCAATTTAACTCCAGCCTGACTCAAGACATAATCAAGCTCGCCACTGCGGTACGCCGGATTGATATTAACCAGAATTGCACCAATTCGAGCAGCGGCATAAAGCACCGTAAGCCAGCGCCAGTTGTTAGCAGACCAGATACCGACTCGATCACCTTGCTCGATACCCTGGGCCATCATCGCCCGAGCCAAGACTTCGCTCTCAGCTTTGAACTGAGCATAAGTCAGCCGTTTATTCTCAAGACAACTAACAATCGCTTCGTGCTCTGGCTGCTGCTGGCAAATCAGATCAAGATGCTCAGCTAGGGTAAAGCCAAGAAGCTCAGTACATATACCAAAGTCATAACTAAGTGGCTGCTGAAAATTCAGGCCACCATCACATTCTTTTGTCTCTGTTGTTGCTACCAATGTATCTGCGTGCCCAATTTCCTGTTACATAGGAACGATATCAGAGCCGCCGAGAATAAGAATTTTGTCTGCACTGGAAGGCAATCTATGACGTTCACGTACTATCTTGCTATCAAAAGCAGGCCTAGTTTTGCTTCTGCGACTCTTGATAGAAACAGCGTGATCAGCCTTGTTGAGATAGTCAACAGCTTGATCAATAGAAGAATCAGTAGCGTTGCGAATTCCTGGTGTGTTAACCGCAATCAAATTAGTGTAATCAGAATTTCTTGCCAGTGCCTCAGCAGCAAAGGCTGAAGATGAAAGAGCTACTAGTGCTGCAGCAGTGAACTGTTTCAGACCATGGATCATTTAAGACTGCCCCTTTACCTTCTGTAAATTGCGTCACTCACTGAGTATAAGCGTGAGTTTGGCCGTTGAAAAGCATTGTGCAAATCTATTAACAATTCCATGAGTGAATTATAATCAAGCAAGAGGCTGTCAAGATGGGCTTCTTGGCCAAATTGCTTTGTCTTGGACCAGACAAAGGCAAGCAGTATGAGCAAATTCTATTGGTAGCGCCGCCCCTTGAAATCTATATATCCACCTGCATGACGGGGGGTGTCGCTAGCGTGGGTCCAATGAATCACTCCACCTTTGTTGTTCCAAATATATTCTCCGTGCACTGTTACGATATCGCCGGCTTCAACAGGGACGCTCGGGGCCCGGCTGACATTATGAGCCACCAAAATTGTTGAACCGTTTGATAGTTGTAGAAGAAATTTCTCGTGCTTTTCCCCTTTGTCATCAGGGCGCAGCATGCGCTTCACCGGCAGTGTACAAGTGACTTGAACATGACTGGCTCGATTATTCTGGGCCGCTGCCACTTCGGTTTCATCAGTAACGGCACTATTTGTAAAAGCATTATCAGCCCCGGGTGCAAGCTTGGTGTAATTGGCTGGTCGCTCGATTGTGTGGGTTGAGGGAGAACATGCAGTAAAGACCAGGCTGCAAGGAAGAGTCAAAATTACTGCCTGGCAAAGCAGTTTTAGCCATACTCGAGAGTGCACTAATTACACCGACCTTTTGTTGCAAGCAAGCAAGAAAGTGAGAAAGAAAGCATACTCGATTGATATGCAAAACCGCTATACCAAGCTCAAAGCTAAGCCCAGAAATGATTTTGAAGCTCTAAAGCGTGAGCAAAATATCCTCAAAGCCACGTAACAACGCCAAAAGTTTGGTAAACTGGCACTATGGCTCTTCTTCAGAGCAGCAGGGGCACCAGGAGCACTAAAAATTGTCGATACTTTCGTCAATTTATCTCACCGGCGGATCTATAGATCCAGCTCAGTTGTCACATTCATCAGCTATTAGCAATAACATTGCTAACAATATTTCGGCGCCCGATTGGCGCACTTTCGCTCTGACAAGACTGCAAAACCACGGCCTCAGAGTGGTTAACCCCCTAGAATTTGCCTGGTCCGAGACCGATGTAGATTTTCTCGATGCCATTGAAATTGCCGGTTCTTCAGACCAAAGGGTACAAAGAGCCCTAGAGCTGATCGACCAGAGCGATGGCCTCTTGGCCAATCTAGAAAGGCCAAGCTATGGCGCAGCTATGGAGATGTTCTATGCCCATAGACGCGGCAAGATGGTGACCGTAGTTGGCCCCTCACCGTTTAACCCTTGGGTACTTTCTCACTCGCAAGCTCGCTTTAACGAACTCGATCACGCTCTGCAATATATTATTGGTCAGCAGCCCCAGGCCGACCCAGTAGATTGGGCCGTTAAATATGAAGCGCTTTTGTCTGAGCGCTATGAACAGATGCCTCACGCTGGAGAGCCTGACTATAAGTTTATGGGCGGTAATTTACCAGTCTTAGTGGTTGCACCCCATGCCACAGCAAACTGGCGCGAAGGCGAATTTCACGAGCAAGAGTCATTTACAGGCAGTATGTCTGCCTTGCTCAATCGCATGACCGGCTGCCATACACTAATGAGCAACTATTGTATGGTGGCCGACCCCTGCTGGTATTTAGAAACTCCTTTTCGGCGTGTCTTTAGCGATGTCATCAAGGCGGGCAAAGTGGGCCTGGTGGTTATGCTGATGGGCTCAACCTGGCAAGAAGCACCAGGAGTCCAAATTTCAGCTTATGGCGAATCTTTAGGGGCTGAAGAATACGAACGTCGGCTCAAACTCAAACTCTGCGAATTGGAAGCCATCGGTGCTCGTAGTTTTGATCATTTCCTCAGACCTTTCGCCGATTATGCCGCTAGTGAACTCAATGTACCAGTAGTGATTATCCGCTTGCATAAGCGTTATCGCATGCCGCGCTTGCAATCTATGCAATTCCTCAGAGCAACTGAACTAATTGCCTCATTTATTGCCGAAGCTGGTAATGAGCTTGCCAGCATGATTATCTAAATTATGAAAAACAATATTGTTCTTACCACCTGCGCTCAATCAGAAGCAGAGTCGCTGGCAGAAAAACTAGTTGAAGATGGCCTTGTAGCCTGCGTCAACATCATTGACAAAGTGCATTCAGTTTACCGCTGGCAGGGAAAAATCGTGAAAGATCAGGAATGCTTGCTTGTAATGAAATCCTCGAGCATCGTTTACGATAGACTGCAACAGCGCATAAAAGAAATTCACTCTTACGAAGTTCCAGAAATAATTTCACTTGATATAGAAAATGGATATGCACCTTATCTGGAATGGCTCAATTTAGCACTAAAGTAAATCAGGACTAAATTTACGGCTTATGGCATCAAAAACTGAAAAGACCATAATTGATGTCTTCTGGCGACGGGTGGAAAGCAATAGCGAACGCCCGGCTGTTTTGCACAAAGTCAAAGGCATTTATCAGCCTATAATCTGGCGCGAGCATGGTCGAGTCATTGAGCTTGCCATGGGTGGCCTAGCCAAACTAGGCATCAGTAGAGAAGCTCATCTAGCGATACTATCACTGCCCTCGCCCAAATGGTCTTGGGCAGACATAGCCATTCTTTCATTAGGCGCAGTCAGTATTCCCATTTACCCGACCCTAAACCCGCCTGAAGTAGATTTTCTTATCAAGCACAGCGACTCTGAAGGAATTTTTGTAGAAAACGAAGTGCAACTGCGAAAAATATTAGAGCGGCCAAGCCTGCCTGAAAAGCTCAAATTCGCTGTAATTTTTGAAGGTGAAGCACCACCATCAACCGATAAGCTGAAAATCTTGAAGTGGGATGAACTGCTTAAGGATGGCGAAGTATACCTTCTCTCCCATAAGAATTTAGTAGCCGAGTCAATTGCAAACATAGCCCCAGATACGGTGGCATCTATTGTTTATACCTCTGGCACTACAGGGATCCCCAAAGGGGTAATGCTCTCCCACGGCAACATTTACTCGGTCTGCGCTGCTATCGGCGAGCGCATGAGTTTTTCTGAAAACGACCAGACCCTTTCCTTCCTTCCACTCTCACATGTTTACGAAAGAGTGGGCGGACAATTTCTAAGCATATTTGGTGGCATTACTATGGCCTATGCTGAAAGCATAGAAGCTGTGCCGCGCAATATGATCGAAACCCATCCAACTATCATTAACGGTGTGCCGAGATTCTACGAGAAGGCCTACCAGCGGATTAAATCTGAAATTAGGAATCTTCCCAAAGCCCAACAAATATTGATTAACTGGGCCTTCGGCTTGAAAAAACCTCCGGAACAAGTAGCCAGCGAGAGCATGGCCACCCGCAGCCATCAAAGCCAGACCGAGACAAGCAACAGTGAAGTCAAAAACGCTATTACCAAGCAACTTCATGCCGCCGAGCTAAGAGCTGCAGACAGACTGGTTTTTTCAAAGATACGACGGAGATTTGGCGGCCGTCTGCGCATGCTTATGTCAGGGGCAGCCCCCTTACCACCCGAAGTACAACGCTTCTTTGACACCATCGGCTTGAACGTCTTAGAAGGTTATGGCCTGACTGAGACAAGCGCCCCTCTAGCCTGCAACAATCTTGAAAGCAATCGCCCAGGAACTGTGGGCCAACCGCTTAAAGGTGTAGAAGTTAAGCTCGGCGAAGACGGTGAGCTGCTTGTTCGCGGTCCCAATGTCTTCAAACAGTACTACAAGAACCCAGAGGCCACAGCAGAAGCCTTTGCCGACGGCTGGTTTAAAACCGGAGACATTGCCGCCATCGATGGCGACGGCTTTATTACGATTAAAGATCGCAAAAAGGACATAATTATCACTGCCGGTGGCAAACATGTGGCCCCTCAGTACATCGAAAATCTCTTCAAAGGCGAGGCCATCGTCAGCCATTGCCTCGTCTACGGCGATCGGCGCAAATTTATTACCTGCTTACTGACACTCAACCGCGAAATGCTCAAAACCGTGGCCAGTCGCCATAAACTCGTCTATAAGGAAGTAGACGAGCTTTACCAGCATCCTTTAATAAAAGACGAGATTGATGCGGCCGTTGGTCGAATAAACCAAAGCCTGGCCACATTTGAGCGGATTAAACGCTACGAAGTTCTGCCCAACGACTTTACAGTGGAAGATGAAGAGCTAACTCCCACATTTAAGGTTAAGCGCAAGCATGTAACCGCCAAATATCAGGCCGTTTTAGACTCGATGTATCCTGATGAAGACATTGAACTAGAAAAAATATAGGGCAAAAGATAAAAAAGTTCTTTACATTCGCTTGGCAACTAATTACAATACTGGCGAGGCATTCTAAAGCAAAGGCCACTTTCAGGTCTAAAGCTCCTCAGGGGATAACCCCTTTTTACTATGTTCTAAGACCAAGCCAAGTTTAGTTGGGACCATTAGAAGGATTAGGTCATGTTTGAATCATTCGGTCG
Source organism: Obscuribacteraceae bacterium (SeqCode) (assembly GCA_044378815.1). Lineage (GTDB taxonomy): Bacteria > Cyanobacteriota > Vampirovibrionia > Obscuribacterales > Obscuribacteraceae. Next base: position 5,224 of record JBIPOV010000066.1, on the reverse strand, counting down.
GGGCTTTAAGATGATCATGGCAGCCATCAAAATGGGCTGGCAAGATAAACGACTGCTGCTTCCGGCGATATTGACTGTATTTAGCAACTTCTTCTTTGCCATCATGCTCTTTTTTGAAGGCAAATCGAGGGTTGCTGCCACAGCCCATGGCGCCCAGGCCGCACAGGGGGCACACGTTGCCGCCGCTCATGGCGCTCATCACGCAGCTAAAATCACACCTACTCCCGAGGGCATCCAGCAGTTTATTGGTCAGACAGCCCTGAATGGCCAATGGGACCAGAGCGGTGTCGGTGCACTGCAACAGGCCGCCAGCCCGGATGCTGTCTTTGCCGTTGTTGCCATACTCTCTCTCTGGTGGTTGACCAACCGCTTTTTAGAAGGGGTAACCACAGCTTTGGTCTACAGCCATCTAACTGAAGGGGCCGGCTCTGGCAAGTTTTCCACCTCTTGCGCTGCTGTCTTCAGCTCACTTCCTGCCATCATAACCCTTGGTCTAGTGACACTTATTGCCAAACGGATTGCCCGCTTTATGCGCGACAAGCGCGGCTCAGGCATATTTGGTATGGGCGTCAACTTCTTATCGAGTATTGTTGAAATCTTCTGGACAATGGCGGGTCACTTGATCTTGCCAGCCATCGTCATTGAAGGCACGTCCTTCTGGGGTGCTCTCAAACGATCCGACCGCATTGGTCAGGGCAACTTGATCACAATCGGTGTGGGCGAGATCGGTATCGATACAATCAACCGAGTTGTCCTGCTCTTGGTTGCCGGTGGCGGTATGGCTGGGTTCTCTTATGCCTATGTCTCACACCTGTCGATGGCCTCACCAATAGTCGTCTTAGGCGGCTGTCTCTGGGCCTCCACTGTGATTGTGGTGACAGCAATGTCTATCTATATCAGGGCAGCTTTCTTCACCTGCCTCTATGTTTGGGCCATTGAAGCAGAAGCTCTAACCGAAGCTGAGCGCATCAATCACAGTATGCCTGCACCACTTGCAGCAGCCATGGCCTAACTCTAATAACTAGAGCGAATGAAATACTTTAGGCGGAAGCATCCATTTGATGATTCCCGGGCTAGTTGGTGGCAAGTCTGAAACGTCTACGCGGCATACACCGCCTTTCTTAAACGGCAATTCAAACTCAAAACCGGCAAACACAAGGTCGCGCACCAACATGCCCATATCGGGTTCATGACCAACAAGAAAAATTTGCTCGGCCTGAGGATAACGGGCCACGCTCTTCCAGACATTGGCGGCGGTAACCCCCGGAGCCAGGGTATCGGTGAACTTCAACTCACAACCAAACTGTTCCACTAAAATTTCTGCAGTTTCGCGGGTACGCACCAATGGGCTAGCAAGCACCACATCTGGTTTGACATTGAGCTTGGCTAGACCGCGTGCCACCACTCTCATCTCTTCCTTGCCTTCGTCAGTCAGTGGTCGATCAGCGTCTCGAGTCACACCATGTCCCAGACGTTCCGAGGCAATTCCGTGTCTAACCAGATATAGTCTCATGGCAACCTCACCATCCAATTTTTGTAGCGGCTTTTAGCCTATTACTATTTTACGTGTTAGAAATTACTGGAACTTATCTTTGACTAGAGTAATATTTATTAGATGAGTAATTTAAAGCCACGAATGATCGGATTAGATGTCGGCGACCGCCGCATAGGTGTCGCTATTTCCGATCCACTTGGAATGACTGCAGCCGGCCTGGAGACCATTCATCGCGTCAATATGCACACTGACGTTGACAACATTGCCTTGCTTGCCGCTCGGCATGGCGCAGTGCAAATTGTAGTTGGCCTTCCTTACAACATGGATGGCTCGATGGGTGAACAAGCTGAAAAAGTGAAGTCGTTTGCCAAGAAGCTAGCTAACGCCACAGGTTTACCAATTGTCTATGAAGACGAGCGCTTAACTACAATATCGGCCATTCGCACACTCACTATTCAAGGTGTGAAAACCGGCAAAAATAGAGACATGGTAGACAAACAAGCAGCTGCCATCATTTTGCAAAAGTATCTAGATCGCAAAAGCCCGCCACCAATTGCTTAAATGCGCCATCGCCCTTGGTGCGATATTCGCCGAATCAGACTGAATGAAAATCAGTCAAAGTAAAGCGAATTAAATGCTATTGATGCCCTCCCAAACTAGAAGAATCGCCTTCAAAGCGAGTTCTAGCAGCCAGCAACCAGAAGTATTGAGATGTCACATGCATTGAGATAGCATGTTGTCATGAGGTGAATGAAATAGCTGCTTCGAGCTCCGCATGGCTTGATTGACGGCTATCGCCGTTCATATTAAAAAAGAATGCCATGCAAAGAGAACAATTATTATGGATGGAACAGACCACAAACCTAATAGATTTTTCGACCCCGACAGCCTAGTTACAGCAGCCGCACGCTATTTCTGCACAATAAACCTAATCGTACAGGCAGTTTATAAAGGCTATGTTCAAGAAGACTGGGAAACTGTAGTCGAAATGATGGAAGCCGCGGCTCAGCTCGGCGAGCTCGACAACCATAGCCGCTTACTTCTGGCAAAAGCACACCTTGAAACAGGTAATTATGACGCCTCGCTTAGAGAACTCATATTTCTCTCAAGTAATGATCCTTGGTGTGGAACCACTCAACAGATGTTAGGAGAAGTGCGCCTGCATAAAAAACGCTATAAAGAAGCCGCTCGATCATTCTCGAGTGCCATAACGATCAAGGCAATGACAAATATTATTCCGGCCGAAACCGTGAGCTATCTTGGTAGAGCCATGTCATTCACACTAATGGGTAGACACTCAGCAGCAAAAACGGACATGCAGACTTATGCGGCACTAAGCATATTGAAGAAAGCAAGAATGCATTTTTGGAGCGGTCGATTTGCACAATGCGCAGACATTATCGATAACTTGCCGGCAAGACAAAAAGAGCTTCCCTCTATGCAGTACTTAAAAATAAGAAACATCATGGCGACACGTGACTATGAAAAAGCGCTGCAAGAGTTTCCAAAAGTGATCTCAGTCAGTCATGTTGGTCTACCAATCTTGTACTGTCGGGCGCTCTGCAATCACAAGACAAAAAATCTACAAGCTTGCATCAATGATCTCACTAGAATCACAAGCTTAGCCTCTAGAGTGGTGCTTTTAGAGCTTAACCCTGTTTCTAGCGAGGTTGACATTGTTGAAATCAGCCAGGTCTACAGCCTGAGAGCGGACTGCAACAAAGAACTAAAGAACTACTCTGCCGCGCTCGAAGACTATGAAAGGACAATCTATCTAAATCCAAGCCCAGAAGTATACCTGGCAAGAGCGCAAGTTCTATACGGACTTGGACTGATTGCCCGCGCTTTATCCGATGTTGAAACAGCAGAACGAGAACTGAGCGACGAACAAGAACTGCAATCTCTGAAAATGCTATGCCTAGCACGCCTAGGTCGACATGAAGAAGCAACCACTATAGCAACAGCTATGCTCAAAAAGTTACCGGACAGCAATCTTGCTCAGTTGACCCTTCAAGTCATCAACAATTCTGAAGCATTTGTAGTACCGACAAATCTCAATCACTCAATAGTCAACTAACAAGAGCAATTAGGAGCCATAATGACAGGCATGAACGGAGAAATGATAAGTCAAACAAATAGCTTGTTAGAACAAATGACTCCAGAAGATCAATCTTTAATTATGAGAATGAGACAAACGAGATTGTATGACCTGCAGAGATTTGTGGCAATGAGACTCGAGCGACTGCGTAGAGATCCAAAAACATTAGAACTACTAACATCGAGAGCCGGAGATTGTCGCACTGAAGAAGCAATGCTAGCACTTGAAAGATATGTTCAAGCTAGCAGCTCTTCATTCTAGTGAGCAGATCTGTTTGACTTAACTATATTTCCTGTTCTCTCTTACAGCTTCGGAGTTAAGAAAAAGCAATTCTCCTGCAGCAAAACCGCGTAATTTCATGGTGCAATAGCGCAATAAATTATGTCGGGCTGAAATAGCAGAGTTCTGGAAACAGCAATAACAACACTACCTAACTACTAAAATCATGTCTAAAAGTTCGATCTGGGAACACCTCCGCAATGCTTGCCTAGCCTTTACGTGCGGTGTGGTTATCGGAGTACCACTCGGTAATGCGCTCGTTGGCAACGCCGTCCAACAGCGATTCAGAGCGGAAGCAGCATGTACAGCTATTATCACGAGCTTATCGTTTGGAGCCATCTACGGTCGCAAGCGATGCACGGCAAGCAAGTTACCTCGCAACACCGACAAGAATTTGGCCGAAGCAAATCAAACTGCTTTATTGGCACTACCAATGGATTCTGCAGCGGAGGAAGAACGTCAAAACTTTACGGCAGCGAGAGTTGCCTACTTCTTCGCCCTTTACAATAAACCTATTGCTGTCAACCGTGCGCAAAGAAGGATGATGGTCGCAGAACCTAAAAGCAGAAAAGGGATTTCGGATTGGGGAAAGACCAATCAAATGGTGCTAATGCCAATCAAGCAAGAGTCTGAAACTCAGCCAAATGATGCCAGAGCACTCAACCAAAAAGATGACCGCAGAAGAAAACCTGATGGCTTTGGAGTGAAAACAAAAGCTTCTAGCTGTAAGCAAAATAGAAAGGGCAAGAATTAGAAGGCCTGATACAAAATTCCTAGGTTGAAGAGCAACAATGCAAAAAGCAAAATTGCTCTTCGACCGTCTCAAGCAACAATGAGCTGGAACTCTTACACACCCAAGAAAGAAAAGAAACACTTTCAGTCTACATTTATGCAGAAAAGCTTTGTAGTCATGGTGATTCTACGAACAAAAGAGATTACTTGGTATTTAGGTGTCACTGCCATTCTTCTAATATGTGAAAGTTGGCAGAAGCAGAGGGAAGTGAGGAACTTCACTTCGGCTGAAGACAAGATATTGGCGTCAGTTGGAGCACATGTTGCACAACAAGTATAGGAGAAAAGCGATGTCCAGCGAACTCGAACTCAAACTCGAACAGGTAAAACCTGGCATCGATAATGCCACTACTAAAACTTCAAATAATCCAGATTTTTCGGAAGCCTTCAATCTATCGACTAATGAGTCTACGGCACCAGATAAAGAGCAGGGAATAAAGACGTTTAACGATTTACTTCACAAGTGTAGGCGGCGCTGTAAAAGCGCGGAAATCCGGCGAGATCGCGGCTTGAATCATCATTCACCTTTAGCCGGCAGCCGGTGGCTACCTGACCCAGCC
>JBIPOV010000132.1:0-10794 GCA_044378815.1 Obscuribacteraceae bacterium (SeqCode) | reverse complement strand
TCCAACTAGCAAAAAGAAGGACATGAATAAGTTGAACAAGCAGGCGCGGCCGATAATTCTAGCTTCACTTTTTACGATCGCATTAATAGGTCAAGAAGCGGCTCTAGCAGCGAAAAAAGAAGAAGTATACGAAGACGCCTACCGCGCCCCCAATAGTTTTCACGGCAAAGCAGTCGTACTTCCTATTGGCACCAGTTTTGAAGGAAGAATTCAAAGCACCATTGGCTCCTCTGCATCAAGACCGGGAGAGCGCTTCAGTGTCGAAGTAAGCGCCCCAGTATTAGCCAACGGTACTGAAGTCTTGATACCAAGCGGAACAGAAGTAATTGGCGAAGTTGTCGAAGCAATTTCATCATCTCGTCAACCTCAGCAAAAGGGTTTTCCCCGCCCCTTAGGCAAACTAAGAGTGCAACTGATGAGCATCCACATGCCCAGCGGAGTTACCTTGCCGCTGGTGGCATCTCTCTGCGGCGAAACTAGCGCCAATCAAAAAGGCGGCGGCAGCGGCCTGACTTCGCGCAAATCAAGTGTCGCCTATGTCGGCTCACAAGCTGGTTTTGATGCAGTCAATCCGGCCATGGGCAACAAACGCGACCCTCGCACAGGCAAAATTTCCGTGCTCAAACGAGAAGACATTCTCAAGGATCCAATCTTGGGTGAAGCGGCCAATTCAGGCGGTGGTAATAACAATAGCCTGGTACGTTCTCTGGTTAAAAAAGGAAGAGACCTATATATTTACAGCGGTTCACCACTAACCGTTAGACTGGATGCCCCTCTCAAAATTTCTTTTGCCGCTTCAAGCGGTCAGTCTTCGATAGATTCGGCAGTACTAGAAGAACCAGCACCAACACGAGGCAAGGCTGGCAAGCGCTTTGCCAAAGAACGCCCAGCCCCAGAACCAGAGGCACAAGAGAGTTCACAGAATGCACCCGCCACCCCTGGTAACATGCCAACAGGCAATTCTGGCACAAGCTCAACTGGTACAGCTAGGCCACGAGTAACTAGCCCGGGCAGCGACTTCTAGAATTTGAAAACAAATAGCGAGAATATCGAGACTTTATAATGGCTTCTGAAGATGCACACTCACACTCACACTTAGAACAATCTGGTCAACTTCCTTTTGTCGTAGCAATCACCGGTGCCAGTGGCGCTATATATGGCATGCGCTTAGTGCAATTTTTGATGGAAGTCAATCAGCCAGTTGACTTATTGATGTCTAAGGCAGCGTTGAGAGTTGTTAAAGAAGAACATGACCTAGTCTTTGGCGAAGATTTCAAAGCAGGCTTACTGAAACACCTTGAGCTACCAGATACAGTACCGCTGCGGACCCACAGCTTGACTGATTATGGCGCCTCAGTAGCGAGCGGCTCTTACCGTACGAGAGGAATGGCGGTTGTACCTTGCAGCCTCGGCACCCTAGGAGCCATAGCCAGTGGACTTACTGAAAATCTAATTCATAGAGCCGCTGCCGTCACCCTAAAAGAACGAAGAACCTTGCTGATTTTAGTGCGTGAAATGCCTTTTGGCTTGATTCAACTGCGCAATATGGTCACCCTATCAGAGGCTGGGGCAGTTGTTGCCTGCGCTTCACCTGGCTTCTACCATCGCCCACAATCGGTCGATGATCAGATAGACTTTGTTGTTGGTCGTGTACTTGATCAATTCGGATTCGACAATAGGCTATTTAAGCGATGGAAAGAAGACAGCCGCCCAATCTACCAGGCATCAAAAAAAAGCTAGACCCTGTCGGTGAGGGCAGCTACACTTTTGTAGTCGGACTTGTTACCGGCGTCAAAGGTCTGCGTGGCGATCTCAAGCTCAAACTGAAGGGCAATATCGACTTAATTGACAATATCAAGACCGTACAAATAGCCACTGCTGATGGTGCTAGACAAATCGCCCATGTGCGCAGTTTCAAAGCTGAACAAAAACTTGTTTTGATGTCTCTAAAAGAGTTCGAAGATCGCACCGCCAGTGAAGGCATTATAGGCGCCACGCTATTCACAGAAAGATCGCAGCTAAACGAGTTAAGCGAGGATGAATGGTGGCTCGACGACTTGATTGGCTTGACAGCTTTCACCGTTGAAGGCGAAGAACTTGGCAAAGTTTCAGCAGTGTTTGGCGAGACCTCTCAATTGCTCGAAATTACCAAAGGCGAGAAATCGCATTTGGTGCCTTTTGTCAAAGCCTTAGTGCCCGTAGTCGACATTAAAGCTGGGCGGGTCGAGATCGTCAATTTACCTGGTCTCTTTGAGTAATTTTTTGCCGGCAGCAAAAAGGCTACTCAAATTCAGACATTAACAATTACTCTTATTAAATCGAATGCGATCGGCTTGATATCCGGTTACATATCTATTACATTACTGCTTATCGTATTAATGATTTTTTTTGGCATCCCGGGCGTCACAGCCATAATTTTCAAGCAACTTCTTCGCAGTTGCTGTTCTCTGGCACCTAACTTTCTCTTTTAGCCCCCCCTCCATAGACTAAGAAAGCCATGAACAGCGCAATTACAACGCCCGTTCTTCTCTCACCAATCACCGACGAAGAAATTGAACGGCTCGAGCTATTTTTACCTACCGTCAATGTCATCTCTTATGCTGGCCCTGGCGTTACTGGCGGCGTTCCCGATTCGCTTGAACCAGTAGTTAGGCGGCTTGGGACCAGAGTGAACTGGTTTGCTCTTTCCGAGCTGCCCCAAGCTAACAGCGATTTTGCACCGCCTAGCAAAGGAAGCCCTGGCAGTGGTTTCAGCTACTATGCCCCCCTGGCTCCCAAACGCTTGTTTGATGCTCACCAAAAAGTGGTCAATGGTTATCTCTGGGATTTGCTCCATGGCTTTGTCAGCAAAAGCACCTTTGACCCAGAAGCCTGGAAATCATTCCGCGCCCTCTGTCAGTCAGTTGCCTCTGAATGTATAACTACAGCCTCTGAAAGTTTCCCCACTATCTGCTGGCTGCACGATTATCAATTAGCCTTGGCGGCCCCAGTTCTAGCTTCGCAACACGGTATTGTGCTATCGCAGTTCTGGCACGCCCCCTGGCCCAAGCCCGAAATAATTGCTAGCTCTCCCATTGGCCGCGAGCTCGTACAGTCAATGCTGCACAACAAGCTAATTGGCTTCCATACCGATGAATCCGCTGAGAACTTCCTCAAGACAGTGACACTGCTTCTGGAAGACGCTGTAGTCGATCTCACCAACTACAAAGCCACCTACCAGGGGCGTACAACAGCAATAGCAGTATTGCCTCTTGGTGTAGACATGCCTTACTGGCAAGAGCTAGCCGCTGCCTCAAAGCCCTATTCAGAGGCCCTTGCCGAAAAGCTGGGCTTAGCTAATCAATTTATCCTTGGTGTCGAACGACTTGAGTACACCAAAGGAATTTTAGAGCGGTTGAATGGCTTAGAGCTGATGCTCAAAACTAACCCGTCTGAACACCGCCGCTTTCACTATGTGCAAATCTCCCAAGAAGCAAAAATTGACGGCACGGCGCAACTTGAATATGCCCGCCAAGTTGAAGCAAAAATAGCTTCAATCAACAAAGAATACGGCCGCGACGGTTGGCAGCCTGTTATTCACCTCAAAGGAAAACTCAACCACCAACAACTGGCCGCCTGGTATCAGGCAGCTACAGCTCTATCTATTAATTCGCTGAGCGATGGCATCAATGTCATTGCCAAAGAATTCGTCGCTTGTCGCAACGATCAACAAGGGGTCTTGATTCTTTCCAAGGCCGCTGGCTGTGCCCGCGAACTAGCTCAGGGAGCCTACCTAGTCGATCCAAAATCTCCAGCTGAAATCAGCCAGGCATTAAAACTAGCACTCTCTATCGACATCGAAGAGAAGCGCCGGCGGATGAACTCAATGCGCGATGTGCTGACCTGGAATCAGCTGCATAACTGGGCTTTGAGTTTCTTGCGCCTGGCCATGGCAAAGTAGAGAATCACAGCGCTTCAAAATAAACAACAGCAACGTCCGGCGGTAAAACTGGATCATGTAATGCGGAAAATCTACGCAACGTAGGGATGCTCTTCTTAGTTATACGTGTAGCAGATAGATTGAGAGCGCTGATATTCCTCAACACTGTTAGATGCTTGAGATCGCTATCTTCAATATTCGTACCGCTAAGCTCGAGGGATGTTAGGCGACTCATCTTAGCTATGACGGCAAAATCACTTTTCTTCAACTTAGCACTCGTAAGTTTAAGACCTTTCAATCTCTTTGACAGTAGTAAGCTCTGCAAAACTGGCGTGCAATCTCGTAGGTTAAGCAGCCCAACCCCCTCTAATCGCGGCAGCAGTTTGCTATCAAAAAGAGCGCTGTGACTGATGTTGCTTGTATCAATATCCAAAACCAATAGCTTCCGAAGGCCGGAGATTGCCTTTAAATCGCTCTCGTTAACATCAGTGGCACTCAAATCTAAAACGCTGAGGTTCTGCTGTCCCACGATGCAATCGATTAATGCAGCAGAGCGCGAATTCCGCCCCACGAACCTGAGACAATCCAAACTATTGGCGGGAAAGAATTTGAGCAATTCAGGGTGGGCAAGTGAAATGACATTAGCGTTGAATGAAATCTGACGCCACGGGGGCAACTTAAACTGGCCCTTAGCCTCAACCACCTTCCTGCCGCCAGCGCCAATAGTTTCTATTGCACCAATACTAACTTGGCTAGGAAAACTAAAAGTAACTGTGCCATCTTTACACCGGGTGAAATATGGCTCCTTTCTTTCTTTCAGGAACAGAGCAATGGCCTGATCAGTCTCTGCGCTAGTGCTGACCTCAAGGGCCTCTAGCTCAGCAGCTTTTTGTTTTTTGCTTGATTCTAACTTTGGATCGAGGTAGACAAATGTGGCAGAAGAAACGACTTTGGGCTTAGCCGGACTTGCCCATAGACGTGAACAGAGAAAAATTATTGCCCCTATAGCTACGATACTGAAGAGAGCTGATATAGCCAGGACAGATTTGGAATTGCGGTTTTCAAATGAATTGGATTCACCGGTCTCACTATTTTCAGAAGCAATAAGATCAGTGTCAAACAATGCCTCGTTTATCCGAAGCGGCTCAGCCGAACCTAATGGTAGCGGCGCGCCTGAGTATTTTCTTTCGATAGCAAGCAAAACGCTCGCCACTTCAGCAAGTGATCGATAACGATCATCAGGCGCCTTAGCCAGCATCTTAGCGACGACAGCTTCTAATTCAGGCGAAAAGTCGACGCCAGCGACTTCAGCCAGTGATGGCGGCAAGACGGTGTGATGCATGATGGTTGTTTCTGCAGCAGTGCGCCCCAATAAAGGTGGTCTACCCGCCAGGGCTTGAAACAGAGTAACACCAACTGAATACATATCAGCCCGGGCATCCAATTTACTGCCAGCGCACTGCTCAGGGCTCATATACAAAGGGCTGCCAAAGACTTCCCCTTGCATGGTCAGGCCTTGACCAATCTGCTCTCCGCCATCCAATACCTTAACGATGCCAAAATCGACAATTTTGACTCGATAAGCAAAACCAGAACCAATACCAGAGCCAGCCGGCTCAAGTAGCATGATATTGCCTGGCTTGATATCGCGGTGAATAATACCGCGCTCGTGAGCATAAGCAAGGGCGGAGCATACTTGCCGAAATATTGGCAATGCCTGATTTATCGGCAGCTACCGATGCTCTTGCAAATAGTCAGCCAATGAATCTCCAGCCAGCAGCTCCATTGTATAGAACGGCCGCCCATCTGGGGTTTGATTCATATCATAGATCTTGATTATGTTGGCATGATCAAGTCTTGATATAGCTTGAGCCTCAAGACGAAAGCGTTTCCAGACATTCTCGGAAAGCAGCTCAGTCTTCAGCACTTTCAGAGCGAGAATCTTATTCATGTGAATGTGTTCGACTTTATAGACTAGGCCCATACCGCCTTCGCCAATAAATTCGAGCACCCGATAGCTGCTACCGATCAGTTCATTTAAAGAAAAGCCGCTAGTGGCCTCGTAAGGCTTACTCGAGATCTCACCGGTATGCTGCGTTTTTTCGTGATAATCGAAGCCAAATCGGTCTTCGCCACGGGGATCTTGGGGCATCAAGCGCTCCAGAACAAATCAAATAGCCACTCTCTATCCCCTAATCTACCCAAATCCGCAGCCCATCAACGGCCACCCATACTTGGCTAACGCGAAAAATAGACTGCTACAAGGGAAATCCTATCTGCTAGTAGGTTGTGTTAACCACTTCGCGAATAGGCTCAATCTTCCTCCAATTTGTAATAGGCACTTTTGACTTTCGCAGGCAAATCGAAATCTTTCAACCTAGGAAATTTCTTCAGAGTTGCAATGCTAGCTTTAGTTACCGCTGTGCCATAGAGATTGAGGCTTTCGAGATTCTGCAATTTTGTCAGTAAAAGCAGATCGTCATCATCTAGCGCTGTTCCCCGAAGTCCAAGGTGCTTCAGCCTCGTCATTCTGCCAATTATGGCGAAGTCACTTTTCGACAAAGCTGAACCCGATAGCGTAAGAGATTCGAGCATTGGAGAAGAGACTAATGCCTGCAGAACTGGTCTACAATCGCGAAGATCCAATAGACCAACACCTTCCAACCTAGACAGCAGTCCACTATCTAAGAGCACTTTGTTGCTAATACCATCGGTATCGAAAGTTAGGAATACTAGTTTTTTGAGACTGGCAATGCGCTTCAAATCAGTTTCATTGATTGCCGTTCCCTCTAAAACAAGTGTCTCCAAGCTTTGTTGCTTCATAATGTAATCAACTAGCTTAGGGGCGCGAGGCTTTCCATTTAAGAACATCAATACGTTTAAGCGATTGGCAGGGAAAAATTTAAGCAGATCAGGTTGAGCCACCGTTAGAGGATTAGCTTCGAAACTAATTTTGCGACAGTTAAATGCCTCAAAGTGCCCCTGGGCCTCTTGCTCTTGGATGCCACCGCTAGCTAGGTATTTAAGCGTGCCAATGGGGAATTGAGCTGGAAAACTAAATTTAGTGATGCCGTCTTCTCCAGTTACAAAATAAGGCTCCTTTCTTTCCCGAAGAAAGAGCTCAAGCTTTTCTTGTTTATCTGCAGTTACAGAGACTTCTATCTGATCTGTCTCAGCAGCATGCAGTTTCTTCTCCTCTTCGCTGCTAGCGCTTGTTTTTATTGAGCTCGCCAAAGGACGAGGTGCTTTTGGCTTAGGTTTACCAGTCAACAACCGAGCATCCAAAAGCATAATTATTCCGACAGCGACAACAGTGAAAAGCGCGGCTAAAGCCAGCAATGACTTAAAACCATTAGTTTCTCTGGTAGATGCGAACTGATCGTCTTCATTCTTTTCATCAATAACAGAATGATCAGGTAAAGATTGAATCTGATTCTGAGAGGGCAATGTCTTAATTGCTTCGCGCAGCGAACCGCTGTACTTTCCTTCAAGCGCGAGCAAAATCCTCGCCACCTCTGCCAATGAGCTATATCGATCTTCTGGGGCTTTGGCCAGCATCTTAGCAACGACATCCTCCAACTCGTGGGGGAAGTCTATCCCAGCCAATTCACTCATTGCAGGGGGGATTGCAGAGTAATGCATGATGACTGTTTCTGCGGCGGTGCGACCAACCAGAGGTGGTTTGCCGGCAAGGGCTTGAAACAGGGTGACACCGACTGAATACATATCGGCGCGGGCATCCAATTTACTGCCAGCGCACTGCTCGGGACTCATGTACAGAGGGCTGCCAAAGACTTCGCCCGGCCTTGTTAGGCCTTGACCAATCTGCTCTTCACTACCCAAGACCTTGACGATGCCAAAATCGACAATTTTGACCAGACAACCAAGACCCGAGCCAGCCGGCTCAAGTAGCATGATGTTGCCTGGTTTAATATCACGGTGAATGATACCGCGCTCGTGAGCATAAGCAAGGGCAGAGCATACTTGCCGAAATATTGGCAGAGCATGTTTTAAGGGCAGCTGCCTCTGCTCTTGCAAATAGTCAGCCAATGATTCTCCAGCAAGCAGTTCCATTGTATAGAACGGCCGCCCATCTGGGGTTTGATTCATATCGTAGATCTTGATTATGTTGGCATGATCAAGCCTTGAGATAGCTTGAGCCTCAAGGCGAAAACGCTTCCAGACATTCTCGGAAAGGTGCTGTGTCTTCAACACTTTCAGAGCCAGAATCTTATTCATGTGAATGTGTTCGACTTTATAGACTAGGCCCATGCCGCCTTCGCCAATAAATTCAAGCACCCGATAGCTGCCACCGATCAGTTCGTTCAAGGCAAAGCCGCTCGTGGCCTCGTAAGGCTTGCTCGAGATCTCACCCGTATGCTCCGTCTTCTCTTGAAAATCGAAGCCAAATCGGTCTTCGCTACTGGGATTTTGGGCCATCAACCGTTCCAGAACAAATCAAAGAGCCATTTTCTATACCCTAATCTACCCAGATCCTCAGCCCATGAACTGCCAACCCTGCATCCGTAACACTATGACTACATTGCTACAATGAAATTTTTAGTTTCTAATGGGTGGTCTTTACTATTTCGCGTTCAGACTTGTACTCAAAGGACTTATAACCAGTTGAATTGCGCTCAACATAAATTGGCACAGGCACTGCGTACTTCTTATACTCCTGCCGGGTTAGTGAAAGCTGAGAAGCAGGCCGCATCCAGTTGCCTACAGTTTCAACTTCAAGGCTAAGTACTGGCAGGTGTTTATCCGGTTGCTAAAGGCGATGGGCAGCATTGATACCTTGCACAACTTTCAGCATATCGCGGCGTTCACCAGCCCCTTGAGCCTTTCCCAAAGCCACTTCTAGCATAGCAGTGTGACCAGCTTCTAACTGTTTGGTTACAGCTGTAGCATCGAATTTCTCAACTAATGGTTGGGGCTTAGAGCAATCTGCTGCCTTAATATCAGCCATGGGCGCACCTCGTAGTAATTTGCTGGACTGAACTCTAAGCCTTTAATCTGTTATTTTCTGGGCATTCTCTTGGCAGAAATCTGGCAAGGCCTCCTGAGCAATTAATTCATCCGCCATTTGCCTTTAAAGGTTCCAGCCATCTATGATGAACGGTATCGGTAATGGTGAATCAATTGTCCTCCAAGGTATTAATAGCGGTCGACAATCAAGAGTGCACTGATACTGCTATTCAGTCTGTCCTTGCACGGCAATGGGAGCGTGATACTACCTTTCTGTTGTGCAAGGTAGTAGAAGACTTAGGCTCGATCATGAACACCTACGATAACGAACACAGCGACGTACTAAAAGCCGAGCAAGAAGCCTATACCTATGAGATGAGACTGTGGCTAAGCCAGATAACTGCAGATTTCGCCAAAGTTCAACCCCAAGTTGAATCATGCCTTGAATTCGGCCGAGCGGCAGAGAAGCTCTGCGAACTTGCTTACTCGTGGGGAGCTGACTACATAATTTTGGGCTCTCATGATTTAGAGTTAGCCAGCCGCTGCTCATTAGGCAGCATCGCTTCTGCAGTGCTGCGAAATGCTCCATGCTCTGTAGAATCAGTGCGCAGTAGCGAACTGCGAAAACTATTTAGAGAAAGCGGAACGGCCACCGAACAAGAAATTGCTCTCATCGCCACTCACCCACCAAAAACCATTATAGTAGCGACAGATCTCTCACCAGCAGCTGATTTTGCCCTCAATTGGGTGGTTAGTATGAACTGGAACCCAGCCACTGTATTTCGCATAATTACAGTGATGCTACCTAATCACAAAGACGTCAGAACCCATTGGTTTGGCGGTGGTAGTGTCTTCATCAAAGAGAAATTACACCTTAACCAGATTGAAGCACATCTCAAAAAGCAAGCTCAGCAGTTGGCTGAAAAATATGGCTACGACAAAGTCGAAGCCACTGTGGTTATGGCCGATTCAGCAGCAGAAGCAATATTAGAACTAGCCAATAATTGCCAGGCAGAGTTAGTGGTGACAGGTGCACAGGGAGCAAATCGCAGCCCTAAAGCTAGAGCTGGAAGCACGGCAATTAGCATTCTAGAGCGCTTGCATTGCTCTATGATCGCGGTACAGAGCGATTCTCAAAAGCAAGCAAGCTTCACCTGGCACTAGCATCTTGCAAGTGAAGAAGTAGTTACATTTGGGCTACATCAAAGTTCTGTGAAGTTACGTTTTTATGCATCGCTGTTTTACAGCCTGCAATCAGGCTTTTGAGCAGTCATAAAAAAATCAACAGCAAATTGAGCTGACAGCATTTCTATACTGAGTAAGCGAGCAGTCGCATGGACAATAACTTTTGTTGATATTCAGGGAACAAAGATGACGGAACTAACAACCATTGTTGACTTAAGTACAGCCCTCAAAGGCACCGGCATATCCACAGGTCTCTTAGCAGATCGCTTTAACATCACTGTCAGTGACGAAACAATCGACCCAGTCGACTTTCGCGATAGCCGGACAATAAACTTTGCCGAACTGGAAAGTGGCACTATTTTGAAGACAATCAAAGTGCCGACCAAGAGCCTTCCCGATGCCACCAGAACATTTCGTGACGCTATTTCGGAAGGCCTCATTGAAGGTGGCTGGCTTGGCTTAGAAGCTTAGATCTTCCGCTGACCTTAGTAAGCAACTTCAATATGAGCTTATGCTTTAGGGAAGCCGCTCTTAGCTTCGTGCTCAAGCAGCTGAATAATATCGCCCAGATGTTTGAGATGTTTGTACTAATCAACAATTGGCATAGGGGAGACCCTCACGGGTCTCTCCCTGCCACACCACCGTACGTGCGGGTCCGCATACGGCGGTTCGGAGGATTAAGCTTTCACTGCATTCATGAGGTCAGGGAGTCCAAGATTGCG
>JBIPOV010000065.1:0-35971 GCA_044378815.1 Obscuribacteraceae bacterium (SeqCode) | reverse complement strand
GAAATGGCTTGAGGACTACCTACAAGCGGTGGCCAAAAATGGAGGCAAAGCGCCAGAGGACTACAAATGTTTTCTGCCCTGGAACAACGCCAAAGTCCGCTAGACGTGCAACAGTGACAACTTACCGAAAAACGCCTTTTATACTATAGAAGTTAGTATGCGTCTTCGCTACAACTGGCAGGCTGCTTACTTTGAACTTTTTTTGCGATTTTGACCCTGCAGTGAAAACATATTGTGAATATGAGATTTAAAAACCGAATGGTTGGTAAAAGAGTCTTATGGAGTACTAAACATGGCAGAAGCAAAACCTGTACGCATCGGCGAACTTTTAACGCGAGCTGGTGTGCTGCGCAAGCAAGATTTGCAGGAAGCAATTGAAATCTCTCAAGATACTGGTCAAATGATCGGTAAAGTCTTGATCATGTCCGGTTTCATTACCAAAGAAGATTTGCAGGCTGCCGTTGAGGCCCAATCTCTCGTGCGGGATGGCAATCTCGAGTTTGAGTTGGCGCTGCTGGCTATCGCTACATGTTCGCGCGAAAGGTTATTGCTTGACCAGGCCCTCGATCAATTGGGTTGGCACCCACAGCAGTCTCATCCTTCGGCTCGTTTGGGCGAATTACTTTTGGCTGCTGAGGTTATCAATACGGAACAGTTAGATAAGGCTTTAGAGCAAGTGAGAGAGTCGATTACCCCTCTTGGTGCTGTGCTGATTCAGGCTGTGGCAATTACTAGAGACATTTTAGACTTTGCCCTAGCGGTTCAAGCTGATATTCGCGCTGGAAAAATTACCAAACAAGATGGAATTGCGAGATTGAACTCGCGTGTTAAGGCGCATTCGTAGAAGCGCCATCCCGAAAACACCGAATAGTTTACTGAAGGCCAAGTCAATCAAGCGGCTGTGAAATTGCTAATTTGGTTGGGACGAGAAAATGTCGTAACTGGCCTCTTGTCTTGATATAATTTCGTGCATTGAACTTATTGTCGCTCGCTTTCGTATATACATACACAGCGGTTTGCTGTTGGTCTTTCTTTTGGGGGTGGCGGCATGAAACTTACTTTAGAATCTCAGCAACTCGAAATGCGTTCTTCCTTTTCGGAAGTTCATACTCGAATCGATAGTCTCGCTAATCAGCTTGACTTGCACCGAAAAGAGACAGCTATGAATTTTCGCCAAGTCGATCTTAGGTTCGATGCATTAGAAACTCGGTTTGATGCATTAGAAACTCGGTTCGATACATTAGAAACTCGGTTTGATGCATTAGAAACTCGGTTTGATAAATTAGAAACTCGGTTTGATGTTCTGGAAGGTCGAGTCGATAATATTGAAGCTCGGCTCGATAGAATCGAGGCCAAGGTCGAGAAGATCCCTTCGGATCTCGCCAACATTCTTTCTCCGTTTTTTAGAAACGTTGAGGCAATGCTGGAAAACCATGAAAAGCGAATTGGCGCTCTTGAGCACTAGTGAGTTGCTGAATATTGCAGACGTTGGTCAAGTCTAAATTTAGCATTGCCACTGCGGGCTATTTGCCGGCTGACTTTTTCTGCTTCTGCTCCTCACTGCTTTCAGAAGCGAAATCTTTGGCAATGTCAATAAGGTCATTTCTGTAGGCTGTAGAAATAACCACGTCCTTCAGGTCTTTTGTGCGTTTGAAGCCTTTAGGATATTCAAAATCGGACGCCTTGTAAGGTACTTTTTTCCAGCCAATAAATTCTATTGTGATCCTTTTCCTCGTCTCGCTTTTTGGGCGTGAGAAGTTGAGCCATGGAACTGCAGATTTCTTGCGCCTCTCGATATCTCGTTTTTTCTGCTGTTCAGTCAATTTCTTTTCGGGCTGTTCTATGCGGATCGGTATGCCCGAAATATTGGCAGTGTTGAAATACCGTGCAATTACTTCTGGTATTTGTGGTGCCCCTTTGATCCCTTTAGGGATCCAGTATATTGAGCCATCCCCCAATTTGAGCCTATTGCAAGGCAGTCCTTTGAGCAATTCTTCACTTGTCGATTGTGGCTTGGCTGCCACAAGTGTCGAGTGTGTAGGCAGAATAGCTAAAATAAGGGAGCGGTCGAAATTTTTCAGGTCAGTTATAAACTCTAGTTTGTCACCAGGGCGATAGCATGAAATTTTCCAAGTGGGGGCAGAAGCCACAGCAATTCCACCGTTGCCGGTGTTTTCTATTCTGATAGCGTCTTCTGTGACAGAGTAATTATATGCGCCAGAGCCAGTGTGCAAGGTTTGAAAAAACCATTGTTCTCTCGCCATGGCTGATTCTGCCAGGGAGGGAGAGAGCGATAACAGGATTACTGTGGCCAAGTGTTTCTGCCATGTGTAGTCTAGTACCATGCGAATTAATCAATCTCCAGCAATGCCTTTAGTTAATGATACTGCCCTTTCTATATCGTGTGGCCATTTAGCCGATTTGCGACAAGCAAATTAAGCTGTGGTATCGGCACAACTAAAATAGAATTTGGGTCATACTATCTTTTCGAGCAACGGGGTTAGAGTTTCTTTCATGATCGCGCGCAACCGTGTACCAGAGTTAATGGATGATCCAAGTCTCGATTACGAGAGTCATGCCGCTGCTCTGCGTGGTCTGGCGCGGCTCAATGAAGCGAGCCTCGGTCCTGCTTCTATCTGGGCTGAAATAAAAGACGATGCGCGTATAGCTGCTAAGCCTTTGCGTGTTCTTGATATTGCCACTGGTGGCGGAGATATCCCCATCGCTTTGTATCACAAGGCTAAACAGGCTGGGCTCGCTCTTGAGATTGTCGGCAGTGATATTAGTTTAGATGCGATCAAGTACGCTCAATCTAATGCCCTGCAGAAGAAGGCTGATGTGCGGTTTGTTCCTCTGAATGTTTTGGAAGATCAGTTACCGTCTGGCTTTGACGTGGTTATGACTTCCCTCTTTACCCATCATCTTGATCCAGATGAGGTGGTTGCGCTTTTGGCGAAGATGAGTTGTGCTGCTCGTTTGAAGGTGATAGTCAATGATCTGGTACGCAGTGAGCTCTCGTATTGCTCTGTTTGGTTAGCTACTCGTCTTCTGAGCCGATCGGCGGTTGTGCATTATGATGGGCCGGTCTCGGTTAATGCTTCATATACGGCCGCTGAGTTTCTTGATATGGCCGGGCGTGCCGGTATGCTAGATGTTGGAACGATTGGCAGTGGCCCCAATTCTCTTGTGGTAAAGTCTTTCCCCCCTTGCAGACAGTTGCTCGTGTGGCGCCGCGGAGCTGATCATTATGAACCTCGTTAGCTCTGAAACATATGATGCTGTGATTATTGGCGCTGGCCCCGCCGGCTCGTTAGCGGCCTTGCGCTTGGCTCGCGCTGGGAAGAAAGTGCTTTTGCTTGATAAGGCTCATTTCCCGCGCTCTAAAGTTTGCGGTTGTTGCATTAACCAATCGGCCCGAAGAGTGTTACAACGTTCCGGACTGGACGCCATTTTGCTACAGTCTGGTGCCGTTCCCTTGAATCAATTGCAGCTATTTGAGGGTGCTCTCAGCGCGACCGTTGAAGTGCCTGGCGGTCACGCCCTATCGCGAGACTATTTCGATACCGCCCTGATTGATGCTGCTGTCGCTGCGGGAGCCCGGTTCTTGCCAGGAGTGGCGGCCAGGGTTTGTCAAAGTACCGAGGACTTCTGTCGTGTGCAGATTGCACAGCATGGTTTGCAAGCTATTGCTCAAGGTGTAGAGCAAGTAATCGAGGGCAAAATCACTATTGTCGCTGATGGCTTAAATGGACACGCTCTCGATCAATTGCCACAATTTGTCTCAAGCGTTGCGGCTAATGCCAGGTTCGGTTGCGGCACCACTATTGCACCATCCACTTCAATTAATTCCTATTATCAGCCCGGCCGCATCTATATGGCGTGCCATCAGGGCGGTTATGTTGGTTTGGTTATTCTAGAGAACCATGCCATTGACATTGCTTGTGCTTTAGACCGCTCTTTCGTGCGCCAGCAAGAGAGTTTGCCATCAGCTGTGGCTGAGGTTCTTGCTCAGTGCCATTTGCCTTTGCCTGTGCCGTTAGAGCCGTTTGCCTGCAGTCATTGGCACGGAACCGATGCGCTCACAAGAAAGCGCAGCAAAATCTCAGCTCAACGGATTTTTGTCATTGGCGATGCTTGCGGTTATCCTGAGCCACTGACTGGAGAAGGTATTGCCTGGGCCCTAGAGTCGGCAGAAGCGCTTGTGCCTCTGGCTCTTGTAGCCATCGATTGCTGGGGGGATGACCTGGCAGCCCGGTGGCAGCAGGTGCACGGGAGGCTTGTAAGTAAGCGTCAATTGAGGAGTCGTTTAATTGCTTATAGCCTGCGCAATCCGCTGTCGCGACGGGCAGTCGTAAAGGCGATCTCAATTTTCCCCGCACTGGCGCAAGCCGTTGCTGCCAGTCTTACTCACCAGCCTAAACAGAGTGTCGCCAGCAAATGAATTCATTGAAACAAATCACTACTTCTAGAATACTGGCCATTGGCACAGCATCTCCAATTGGTCGTATGAGCCAAGCTCAGTCTTGCCACCAGGCTCGAGAGTTTTTTCAATGTGATGAGAAGCGCGGTCGCTCTTTGCGTATGCTCTACAAGCGCACCGAGATTGAGAATCGTTCGCTGGCCGTGATCACCAGAAAGAACAGCTCTGGCGATTCAAGTAACTCAATTGATAGAACTCTGTTTCCCTCACCGAGTAACTCTAGTGATAGAGGGCCGGGAACCGCCGCCCGCATGGCTCGCTACAATCTTGAGATTACTCCCCTGGCCCTCGCTGCTTGTCGCTTAGCCCTTGAGCAAGCCCAGGTTGAAGATAGTGAAATTACTCATTTGGTCACGGCCTCTTGCACTGGTTTCGCGGCTCCCGGGTTTGACCTGGCTTTGATCAAGAATCTGCCGCTTTTGCCTCATTGCCAGCGTACTCATATTGGTTTTATGGGCTGCCATGGCGCGCTCAATGCCTTGCGGGTGGCTGATGCCTACTGCCGCGCTGATGCTAGTGCAACGGTTTTGGTTTGCGCTGCGGAGCTGTGTTCTGTGCACATGCAGTATGAGTGGTCGGCGCAAAGGCTGGTTGCCAACGCTCTGTTCGCTGATGGCGCTGCGGCAGCGGTTGTGAGAGCTTCTGCTGGTTCCGTCGCGGCTGCTTCGGTCTCATCTGGTATCGCCTCTTCTGCTTCTATTTTCAGCAAGGCCTCAGGAGCCTGCCGACCGCAGTATTTGTCTTCTCAATCAGTTGTAATCGCAAGCAGTACCGAGGCGATGAGCTGGGAGATCAGTGACAATGGCTTTGTTATGACTTTGTCTGCTGAGGTGCCAGATTTAATTGAGCAGCATTTGCCTGCTTTTTTGGAAAACTGGCTAGCGCAGTCGGGTCTGTCTATCCGTGATATTAAGAGTTGGGCTGTTCATCCTGGTGGTCCGCGTATATTGCAAGCGGTTCAAGATAGCTTACAGTTAGATGCTGCTATGCTTTCTGTCTCTCGAGAGGTACTTGCTGAGCATGGCAATATGTCATCACCAACGGTGCTATTTATTTTGCGGAGATTGCTTCAGCAAGACGACAAATTTCCTTGTGTCATGTTGGGCTTTGGTCCAGGCCTAACTGTAGAGGCCGCGCTGATAGGTTGATTTATTCGCTATAATTGCTAAATTAGAAAGTTTAAGGGTGAAATTTACCCATCGGTTGATGACTTTTGTACGCAAGAATCTAGCCAGTGAGTGTTCAATATGCGTGACCCCATGATGACTTGTCCTAATTGCGATCGCAAAGACCGCACCAGCTTTAGCAAGTGTCGCTTTTGCCATACCAGGTATGATGCAATTATTGAAAAGGAAAAGTTTAAATTAGACCCCCGCCTGATTGGCATTGTCTCTTTTGTTGTGGTCTTTGGTGCTGCCTTTAAGTGGGTTGATTACTCATATAAGCAGCAGAAAATTAAGAAGATGGAGCCTATTGTTGCCAATATCAAGGCTTCAAGCAAGCCGAGAGTCATTGAGTTTTACGCCACTTGGTGCGGCCCTTGCAAAGAGTATGAGCCAATAATTGAAGCCGCCCGGGCCAAGTATGCGGGGCGTGTAGATTTCGAAAGACTCAATGTTGATGATCAGGCCAGTGCTGACAAGAAGCAGGCCCTAGACGTCAAAGCAATTCCCAAGACTTGCTTTTTCGACAACGAAGGCAATGAAGTTGATGAAGTTGTCGGCGGTCTCGATCAAGACGCGCTCGAAATAAAAATTGGAAAGTTACTTCTGCCGAAATAGCTTTCCAATATTAGTCGTCGCTAAAGCTACTGTGCATGATTTGGCTAGCCTTATCGGCGTCTTTGCCACTGACCACACAGGTCAATTTCATTTCGCTGGTGGCAATCATTTTGATGTTAATGCCTGCTGCACCGAAGGCTTTGAATACTGTCGCTGCTATGCCTGATTGACCGGCTAGACCGGCGCCAATCAAGCTCACTTTAGCGATATCTTCGTCGGCAATGACAGCGGTGGCAGAAAAGTCGCCTTTAATTGCTTCCAACACTGTTATGGTCTGGGCCAAGTCGGTGCTGTGCACTGTGAAGGTGATGTTGTTGTGGCCATCTGTAGGGTGGAAGGCCTGCATAATCATGTCGATGACAATATTGTTGTCGGCCAGGGCTTGCATGATAGTTCCGGCAATGCCAGGCTTGTCTGGCACGTTCATAATAGTTACGCAGGCTTGATCTTTGTCTACTGCTACACCACTTATGCTGCGATAAATTTCCACGTTTTCTCCTTCGTTAGCGCCTTGGTCGATTATGGTGCCTTCGTGCTCTGGTTTGAAAGTGTTGCGCACGCGCAGGCGCACTTTGTATTGACGTGCTAATTCGACCGCTCGCGGGTGCAGCACCTGGGCGCCCAGGCGAGCCATTTCGATTACTTCGCCATACGAAACCCGTTTCAAAAGCTTGGCTTCGCTAATGACATTGGGGTCGGCTGTATAAATGCCGTCAACGTCGGTATAAATATCACAGACATCGGCATTGATTGCCGCTGCCAGAGCGCAAGCTGTGGTATCGCTACCGCCTCGACCTAAAGTGGTTATGTCACCATCGGCAGTGACACCCTGAAAACCGGCAACCACTAAAACGTCGTGGTCGACTAGGGCGCGGTTGAGGTTGTCACTGTTGATGTCGACAATGCGCGCCTTGCTGTGTACTTTTTCAGTGAATATGCCAATCTGTGGAGCCGTGAAAGAACGAGCGCTTATGCCCATTTCTTTTAGAGTTAGCGCCAGCAATGTGATTGAAATTTGCTCGCCAGTTGAAAGCAGTGAGTCAAGCTCGCGTTTGTCTGGGCTGCGGGAACACTGAGCGCCAAGTTTCAATAGATAGTCTGTGGTGTCGCCCATGGCTGAGACCACTACCAAAATCTTCTGCTTGTCTTCGCTGCCTATTCTAAGTCGGTCGCGAATAATTTCGGCAACGTGCTGAATACGCCCCAGGTTCTTTACTGATGTGCCACCGAATTTCAGTACTGAGGTTTTGACATTATTCATACTGGGCCTGCAATCCTTTTGTGTCGACGCTCAAATCAAGTATCTGTGGCTTGTGCTGACGCTTTTCCGCCCAGTCGTGCAGATAAGTTTTTATTTCAGCATGATGTCTTTCATGCACAATTACCAGGCTCGATGATCCGGCCCCACTTAGCACGCAGCCTAATGCTGGCATTGGGGCCAGGTCGCGACGCAGAGCTTGAAGTTCTGGTACCAGGTGTATGCGGTATGGTTCGTGAAGCTCGTCTAGCAGTGCTTCCCTTAAGGTGTCTTCGTCTTGGTTTACTACTGCGGCAATTAAGAGGCCGCTGCGTTGCAGGTTTTTCACTGCTTGGGCCATATTTACTCTTCGGGGAAGTACTCGACGAGCCTCTTGGGTAGACAGTTCGTAAGGGGGAACAACCACCAAGGTGCGCCATTGCTCCGGCCAGGTTAGGCGCTGGCAGATGGCCCGGCTACCTTTTTGTCTGTATCCAGAAACGATGAAGCCCCCAAGAAGGCAAGCGGCTACGTTGTCGGGGTGCCCCTCCAGGCGAGCAGCGCTGGCCAGTATTTGATCGCGGTCGGGGGCGGCACTGCTGCTAAAAGCTTGAGCGGCCCAGAGGGCGGCCAGAATGGCCGTACTGCTGCTGCCAAGCCCACGTGCTAGTGGAATATCTGTTTCGATGGTGAGAGCGATATCGTCGGTTGGTCCTGAATAATTCTGGCAAAATTGTTTGAAGATCAAATTGTCTTCGTTGTCTGGAAGGCTTTGGGCGGCTGGTCCCATAAGGTTAATCAGTTTCTGACCGGCAGCTCGTTTTGCTGGTAGCCGCTCGAAAGTTACTGTTGTATAGACCGAAAGAGCCAAGCCGAGCGTGTCGAAACCCGGCCCTAAATTCGTAGTGCTGCCGGGGAGGCGCATTGTTAGTTTTTTCAATGGTGCCATATTGTTTATATTTGCCTCCCGCTGCTCAAAGTCTCGTTAACGGCCAGCTAAAGTCCGATGGATTGCCGCAGCGCGCTAATTTCGGCATCTACTGGGGTGAGGTCGACGCTGGTTACTTTTTGAGCGGTGTCTGGGTCTTTTAGACCATTGCCTGTCAGGATGCACGCGACGGTGGCATCGCCGGGTATTATGCCTGATTTTAGATGCTTGATTAGACCGGCCAGGGAAGCGGCACTGGATGGCTCGCAGAAAATTCCTTCGGCTGTGCCCAGCATTTTGTAAGCTGCCAAAATTTCTTCATCAGTAACCGAGTCAATTTTGCCTTTTGACTCAGAAGCGGCTCGCACAGCTTCTTGCCAGCTAGCAGGATTGCCAATGCGAATGGCTGTGCCAATTGTCTCTGGGTTCTTAATTGGTTCGCCGCGCACTATGGCTGCTGAACCTTCTGCTTCAAAGCCGTGCATGCGAGTTATATTGCTAGGTGCGGTAATGCCTAATTCGTTGTAGAGCTTGAAGCCGCGCCAGTAGGCGCAGATATTGCCAGCATTGCCTACGGGGATGCAAAGATAGTCGGGCTGGCGCTCTAGGGCTTCTATTATTTCGAAAGCCGCTGTCTTTTGACCCTCCAGGCGGTAGGGGTTAATCGAGTTAACCACAGTAACAGGCGCTTGCTCAGCCAGTTCGCGCACCAGCTCTAGGGCGCGGTCGAAGTTGCCTTTGATCGGCACGATTTGAGCGCCATAGTGTATGGCTTGGGCTAGTTTTCCTAAGGCGACATAGCCATGTGGTAGCAGCACGTAGCACTTCAAGCCAGCTTTGGTGGCAAAGGCGGCGGCCGAAGCACTGGTATTGCCGGTGGAGGCGCAGATTACCGCTTGTGCTCCTTCTTCGACTGCTTTAGAAATGGCCAGGGTCATGCCCCGGTCTTTGAAGCTGCCAGTAGGGTTTAGGCCTTCTAGTTTGAAATAGATTTTGAGCTGGGGATAGCCCAGCAGCTTTGGTATGTTGCTAGCTTGAACTAAGGGGGTGTTGCCCTCGCCCAGCGAAATTAGCGGGGTTTTGTCTGTGACCGGCAGATGCCTTTTGTACTTCTCAATTAGACCGGTTTTCTTGCAAGTGGCTGGGCAGTTGTATTGTTCTTGAATTTGCTCTTTGACTTTTGATTGCATAAAGTTTTTTAGCCTGCTCTATAAATGCGTATGGCGCTAGCTACCGAGTCGAGGAAGGGGCATTCTTTCAGGTCGGTCAAGGCGGCATTCATATCGCCTTCGCGCACGTCATGGGTGAGAATGACGATGGTGGCCCGCCCGTCTTTAACACCACGCTGAATAATGCTTTGAATGCTGATTTTGTGATTGCCAAAAATTGTACCGATGGTGCCGATTACACCTGGTGTATCAGCTACCGATAGGCGCAGGAAGTAAGGGCTTACCCAGTCGTCAGATGAGGCTGTGTTTGACCACTGGCTGGTTATGCTAGGTTGGAAGTAACTAGCAAAGTCGGGTAGCTTCAAGGCGCTTTCTAGGTTGATTATGTCGCCCACTACTGCTGATGCAGTGGGGAGGCTGCCAGCGCCAGGGCCGACCATGATAATTTCGCCGACAGCGTCACCGGTGACAAGTATGCAGTTGTTTGAGCCTGAGACAGCAGCTAGCGGATGACTCAGGGGTACTAAAGTTGGGTGCACTCGCACGGCTAGTGACTTTTCCTCTATATTCGATTCTTTTTCACTATTAGTACTGCGAGCGGTGCCCACCAATTTGATGCGATAGCCGAACTCTTTGGCTAGAGCTAAGTCTTCAGGGGTAATTTCGCGGATGCCCTGGCGATAAATATCTGTTGGTTTGACGAAACGCTGGAATGAAAGCGCAGCTAAAATAGATAGTTTGTAGGCGACGTCGTGTCCGTCTACATCAGCCGATGGGTCCGCTTCGGCGAAGCCCAGAGCTTGTGCTTCGGCCAGAGCGGTCTCATAGCTTAGGCCTCTTTCTTCCATATTGGAGAGAATGAAGTTGGTTGTGCCATTGAGAATGCCTGTTACTGCCTTGAACTGATTGGCGCCAAGACCTCGCTGGATAGTCGATATCAATGGTATGCCGCCAGCTACAGAAGCCTCAAAGAAGATCGTCACGCCTTTTTCGCGGGCCAGGGCAAAGAGGCTGGGGCCATGCTTGGCTAGTACTTCTTTGTTTGCGGTGACGACGTGTTTGCGTTTTTCTAGGGCTCGTTTGATATAAGTAAGTGCTGGTTCTTCACCGCCCATGACTTCTACTAAAACTTCAATTTCGGGGTCGTCGATGATTTCGTTGACATCGGTGGTGATTGGACAGGTGGTGGTAGTGGCTCGCTCTTTAGCCAAGTCACGCACTGCAATTTTCTTCAGTTGTAAGTGCTTGTGTTGGGCCAGAAGCTTAACAACGCCACTGCCAACGGTCCCTAGTCCTAACATTCCGAGCACAACCCGGGCCATAAATTAACTCCAAATCGCCAACTACATTACCTTGGAGCGCAATTATCCCTTATCCGTTTGCCCTTGCGGCCAAACAGTAACAGTGGCAGTTAACATATGAAACTTGAGCTTATCTATTAATCGCCCACTGGCGGCGGTTAGTCGGCCTGCTCTTTGATTTGCTGATTTTGGCCGGACTGATTTTGTTCGGGCAGCTCGGCCAGTCTTTCTTGTGTGGCTTGAATTTCACTGGAAAGGGCATTGTTGGCGAACTGGTCAAGAATATCGGTGGGTATGCCAAGGGCCTTCGAATTGTCACGCATTTCCTGCACCTGGCGGGCTAGCTCCCGGGATTCCTTGGAGGCGCGCGGGTCGAGGGTGATGGCTTTTAGCTCTTGGGTCTGGCTGAGCTTGCGCACGCGGGCCTTCTTTGGGTCTGCGACGACTCCTTCTTCTTTTTTCTGGTCGCTGTCTTGAAACTCTGACACTCTGAACCTCTAATCCCTAATCTATGCTGCTTGGTACCTATTGTAACCCTCTGACATTTTGCCCGGAAATTATTGTTTCGAGCATGTTCACGTCTTTTTTATGTATTGGCAACTATGTTGAACTCAGCTTTTAACGCTGTTGCCGCCAGCTTTCAAATTAGTAAGAGTGTGAATATGAGAGAAACCGATAGCGACGCTAGCCGTGAGCGTCATTTTACGAAGCCGGACGAGCCCTCTAGCTTAGCTCCGGGAATGGACCTTGTTTCGTTATCAAAACCCGGCGACAATACCAGTCGCGATAAACAATTGGGCGGACAAAACAACACGCCGGGGGATAACAAACGAATCGCTGGGGTTATGCCTGAAGACTCAGTGACTCACTTGGATTTTAGCCCAGACCCATACCGGAGCATAGATTTAT
Source organism: Obscuribacteraceae bacterium (SeqCode) (assembly GCA_044378815.1). Classification (GTDB taxonomy): domain Bacteria; phylum Cyanobacteriota; class Vampirovibrionia; order Obscuribacterales; family Obscuribacteraceae. The sequence continues at coordinate 24,166 of JBIPOV010000065.1, read as the reverse complement.
CTAAGTCAACTGATGCAACTAGGCTTTCTGATCAGCCTACGAGCGTCGATGAGCGTCTTGCTGCTGGGCGCAAGGCTATGGAGGATTTGGCCGAGAAGCATATGACCAAGTTCTTTCCCAGTATCTATGACGGTAAGCAATATCAGTATGCCCCGACCTTTAAAAAAGATATGGAGAAATTGGAAGGGCGCATGAATGCTGGTCAAGTCTCGAAAGAGGAAGTGGCTAAAACTTATGAGTCAATTGCCAAAATGGTCGATAGTCCCACTGACGTTACTTCGCAGGGCAAACGGTTGCAGCTGGCTAAGAATATTATGTTTCACGCTGGCGATCCTACTAAAACAGATCAAGGTGAATACAACACTTGTGCTCTAACTTCGCAACAAGAGCGGCTCTTTACTCGCAACCCGAGTAAAGCTGCCGATATCATTGCTGAAGCTGCCACCACTGGTAAATGGGTTGCTCCCGATGGTAAGGAGATCAAAATAGATAAGGCCAGTTTGCAGCCGCGTCCCGGCAGCATTATGGGTCAGCCTATTGATGGAGAGCGTAGTTATGCCACCCAAGTCTTAAACAATGTTTTGGCTAACGACATTCACCAGCGTAAAGAGAAGCCTGAAAGCTATGTGCAGTACCAGAATCGAGACAAGCGCGGTCGACGCTTGGGTGAAGAAGACAATGGTGAGCGTGTTTATGACGCTAGAGGAAGAGAAGTACGTGATCCCGATGGCAAAAAGTTGAGAGCACCTCAAGTTGATGACCTTGAAGTAGCAGCTCAGATCAAGAGACTGACTGGTGAGACTGGCGTAGTTATGGTTAATCAGAAAATGACAGAGACAGATGATACCAGTCAGAAGCGCAATCCTGAGGCCGCTAAAGATGTTGTGCTTTTGTCGAGCGAAAAACAGTTGGCTGAGAGTTTAGCTCGATTGAAAGAGCAAGGTAAGTTTCCCGCAATTATCGGTCTTGATGGTGCTGACCGCGTTTTGGGCGCCGGTCTGCCGAAAGATCCGCGCATGGCCAAGAGCAGAGAGTTTGAAGGGCATATGCTTTCAGTGACAGATTACGATGCCGCTAAAGGACGAGCCCGACTTTCTAATCAATGGGGTCAGGCCAGCGATCGCTGGATGAGTATCAAAGATCTCTATCGTGCCACCGACCCAGATAGACCTAGACGCTAATTTCAGGAGCATCAGTTTTTAACTAGAAGCTAAATTGAAATCTGAACTACTCCAATTTTGAGTTTGGTGAGACAATACATGGGGCTTCGGGTGGCCCTGCGCTCCTATAATTCGATTCAGAAAGCTCTTTTTGGTTTTATGCCTGACTTCAATCAAGACGCTAGCAAACAAGGCACTTTGGAAGTTGGTTCTTTCATTGGTGGTACTTATCGTGTGCTCGACTTTATTGGTCAGGGCGGCATGGGCTTTGTCTATAAAGTAGAGCATTTGATGATGGCCAAGGTTTTGGCTCTTAAAGTTCTGCGCTCAGAGCAGGTCTCAGAAGAAGTGTGGAAGCGCTTTCGCATTGAGGCTCAAGCCATTGCCAGGCTTGATCACGCTAATGTCGTGCGCATTTATGACATGAGTCAAACTGAGGCGGGCCTGCCCTACTACACGATGGATTTATTAGTCGGCCAGTCTTTGGCCGACTACCTTGATGAATATTATCGCCTGCCCGTTAAGGAGGCCTTACCGATATTTCGGCAGGTTTGTGCCGGCCTTGCCTATGCCCATGATCGTGGAATTATTCATCGCGACATTAAGCCAGGCAATATTATGCTTCTTAGTGATGGTCGAGAAAATGCCCCACCGGTAGTGAAGATTGTCGATTTTGGCATTGCTAAATTGTCCTCTTTTGATAGTAGTTTTGGTCAGGGTTTAACTAGACCCGGTGAGGTTTTTGGCAGCCCGCTTTACATGAGCCCAGAGCAATGTTCGGGGCAGCAGCTAGATCATCGCACTGATATGTATTCAGTTGGTGTAACTATGTTTCAGGCTTTGACCGGTCGTCCGCCCTTGCTCGGAAAGACAGCCGTAGAGACTACTGCCATGCATCAGTCGGCGGTGCCTCCGACTATGGCTGAAGCTTTAGATTTGGAAGAAGACGAAGAGCCCGTTGTTTTTCCTCCCCAATTAGAAGAGATTGTGGCGCGTTTGCTGGCAAAGGCGCCGGATGCTCGTTATGATTCGCTGGCTGATGTTGCCAGCGAATTGCTGGCACTAGAGCGCGGCGAGATTAGACGGGGGCAAGGTGCTGCCGGCGCTGGCGGTGCCGCGGGCTCTGCTGGTATGGCACCGTATGCAGTGGCGGAGGCGGCCCGGCGCAAAGCTATTTATTCTAAGACTCAGGTGTTAACTTCTGGTCAAAGCGAGACTGACTCCGGAGCCGATGCTGCCAATCGCAATCAGGCGAGGGCACTTGTTATTGGCTTGGCTGCGGTAATTGTTGTGATGGTTTTGGTGGGTGTAGTAGCGCTTACAATTTATAGCGAGCCGCGTAAAACCAAGAACGCTACAGTTTTTACTAAGACCGTGGTTGAAGGTGTTCGTGCTGCTCAAACGATAGACGCAATCGCGACGCTTGATTCCGGCAATATTAAAGCAGAAAAACGACTTACGCCCATTCAGGCAAGAGGTATTGAAAAATATCTTGCCACTCATAAAGGATTTTATTCAAGGTCAGTTTTTGAAGAAGGTAAAAAGATTCACGTCTTCGAATTTCCCGATAAATTTGATTTGGGTTGGCTCTCCCATAGAACCTCTGTTCCACCTTTTCATAAGAGGGAAGAGGCGCGCGGCTCTATTGCCATGCCCACCAATGAAGATATGCACTTGAGTGTTTCGCTAGAAGCAAGGGCCTACCCTGAGTTACTGAAGTTCTTTCGCCCGACGGAACTCTGTGAGGTTTGTTTTAACGATAGCAAGGAAGCACCGGCAAAGCTTTTTCCAATTTTGCAAGGCTTTACTAGGTTGCGTCGGCTGGAATTGAAGGGCACTAAGCTTAAGGCTTCCGACGTCGTCTCGTTAGATAGGTTGGTCGCTGTCAATGAATTGTGCGTCGATGATTTCGGTTTGACTGGAGCAGCGTTAGCGCGCTGTAAGCTTCTGCCTCAGTTGCGAGTTCTTGGGGTGTCTCGGTTGACGGAGCTGGTACCGCTTCTAAAAAAACTATCTGAGCTGGATAAATTGCAGGCTTTGGAAGTTGATCAAGCCAAGCTCGGAGCAGAAGAGTGTAAATACATCGCCAAATTGACTCGGCTGGAGCGGTTGACACTAAGAGAGAATCCGTTAACAGACGCAGACATTGCCCAATTTAAGACTTTGAAGAATCTTAAGATGATTGACTTGAGCACTTGCCACGACTTAAAATCAAAATCTATCGACATGCTTGAACAGCTCAAAAACTTAGAAGATGTGAGAGTACCGGATGTGCTTTTACAGCCCGATTACGAGAAAAGGTTGAAGAAAGCTCTGCCTCTGCTCAAGAGCTTTGAGTAAGCCGCAGGGCTGAATAGCTATATGTGTTTAGCGACCGGCAGCCGAAGTGTGGTTCTTGAAGAAATCCCAAATTGCTTGACTGGCGCTGAAATCGCGTGAAGTCTTGCCAACTGTTCCTTCGGGCAAGTATTGCATGCCCCCGGGCCAAGTGTGGCCACCACCCTCGATACCATAGACCGCTACTTCGCTGCCCTGGAGGCCGCCTGAAAACTGGGCATACTTGACCCGGGTTCCGTCATTAGGATCAACATCTGGCAGGTCAATGGTGCGCGGATTCGGTTGGCAGCGGTTGGCCTTCACCCAGTATTGGGTGGCTTCTTTCGCTGATATTACACTGCCTCTATCGCGGAAGCTTTTGTAGTGAATAGGGCCGCCGTTAAAGGGTACCAGCGGGTCGCTCATGCCCAAAATGTATAACATCGATACAGGCTTCGTTGGTCTCCCTCTGCTGTGTACAATATCTGGCAAAGTGGCTCCGACTGAGGCGCAACCAGCGAATTTGCCAGGAAGCATGAGGCATAAGTATTGACTGAAAAAGCCACCATTTGAAACACCAGTGACATAGACGCGGCTGGGGTCTATGTTCCAGCGTCGCTCAAGGTGCTCTAGCATGTCGCTGACAAATTGCACATCGTTATAGCGATCGTGTCCATCGATGTTGCGGCCATCATTCCAGTGTCTGTTGATCCCTTGCGGATAAACAAGAAGAAAACCATTCTGATCGCTGATGGCATCGAGACCAGTAAGGGCATCCATTCTGCTGCCTAGGCCAAAGCCGCCGTGAAAGCACATGACTAGCGGCATCTTGCGATTGTAGTCATAGCCTTTGGGTACGTGTACGTAAAATTCGCGCTCAATACCTTCACTGCTAACTACTTCTCGAACCAGCGTGGCATCTGGTGGAGGTAGCTGACCATTGGCTCCGGTTATAAGGCTGGGGTCGAGTGGTTGGTTTGAGACCTTGCTCTTTTTAGCTTTTTTCTGATTTGGTTTGCTATTGGGGCTACTGTTAGGGTCTTGGAGCATTGGGTTCTGGCCAACGCTTGTTTCCATCTGGGCCGAAGCTTGCTGGTAGTTTAGAGAAAAACTAAGCACTAAACTAATAGCCAGGCTAGTAGCCAAGCGAGGCTTGAGGTCAGAAATTGTTAAAGACAGGGCGCGGTCAAAGCCATTGCTCATTTGCTTGGTTTCTTTTTGGCCTCTACGTCTTTTTTCGCTTTGATGACGATACCCTGAGTTAGTGGTGTCATATATTTAGACAAGTCAGTGTCAATTCCAACTGTCTTAAGGCCGGCCGAGACTATTCCGTAGACCGACTCGCTGTTGAGCATGATGGCCGCTACGATTAGCAGTGTGAATGCCAGTTGAATTAAGGTCTTGATGGTGCGCCATCTACCTTCATTGTATTTACGTGATGCTTGTTTATTTCCCACTGTTTGTCTCGATTCTTCTTCTATGTGTGTTGCAATACTTGGGTCTAATACGGGGTGATCTTTGGGTGCACCTACTGCGGCCATTATTGGTGCTAAATCTAGTTGACCAGTTTTTGGTCGAGCTGCGCTCTCTGTAATACGCTCAGGATGAGCATCTAAAATAGATTGTGATGCCTCTGGCAGGTTGGGCAAAAGGGCAACAAGTTTTGTGGTAGAAAGCCATAGAGCCTGGTTTAGCTCAGCGGTAGGTTTGCGCATAGGATCTAAAATGGCATAGTTTCCATCGCGCACCATTAAGAGTTTGCGCACTGCCCCGTATCCGCTTTCCCCTGTGACATTTATGCGCGCTCCGACAATGAAACCACCAGCTGAAAATAAAATCCGTCCCTGCAAATCTGATTGATTGTCATTAATGCGCAAAATCGGAGTTTGGCAAGATTTAATTGCTGCAACGGCATTGACGACGTCGGCCACCGGTTCATCTTGATTGATAGTTCCTTCAGTGATAACGTCCACAGCGTCCCCTACTTAAATTGATCGTCTTCTTTTTAGTCAGATAGCAAATTAGTCTAACAGACAGCTCTTGCTATAGAATATATGACTATGAAAAAGCGCGTTATGTGTGTGTTTGGAACGCGCCCGGAAGCTGTCAAGTTGGCTCCTGTGGTGCATGCTCTTCGCCAATCAAAGAGTTTAGAACCAGTGGTGGCAATCACTGCTCAGCATCGTGAGATGCTCGACCAGATGATGCGCTGGTTTGATGTCAAGGCCGACTATGACCTCGACTTGATGAAGCACGGTCAGACTTTGGCTGAGCTAACTGGGCGTGTGTTGAATGGCGTCGATCAGCTGTTGTCAAAAGATAAACCTGATCTCCTCTTGGTTCAAGGTGACACTACTACGGTAATGTCGGCTGCCCTCGCTGCCTTTTATCAAAAGGTGCCAGTTGGCCACGTCGAAGCTGGCTTGCGTACCAACGACCGCTATAATCCTTTTCCCGAGGAAATGGCCAGGCGCCAGACTGGCAGGCTTGCCACTTTGCACTTTGCCCCGACAGCCCTGGCTGTAGAGAATTTAAAGAAGGAAGGCATTGTCGACAATGTTTTCATGACTGGTAACACTGTGATTGATGCTCTGCTTGACACTGCTGGCCGGTTGCGGGCTGATCAAATTGACCCTACTCTGTACGGCAAAGTTGATTTTGACAAAGCCAAGGTGCTCTTGGTAACGGCCCACAGACGAGAGAACTGGGGTCAGGGCATGGATGAGATTGCTTTGGCTTTACGGCAAATTGCTGATGAGTTTCCCGATGTACAGGTGCTGTATCCAATTCACAAAAACCCAGTGGTGCGCGATTCGATTGAGCCGGTATTCGCTGGTCACGATCGCTTGCACCTAGTGGAGCCTCTTGATTACGTGCCCTTCGTGCACGCCATGCAACGTTGTCATTTCGTTCTTACTGATTCTGGCGGAGTGCAAGAAGAGGCTCCAGCCCTTGGCAAGCCGGTGCTTGTTATGAGGACCAATACTGAGCGTCCTGAGGCGGTGGCAGCCGGAGCTGCCAAGCTGGTCGGTGTCAGCCAAGAGACCATCGTGGCTGGTGCTAGAGAGCTTTTGTCTAGCAGCGATCTCTACGCCAAAATGTCTCAGGCTGTCAATCCGTTTGGTGATGGTCATGCCGCGGAACGCATAGTAGAGTCGATTGAGCGTTACCTCGCCAGCTAGCGACAGCATAAAACAATTCTATCTATCATTTAAGTTTGGGCTTAAATAGGCTGATTGGCGCTATGATTGGCGCTAAGATTTGCAATGAGAATTGCATTAGATAAATGGTTTATATGGGAGAGAGTGACGTGAGCACCTCAGTTACCGAGCACGATGTTATGCCGTTTGGTGAATTTCTCAACGAGGAGCACCAAGCTATCAGAGAAGCGATTCGCGATTACGCCACTCGTGAAATCGCCCCAAAGGCACATGAGGTTGATCAGAACGCTCGTTTTCCAATTGAGAATTTCAAAGAGCTAGGCAAACTTGGTTATCTCGGTCTTCCCATCAGTGCCGAGTACGGCGGCGCTGGTGCCGATTACCGCTCGTATGTAATTGCTGTAGAAGAAATTGGTCGCGCCTGTGGCTCCACTGGCTTGAGCTATGCTGCTCACATTTCGCTTGGCACTAATCCAATCTATCTTTTTGGCTCCGAAGAGCAAAAGAAAAAGTACCTGCCTAAGCTTTGCTCTGGCGAATACATTGGCTGCTGGGCTTTGACTGAACCAGGTACTGGTTCAGATGCTGCGACTCAGAAAACCACCGCTAAGTTGGTAGGCGATCACTATGTTTTAAACGGCACTAAGCAGTTCATCACCAACGCTACCGATGCCGACGTTGCCATAATCATGGCTATGACTGATAAAAGTCAGGGTCGCAAAGGTATTTCTTCCTTTGTTGTAGAAAAAGGCACACCAGGTTTCTTTGTCAGTAAGGTAGAAAAGAAATTGGGCATGCGCGGCTCCCCCACAGCAAGTTTGACCTTTGAAGATTGCAAAATTCCCAAAGAGAATTTGATCGGCCTGGAAGGTGAAGGCTATAAACAGGCCCTTACAACCCTTGAAGGTGGTCGTCTTTCCATCGGTGCTCTAGCCCTTGGAATCGGTCAAGCCGCTTTTGATGCCGCCTTGAGTTATGCCAAACAGCGCGAAGCTTTCGGTCAGCCCATTGGTAAGTTCCAAATGATTCAGGCTTACTTGGCCGATATGGCTACTCAGCTTAGTGCTGCTCGCTTGATGCTTTATCATGCTGCCTGGATGAAAGACCATCACAAGCGTGTGACTTTGGAAGGCTCACAAGCCAAGCTCTTTGCTTCTGAAGTGGCTTCAAAGGTTTGCAACCTCTGCGTACAAATTCACGGTGGCTACGGTTATATCGTTGACTTCCCAGCTGAGCGTTTCTTGCGCGATGCTAAGCTTTGCGAAATCGGCGAAGGTACTTCTGAGATTCAACGACTGCTAATTGCTAGACAGTTAGGGCTCTAAGTTCTTTTCAGCAGCCATTCATAGTTAAGTTGAGGCCGTCTTTGTCAAAACAGAGACGGCCTCATAGCAAGTTCTTGATGCTACTGCAGGCGGTATCAAAGCTGGCGTAGCTAGTGAGTGGTTGAGTAGATTCTGGAGAGCTGAATTTGGGTAGCAAAGAAGGGCTACTGAAGAGATTGAGCTTAAGAGTGCATGAGCTGCTAGGCTTAACTGAAATACTGCGAAGTAATGAAAGGGAATTCCATGACTTCAGTGAACAAACCCAACGCCGTTAACGTCAATCTTGTTGCTGCTCCTGTGGCCAAGAAAGTGCCCCACGTGGTCCGCCTGCACGGCCGTGATGTGGTCGATGACTACGCCTGGATGCGCAATCTGCCTGTTCAGGACCCCGATTTGATTCCGCACTTGGAAGGCGAGAATGCTCACGCCCTCTCCTACATGGCTGACACTGTCGACCTGCAAGAGGCTCTGTACCAGGAGATGCGCTCGCGCATCAAGGAAGCCGACCAGACTGTTCCGGCTCGCCGTGGTCGCTGGTTCTATTATTCTCGCACCGAGGAGGGCAAGCAGTACAGCATCACCTGTCGCCGTGCCGTCGAAGAGGGCAGCCCCGAAGAGATCATCCTCGACGTCAATGTCTTGGCCGAGGGCAGCTCTTTCTTCCAGCTTGGTTCGGTGGCCTTCAGCCCCAGTGGCAATTTCGTCGCCTATACCTACGATAACAAGGGCTTTCGCCAGTACACCCTGGTTGTGAAGAATCTGCGCACAGGCAAAGTGCTTTCTTCCACGGCCGAGCGCGTCACCTCGGTGGTCTGGGCCAGCGACAATAAGACTCTTTTCTACACTAGCGAAGACGCTGTCACCAAGCGCTCCAACCGTCTCTACCGGCACAAGGTCGGCAACAAGGGGCATGAGCTTGTTTGTGAAGAGCCGGATGAATTCTTTGGTGTGCACGTCTCGAAGACGCGCACTGGAGCCTTCATCTATCTCAACACCTCCAGCCATACCACAGCTTCGGCGGCCTATATTCGAGCCGACAAGCCGCTCTCGAAGTTCAAGCAGATTCTGCCTCAGCAGCACATGGTCACCTATGAGGTCGACGATGACGGCAAGAACTTCTATATTCTCACCAACGAGCAAGCCAAAGACTTCCGCGTGCTCAAGGCCCCCGCCCGCTCGCCGTCCAAGTGGAAGGAAGTTTTGTCACATCGGCCCGGTGTCAAGATCGAGGGTGTGGATGTGTTCGCCGACTACCTGATTGTCTTCGAGACAGATCAGGGCCTCGGTAAGATTCGCATCCAGAAGTTGTCTACTGGTGCGGTTCACTACATCGACTTTCCCGAGCCAGCCTATGCTGTTTCGGGTGCGGCCAATCACGAGTTTGATACGGCGGTTTATCGCTTCAGCTACAACTCGATGGTGACGCCGCCTTCGACTTTTGAGTACGATCTCGAAGGCCGCAGCACTACCGTGCTCAAGACTCAAGAGGTGAAGGGATATGATCTCACTGCTTATAAGTGTGAGCGCATCTTTGCCACCGCCTCTGATGGCGCTCTTGTGCCTGTCTCCTTGGTCTACAAAGGTGACCTCACCGCCAGCCGCAAGTGCCACCTCTATGCCTATGGCTCTTACGGCATTACCATCCCCACGGGTTTCAGTAGTGCTCGGATCAGTCTGCTTGATCGTGGCTATGTCTATGCCATAGCCCATATTCGCGGCGGCGGCGACATGGGCGAGACCTGGCGTGATGACGGTAAGTTGCGCAAGAAGATGAACACTTTCACCGACTTTATTGCCTGCGCAGAGCATCTGATCGACAAGGGTTACACCAGTCGCAAGCAGTTGAGCATCGAAGGCGGCAGTGCCGGTGGCTTGCTTATGGGGGCGGTGCTCAATCTGCGCCCCGACTTGTTCAAGGCCGCCATCGTCGACGTGCCCTTCGTCGATGTCATCAATACCATGCTCGACGAAACTCTGCCACTCACCGTGGCCGAATTCGAAGAGTGGGGTAACCCCAAGGTCGAGGATGACTATCACTACATGCGCCTCTACTCACCCTACGAAAACATTGAGGCGGCGCATTATCCGGCTATGCTTGTGCAGTCTGCTTTCTACGATAGTCAGGTGCCTTACTGGGAGCCTTCGAAGTACATAGCGAAGCTGCGGGCCACTAAGCTTGATAGCAATCCGCTGATTTACAAGATATCGCTAGAGGCCGCGGGGCACGGCGGAAAGTCTGGGCGTTTCGATGCCTTGAAAGACGTGGCCTTCGAGTATGCCTTCTTGCTTAAGCAGCAGGGTATAACGCTTTAAACTAAGAGGCCGGAATCGCTCAATTTCCTTGCTGTTGCAATGACCTGGGGCTGAGCCCTTAGCTTAGTCGTGGTGTCACCGGCGGTGCCTGGATCCTTTCGGGGATTCAGGCACCGTTTTTTTTGCCAAGTCTTTTTGGGAAAGCCTGCGCGGGCATTTCATTCTCGGTGCTAGGGGCATGGCGATAATCTTCACAGTGATCATGGCCATGCTCTGCCTCACTTTTGGCCTGGTCTTCAGCATGCCGTCGCTGACCGAGCTTGTTGCCAAGCTCGTCTTGATGAGTGCAATTGGCGGCATTAGCGGCCTCTGCTACCGGGTTTTTGCCTCTTTGCGCTGATATCTCTCTTCGCCGCTTGTAATTTATCTGTTAGTTTGAGACACATAGATCTTGAATGGGTAAGATAATGTAATCGTTCTAGTACATGGATAAGCATTGTCAAATGCCGATTTTGATGTTGGGTGAGGTTGTCACAGAGCTAAAGCTGACTTCTGCTGCTGAAGTCGACCGAGCTTTGCGTTTTTCTAGAGAGACAGGCAGTCCGCTCGGTCAAGCTTTGGTGGCTCAAGAAATCATTTCACCGGTCGTTCTTAGGGCCTGTGTTCAAGCTCAATGGATGCTAAGCGATCAGCTCCTCACTGTGGATGAGTGTCAAGCAGTGGTTGCCCTTGTGCAGCGTCGCAAATGGTCTTTCAACGACGCCTTGTTGACCCTTGGTTTCTATTGCGAAGATAGCAAAGGCATTCGCCTTGGTGAGTTGCTTAAGGGGGCTGGTCTACTTTCTCCTGAGCTAGTAGACAAGGCTTTAGAGCGCGCTAACTCAGCTTGTCTTCCCCTTGGTAAAGCGATTGTTTCTTTCGATTTTTTGGAACAAGCAACTGTTGATAAAGTGCTCGAAATTCAGAAGCGTTTGAGGCAAGGCGAAATTGTTTTGGCTGATGCATTGCAAGAAGCGAGCAAGTTGAGAGTCAGTTCGCAGGCATTAAGTAAAACCAGTCGCATTCTGTCTCGTCTTTTGATTGACGCAGAATTAGTTAACGTTGAAGATGTTCAGACCTATCACACTGCCGCTGTAACAAGCGGTCGCGGTCTGGCTGATATGCCTTATCTCTATTCTAATTTGCCTCCACAAAAGCTGTTTGTGGTCTCAAGTATTGCTAGAAGAATTGAGTCGGGCGCGCTCAGTTATCGAGACGGTATGAATTTGATAATGCAGCACAAACTGCATTGCGAGAATAGCTCTAGCTCTCAGGCTAGCTTGTCCCAGGCCGGTAAAATTTCCTTTTACGTCTATTTGCGCATGCTCGCCTATCTCAATGCTGACATAGCTCAAGAGCTAATTAGCTACATGAGTGCTAATAGAGAAGTGGTTGAGAGTTTGTTGTCTGAGTATGAGAAGACCCTGGATAAACCCATCAGTGCTGAGTCTCTGAAATCATGGAAAGCCAAAATCAGATTCTGTATTGAGACTGATAGCTTGCTTCACGGCTGCTTGTTGCAAGCTTTCCCAGACAATCGCGAGAAGTATGACAAAGCCCTGGAGCTTTTGCGACTGGTCAATTCTAGTTGTCTCACTCTTGAAGAATCATTGTTCTGGTCTCACGGTTAGCATTTGTGATTGACTGAATGGTTTATCTGTCTTCGCGCCAGACCCCAAACTCTTTGTGGTCCCATTCGTGCTGCTTTTGCTGCTCTTCGGTGTTTACTTTGGCTGGTGCTGCTTGTGAGGTTGAGTCTTGAGTGCCCCTGGGCTTTTGCGCCGTTTCTTGGGTGGGTAGGCTGTCGATGATAGGATTTGACTCGTGGTTGCCAGAGTTTGTTGTATCGGCTTCTCTAATCAGGTCTCCGCTATCGCGCTCGTCAGGCGGCATCCAGTCTTGCTTTTCGGCAATAGGAGCCGGAGGTGGAGTATCTGATGGCTCTTCGATTGATTGGTGAATGGGATCTAGCACCGCTACTTCGACGGCTTTAGTTTTGTCCACAATAATTTCTATGCGCCGATTGGCGGCCATGCCGACCAGATTGTCTTTGCCGTCCGGTGTTTGGTTGGGTGCAATGGGATGACCTTTGCCTACACCTATGGCAGTAACTTGAACATCATCTAGTAAGCCCCTTTGTAAGAACCAGACGCGCAGGCGCTCTGCTCGCTCTTGGCTGAGCTTGCGAATGTAGGTGTCGAAGCCAAAGCTATCGGTGTGACATTCGATCACCACTGGATGTTCACGCCAGCGGCTCAAGTTTTCAACTATTTTGTTCAGTGCAGCCTCACCACCGGGCATGATTGTGGTTTGGTCTGGGTCAAACAATCTATCTGTTGAGATAACGATGCGTTCGAGTGTGGGTGTTTTGGTGAACTTTACTGTGGGTTCAATTTTTGCTACGGCATGGGCTTTGGGCATGGCTTCAGGCTTTGTCTTGCTTTGGCCTGTCTGAGCATCGTGACTAGTAGGCCAGTCGAAGGGGCGTTTGCCCGTATGGCTTGGTTTGTGGTTGCTTGATTGCGCCGAGACTGGTAGGCCAATTTTTGCCACTAAAAACGGTAGAGAATAAACCAAGGCCACAGCACACAGGGCTTGGCTTGCTCTCACGGGGGAAAGTTTTGACTTTGCCATTCTCAATTTTGTAGTTTCCATGGGGCAATCATAGCAAATCAGACTCGCCAGCAGCCCTTATTGCAGCCATTCTTAAGTGGATTTGATACTATCTCGGTTTTACTATAGGATGCCGTAGATAAAGAGGCAAAAAAATGTCTTCAAAGCTATGTAAGCAGCTCTGCAGCTGGAAATATTCAAAGAAAGCGAAGAGAGGGGCCAGTTCTAAGTGAACTGACCCCCCTTTTGCTGTGCGTGGGACTTAGTCTCTGCCTTAGAGTGAGTTCTAGGCTCTCAGTTCTCGGGGCTCAGTCCGGACGGTAGCCGGTTTTGGACGGGCTGTGGTCGAGGGTGATGAACTGACCGACGGTCCAGCCGTACTTGGAAGCCACGGCCAAGAACTTCTCCAGGCGCGCCGGCTCATCCGGAGTGTTGATCATGAAGTTGCCGATGGCACACGGGTGCATCAGTATCATCATGCCACCGTCAGTGGAGGCGGAGTCGCCGTCGCGGCCTGCAATGACGAACTTGCGTTCGTCGATGCGTGACCAGCCGAAACGGGCGCGATTGACGTGCAGCCAGTAGTGAAAGCTCAGCGGCTTACCAGGCTGCGGCTTCGAGTGCCATTCTTCACCACCGACTTCGTAGCTATGGTTGACACCGGTTGACATGCCGCTCTTGTCGTAGATCAAGTGCGAGCCCACGACGTTTTCGGGTTTGACGCCGAGCACCGGGGCAACGGCGATTGCCAGCTCCTGGTCGCCGTTGGAGACGATGACCACGGTGACGCCGATGGAGGTGAGCAGCTCGTTTTCTTCCTTCACGCCAGGGTAGGCCTTGTTGGCATACAGCGGCGCGAAGGCGGTCACCTGGGCCAGCTTTTCGGCCCTGGAGAGACCGACTTGGCTGGGCCAGTAGATGTTGCTCCAGAAGTCCATCATGGCGATGCCATCACCACCGGCTTCCTTGTTGAGCCACAGACGCAGAGCTTCATGAGGCCCGAGGTCAGTGGTCGGCTTGTTCTTGCCGATGCTCTGGCAGACTTTCTTGATACCCGCAAGCATGCGCGCCGGCCAGCTCATCTGAGCTTGCTCGTTGCTCTGGTTCTGGCGTTGTTCCAAGTAATTGGCGATCACTGCCAGCTGCTTCTCGGTGAACTTGCCGTTGTCGGCCCGCCACTTGAAGAAGAAGGTGAAGATGTCACCGGCGCCCTGGGTTTTGTCGACGTCCTTGAGCCAGAAAACTTGCCGACCAGCAGCCCTTTCGCAGGCTACCCAGTGGCGAAATTCATCCGAGCGGAAGTAGTCGAGGCGTTGCTGGCTGGTCATGCGAGCAGCTTTGGCGTTGCCGCTGTCGATGCTGCCGCCGGCGATGGAATAGAGCTTATCTTGCGCGGCATCGAGGGCAACGATGGCGGAGACAATGTTCTGCAGATCCGTTGGTTTGATCATAATTTCCTCCAGTTAAAGAGACCCGCTGATAGCAGGTGGAAAAAGAGAAAGGGTTGGCATGCACTGCGTGTGCAGGAGCTAACGAGCGATGAAAGAGTGTTTTGCTTTAGATGCTGATAGCTAAAGGCCTGTTAGAAGATTGAGAGAGATATGATTCGAGCCTAATTGGCTCAAGGGTCACAAGGCAAGGATCTTGAGCCCTCCGATGGCTTATCAGAGGGCTCATAGAAATTAGATCAACTAGTTTAATTAGCGCTAGCTAATATAGGCACTAGCTGTACCCTAGCGACATAGGGCCAGGGTTGCTTGGCGCACTGCTTCGGCCAGGGTTTCTTTGGCTTTTTCCAGCTGCTCAATTGCTTCTCTCAGGCCGTCCTGGTTGAGCTTGGGAACGCTAGGGGCGACGCCGTTTTGTCTTACAGTGGCACGGTTCTCGCTCAAGGCGATTTGACCCTGGTTGGCCAGTATCGCTAGTTGTTGTTCGAGCTCAGCACTGTTGCCCAGTCCGATTTGGGTGGCCAGAAGGCTCGTCAGCTGAGAAATGGTGGCCGAACCACCTAGGGCAGCCAGAACAGCTAAAATCGAAGATTGTTGGGCTACGGCTTGAGCACTTTGATTGTTCTCATTGCCTTCCAGTTCAAGCGCTTCCGGGCGCAGCGAGATGATGGCACTCTTGTGGGCGCCCACTGGTTGAATGAGAATGCGCTCGGCTTCAACTCCGATGACAACGCCGTGGGTTTTGGGAGCGACATTGAGCCATTCGATTTGCTTGATGCGAACTACGGCACCGAGCTGGAAGCGCGGATGTTGGTAGTTGGCCACGACCCGCAATTCGTTGGGGTAGAGTTCGAAAGTATGTTCGCAGGCATCGCTTTCGACAGGTTCGACATCTTCGGGGCGAACCGAGATGTAGGCGCCGTTGATGAACTGTACAAAGCCATGGGCGGCACATTTGAGGTGCTTGTGCTGCAAAATAGCCACCTTGGCACCAACCTGTAGTGACAGATTGGCAGTAGGTTGAGGGGTCATATGGGTTTCCTGTGGTTTGCGGTTGATAGCTGTATTTACCAGTCGGTCGAAAGACCTTCCGATTGGGCAGTGACATAGCTGGGGTGAAGTTAGATAATTGGGGCTGGAAGTATTTGGCTAGTAGATTTGGAATAAATGGCAAGTAAACCTAACCGCGTACAGGCTTGCTGTTCAAGCTGCTTGAAGTTTTTAAGCCTAAAACACCCTTCACCATTGCCTGAAGCTAGCGCTAGCTTTTGAGAAATCAAACCCCGAAGTGGTGGTGTGATAATAGTTCTGCTAGTTTTGTCCAATTGTTTATAAATAGGGAAATTTGATTGCCTCCCCAGTCGACTTCAGCAAATTCGAACTTATTGAGTCAGAGCAGGTGGCTACTGTTTGGAGCCCTTGGCGTCTTTTTGCTTTTCTGCGCCCCCACAACTTCTGTTGCTGCGGCGGAAAAGGCACTTTATCTCAAACAGTCAGCGGCTTTGGTCGGAGCGGCTGAGAGCTATTTGACCAGCAAGGCTGTGCGCATAAATTTTGGCAATGACCAAATTTATCTGGTAGCAAAAGCACCGACCTGGCGTGTGGTTATGTTTAACAACATTACCAAGAAAGGTCTGGCGATGCCTTATCAGCAGTGGATCAGTCATCACCCCACCTGGAACCATGGCAAGGATATTGACTGGATTCCCGCTGAGCACTTATTGAAAGTCGCTTCTCCGGTGATCGACGGCCGTTATTGTACTGACTTTGTTTTGGCCGAACTCTTGCCTAATGGTCATTTGGTGCCAAAAGCTGGTGGAGCCTGTGGTCATCTATTGACGGCCGAAGTTGATGGTTTGGCCTCTCAAGCTTGCCATATTCTGCAGCGCACTTTAGACCTGCCTCAAACAGCTGGGGTGCCTTTGCGTTTTACCTTAAATCGTCAATCCCGCCGAGTTGAAGGCATGAAGTTTGTCATGGGCGGAGATGCGCATTTGGTTTCTACCTCTACAATTAAGACTGTGCCGTTGCAACCGTCACTCTTTACTTATCCGGTCAACTTTAAAGCTGTGGCGATCGAGTATGAAGTGCTTTATGACTCAAAAACCATGAATAGCAATGTAGAGCAGTTTTTGGATGCCTTTAAATAAAAAGCACGTGACCTCGCATTTGGTGTCACGTGCTTTTTGTTTGATTAACTCTGCCAACTATTGAACTGGAGCCGCTCCCGGTACTGCACCAGGTGCTGTACTAGGAGCTGTTCCTGGTGTTGCTCCTGGCACGGCATTGGGGTCGGGGGTTGCTGCTGGAGTACCGCTTGGAGTTCCAACAGGATAAGTTGTTCCGGCTGGGTAGGTTGTACCGCTCGGATAGGTCGTACCACCTGGGTAGGTAGTGCCACCTGGATAGGTTGTTCCTGCAGCAGGCTGAGGTTGGTTGGGATCTACTGCTTGCACTGGTTGACCTTGAACCGGTGCTGCAGCCGGATTAAATTGCGGTACCGGGTTTGTCTGCTGAACGGTAGACGCTGGCAAAGGGTTAGAGCTTGAAGTCTGCGTGCTTGTTGTCGGAGTCAGTGGGCTGCTCACAGAGCCAGGCATACCAGGTGCTGGTGGCGGCATGGATGGTACTTTGTCTTTATTGATATAGAGGAAGCCAAAGACAGCCACGCAAGCCAAGATCATGACAACCATTATGATTTGATAGCCGCCACCCTGAGAGCTGTCGCCAGCTGGTGATGCTGTCTGATAACTGTTGCTAGAGGTTGGTGCTGGGGTGCCGTTGTTCTGATAAGAAGCGTAATTCTTCATCCATTGGGGCACATCCCCGCCTTGCTGCTGCGCTTCTGGTTGGGCGGGCGACTGTGAAGCCATGCCAGAGTTTGTTACTCGCCCTGGCGACTGTGAAGCCATGCCAGAGTTTGTTATTCGGCCCGGACTACCAATAGCACCGGAACCTGGATTCTTGACAGTGGAAGGCGTCGGAATCGCATTTAGCTGTTCACTCAAACTTGGTGAATTTTTTTCCTCGTCCATTTGACCGCCTCCAGAATGTAATGCTTAGTTTATTAAGAACTAACCAGTTTGATCAAGGGTTCTGGCCGTCAAATAAAGATTTCCAAGTGCCTATTTACTTTACGAATAGCTGAAAAGCGGTGAAATCTCGGCAAAGAGTGGTAACTATGTATTAGATTGTCTACTGGGCGTACTATCTTGGCAATGAAAGATCGCTGGCAGAATTATAAGAACTCGGCCGAGAAAGCTCAGTCAGAGGGCAAGTACGAGTATGCCGAAAACCTCTGGTATGCAGCCCTAGAGGAAAGCAAAGAGTTTGGCCCGACAGATCGCCGGCGCGCTTTGTCTTTAGAGCGACTTTGCGAATGTTTGTGGTTTCAAGAGAAGTTTAAAGACGCTGAGCCGATGGCCCAGGAACTGGTTGTGATTTATACAAAGGTGTTCGGTTCTGAACACGTTGATATGGCTGGTATGCAAGCGAACCTTGGCTTGCTTTATGTGGTTATGCAGAAAGAGGAGCTGGCAGAGCCAATTCTTCTTAAGGCACTTAACATCAAGAAACGCATTCTTGGGCCAGGGCATCCGGACGTGCAGAAACTACAAGCCACCTATGACGATGTCATTCTCAAGTTGAAGAATAAGGGTTCCGCTCCTGCAGTCGTTACCGCTCGGCAGTGGTCTAAGACCGGTCGATTTGAGGCTCTGAAGCCACCAGCGGCAGCGCCAGTAGCGCCTAGAGTTTTGTCTGCGGATGAAGCAATGGCTCTCTGGGAGCCACTTTATCAAGCTGGCAAAGAAGCGTTGGCCGGCGGTGATTGGGCGAGAGCAGAAGAGCGCTTGGCTAAGGGTGTTGAAATCGCCCAGTCATTTGGTGAAACAGATCATCGTCTCTGTCTCACTCTCGAAGCCTTAGCAAAGGCGCTAGGTTCTCAAGATCGTAACCAGCAAGCGGCCCCGCTGTTAGAACAAGTACATCAGGCTAAAGTGAGAGTCTTTGGACCTAACCATACGGTTGTGGCGGAATCGGCTGATAGTCTCGCTCGCTGCTACTACTATTGCGGCAATTATGGTGCCGCTGAAAAAAGCGCGCTGGAGAGCTGCCAAATTTACGAAAAAATGTACGGTCCAGACCATCTGACTGTTGCTACTTGTCTTGGCAATATTGCCATGCTTTATTTCGTCCACAAAAAAATGATAGAAGCCGAGAATGCTTACAAGCGCTGCCTGGCAATTCGCACTAAAGTTCAGGGGGCAGGCCATGCTGATACTGTGAAAGTCTTGCAAAATTATGCTAACTTGCTGCGCCAGACCCATCGCGAAGACGAAGCTAAGCATCTGCAGGCCTGCGCTACTGGCTTTGTTACTGGTAGTTGGAAAGTAATTGAAATTGCTCCAGAGGACTCCCTCAGTAAAACTAATGATGACTGTGCGGTTTGCGGCACTGCACTTGAGGGTTACTATAAGTGCAGTAAGTGTGGTGCTGACGTATTAGCTAAGGGTAAGAAGGTCAATGACCGGTGAGCCGGCAGACCTCTCAAAATAAGTGGTTTGTGCCCCCAAATTGCCAAACTTGATCGACTAGATTAGCTGTAATTCCGCTCTAGCGATCTGATCTTGTAGTCAAATGCAACCTCGAACGTTGCACCGCTGGCGGTGTTAAATATCTCGCATCGGTCTTTGGGATCGATTCTATTGCTGCACTTCGATTGCTAAGGCTTTCGCAGTGCAGCTCTTTGTTCTGTGCCACCACAGGTGGTGTCGCTGCGCTAGTTGCTTTTCTTTGTAACGTGTGGCGTCGACTGTTGCTGCGGGCTGGCTTCTGTGTACTTGCTCTAGCTGTGCAAGCTTGCTCGTTTGCCTGCTTATGCCTTTCTGTACGGCTTTTGCCCGCTCCGCTAGCGTCGTCAAGCGAGTATCGATTTGCTGGTTTGCTCTCAGGCAGGAGACTACGCATAATCACGCATAGTTGATTAGTTAGAAGGGCTTTAATTAGGGTGAATTTTATATCTCCTCAACAAACCTGAAAAAACAAGTAACTCTTTAGAACACTAATACACCCCCCGTTCGAACTCTTTCTTCTCGACAGCTTGCTGTTGAGTGAAGAGCCGCTACTTAACGTAACGTGATTAGCCGTGTTGTGAAAGGAATAGTCATGGATTTCTTCATTGCGCTGTTCACCGTTCCGATGGTGGCGCTACTCGCCTTCTCGCCTATGGGCATCATCATCTACATGTGCAAAAAGGAAAAAGTGTGAATCAAGCTGACTCTTCTGTTCGCGACCTCCGAGACCTCGCGGCTCTAGAACGCTCCCGTTCCTTCGAGAACCGCAGCTACTGGCAAGACGTCTCGCTGTTACCAAATGACTATGAAGTCTGGGACTTGGCGCGACAAAAGCGTGGCGTGAAAGCGCTCGATCGCTCGTTGGTTTTCCCCACATTCTTCACTGCTGGGGCGGTGGAGCTGCTGATGGCCTTGCCGAACAACTTCTGGTTTTGGACTGTGGTCCATATCTCCACTTTCTCTGCCAGCGGTGGCCTGATCGATGAGGTCAACATTGGCGAGGTGATCGCTGGCTTTCGTGCTCGGCGTTCGTCTGTGTACGACCTCAACAAGCCCATGGAACAACTCGATGCCTTCGAGATGGCCATTCGGGTTATCGAAGGTGTGATCTTGCTCAAGAGCAGTGACTGCGAGCATCTGAAAGATCGCAAACTGGTCTTCAACGTCATGTTTCAGCCGCAAGGCTGAGACTGAATTCGCAGGTCGGCACTAGCTGTTGCTGATTCCGTCTGTCCTAATTTCACCCATGCGTAAGGAACTCGAATGACCACTTCCTTCTCCGTTCAGCTCTACCAGATCGCTTCCATCGCTCAGCAAGAACACGCCTTGAGCCGCAACTGGAGCCAGCCGCTCACCCCGCAGATGCTCGGACTGAACATCTACCGGCTGGCCATGCGTGTTCGTGGCGTCGAGTCGGTCAACGACGACCAGGTGCTGCCGACCTTCTTCAGCGCCGAGGCCATCACCATCCTCTTCGCCATGCCGAACCTGCACTGGTTCTGGAAGGTGGTCGCCTACTCCGCTCTGGCGGCGGATGATCACGCTGCGCTGATCGGGGCTGCCACGGTCAAGGACGCTCTGCGTCACTTCCGCAACGAGCTCGGCATGGCCTTCGACTTCACCCGCCGCATCGACCAGCTCACGGTTCAAGAAGCCTGCGTGCTCGTTGCGGCTGGCGTCATCGTGCTCAGGCCCGAAGGCCTGTTGGCCAAGAACGCTGTGCCGGTTTACAACCCCGTCGTCCAGCCTCAGGGCTGAGAACTCTCACCTTTCAACCTTCAACTTTAGGAAACAACATGAACTCATTCGACATCGTCTTCTTCATCCTCTTCGCTCTCGCTGGCTTCGCGATTTTTGTCGTGGTGCGCTTTGCCATCCTGCTGATCGAAGGCGTCGCCGGTGGTGGTGGCGGACAGGTTACCCTCGTCCGTGACCTTTCCATCCTCGCTGCCGCGGTCGCCATTGTCGCGGCCACTGTCGGCTATTGGCTCGGTGGCTCTGCCGCTGTCGGTGCTCTGCTCGGCTCGGCTGTGGCTGCCCTTTGGCTGGTGCCCAAAATGCGTTCGGGTCGCGGCCGTCGTCGCTGACTTGTAGTCGGCAGTTCTACATCGGGCCGGATTAGTTAGTCCGGCATTGTGCTTGAAGTGCACCGGTAAGTCGGCGGCACCTATTGAAAGGTTTATTGTGCAAACTATCTCAAGTCTTCGTTGCGCTCTCGATAAGGCTCAGGATGCGGCTTCTGTGGCAGAGCATGCCCTGCGGCGCGCTGAAGCACGTTCGCTTCTTACGACTCGCGCGCTGGAAACTCTCCAACGCTCGTATACCGAGGAACTGCATCGGTTCGTTGGCAGTAACCGACCTGATGTAATGGAGGCCTGGTTTTACGCGCGGTCGGCTATCGAGAACGCCTATCTTCGCGCCGCCACGCTGAAGCAAGTGCTGGCGCTGAATCTTGGGCCCACTCCCGGCAGCGTCGAGCCGTCACCACGGCTGGTCGATGAGCTGCATTGCTTCTTGGGCTTTGCTGCCGAAGCTGCAAGAGGCCTGGCCAAACTGCGCCTGGCCACTGCTTCAGGCTACCGGGCTGTGCATGAATCCCTGAATAGCGATCTCGCTGAGCTGAAAGCACGAGGTGCCGTTGCGTTGGTCAACCCAGACCGACGTGTTGCCGATGCAGCCAATTACTGGCTCGAGTGCAGCATCCAGCTGCTGCAGATGGCTACCAGTCTGATCGAATCCGAGCTACAGTTTGTCGCTTCTGCCTTGGAAGAGGCAGATCGGCAACGGGCAATGCTCGAGGAAATGCGGCAGCGGGCAATAGCTCATGAAGCGCCGCGCTTCACGGGAATGAGTTAGGCAGTAGCAGTGCCCTACTGAAATCGACTACAAACCAAACGAAAGAAAATTATGAGCAACAACAGCTTCTTCAGTCACTATCCCTTCTTCACTCCGCCGCCGCAAAGCGATCAAGAGCCTGCGGAGTCGACCTTCGACGCCAGTGCCATCGCACGCAGCTTGCTCGACGCCATGGGCCGGCCCAAGATCGACTTCACTTTCGACAAGGCGACGGCGCCGGCATGGTGGGATTCTGAAACCCAGACACTGAACTTCCGCGCGCCTGCTCTGCCTTCTGCCTAGGAGGCTCGCTACTTCAGCGCCAAAGTAAGAAAAGAGGCAGGGTCAAGCCAGGGCTTGGCCTTGCTTTTAGCAAGTTATAACCCGAAACACCAGGAACAGAAAATGAACAATCAAACTTCCATCCAAGCTCTCTTGAGCCAATCCGAGGCCATCGCCCTCAAGGCTCAGCAATTCGAATCGGCTCGCTCTACCGATGAAGCTGTGCTGCACTACAGCGTTGCCCTGGCCATGCTCGAAGTGCTGGCGGCTTTGCCGGGCGAGAACTATCGCCTTTTGCAGCAGTTGACCTTTGTGCATGAGCGCCTCGGTCTGCTCCATCTCATCCGTCTGGACGGCTATAAGGCGGCACTGCATCTGGAGACTGCGGTGACTGGCTTTGACCGTCTGCTGGGGGCCGGCAGCCTCAAGTCAATGAAGTTGACTGTGCGTCTGGCCGAAGCCTTGGTTCGCTGCGGCAGTGCCATTCCCGCTCACGCTGCTGCTCAGTCGGCGGTGGCGATGCTGGATGGTGTCGAGGATTACCGCGGTGCCTCCAAGGCCTATGCCTACTACTGGCTCTATCGCAGCGAGCTGCTGCGGGGCAACCACGAGGCTGCCGCTGCTGCCGCCAGCAAAATGGGGGCGTACATGATGGCCAACCCCGATGTGATCAACAGTGGCACGGCCGGCCTGCTGCTGCGGGATGTTGCTGGGCAGGTTTCCTAGCAAGCCCAATCGGAACCAGAGTCAGCCGTGGCTCTGGTTTTTTCTTTCTGATCTCTCCAATCTCCCCAATCTCCCCAATCTCCCCAATCAATCTCTCAAACCAATCTTAGGAAGCAAAATGAACTTGTACGCCTTCATCATGAATACCATTGCCATCGTTGGTGGTGGCTCTTTGATCGCAGTTCCCAATGGCCTCGTTGGCGTGGCCCTCTTCGCAGGCGCCAGTCTGCTCACCGATTCCCTCATGTCCGCGGCCCTGGTCACTGGCATCGGTGGCATCGTCTGGGCGCAAGCGCTGTTCGGGGTGATTCTGCCGTTGCCCTTCCGTCCCTTCAACTTCCCGCGCATGCCGCTGAAGAAGATGCTGGGCTGGTATATTGCCTTCGGCGTCGGCTACGGCCTGGGCCCGGTGGCGGCATCCTTCGTTCATCAGTGGTCGCTGGCGTGGCCGCTTCTGGTCAGTCTGCTCTGTAGTGGCGGCTTGCCGCTGGTGCTGGTTGGCATTCTGCAACCGCTGGGCATCGTCGGATTTCTCAATCGCAAGTTCGACTAGGTCTAAGGCTGGCTCGTCCGGCTAGTCTAGTTCACCTTTCTTTTCCCTCCCCTCCCCTCCCTTCAACTTCATTTCGAAAGTACATCATGAAACTCATCGCTCGTATCTTCATCCTGGCTCTCCTCTTCGCCTACGCCTTTCCGGCCATCGTTCCCGGTGTTTCCATCCACGGCGGCCTCTGGCCTCAAGGTCTCGTCTGTGGCGTGATCTTCGTCGGCGTCAGCTTCCTTGTTGGTATCTTGGCCGCGATCATTGGCATCGGCACCTTGGGCATCGGCTTGATTGTGCTCTACTGCTTGCAGATGTTCGTCCCCGCGGTCACCCTGCAGCTGATGGCCAGCTGGTTTCCCGATCACCTCACCGTGGCCAGCTGGGAGTCCGCCATCATCGCTGGCCTCTGCATCTGGCTGGTCAACTTCGTGTTCAACCGCCTGGGCGGCAGCAGTAGCAGCGACAGCAACAGTAAGTAAGCGGCCGGCTGCTAACCTCCGCTAACTGAGATGGACCGACTAGCAATAGTTGGTCCATCAATATCTTCTGGTGATTGATTGACTTGAGGAGCTCTTATGACAGCAAAGATTTTCGAATTCAAGCCGAAGTTGGCCATGCCGACCCACCGCCTCTACGGTGTGATCTTGGAAGCCTTCAACCAGGCCCACGTGCTTAAGGTGACCGCCCAGGCCTTGTCTGCTCCTTCCGGCGACTCTGCTTCGGCCTCTTGCCCGAGAGCTGGAGCTGCACTGCTTGCGGTGGCACTGCCGACGAGCTGAATGACTCTTCGATTCTTTCTTTCCCCTCCCCCGTTCCTTTCCTCACCCCCAACTTTTGATTGGAAATATATGAAATCCTTGCGTTCGAAACTGGTCGTCGCCTCTGCTCTC
>JBIPOV010000063.1:0-36908 GCA_044378815.1 Obscuribacteraceae bacterium (SeqCode) | reverse complement strand
GCTTGAGGACTACCTACAAGCGGTGGCCAAAAATGGAGGCAAAGCGCCAGAGGACTACAAATGTTTTCTGCCCTGGAACAACGCCAAAGTCCGCTAGACGTGCAACAGTGACAACTTACAAATTTTTGACTGTCGAACTATATGCAGTGGTATAAACTTTTTTGTCGTCCTGTTGGCGATTGGTTTTTCCGATACTTGAGTACTCAAGTATTTGAAAAAACGAAAAGAAAGCAGCTGAAAATCTATATGGACCGGGCAGTGTCAGTAGAATATTGAGGTCAAATTACTATGAGAGATAAAAATCATGTCGCAAAGCGCAGGAAGCATTTTTCATTTGGGCGAAGACACCACTGAGTATAAGTTCTTGGGTAAAGAACACGTTTCGGTTGAAATGTGGAATGGTCGCGAGATGTTGGTGGTCAAACCTGAAGCTCTAACCATGCTTGCCAAGGCCGCTTTCAAAGATGTTTCGCACCTGCTGCGCGAGAGCCATTTAAAGATGCTGCGCTCTATTTTAGATGACGAAGAGGCCACTGCCAATGACAAGTTTGTCGCACTTGAGTTGCTGAAGAATGCCAGTATTTCTGCTGGTGGAACATTGCCCATGTGCCAAGATACAGGCACGGCCATAGTAGTAGCTCACAAGGGTGATCATGTCTGGACCGACGCCGATGACGCCGCTGCCATCGCTGAAGGCATCAAGAAAACCTATAACGAGTGCAATTTGCGCTACAGCCAAATGGCTCCTCTTAGCATGTATCAGGAGACAAACACTGGTTCTAACCTGCCAGCACAAATTGAGATTTATGCCGAGTCGGGCTCTACTTACGAGTTCATGTTTATCGCTAAAGGTGGTGGCTCGGCCAATAAAACCTATCTTTTGCAAGAAACTAAATCTACTCTCAATCCCGCATCCCTCGCTCGCTTGCTCACTGAAAAGATTGGTGGGCTTGGCACTTCCGCTTGTCCGCCCTACCACTTAGCCGTGGTTATTGGTGGTCTGTCGGCTGAGATGACTTTGAAAACTGTGAAACTGGCCAGCACCCACTACCTTGATACTTTGCCAACCGAGGGCGATAAAACTGGCCGTGCTTTCCGTGATTTAGCTCTTGAGAAAGAAGTATTGGCGATTACTCGCAAGCTTGGTATTGGGGCACAGTTTGGTGGGAAATATTTCTGCCATGATGTGCGCGTTGTGCGCTTGCCAAGGCACGGTGCCAGCCTGCCTATGGGTATCGGTGTCTCTTGTAGTGCCGATCGCCAAATTCTCGCTAAAATCAACAAAGATGGTATCTGGTTAGAGCAGCTAGAGACCGATCCTGCACGCTTCTTGCCCGAAGTTGAGCCGACTGATCTTGGTGCAGAGTCTATCAAGGTTGATCTTAGTCGACCGATGTCTGAAATTCGAGCCAGTATGGCTGGAAAGCCTCCTGGCACTCGCGTTATGTTGACTGGAACATTGGTCGTTGCTCGTGATATTGTGCACGCTAAATGGAAAGAATTGGTAGAGAAAGGCGAAGAGTTGCCTGAATACACTCGCAATCACCCTATCTATTATGCTGGTCCGGCGAAGACTCCAGCTGGCTATGCTTCTGGTTCGTTTGGCCCTACCACTGCCGGACGAATGGATTCTTATGCTGATATCTTAATGAGCCGGGGGGCCAGTTTGGTCACTCTCGCCAAAGGCAATCGGGCCAAGAATGTTGGCGCTGCTTGTGGTCAGTACGGTGGTTTTTATCTTGGTACCATAGGTGGTGCAGCAGCGCGCTTGGCACAAGATTCAATCCGCAAAGTAGAAGTGATTGATTATCCTGAACTGGGCATGGAAGCTGTGCACAAGATTGAAGTAGAAGATTTTCCTGCTTTCATCATCATCAACGATAACGGTGAAGACTTCTTCTCTGCTGTGATGGAAAATGTCGCTGTTTTAGCAAAGGGCTAGCTAGACAACCTAACTTTTTAGAGCTTTGCCGAACACTAAGATTTACTGTGAGCTAGCTTCGCTAGAGCATGGTGTAACTACGCGTTTGCCAACCCCGTCAATTGATAAGGCTTAACTACGGCCGTCATTAACTTATGCTCTCTTCGGTAAATATTGCTATTAGTGAGCCTTTCTTGTTAGCAATAGAAGTCTCTCAACTTCTTTTCTCTCTATAGCCAACAAAACCAATAAAGTAACACCATACCTATCCACTTCTCTCCTCGACAGCCTAAACCGCTGTTGCGTCATAAGCTGCCTTGTTCGTAGGTTTCCTGCGCTTTCATTGCAGCTGTCAACCCGTTTCTCTAATCGACGAAGCGTGAGTCAGCTCAGCTAATTCTTCCCCAAATGCAGGCTAGCTAGCTGCTTTGGGCGCTTTGTCATTCTCTAACCGGAGTGCTCCAACAGGACATTCCAAAAAGGACATGTTTATGACAACTCAGAACCCCAAAATCGTAGCCGCTGCTTACTGCAACGACTCGATCAGCCTGATCGGCTGGATTTTTACTGATGCTGCCAAAATCGATGGCTGCCTCGGCATGGCTCTCACTCGCATCGACCAGAACGGCAAGCGCGAAGTGATCACCACCAAGCTGCCCTTCGAAGGCGAAGACAATGCCGATTGGAAGAGCCAGCCGAGCACGGTTTGGCCGATTCAGCGCATGTTCCACATGGACTTCACGGCCAAGGTGGGTAACACCTACACCTACGAAGTCCAGGCCATGGGCGGCACTCCGGGCAACCTCGTCGCCATCCCTGGCATGCTGGCTGTGACCAATGCGGTCAACGTCAGCACCAAGGTCGACGACACCTTCGAGGTGGCCTTCACCCGCGGCACGCTCTCCACCCAGTGGATGTCGCGTATGATCGGCACCACTCCCGATGGTCTGCCCGACTTCCAGAAAATCATCGATGCTCTGGAAGACTACGCCAACCCCAACAACGTCATTCGCAAGACGCTGGTGGGCAACGTGCCGGCTCTGCTGATGGCTCCTGTGAGCGAATGCGCGACGGATGGCGGACACGTCTATTCGGCGCTCTACGAGCTCAGTGCCAACCAGTTGGTCGACCACATCAAGGCCAACCTGCAGCACATCACCCTCATCCTCGGCAACACCGGCGCTGACGACTTCATCAACGCTCCGGCTCGTGCGGCTCTGCATGCGGCTGGCGCCAAGATGTACGATCGCATGATCGGCAGCTGGGGCATCGCTCACAACAAGAGCCAGGTGAAGGTGAACAAGGACGGCGTGCCGACCGATGTCACCACAGGCAGTACCAACTGGACCAACACTGGTCTGGGCTGTCAGTCCAACATGGCCTGCCGCATCCACAACCCGGCTGTGGCAGCCAACTTCATGGACTACTGGAACCGCATGCTGGCGGACAATTCCGAGCAGGCGCTGGTCTTCCGTCGTCGCAATGCTCAGGGCTACGCCCCGATCACGCTCAACGACGGTACGGTGATCGAGACCTACTTCCAGCCCTCCATGGACGACAAGGTCAAGCCCAAGGGTCCTTCCGAAACGGTGCCGTTGTCGCCGTTCTTGGCTCGAGTCAAGGGTTTGATCGACGACGCTGCTGCCGATGGCGACAGTGTCATCTGCGGTGAAGTGTTCTACCCGGGTACACCGTCGGCCATCAACTGGTTCGCCGATGCCTGGAACAAGAACCCGCAGCTGTGCATGTTCATGACGGTCAGCTCGTCGCAGGCGCTCATGGGGGTGAAGACCATCCGTCGCGCCGGTCGGCCGCCGTTGTTCACCATCGCCACCGGTCGTGAGAAGGAGTTTGGTGACTTCATTACGGAGTTGCTCAAGCTGCCGGAATCGCATGCCATTACCCACGGCAAGATCGTGGTGATCATCAACAAGCGCACCAAGAAGTACACCGTGGTGTTCGGTTCGGACAACCTCGGCGCCAAGGCCAGCTACGGTAACGACGAAAACGGCGTGATCGTGCTCGGCAACGAGAAGCTGGCCTGGAACGTGTTCGTCAACATGTTCGACATCAACCAGCACTATCTGTCGCGTGCGGCAGCTCGTGCAGCACAGTACTTCCAGAAGGCCACCGGCTACACTGGCCGTCTGTCGACCAACGATGGTTGGCAGGCTGCTTGGTTGTCGGGCTACAAGGCGAAGCTGTCCAGCCTGATCGCCACCGGCGTTTGGGATGGAACGGGTCTGGTGGACAAGCCCGGGGCGACGCCTGTGCTGGTGGTGCCCTACCCGAAGCGCAAGCCCAAGGCTCCGGCTGCTGGTACCGGTGACACGTCGGTGCCTGTTGGCGATGCGGGTGGCGGTGACGCTCCTGCGGCCGAACCGACCAAGGCGTAATCAATAACGCCGTCGGCTGCAGCTAACGCTGTAGCTTCAACCTGTGGCTTCGGGGCTCTAATCGGGCCCCGAAGCCATTCTCTTTCACTCACTTTCTTCTCACCATTTCTGGTATCAACCAAGAAACCTAAGGAGACACCATGTGTCCATCCCCCGCTACAGAGGAGCGCTCATCAGTGCTGTAATCCTCGCCGTTACTACTTCCACTTCTTTGGCGGCTGCATTGGCTTTGCCTGTGCTTGCTAGCCTCCCTATCAGCGCTCGGCATCTGCCTGTGCGTTCACCGGGGCAACTGCCTGTGCCCGTGGCTCCTCAAGGCCATCAATCGCAGGGACAGTCAACTGCTCAAGGGCAAAAGCAGGCTGACCAGGCCTTTATCAATGAACCACTGCTGGGTAAGACCATTCTCATTGACCCTGGCCATGGTGGCAGCGACCCTGGAGCTATTTCTGGTGGCGTTGAGGAAAAGACAGTGATACTCAATGTCTCTCTCTTGCTTCGCAGCAAGCTGGAGGCTCTTGGTGCAACTGTCGACATGACTCGCGACAGCGATCAGACCCTCACTCTGCAAGAGCGGCTCGATGCCAGCAATCGCATCTGCCCCGACGTCTTCATCGCCGTGCACGGCAATTCGGTGGCAAAATCCCAAATTCGCGGGATAGAGACCTACTACTTCGACAGCCGCGATCAAAAGTTGGCTGAATTGGTTCTCGATACGGTTTCGCTCAAGCTCAAAGAGCAAGCCAGATGGAGTCACGCTCGAAACCTCTTTGTGTTGGATGGCAACGATGTTCCGGCAACCTTGGTTGAGATTGGTTATCTGACCAATCCCACAACCAGGGCTCTGCTCAATACTCCTGCTTATCAAGACAAAGTGGCTTCAGCACTGACTGATTCGCTCGTTGCGTATCTGGCTGACAGTGGCTCTGAAAGAGGTTGCTCGGTTTAGCAATCTTTTTGGCGCCATTGCTGCTTGTCACTGGTAGCTCCGGAACCTGGTTCCGGAGCTACCGGCAGTTTCTAACTATCTGTCTAACCACAAATCGAAGGATATGAATATGAAGACTCTGAAAGGAATCGCTGCTTTTGTCTGTGTCTGCGCCATTGGTGCAGGCATGTTTCTCTTCTTGATGCTCGGCGTGCTCTGCTTGTCGCTGCGCGACGGCATCCTCGCTGCTGGCAAGGGCATCAGCCGGCGCCTGCGCGGCGAGGGCAAGCCCGGTGACCAGCCCAAGATCTTCTACGGCGGTCGCGATGGTGTGCCCAATCTGGTCATGGATGCCGAGGGTTTCGTCGAGCCTCCGCAGACCCAAGCACCGTCTTCGCTCTCTGGTCGTCGAGGGATGCAGGTCGGTCATCTCATTCCGGAGGGAAGTCCCTTGCTGAGCTATAGCTCGGGACAACCCTGGCGCAATGGTGTGGCGGCGGTTGGTGTGGTGCAAGCTGACGGCGGCGTCAAGGTCTTGGAGTTTCCCAGCGACCCTGCGGAGCGCCAGCGCCTGATCGACTCTCGCCCGCGGCGCGTCGACCATGCCACTCTGGATGGTGACACTGTCGTCTTCATTCACGGCCGGGCCGGCAAGTAGAGCCAGGCTTGGCTAAATAAGAGAACCCGGTGTGCCGGAGAATTGTGCTTTGTCACAGTTCTTCGGCACCACCGTGGTTTTTCCTTTTTTTATTTTGCTACTAATTTATGTAGTTGAAGCGGCGCTATTTACTGAAAATGCTCTGTGTTGTGAGCAGTTTGATTGCCCTTAAAATGCCAACAAAGGCTATTACAATGCTTCTATCAGTCGAGCAATCATTTGGTTCTTTAGGCCTCTGATGCTTGCACTTCCACTATCTCTTTCTGCGCTACTAGGCCGATTTAGGCTGGTAGCGTATTTTTGTTTTGGTGCCACCGCAGGTGGTGGCGCTGCGCTAGCTGTGTTTGCTGCCATTTAGATGTAACTTTTGCAGAGTTCCGCTAGAGGCATGTTGCTTCTAACTTCTCCGTAGAGTCGGTTAATCGCGCCAGTGCCTCATCGACGTTGTGCACTAACTGCGCCAGCGATGTTCGCCCATGTCTCTGCCTGTACCTAGGGTAATTACTCATGATTGATCTTATTACAGGGCTTTAATTAGGGTCGTTCTATCCCCCTATTTCTTTTCCAAAGATTTTTCCACAAGACCTGTAAACACAAAATCAGCGCCATCGCTAGCTTCTTATTCAGACAGAATTCTGTTTGGTAGTAGGCTGGCTGTCTTTTGCTCCCTTCATTTTCGCAATACTGCGAATTCTCACAACTGCACAAGGAACTGAAATGACTGCTTTCGCTGCTATTATCATCGCCTTTTTGTTTGGTGCTGCTTTTTACCTCAAGCACCAGATGATCTGCCGCAAGTACAAATCCAGCCAGTTCAATGACCATCAACGCAAGGTGCTTTGCTTGGCAGCAACCACGTCATATTTCACCGAGAGTCTGATCGGCGACTTCCGCGACGCGCATTTCGATGCCATTGCCATTAACCGCGCTGTTGCATTGACCGAGCAGCAAATTGCCCGCTTCGAGCGTAACGCGCCGGAAGAACAACCGCTGCGCTGTGCCGCCGTTTTGTCGGAATTGCGTGAGCGCCTGGCCCACCTCAACCTCCTTGCGGGTAACTGCGATCGCCGTGTAGCCAACATGGGCGGTGACCTCCAACTGATTTCGCAACACTGAACCAAGGAAACATATGCGTCGCTTTTTTCAAGCAATTTTCTGGCTCATCTTTCTGGCTGGCTGTGCCGCCGCGTATTTCGTCGCGCCTGCTACCGGCCTCATCATCTTGGGGGCGGCCGTTCCCTTCGTCTTCGCTTGGCCTTCTCCGTCGGACGAAGGTCTGCGAGCGTTCGCCATTCTTGTGACCGCAGCGTGCCTCATCGGCACGCAGATGACCTCGGCCTGGCTCCCCTGGGCTGGCGTGGTCTTGTTCGGCCTGCTCGCTCTCACTGCGGTACCGCCGCCGGTGCGTTTGCCGCGCGTCCCTGACGACGAGTAGAGCGAAGACAAGCAAGTTGTAGCCGAAAGGCTGCTAGTCAGCCTTTAACCTAGTTGAGAGGACTTATCATGGAAGCAGTTTTGGCTGTGCAAACTGACGCTTCGCTGCGTCAAATCTCCTGGCTTAGCGACCTGCCCTCAATGCTAGCCATCGAGAAGGCTAGCTTTGCTCATCCCTGGAGTCTTCTCGACTTCTTGCGCTTCGGCTGCAAGTCGGGCACCTCTGGTCGCGTGCGCGTGCTGGACGGCAAGGTGGTGGGCTACATTTTCTACATCAAGCAGGCGGATCGCTTGCACGTGGCTCATGTGGCAGTGAAGCCTGAGTGTCGTAGTCTCGGCCTCGGCCGCGAGATGATCCTCTCGCTGGCCAACCGTGCCCGTTGCTATGTGACGCTGCACGTGCGCAAGAGCAATCTCGGTGCTCAGAAGCTCTACCATCGCCTCGGTTTCGAGGTGGTGCGCGAGCTGCCCCATCACTACGCCGACTGCGAGGACGCGTTTCTGATGGGTTATCGAGGCTACTGATGGGCATTCCCGCTCGGGATTGTTAGTAGCTGTGGTTGTACCTGCAAGTGCTGTCGCTGCTGTTCAAGCGAGGGCTCTTGCAGTCTTTCTTTGGGTTTTAAGCGATGCAGTAGTTCAGCATCGCTCTGTTCCATCAATGACATTTCGTGGAGAAATCATGAAAGCCAAACTCGAACTCACCGTCTCCTTCCTGTCCAGCCTGGTCAACCAGGCCTGTGGCAATCTCGAATCTGTTCTGGCCGAGCACCTCAAACAGGTTGCTCTGTGCGCGGACCCCATGGTCCGGGCTGACCGTCTGGTGAGTGGTCTGCGCCAGTACGCCAGCCCCGTGGCTCAGGCCCCGCTTCTCAATCGCGTTGCTGCAGTGGAGGTGCTCAAGGAGCTGTTGCAACAGGTCGAAACCGAGCCGGGCAAGGAACTCTCCTACGAGTTCGGTGTCGGCCGTCAGGGCGAAGACTGTGAAGAAGGTCGCGACGTCAGCGTGCCTCTCGATGAGAGCAAGATCACGGGTCGCACTCGTGAACTGCTCGTCGCCTTGCGCGCTGCCGGCGCCGAAATCGAATGGCCGGCGCGGCAAAACAGCTTCAAGGCGCGCTTCATCATCAAGGCTGGCGCCAGTCAGTAGGTTTCGCCGGGCGGCAAATCGCTGCTGCCGCTGTGCCAGATGCAGCGCGTCCGCGCGCAGTAACTGTCTCTCCACAACTGGTTCTCGGTAACTGAACCACAGTAGCTGGCCTGAAACAGGAAGACATTCTCGTTCATTCGAGGGTGTCTTCCTTACTCTTGAAGGCCGCCAAAAAAAAGACTCTGTTATTACTATAAGTTAGAGTAAACGGGGTGCTAAAAAAATCCCTCATAGAAAACACTCATACAGAAGAGCAAGCGCTCCCGGAAAACACTAGGTCTTCCGGGAACTCTTCATAAAAACGCTCACTCATAGATGACCAGGCCGGGTCATCTAATACTCACTACTGCCGTGTTCGGCAGCTTACTCGATGCTGAACTGCTGCACCACGGTGCCGACGGGCACGCGGAATTCTTGGCGCAGAATGTAGGCACGGTCACCGGTGGCGATGGCCCAGTTGTACAACGGTGAAGCCGTATCGGCTGTGACGAAGGTTGTGCGCCAGAAGCCCGTATCTTTCAGGTCCGGATCTTCGATCAGGTGTACCCGGCCATCAGCAGGCACCGAACCCGGTACCATGCTGCCGTCTTCACTCCGCTGCAGGAAGTTGTAGGTGGTTTGGTTGCTGATGCTTCCAGAGCCCCAGACAAAGGTGCCGGAGGCACCGTCAGAGCTGCGCATGGCCACGAGTTCGATAGGCCCGAAGACCACGTTCTTCATAGGCACCTGGCCGCAGATCACTATTCCGGCAATAATCATACCGGCGACGCCGCCGAATACGGGGCCGACGATGGCGGCGAAGATGTAATCGCTCTTTTCGCGGTCGCCGCGCTTAGCGAAGATGACGGCAATGATGAGGCCGATGACGGCACAGAGCATGATGGTGTACATAGTGGGTATCCTCTTTCGGTTGGCAGGGCTTCTTTTGCGTTGTCTTTTTGCACCGTTGTAGCTAGCTAGCGCCCAATTTGTTTAGCTCTTGACGTAAGCCGCACTGTCGAACTCAAGCTCGGCAAGAGCTTTGCTCGGGTTGCACGAGCGATAGTTGTTTTCGGTGTATCCAGTCAGTTCACCGAGCCATTTCCAGGCGCCAAGGCAATTGCTGATGTCCTTGAGGCCAACGATGGTTGTGTGATCGCCGACAGCCGAAGCTGCAGCTTTGATGGCTTTCGCCAATTCAGCCACAACACGCACCAGCTCACAGTGAGCAGTTTCATAGAGGGAAGCTGCAATGAACAACGCCGCTTCGGCATTGCTCTTCTCTCTGGCGATGGCGGCAATCTTGGCTTCTTCTCCAGCAGCATGCGCTTGCTCCATCCGCTGCGTGAACTGCGGCAGATTGTTTTTGCTTCGTGCGTCAGTGAAGTTGAATCTCAGTCTTTCACACTTTTCTCGGATCAGCATAGCCGCCTCCACTGCGACTTTGAGCGCCATTTGCGCGGCGTTTGGTTCGGCGAACTGCAGCGGGGAGGAGGTGAAGTTGCGCGTACAAAAGACTCCCGAGCCTGCCTTCTTGCTGCTGAAGATGGCGAGTACAGCTTCGCGGATGCGATCGCCACTGACTCCACTGACTTTGTCGAACTCAGACAAAATCTCGTCGGGTGCCGAGTAGTCGTTGGTGCGGGCCAGCTTGAGCATGGCAACTAGTGCCACGATGTTGCTGGCCTTCCATTGCGGTGCTACCTCGGTCACCTTGGTCTCGACCTGCTTGGTCAGAGATTGCAGAAGACAGCGTACTTCGCTGGTGCGAAGAACTGCATTGGCAAACCAGTTGCGATAAGCAAACTGCTCTATCAGCACTTCGTTGCGCTTTTCTGCCGACATGGGCTCGCTCATGCGTTTGCTGTATTGGCGCTCGTTGATGCCAGCTTTGCTAGAGTAGATATCTTTGAGCGCCTTGGCCTCTTCTTCTTGTGCTTCGAGAATTTGGCGGGCGAGTTCTTTGAGCTCAGCTTTGACTTCGATGGAAAGTGTTGATGCTTCGATGATCGAGAAGATCGTGTTCATTTTGTTGTTTCCAATCTGCCTGAGAGGGTTAAGAACACGCGCTTATACTCAGGCGCTTCGCGTGCTCTGCTTAAGGCTTTCTGGCTCATATTTACTCGTTAGATGGGCGAGCGAATATGCCGTGTGAAAGCCTAGTTCGTCATTTCGTTTGGTTGGACGCACCAGTGATTTGGAGCGTCTGTCTCTATCGAAGAGCAACGAGTGCTGGCAACGCTGCTCTCCAATCGTGATTAGTAAATCCGCATGGCCGGCATGGGCTGGCCGGCGAATTGATAGGAGCCAGAAGCCCTGTTCATGCGCCAGCCGGCGTGACCGATTGTTCTGATCTGATTCAGCACCACATCGGGCAAGTTGCCGGCGATATTCTTGGCCGCTGGCGTGCCGCAGAGATTGAGCCAGTGCAGGCTGCCAGTGTTCGCCTCGGGGCTGATTCGAAATTCCGGCCAGTCGCTATGCAACTGAGCTAGACCCGATGAGCAGCGAGCGTCGAACTGTTGCAGACCGCTGGGGAGTTTTGGCAATGCCGTCAAGGCCGTGCCCACTACGTACAGCTCTTGGAGCGATGTCGGCAGAGATTCTGGCAGCTGAGAAAGAGCCTCGCAGCCCCAGAAATCGAGCACCTCAATGGAATCGGGAAGTGCCGTGATGCCTTTCAGGTAGCGACAATTTCTTGCCGAGAGTGTCTTCAAGCCCGACGGCAGCAGAGCAGGAAGGCTGGCAATATCAGTACCGCTGACGTCCAGTTCCTCGAGTTCGGCCGGCAGGTTGGCCAGAACCCGTTGAACGTTTGGTCCGCCGGTGAGCCAGTCGAACAGGCCCTTTTGGCGCCAATATGGATCAAGGCAGATATAGCGACGCGTGTTTCGGCGTCGCTTTTTCATCCATGATGGCAATTTTGTGAGATCGAGGATACGCATGGTCAGGATCATTGCCGCGATCAACAGAAGCGCGAGAACGAAGACGAACACTGGAGTTATGATTCCGTTCATTGTTTGCCTTTCTCTTTCAAGTTTGGTTAGCGCCAAGGGACTCTCTTCGATGTTGATTTCGTGTCCTTTGGTCAGTAGCGCGAGCGCTCATGAGCGCGGTCGAGGTATTCGATGGCGAAGATGCAGAGATCGTAGATCAGGTGCACGACGATGGCTGCCACCAGGCCGTAGGTGAACAGCAGGTAGAACATATACATGCCGATGAACCACGAATTGACCAAGCCCAGCAGTCCCTGATATTTGTGGCCATCTCTGAACTGCGAGTTCGCCATCAGCAGAGCTGCTGCGACGAACCATGTGTCTGCGCCACTGAGTTGCTCATGCAGAATGCCGAAGGTGAAGAAGTCGGCGATGGGCGAGAGGACGAAGCTGTAGAGCAGCCAGACCAACCCATGTTCGAAGATGAAGCCGCCGAGAATGTAGTCTCCCAGTTTGGCCATGGCGATGCACCACATGAAGACAAGCCAGCGGAAGACAATTTCTTCCATGATGCCCGCCCGCAGACTGAGCCAGATTCCTGCTGCCAGGTGTCTTTCTGCGTAGTAGTTTTCATAGCGGCTGTTGCGTGTCAGTGCTGCCATCAGGAAAGTCATGCCAACGGCCCAAACGAGAATAGGCCAAGAAGCGAACAGCCAGTCACCGACTGAACCAGTGGTGTTCCACAGCTCCCAGAAACTGAAAGGGATGGCCTGAGGAAAGATTAGCTGCACTGCCGCCACCAGCACTGCGAGCAACGCGGCTTGCGCGAGCCATGCAGCCCAGTCGGCCTCGACTTTGACTTGTCTTGAGCGGGCAGTGAGAAGCAGTGAGAGATGTTTGTTCATTGAATTTCTCTAGCTCATTGAGTACCAGAACCAACCATTTGGTGCTGGCCGATTGCCCGAGCGACTGATCGCACGAGCAAATTTCGAGTGGTCTTCTTTTCGATGACAGTGATAGCGATTTAGCACTGACCGAGAGCTAGACCAGCGCTCTAATAGATCGTGACGTGCATGGTGTACAGCTCGGCCTGAGCTGCGTCGCTGCCGTCGTCACTGTCTTGTTCGCGCTCTTGCTTCCAGATCGACGTCTTGAAGCCGTTTTCCACGCAAAACTTTTGCACCGCGATTCCGGCATAGCTGCAGGGCATGAACCAGCCAAGTTCACCTCCGGTGAACTTTACTTCTGAACTTTCGAGGGTCATGACCGGAGTCCAGAGAGCGCCCTTGAGAGTCGGCATCAATTCTTGAATTTTGGCGATGGTCTCTTGCACTTTCTGGATTTCGGCAGCAGAGGCAGTCGAAGTCGAGGCGGTGGCAATATTTTTCATGACGGACATTGTGGTCTCCGGGATTGAGATGTGGTTATGGCTTCATAGTTGACTAGCGCAGCTCATACCACTGATTTCATTTGGACGTTGCGATAGACATGCGACTGAGCACATGAGTAGAGCTGTTGTTAGGCGTTCTTTTGCTGACTAGTGAGTGCTTTCCTTTCTTTTTTGAATAATATGTGACGTCTTAAAACTTTCATTTCTCGCCGTGCGTAGTCAAGGGGGCGGGCCGCTTCTTCAGTATTCTTTAGTAATGAAATAGTTGGCAAAGCTCGCACTAGGAGCTGTTTTTGGCGTGTTGGAACGCGGCGAGCAGCGATACCGGATGTGGTATCACTGCTTTTTGTTCGGTGATGAAGATTCACTAGTTTTGCGCAGCTCAAATATTGGTTTGCGTAGCTAGCGAATCGTTGTCTTTTGACCCTACTGCGCTTTGAGCGAGTCAGAGCAGAGCTTTCCGTGGGAGTCGGAGCTCAACGGGAGATTACTAAAAAGTTGGGACCGAACTGTGACCGCAGAAATAAATTAGCCCTAGCGCACCACGTCGATGCAATAGCCTAAGCCTTTAATGGTGCGGATGCATGATACTTCGCGATTGCCATCAATTTTTTTACGCAAGCGGGTGATGCGCTGCCGCACAGCTTCTTCTGAGGCATCTTCATCTGCTTTGAAAATTCTTTCCATCAGTTCGTTGTAGCTAAAAACTTTGCCGCGGTTGCGCAAAAGTAGTTCAAGC
This sequence comes from Obscuribacteraceae bacterium (SeqCode), assembly GCA_044378815.1. GTDB lineage: Bacteria > Cyanobacteriota > Vampirovibrionia > Obscuribacterales > Obscuribacteraceae. The sequence goes on along the minus strand of JBIPOV010000063.1, from coordinate 23,377 downwards.
AGTGCATATTCGTTGGCTGCAAGAGAAGTCGGATTATCATCGATGGTGACGATGCGATTATTCAAATCAAGTTTGACATTTTGCACGGTCAAGATGCTTTCTGCTAACTGGTTAGGGCGGCGCAGAAGAGCATTGACTCTTGCCAATAATTCTTTGAACGAAAAAGGTTTGGTCAAATAGTCGTCGGCGCCCATGTCTAGTGCCCCGACTCGGCTATCAATATCATTTTTTCCTGTTAGGAAAATTATTGGAGCTTGTCCGCCCTTTTGCCGATACTCTTGACAGATCTGTAGGCCCGTTAACACCGGTAGTCCCCAGTCTAGGATGGCTATGTCATATTCGCTGGCCAGTAAGCGCTCTAACCCGTCGCTGCCAGTGGCTACTGCCTCAACCACGTGATTGAAGCTAGAGAGCCCATCAGTTAGGGTCTCTAGCAATTGCTCATCATCTTCAACAATTAGTATTCTTGACATTAACTAGCCAACTTTAAACAGGCAAGGCGTTAGTAATCATAATAGTCTATGCCCGCTGCGCGAAAAGTTAACAGTGGAACTTCTTGTCGGTCTCGGGGTCGTTTGATTTAGCTAGCGTTATCCCTGCTATATTCAGTATTTGCTGAGCGAGGAAAGTATCTTCTATGTCCGCTCAAGTAAATGAAAAAGTGTTGACGGGGCCCTGGTATGGGCCACAGAACCTTTGGCGCCAGAAAAGTAGAGTAATTGCTGTTTTTTCAATTTTGGCAATTTTCCTGCATTTGCTTCTTCGATTCGCTTTACAAGTTGACGAGAAAACTTACGAGTTGCCGCTACTCTGTTTATTTGCTGTTGGTGGTCTGCCGCTCTTGTATGAGCTCTTGCTTAAGCTACTCAAGAAGGAATTTGGTGCTGACTTATTAGGCGGCATCTCAATAGTTACCTCGATCGTGCTGCACGAATATTTGGCAGGTTCAATTATCGTCTTGATGCTCTCTGGTGGTGAAGCCTTAGAGAGCTATGCTCTTAAAAGTGCATCGTCGGTGCTAGCCGCGTTAGCCAAGCGCATGCCTTCAATTGCTCATCGAAAGGCCGGAACTGAAATAGTAGACGTGCAGCTGCAGGATGTTGCTGTCGGCGACACTTTGGTTATCTATCCTCATGATATTTGCCCTGCTGACGGAGTTGTAATTGACGGTCGCGGTGGCATGGATGAGTCTTATTTGACTGGAGAGCCTTTCCAAGTGACCAAGACTAGCGGCTCAACTGTTATCTCTGGCGCTGTTAACGGCGAGTCTGTTCTTACCATTCGCACGACTAAGCTTGTTGCCGATTCTCGCTACGCGAAGATTATGGAAGTAATGCGCGAGTCTGAGGCGAAGCAACCGCAGTTGCAGCGGCTGGGAGACAAGCTTGGTGCTATTTATACACCAGTAGCGTTGCTTGTAGCAGCTCTGGCCTGGGCCCTCAGTGGTGAAGCAGTTCGTTTCCTTTCTGTACTGGTTATTGCAACACCCTGCCCTTTAATTCTCGGTATTCCAATAGCAATTATTGGCTCTATATCGCTATGTGCCAAGCGAGCCATAATTGTTAAGAGTCCTGTGGTGTTAGAGCAGATTGGCAGCTGTCGTACTGCAATTTTTGATAAGACCGGCACACTGACTTATGGTGCGCCTAAACTGACCGAGCAAATTATGGCGCCAGATTTTGAGCAGAAAGAAGTATTGACTCTGGTAGCCAGTCTCGAGCGCTATTCAAAGCATCCTTTGGCCCGCGCTATTCTGGCTGAGGCCGAGAGCAATAAACTAGAATTGGCTGAAACTGGCGCAGTCAGCGAGGCCCCTGGCCAGGGGCTGCGCGGTACGGTTTCTGGTCGGCAGGTGCAAATCACCAGTCGCACTCAACTTGATGCTAAATTGCCTGGTATTGAACAGCTGCCACCAGTCGCCGGAGGGCTAGAATGTGTGGCTGTTATTGATGGTCGATACGCTGCCGATCTGCGCTTTCGCGATGCGCCACGCCGCGAAAGCAGCAGCTTTGTGCGCCACTTAGGACCAGAGCACTCTTTCAATCGAGTGTTGATTTTGTCTGGCGATCGCGAATCTGAAGTGCGCTACCTGGCTGAACAAGTAGGTATTAGCGAAATTTTTGCCGAGAAACGCCCAGAAGAGAAACTGGCCATTGTGCGCAAAGAGACAGCCGCGGCAAAGACTCTCTATGTTGGTGATGGCATCAATGACGCACCAGCGATGTTGGCGGCTACAGTGGGAATGGCTATCGGACAGAATAGTGACGTTACGGCTGAAGCAGCCGGTGTGGTGATTATGGATAACTCGCTAGAGAAAGTGGACGAGTTTATGCACATCAGCAGACGTATGCGCACCATAGCCCTGCAGAGCGCTATTGGGGGAATGGTGCTCAGTGTTGTTGGTATGGGCTTTGCTTCGACTGGTCACTTAAACCCCGTCAATGGTGCCATCATTCAAGAAGTGATTGATATTCTTGCCGTGCTCAATGCTCTTCGTGCGGCTTTGCCTCCAAAAGTTTTGCACGATTTGTAACTTATCCTCGCAGGCCTAGCTTTTGCTTGGCGTTGTTTTTCTTTGCTAGTAAATCTGTTTGATTGCGTGCTTTGGAGTTGCATTTGCGCGGTTTTAACGACATTTCGACTGGCTGGCCGTTGAAGTTGAGGTCGAAAGAGGTAGCGCTTGTCAAAGCGCAGACGCAAGTCTAAAACTGGCTGCGAGGGAGAGGCCTCTAACTATGGCTCTAGTTTGTAGCCAACTCTGTGCACCGTCTTGATTATTGATTCAGTGCCGGGCGTATCAATTTTTGCCCGTAGCTTGGTAATGTGAACGCGAACAGTGTCCGGCGACGCATCACTTTCTTTTGACCAGACCTGATCTAATAGTTCGTTCTGGCTAAATGTGCGCCGTGGATTGCGCATGAGAAAGTCTAGCAGCGCATACTCTTTTGGCATAAGTTGCAGGGGGATGCCGCCTTTACTAACAGTGTGATTAGCTGCGTCAAGGCTGAGGTCGGCAATTTCTAGGCGAGCGGCAACGTTGGTTCTAGACCGCCTGGCGATGGCTCGCAAGCGAGCGCCCAGTTCACGCATATGAAAAGGTTTGGTCAAGTAATCATCTGCACCCAGATCAAGGCCGTGTTCTTTATCGGCTAGAGTATCTTGGCCGGTAAGGAAGATTATTGGAGCGCTTCCTCCATGTTGGCGGTAAGCTTGGCAAACATCAAAGCCCGACATTCCCGGCAATCCAACATCTAGAATAAGGCCATCATATTGACCTTCTTCAAGTCGCTTCAGTGCAACGGGACCGCTCGTGACATGTTCTAATTGGTAGCCTTCTTCGCTGAGGAAGTCAACGACTAGGTCTGCAAGTTTTTGGTCGTCTTCAGCAAATAGAATTTTGATCATTGTTTGTTCGTGCTAACTGGTCTTGACTGATTTTGATTGGCAATATTCTATCTTTCCTGCTTCGCCGCGGCTAGAGGTAAGATAGACAAGGCTTTGATATTTGGTATCTTTTGTATGCTCGATATTTTTGGAATGGCAAGAGGGTGCTTGTTACTATTGGTGGATTGGCGTTGAAGCTATCAGTCGCTCAAAAAGGCCTCATAATGGCAGCCGTTCCACTTTTGCTGGGGCTTATCTATTTGGCTGCCCTCAGTTTCCTTTTAGAAAATGCGCAGGTCGTGGCCGAGCGCGAATATCGCTCAAGAACAATTGTGTCAGAGGCTAATCAAGCCCAGCGAGATTTATTTGATGCTGGCAGTGCCATTATTGCTTGGAATTACATGAGAAACGATGCCTTGCGAAAGCGCCTTGATGACGCGATCGCCGTTATTCCAGAGCGTGCCGCCAAGTTGAAAGCTTTGCTTAAAGACGATCCATCGCGTACTGAACGATTAAAAGCTGTAGAAGCCCAGGCGCAGAGCGTGGTGACAGTGCTCAATTGGCACAAGCGGCAAATTGAAGCGTCACCGCAGGATGTCTATCACTTTCAATTTGGCAAATTTAGAAGCCAGATTGAAGGTTCATTCAAAACTTATGTCGATGAGCTTCATCGTTTAACCAGCGAGGAGAGGCAAATTCAAGAGAATTTGCCTACGAATGTCGAGGGGCGAAAGCAAGAATTGCGATTGTATATGCTTGCCGGTGCGCTATTGAATTTATTGCTGTCGCTAGGTGTAGTTGTTTATTTCAGTCGCGATATTGCCGCTCGCCTCAAAATTTTGAGTCGAAACGCCGAGCTCTTTGTCGAGCATAAGCCGCTCTTGGCGCCAATTGAAGGCAGTGATGAAGTGGCAGAGCTTGACGTTGCTTTTCGAAAAATGGCAGACGATGTTGCTAGAGCAGAAGAGATGAAACAAGCCTTCGTGGCCATGGTTAGTCACGACTTGCGTAGTCCTCTAGCGGCCATAAATGGCGCCGTAGAGCTTGTGGAAAGCGGTTTGTATGGTGAAATTACAGAGAAAGGGAAGAAGCGATTGCGCACGGCTCAGACTGAGTGCGATCGCTTGCTCTTGCTGGTCAATGAATTGCTAGACATTGAGAAAATGGAAGCCGGAATGATGGAAATGAAGCTGGCGCCAACAGATTTAGCGGAGTTGGTCGTGCAGTCTATCAACAGTGTAAAAACCCTGGCTGAGACTAACGCGGTTAAGATCGAAGTATTTGGAGATCATGCCATTGTCTCTGTCGACAAAGAGAGAATCATGCAAGTGTTTATCAACTTGCTTTCGAATGCAATCAAATATTCGCCACAGGGTTCCACCATTACAGTAAGTGTTGCAATGAAGCAAGACAGCGCTCATATCAAGATTGAAGATCAAGGACAAGGCATACCGCGCCACATGTTAGAGTCGGTTTTCGACCGCTTTCAACAGGCTCACGGTGGCGGTGCGGGAACAAGTGGCCTCGGCCTTGCTATCTGCAAAGCTATTGTTGAGGCTCATGGTGGAAAAATAGGTGTGGTAAGCGAAGTGGGCAGTGGGAGCATGTTTTGGCTCCACCTGCCCACTTCTAACCCCGCGACTTAAACTTGCGTGCTTCGACTCTCTAGCTAGCTATTTCTTTTACCTTGAGAGCTGAGCTCCTAGGCTTCTACCAACCAGCTTGCTTGTGGATTTTTTCCACCGACATCAGCCACTGTGTCTACCCAATGGACGCCTGTACCATCATGGACATCCATCAGTATCTTTTCACCAATGACATTGTGTACCTTGATGCCTTTAGCCTCGATTGCTGGAACCTGCTTCTTTAGGAACTGCTCTACTCTAGCTTTCTGGCCGTCTCGGTCAGGATTTAGTCGATCTTGTTGCAGCATATCTGCCACTAGGTGACCGATGAAGTATTTGGGAGTATCGTGGCCGTTGTCCCATTTCACTGGGTCGAATCCCGGAGGAGTAGGTGCAAACTCGGGTGCCCGAGTCTGGGAGGCATCGCCTTTGCCCAGCACTGTCCACTGTACTTCAGGGTTGCTGCCACCGATGTTTTTTACGACATCAATCCAGAGAGGGCCTGAGCCATCGCCAGCGTCGAGTAATACTTTTTCGTCCTTAATGGCGAGGACTTTTCCACCGCGGGCTTCCATGTTTGGTACTTGAGTCTTGAGAAAATTTTCGGCGAATTTCTTCTGCCCAGCTCCGTCAGGAATGGCTAGAAGCTGATCGAATGAACGAGCTAGTTCTCGTCCAACTGCATATTTGATTGTGTCATGACCATTTTCCCATTTCGCTTGATCGAACCCAGGTGGGCAGGGCGGTAGCGGTCTATTGTCTGTTACTGGTGTCGGCGAGTCATAGCGATCGCGGGGCAAAATGTCTTGGCCTGGCGGGAGGCTGTTGTAGCGATCGTGCGGCAGGGTTCGATTTAGTTCTTCAGGTCTTCTTTGATTGAGTAGGCTGATTAGCTGTACTTCTGAATTGCCTCTTCGATCTCTAACTGTGTCAATCACTAGGGCACTGCCGCCGATACCAAGATCAATGGTGATGCGCTCGCCGTTCCTTGAATGCTGTTGGCCGTCGCGTGAGTGGTGGTGAGATCTTTCGTAAGGGCTATAGCGATCATTCTGTAAATCGCGTAGATTGCGCTGCGAGCGGTGATCGGATGTATGGCTCACGCTGACAAAGAGGGGTGTTATTTCCAGGCTGTCCATCATGTTCTGAGCCATTCTGTCGGGCGTGCGCCCTCTGCTCTGGCCGCGAAAGAAGTCTGTGGCGTCGTTACTTGCTTGCTGCGTCCAGCTATTGAATCTATCTTGGCCGGCATCTTGATAGTTAGTGCGGTCTTGAAGATGTGAGCGGTCTTGTAGGTCTCTTATATTCATATTCATGTTTAGCGGCATCTCCTGAGTGCGGGGTTGGTAACTCAGTGGTAAAACAGTAGCGGCCGTGGTCTGGGGTGGAGAATTGCAACCGCTGCTCTGTGATTTCAATATAGGGCCGTGTATGCTTGAAGTTGTTACCAACTTGCTAACAAGGTCGAAATTAGTGAATTCGGAAATTTACGTGACGTCGAGGTCTGACTTGCAAGACAATTGGCAGATGGCCAGGCGGCGCACGGTGGCCCTTGTTGTTGACTGGGCTATCAGCAGCGGCATCGTCAGCATTCCTATTGTGTTCAATCTTGGCACTCTTCCTGAGTTTTCTGCCAGCATTAGCTTTGTGCAGTGCCTTGGTCATGCCTTGGCAAAAGACCACGTCGTGCTCGTTTCGCTAGTCTTGCTTCTCACTCCAATTCCCATCATTTATCTGCGCCTATGCTTTAGAATTTTTATGCATTCCCAGACCCCTGGCGAGATGCTGATGGGCCTGGTGACAGGCTTCAGACGCAAGAACTCTAGTGGTTGGATGAATGAGATACTCTATGGCTTAGCTCAATATTGGTACATATTTTGTTCGTGCGTGATGGGGACGATTGCTTTCTATCTGGCGATGATGTTGATAGTAGGAGTTTTGTCGGTGCTCATTTCTCCATGGACCGTCAAGTCGGTCCTTTCCTTTTTACTTTTACTTTGGCCAGTATGTATTCTCCAGCCGTTGTTACTTTTTCACCTTAGTGGTTCTAGGAGAAGATTCGCTGCCAATGCCGACCGATTTTTAGACTTGGAGGTGCAACCGGTGTCTCGTGGTAAAGAAGTTTAGATCTTGCTATCGCCCTAACCGTCGCTTTCTCTACGCTCTTTGCTTTCTTGTTCTTCTTTATGGTCTTGTCTCTGCTCTTTGATTAATTGAACAATTGGTGCTGCTTGCTTTTTTGTCACTGCCAGCGAAGCAACTATTAACGCTGGTATCCACAATATTGGCAGAATAATCGAGAAGAGGGTCAGGCCGATGATAAGTCCGGATGACGGTAGTTTTTCGCGCCAGGCCATTAGTGCAGGCGAAAGAGCTAGGGCGAAGCTTAGTACGACTGTTGCTAGTGCCAGCCCACAGCTAAGGACAATTCCCAGATAAAGCAGCATTTCGAGATTGGTGCTTCTCGCCATTTGCTCCATTGTGTTGACCATCATTGGAGCACCAAGGGCTACAACAATATTGGCAATGCAGGCCATGTAGATTTTGCTTGTGTAGCCTTTCGCGCCGCATGCCATCGGTATCCAGCCTAAGAAAAGATTGGGAATGCCTGTGGCCATTCCTAGAATTTCTACACTGTTGGAAATTATGTTCGAAAGTGCAGAGAGATTAGCGTAGTCTTGAGCATTCATTATGATTCAAACTTTTGGTGAGGGGATAAAGCTAAGTGATCTTAGCTCATTGTTTCATGTTGGATGAAGAATTTGGTGCTTGCGCAGAACTGCAGTTATGAGGGTTTTGCACAGATTGCCAATTCTGATGATTGAACACTGAGGCGTGAAGCTGTTTATAATGAATTAGGACCTTTGGTGCCGCTAGCTTGAAGTCATATGTGATTACAATCGAATCCGGTACATCAGAAATCTGCGCTGCATCGAAGCCAGACCTACGAGACAATTGGTTGATGGCAAAGAAGCGCACAGCGGCTCTTGTTATTGATGGCGCCATTAGTAGCGGGATTGTCAGCATACCTATTCTCTTTAATCTCAGCACTTTACCAGCGTTTTCTGCTAGCTTTGGATTTATTCAACGTCTTGGTCATGCCTTGGCAAAAGACCATGTAGTTCTTGTTTCGCTAATTCGTTTGCTCACGCCAATTCCAATCATATATCTGCGGCTCTGCTTTAGAGTCTTCATGAATTCGCAGACTCCTGGTGAGATGCTGATGGGCTTTGTTACCGAGTTTAAGCGAAAGCGAATTAATGGTTGGATGAATGAGATAGATTATGGTTGTGTGCATTCTCCATTCATTGCTGCTCTGCCATTTTACTAGTTCACAACGAACATTCGCTGCCAATGCCGACCAGTTACTGGGGTTAGAAGTAGGCTTTGTGAGACGTCTGAATCAAGATAGATGAGGCAAATTGATGCTGTTGGAACCCTCTGAAGAAGCAGAAGCTGCCAGAATAAGAGCAAGTGTGGTAAAGGCTCTGAGCGGACAAAGATCTTTGATGAATGGGATGAGCCCTTGCCGGCTTCTCAAGCTTTCCGTGCTTTCATAAGAAGTAAGCTGCATGAAACTAAGTAGCCACTAAAGCCTAGCCACATGAGTATTAGAAGCGTGCCTGTAACAGTTGGGGTCGAAGGGTCGAAGATTAGCTTGCGATTGATGAGCATTGTGTGGGTTTCATAGCCGCAGCCATACTTCAGCAGGCCTGTGCGCATGCCAATGAGCCAGGTCGTTATGCCGAGCAGGTAGAGATTTATGCTAAGCCACACCGCGTATTTTCTAACTAGGAAGATCCATTTCATGCTTCTAGATTAGCAGAATTGTTCTTGCAGCTTTGACGGCCTCATCCAACTAATCTCTTGCTAAGAATCACGCTGCGATAGCAGGCTTTGTCCCACTGGTGGTATTCAATGAGCCTGTAGCCTAGGTTCGTGTAGTATTCGATTAAGTCAGTAGCACCTTCGGCGGTGTCGCACGCTATTTCTTCTTTGCCTTCTGCTTGCGCTAGAGATTCTACAAATTCAACCAGTCTGCTTCCTATGCCTAGCTTTTGCATTTCATGATGTACAGCAAATTGGCCAAAATGTCCGACTGCACTCTTCTTGTAATACTCTGGTTCGTCAGGTGCAACTCTTGCCGTGGTGTAATAAGTAACCGTGCCTATTATCTTTGCCTCTCCCTTCAGGCGGGCGATGTATCCCTTCCCCGCGGTCAGTCGACTTGCTGTGACTGCAGTTGTTTGCGTGGCGGCAACATAGTTGAAGCCGCGACCTGCCAGGCTGGCATAAGATTGATGGAGTAAGTCCGTAATCTCTTCCAGTGAGTTCTTAGTCGGATCGTACAGTGCAATCTTTACATTCAATGCTTTGGCCTCTGAGTCTGCTGTTTCGGCTTTTGGTTCAGCTTTTGTTTCGGCTTCTGTCATTGATAATTCTCGACTGGAATTCGGGCTCAGATAGTATTGCATATTGGTTCTTCTCTTTTCGCGCGGCTCTGAAATGTCCGATTTTCGGCCAAAAATCGGACATTTTAGAGGCGTGAAAATGTAACTGCTAAGTAATTAACCGACTTAAATAGAACGCTGCATCCAGATATTTTTTGTTTATTTCTCTGACTTCGGACCGATCATGTAGTCAAAATCTGTTTGATTATAGTTTCCGGTCACTTCTTCGGGAGTCTTGCAAATTGAAAAACCTTTGGGTAACTCAAAGTCTGTTGCGGGTCTTGCTTCTTTGCTCGCCTTAATTGTGCTTAGGCGTTCTACGCTCTCAGAATTGATTTTTGCAGAAATTGGAAATTTCCCCAGCGACGGCAAGGAGTAGAGTCTGCATACAAGTTGTATCAATGCTGGATCGCATTGTACTTCATTGCTGAGAACTAGTTTGGTTGCATCTTTGAGGTTTTTTCCTGTGCCTACAATGAAACCTTTCTCTGCGTTTCTCGCTCCGGCGGTGATTTCAAATGAGTTTTTATAGATGCTAGCTGGTCCGAAGTTAGGCACGCTTGTTAGCCCTACTAACTTCCACTTACGTGGATCAGGTTGCAAATCTGGTGCTGTCATAAGGTAGATACGTGAAACCGGCAGCATGAAAGAGTAAAGTTTGCTGCTGTAGAGCTTCTTAGTGATAGAACTGAAAAAGTAGAGCTTTTGCGACTTACTGTCTGCAATTAGGATTGTATGGTTATCGAGAAAATGAATCTGCAGTTTATTCGAGCTGACATGGAGCTCAAGATTCCCTATTATTTGATGCTTTTGTTTTAAGCACCAATTCGAATTTTGATTCTCTGCATATAAAGGTGCGCAGAAGATGAGCAATGTAGCTATAAGTGCAGCTGAGGTTCTGGTAATTGTCATGTCATCATTCGCGTGAAGGTTCTGTAGTATTAGTATTATTAGTAGTATGCCAGTCTTTCAATGCAGCTTAACAATTAGTCGAATAGTCTTGCAATCAAAATTTTATACCCGCATAATGCTCGGCATGTTAAATCGTTCCACCAGCAACATGCAGATGTCCATGCCCCTCGCGGGCAGGGATTTGTTGCGTTACGATTTTGATCGAGCATATCGAGACTAAAGATCAGTAATTAAGTTAGCAACTCCCTTTCCCGCAGCCGCGAGAAAGGGAGTTTTTCTTTGGAGAAAAACAAATGACTACTAGTAAGCAAGATTCATCACAGCCGTCTTCCCAGGGCGATTCTAAATGCAGCAGTGACGGCCCCCAGCGTAACTTTGGTTTTAACACTTTAGCGATTCATAGCGGCCAAGAGGCCGACCCAACCACTGGGGCTTTAATTACCCCTATATATCAAACTTCTACTTTTGTACTCGATGAATTGGGCAAGAATAAGGGCTATCAATACGCTCGTACTCATAACCCAACCCGCACAGCACTCGAGGTTTGCCTTGCTTCTCTAGAAGGGGCCAAGTATGGAATAGCCTGTGCCTCCGGTTTGGCCGCCGTATCAATTGTGCTTGATATTTTGTCTGCAGGCGATCATGTCATTGTTGGAGAGGACGTCTATGGCGGCGTATACAGACTGTTTGAGAAGGTCAAGAGAAAATTCAATATCGAATTTTCGTACGTCAACGCTGCCAAGCCTGAAGAGATTGAAGCTGCTATTAAGCCAAATACCAAATTAGTTTGGCTAGAAACACCGACTAATCCGCTCTTGAAATTGGCTGATTTAGCGGCCGTTGGCAAGATCACAAAGAAACACAAATTGCTCTTCGCCGTCGACAATACTTTTGCTACTCCATATTTTCAAAATCCTTTGCAGTTTGGTGCAGATATTATTGTGCACAGCACAACCAAGTATCTATGCGGACATAGCGATGTAATTGGCGGCGCTATCATCACTGATAATGATGAGCTTTATGATCAACTGAAGTTCTATCAGAATGCTGGCGGTGCAGTGCCCGGGCCTTTCGATTCATTCTTAATTTTGCGTGGTTTGAAGACCCTTGCTCTGCGTTTGAAAGAGCATGAGCGCAATGCCTTTGCCGTGGCTAGATATTTGTCAGAGCACGAATTGGTAGAAAGTGTCTTCTACCCTGGTTTGCCATCGCATCCCCAGTTTGATTTGGCCAAGACACAAATGACTGGATTTGGTGGCATTGTTGGCTTTGTTGTTAAAGGCGGTCTGGAAGCGGCTAAGAGTGTGGTTAATTCGACTGAATTGTTCCAGCTTGGTGAAAGTCTTGGCGGCGTTAAGTCATTGATTTGCCACCCAGCTACCATGACTCACGCTCCTATCCCGAAAGAAGTGCGTGAACCTCTCGGTATTGTCGATGGTCTGATTCGTTTGTCTGTGGGTATTGAAGACGCTCCGGATCTTTTGCAAGATTTGGAGATCGCCTTGCAAGAAGCTGCTCGTGTTGCTCTCGTTTCTTCCGTATCGAATAAAGGAGCTAAACATGAGTAATTCAACTAAGAAAATCAAAGTATTGAAGTTTGGTGGCACCTCGGTAAAGAATCCTCAGCGTATAGCCCACGTGGCTCAAATAGTGGCTTCTGTTTGTGCCGACTACAAGACCATTGTGGTAGTTTCTGCCATGGGCGACACTACTGATAGTTTGGTGCGCCTGGCCGGTCGCTGCTCTGACAAGCCTAATCCCCGTGAGCTTGATGTGCTTCTGGCCTCAGGTGAACAGCAGTCAATTGCTTTGCTCAGTATTGTTTTGAGTGACCTGGCAATTAAGGCCAAGTCTTTTACTGGTGGGCAATTGGGCATCATCACCGAATCAAACTACGGCAATGCTGAAATTCTCAGTATTGATGCGGGCAAGATTGATGAGGCCTTTGTCGACAATGATGTCATCGTTGTTGCTGGCTTCCAGGGAGTTACCGCTGCTGGCGATATAACAACTTTGGGGCGCGGTGGTTCTGACACTTCGGCTGTGGCAATAGCTGCGGCTGTAGGGGCGGAATTGTGCGATATTTACACCGATGTCGACGGCATTTTTACCGCCGATCCAAACATTATTGAAGGCGCAATTCAGCATAAGCGCATTAGCTACAGCGATTGCTTGGAGATGGCGGCCCGAGGCGCCCAGGTGATTCACCCGCGGGCGGTAGAGTGCGCGCGGGAAAACTCCGTGGCTCTGCGGGTGCGCAGTGTCTTTAATCCCGATAATTGTGGCACTGAGATTGGCTCTGAAGGCGAGGCGGCAGCCTCTGGTAAGCACATTGTTGGTGTTACTGCTGTTGATGGCTTCAGTATTTTGAGGATAGAGTTTGATTCTGCGCTGATACATTCGCAGCTCATTCACGACACAGTGCAGAGCGAAGTAGGGCATGTGAACTTAATTGAGACTTGTGTGAGGTCAAAAGGCGCGACGGCTAAGTCGTTGTCTCAGTCGCTACTAGAGTCAATTGTGTCGTCTGAGGCTGCCAATTGTTCAGTTGCCTCTTATGTTGTTTCGGGCTTGAACCGTTCATCGGGCCAGCGGTTGGTGGAAGAATTGGCCGGTATACCGGGCGTAGTAAATGCCAACATAAAATTCGAGATTACCTGTATCTCAGTTGTTGGTAGAGGTGCAGCAGGTGAATTCGCTCTAGCTGCATCTCTGAGAGCCTTGCTTGAAGACTGGCAGCAAAACGGCCTGCTTGAAGGCCTGCCGCCGTCTGTGGGTGATCTATCTGTGGCTTTGTATGTCGCTTACGAGCACTCCCGTCAGGCATGGAAATCGCTCCATGAAGTGTTACTGCCTTGTTTCCAGCATGAGGAATCGCTTTGCCAGCTAGCTGCTGTTTGAGCTGGGAGTTATTAGAGCGTTGCTAGGTTAGAGCTATTTTGGGGGCAATGGGATTTTCACCATTGCCCTCTGGGCAAATTGTTGGATACTTGATTATGGCTAGTTATTACCTGGAAAATTTCCAAAGGTCATCCCCCCGATGGCAGCTTCTCTCGAAAACGACGGCAAGTCAGCAGGCAAGGATAAAGACACAGTTAAACCTGGGTCTGATACTGTTGTGGGTCAAGAGACGAAGCCCGAAGCTACGCCTGAGGTTAAGGCCGTTCAAGAGCTGACACCGGCTGATTGGCAAGCTGCTAATCTGCAAGCTGCTAACAGGCAAGATGTTAACAGGCAGGGTGCGGATAAGCAGGCTGCTGGTAATCCGGGAACTGTTAAGCCGGTCGCCGATGCGACTGCATCCGATCAGCCCGCAAGTTTGCCCAAGGTCTCACTTGAAACCCCAGCTCCACTGGCGCCCAAAGAAATTCTCATTAATCCGGCCGCATCTGCCGAAGATAAGTTAAAGGCTGTTGAGGCTCTCGGTCGCTCTGGTCAAACCAGTGTGGAAGTTGTTGATAAAGACGGCACTAAGCGCAACCTCACAATTGAGCTTGAGAAGGCTGGTAAGCGCACTCTTGTGCATCTTTACGCCAACGATGATCAGGGCAAAGAGCGCGTAGTCTTACGCGGCGTCAAGAATGCTGATGGCAGTTGGCAGCAGCAGCAGACTGAAAAAGGCGATGCTGTTAGCTCTTACGGTACCTGGTGGTCGGGAAATATGGGCGACCGTTCTTTCTTCTCGGATGCCGTCAAGCCCGAAACTAAAGTTGCCGATCAAAAAGCCGCGCCAGAGGATTTGTTCTCTGAAAAGCGTAACCTAATTCCTGCCGCTTCTGATGTTAAGCCTGCGGCCCAGGTTTATGATCAGCCCAAGCTAGAGCCCTACGTTCAGCCTTACGTGGCACCGCCTCAATTGGATGCCCAGGCTATTCCGCGGGTAATGCCAACCCGGCGAGATGTTTCAGTTCAAGATTTGCCAGTGCCACCGCGCGAAGTGGTTGTACCCTGGAACAAGCCAGAGCAGCGTGTAGTCACAGATGAAGAGCGTTTGAATCAGCTCTTTGATGGTGTGGCAAAAAGTGCCGGATATGCTCGCCGACTCACCCGCGTTGACGGCGGTTCGGTTTACTTCCGCGCTGGCATGGCTATTGATGCTGATGGTTCGCCAAGAGCCAGAGAGATAGACCCTTATGGACAAAGTAATACTTCGCTGCGACACCGCAATGGCGCGCCAGTTAACGCTGAATCCACTAAGTATTTCGTCTTGCCTCTAGAGAAATATCAGCAATACGGTGTGCGTCTCGGTGACATTGCTGCTGTACGTTACGGCGACAATGTGCGCTTTGCTGTTTTTGCTGATGTTGGACCGCGCCAGAAGCTGGGTGAGGGCTCTATGGCTCTGGCTGATTCGCTAGGTATTAATTCTAATCCGCGGAACGGAGGCACCCATCGGCCCGAAGTTGAGTATATTGTTTTCCCTGGTTCAGGAAACGGAAGACCATTGCATAGCAACGCTCACGAAGGTTTAGGCCGTCACTATCTGGGCAAAGCCTATCGCAATACTAAGCGAACCTAAATGAACTAAGCGAACTTAAACGATATAGCGCACAGGCGGTTGGTTGTAGAGAATGAGTGATGTCGATAAGTCAGAAGTTGACAGTGAGTCGCCAGCGACTTATAAAGTTGTGCCTGGAGACAATCTCTGGAATATTTCTCGCACCTTACTCACTGCTAAACATGGCAAAGAACCATCGAATCAGCAGATTATGGCCATGGTAAACCAATTTGTAAGTCTCAATGCCATCGTAAATCGTGACCTGATTTACCCTGATCAAGTTTTAAAAATCCCGCAAGTTTGAGCAATTTAGGGCATATTAGGGAAGAGAATTGGCATTTTGCCGTCCCGTGTGCCAACAGAAAAAGTATTCCTGCCCATGACCGATGCTCTAACCCAGAAGGATAACCAAGCGACTGCTCTAATCGCAGCGCCGGTGCTCACCAGAATTTTTGCTATGCTGCTCGATAGTCTTATCTTGGTGACATTGCTTGGTGTCGGTGTTTATCTGGCTTTTCTCGGTAGTAACTTTATTATTTTTCCGCGTTCTTCTCTTTCTGGGGTGGGCGCTGCTCTCTTGGTGGCCCTGCCAGCACTGGCTTTGATCGTGCTTCTAGCCGTTCCCATTTATTTTGCTATTTTTGAATCATCGGGCTGGGCTGCCACTCCAGGAAAGCGCTTGACTGGCTTGGTCGTGCGCAATAGTGAAGGACAGCGCCTTGGTTTCTTCGCTGCTTTGTTTGCTCGATTTGTTTATTGGATGCCGTGTTTGATCTTCCCATTAGGGGCATTCTATATGCCAATTTATGCCATGGCGCAGATGGCAATGGCTGGAGTTCTGGCTGGTTTGTTTTGCGACAAGAAGCGGCGCACGGCAGCAGATCTGGCCTGCAAGCGTTTCGTTTGCTCCCTGAGAGATGCGCCTCTGGCGCCAGCCACAAACTTCTGGCAAAAGTTTCCAATGCCACTGATACTGGTGCTCACCATGTCGGCATATTTGTTTTTAGCTCCGACAATTATGTTTTCTTTCGGCCAGATGGGTAATCTTGTCTATCGCAATAAGCTCTCCGCCTGGCGAGCTAAAGGCTTGCATACAAAGGGAAGAGTGGTGTTTGTTGAGCGCCGCATAATGGCCCCGAGTGTACTGAGCGAAAGTGATCTGGCAGAATTTGAAGTCGACCCCGAGAGCCTTCCACCTGATGCTATTGTTGCGAGATCGGCTGTTCTCGGCAAGAAGATCGTGGGCATTGTCAATGAAGGGGCCGTGCTCACCATTGAGAATTTTGATAAGGCCGACGCTAAGCAAATTGAAGCAGCTGAGGCTTCTTGCCCTGCCGCGGTGCAGGTGGACCCCCGCCAAGGTATTTTAGTTTATCGCTGGCGCGATCGAGTCAAGCGCGGACAAGTTATTGGTCTGAAAGATATCGAGCCTGTTTATATTGTCGAAGAGCAATTTATTGATTCTATCTGTTGCACTCCCTGGCAAATTGTAGGGCGCACTGTCAGTGAAAATTGTCAGGCTCTCAAGGGCGATATTATTCATTGTCAATACGTCGATGCTCCGGTCTCTACATTAGTGGCTAAGCGGGCGCTGAAGAAGGGCGGGGTGCTTAAGGCCGAGGATGTAGCAAGCGCTAACTTATCTGCCAAGCAGCGCTATTACACGGCGATTTCGGCACCGCCGTTGGTGCTAGGCGCTAAGCTCAAGCACGATGTTGCTGCGGGTCAAGCTCTGCGATATTGCGATTTCGAGAAGTTGATGCAGTAAGGTTGCTCTAGTGTTCCGAGTTGGCTGGGAAAGACTGAGGCTTAGTCGTACATTTGACTGTAAGGCACTCCGCCACTTGTTGCCATCAAAGAAACATGCTCGTCACATTTACCATTTGTAATTAAGAGTTCGCACCAGGCCCCTGGATGCACAGGGTAGAACAATTTCGTCTGTTGGCCAGAAGTTTCTATCTTCTGTGGCTTGCCGTATAGCGCCACAATTTCTGCTATCGTCTTTCCCCCTGGACCATCTTCTGGGATTATGCAGTGAGCTAAACTGGGTGGTCTGTTTGTCTTCTTGGAGCCATTAATTTGACACATGCGCCAGATAAATAGGTCGTGGACTTGCTCATCGTTAAGAATGCAGGCGTCGACGCATGTAGTGCCGTTGAAAGCCAGACGCATCGCGAATCTGGGCTTGGCATAATAAAACCAATTTGCAGTTATGTCTTTTCTTGAATCCCAAATGTCGTTAAACCCAAGCTGAATCAGTGGTTCGCCTTCGCTGCCAATTATTTCGTCCTGACTTTTTCCAAGCAGTGAGTCTCGTTTATGTATTGCTTGTTTGCCTTCTTCAATACAAGTCTGCTCTACGTCTTTTGCGTTCAGTGTTGCAAGTTTGTTGTTGACTATGCCTCTCCATCGTATTTCGGCTCTCGTGACTTTGCCGTTGAGATAATACGTGCGCACCGGAATTTGATTGTAGCCAAAGAGAAGATCTTGGTGGCGTTCTTGGTTATCGCACTCTTTTGATAGAGGGAATTGGCAGAATTGACCGCTCATTGAAAGGTCACAAAGCGTTTGAGCTGCAGCGCTTTCGGCTTTGAAGTGTTCAAAATAGTTGGCATCCGGTTTAATATCAACGAGTGCTCGACAGTCTGCCAGTGAAGGGGTTTTAGTTAGGTCTGCGAAAGCACGGCTTGCTAAAATCGGGTGAACGGAGTAGTCCCGTTTGAACAATCTAGCCGTATTTTGTTGGGGGCTCTGGAGCGGCTGAGCCAATGCTGCCTCTATATCGAAGGCGCACGCTATAGCGACTGAGCTGGAGAAGGCTGAGGCAAGTGCAAGACTTGCGATCTTAGTTTGACTTTGAGGCAAATCTATTTTTCCAAGTATTGGTGCGATCGAAAGTATCTTAGATCGTCATTGGGGAGCGGACAGCCTAATGATAGTATGGATTTAGGTCTAAGGTCCTTCTTGATCTTGATCAAGTCCTAAAGGAATCAGGTCTACGACAGAGATGAGTCTCAAGAGAGCGCGGACATTATGGATTGAAGAGGCCGAGAAGTATGGGGCTGATTTGGCCCAGACTGGCTAATCCCTAAGTGTTTGGGTAATCAAGAAAATAAGAGATATGTCGCCAGCACCCAGTCTGACGATTTGCCAATGTGGATGCATTTGGCTTCGCCTCTGTATCTCGAAGCTTACTTGCTAATTTATCGGGTGAAGCGCCTTAGAGCCTCCCGATCTCCTAACTAACTCCCACCCGACTTTCTTTCAATTTCTGAAAAGCAGCTAGCGCTAGATTGCGTGCTTCACCATGCTCGACAATCGGCAGAGGATAGTTCTCTCCCAGAGTCACACCGGCGGCAATAAGTTCTAGGGGCGGAGCTTCCCAAGGTTTGTGAATATATTTGCTCTTCATTTTCGCTAGTTCAGGCACCCACTTGCGCACGTAGGCACCGTCGGTGTCGAATTTCTCGCCTTGCAAGATTGGATTAAAAACGCGGAAGTATGGCGCCGCATCAGCGCCGCAGCCCGCTGACCACTGCCATCCCATAGTGTTTTGAGCTAAATCAGCGTCAACTAAAGTATCCCAAAACCATTTAGCGCCAGCCAGCCAGGGCAGCCGCAAATGCTTTACCAGGAAGGAAGCGACAATCATGCGCACACGATTGTGCATGATGCCGGTGTGCCAGAGTTCGCGCATGCCGGCGTCAACAATGGGGTAACCTGTCAGGCCTTTTTGCCAGGCCCGTAGAGCTTCTGGGTTTTTCTCCCAGGGGAAGAGTTTAAAGTCTCCTCTAAGGGGCTCTGTAGGCGTTTGGGGGAAGTAGTAGAGCAGGTGGTGTGAAAACTCCCGCCAGCCCACTTCGCGCAGGTATGAAAGGGCTGCGGCCTTGCTCTTCTCGTTTTTGAAATGCTCAGCTTTTTCTTTGATGATAAACCACAGGCTGCGTGGGCTGATTTCGCCAAAGTGAAGGTGCGGTGACATGCGCGAGACGCCTTCTATGTCTGGTCTGTTGCGCATTTCTGAATAGTCATCAAGCCCGTCGTTCAAGAATTTGTCGAGTTGCTTGAGTGCGCCTTTTTCGCCGGGAAGCCATGCTTCGGTGATGCCTTTTTCCCACTTAATATGTGGAAGCAAATGCAAGTCTTCTAAGGTGCTTTCGAAGCTTAGTTTATCGGTGTCTGTTGCTGCCAATTCTTTTGAGGATATTGTTTTCGGCGCTTCTAGGGGCGGTTCCAGTTCAACTTGTATCTGACTAAGGCAGGTGCGCCAGTAGGGTGTGAAGACCTGGTATGGTTTGCCCTCTTTCGTCGCCACCTGCCAGGGCTCCAAGAGCAAGGCCCCGTTAAAGGTTTCAACTGTTAGACCTTTGGCTTTGAGGGTCGATTTGATCTCCTTGTCGCGGGCAATCGCTGCTGGCTCATAGCGACGATTCCAGAAGACTGCGCCAGCGCCAAGTTCTTCAGCCACAGCCTCAAGGATGCTCAAGCTCGACTGCTTGGGCTTGTCTTTGCTATTTTGCGGATCAGCTTCAAATAAGCGCAGTCTTGACCCGTGCTTTTCGATTTCTTTAGCTAGTGCTTTTAACGATTCATTCAGCCATACTTTGGTCGCACCTCCTGGTGGCCACATGCCTTCTTCGTCGGGCGCCCAGATATATACAGGTATGACCTTGCCTTGGTTCTCGGCCGCCCAGTCAACAGCCGCAATTAGGCCAGGGTTGTCAGACAGCCGTAAATCTTGGCGAAACCAGAAAATCGCCGAATCGTGCTTCACTCTTAGTCTCTCTTGGTGCTAACCGAGGGCTGATTTTCAGCTCACTACGGTAGTTTAGCTCGGTAGCAAGAACATATTGTGAACATAAGATATACAACGCTTAGGTTTTGTTGAAAGAGTAAAGCAAATTCTTAGTGTGGTGTTTCGTGCAACAGCCTTGCAACAGTTCTAATTTAGTCTAAGCAATAGCAGGCTTTAGGAAAATTTGGTTGCTGCACTTTTCTCTCCCGGGCACCGTATATGGTGTGCTCGGTTATTGCCGTTGGCTTGCTGCGACTGGATTGGAGATTGGCTCTGGCTGCGCGTCTCGCGCGAGCAGCGCTAGGCGGTGCCGTCGAGGAATTTGTTGTTGCGAGTTTGTCTCGGTTGTTTCTCGAGGCTGTTAGTTCAGCTTGTAGAGCTGGTCTAGCTTGCGGAGTAGCTAATTTGCACTAGTCCCGAATTGTATTTCGATTATGGCCAGATCTGCTTGCTTATTGAGAGTCGTTTTAGTTAACAGTAAGTATATTCATCGCCAATGATTTTCAAGAGAAGTAGCCGGAAACAAAAACCACTTCGTCAAGAACAAATTTGTCCCCGGCAGAACTCTGTTGCGTAGTCACGCGTAGTTCGATGAACAACCCTTTTAAGCGATTGGAGTCTGTTATGTCTGATTTAAAGAGTACCTTGAGTGTGCTTGTTCTGTTAGATGCACAAACTGGTGCTTCGCCACGGAAAGTGCTTTTCGAACCTGGCAGTCCAAAGACTGTGCTTGTGATCTTTGATGATGTGCCGCCGCAATTGCATGATCTGACCAAATGCCAATTGCAAGGCAATAAAGAGAGTGGTTATGTGGTCGAGCTGAATGCGAAGTCTCTGCGATCCACTTCTTTTCATAGCACGGCTGGAGCGGCTGTCTATCACCCATGTGCTAGTCACTTGGCTTTGAGCTTTGTCGACGACTGCTGTGTCTATCGCATTGATCTTGATCGAGACCAGCAGCTGGATCCCATTTATTGCCAATTTGCCTCTGCTGATGAATGGCCGGTCAGTCTTGCCTACGGTTACGAGGGACAGCTTCTTGCTGTTGGAGGAAGCAAGGGAACGATTTTGGTATTTCGCCTCTCTCCCGATGGAGAAAGCGATCTGGAGCGCAGCGCTTCAGTTCCTGGTGCAGCGCATGAGTTAACTTTTAGCGTTGTCACTGGGGAGCTTTTGGTCGCTACTGATTTCAATTGTCTTTTCAGCATAGGCCTGGCTGACGAGGCAGAACCAGTGCTTCATGGCGCTCTCATTGATGACCATCAGCAGGTCAACAATATGTGCCTCAAGGCAATCACTTGTGATTCCCGCACTGGGCTGGTCGCATATGCGGGTATCGGTAATCACCTCTTCGTTTCTAATCCAGTCATACAGAAGGGTGTTCGTCCTAGCCTGCGCAATATGAACCGAATCAGCTCGCTGCAGTTTGTGCCTGATTCGAATACTTTAGTTGTTTTGGGTGACGGAGGCATCGAGTTGATTGAATTCATGCTTGATGACTTTCGTTTGCCAGTCTTCCAGCCCAAGACCATGCGCTTTCAACCAGCGTTGGAAGCAGTTGGTTGTCATCACTTTGGCGACTTCTTGTTTATTCTCGCGGTGTTGCCCGAGTGAAGGAGGCGATGGCGCAGATTGGCTCGAAGATTGCCGACAATCATTCCATCGTAGCGCTTAGTTTGGCGCTTCGTTACATCGACAGTTTGCCTCGATCTTAATGGTGGCGGCAAAGCTTTAGAGCAGTGGTGCCAGCTGTGGCGGTGCCGCTGCTTGATATTTCTGTGTTAGACCGGTTTTCACTTTCAGTAATGGACAAATTGCTATGACAAAGATGACCAAGGCTAATTTTGACAAAGGTATTTGGATTTTGGACCGCAAGGATTTCGTGGTCTATGCTGGCACTTATGCTCATTTCTATGGGAGTTCCTTCTATGGCGGTATTCCGCACATCGTCAGCGCGGAGGAGTTGGTTCGGACAGTTGGAATGGATGCCATTGTCTTGAACATCAAAGGTGCTGGAGAGCTGCAGTATCCGGTGAAGGATGCACCTGAGTGCTGGCTGAAGACTGGATTGCAGCGGTGGAAGGATCAGGGCATCGATTACGAGAGTCTGCCGGACGGCAATGTTGAGGAGATTGGGCCCTTCTATCCTGATGATTCCGATGATTCAGGTGGGTTCGATGAGGATATCGATGAGGAAGTCGAGAGCGACTCCTAGGCTTCCTTCGCCTAGTTCCTGGCGTCCATAGTGTCAAGGTGTTTAGAGATGCGGCTGTGCGGCCGCATCTCGTTTTTGTGCTTGCTTTGTTTTGTGTGCTTTTCTCAAAGGGTCTTAGCAGGCTCTCTTTTAACATCTTTTGTAAAGTGAGGCTAGTGATGACAAAGCTCCGAACGATTGTGTCTGGTGCTGGTTCCCCGGCTAGTATTTGCCGCGCTGCATTCTCGGCGAGTGGCAGGTATTTAGTTAGTATTGTTGGTCCATGGCGCGAGCTTAAGTTGGCTCGCCTCACGGGCGATGGTGTTGTGCGGCGCTCTGCACCCAGAGCCCATAACCTCACTGTTGCTGTTACTCGTGATTTTCTCGATGATGACGGATGTAAAGCTACCGAATTGCTATACGGTGGCGACGATTCTGGGAAGGTGCAGCGCTATTGTTTGCACAGTCGTCGGCAAGTTGCTCCTCTGCCATCTCGTATTGAAGCCGGTGAGCTCTATAGTATCAAGACTAGCCGTGACGGCCGCTATGTCGCTCTTGGTAGCACGGGCGGTGTGGTGGAAGTCTGGAATCTTGATCTCGATGAGCCGCACTTGGTTTTCGATGCATGGCTCTGCGACATGGGCAACATTGTCGATGTTACCTTCTCGGCTTCCAACTGCGAGCTGTATGTCTGCGGAAGTCAAGGCGGCATCGTCCGCCTTGAAGTTCTTGGTCAAGGAGCCGCACGACTTGATTCTGATTGCAGTTGGAACTGCTTTTCCATCGCTGCTCAACCTGAGGGCCCAGGGATGGCATTGGCTGGTGACGGTAACAAGGTTTGGCTCTTGAATGTTGAGAATGCCCAAGCCGTTTGTATGTCTGACTCTGTGCCATTTGCCTATGAGGCTGGTGATACCGTGACTGGTGCACCTTATTGGTATTTGCCAGGCTTCGTGAAATCTCGTCTGGGTTGCATCGAAACCTTTGCTGGCGGCCTGATTCAGCAGCTTCTTTTTCTCGATCAAGGCACTCTGGCCGTGCTTGGTGAGTCGGGGGTTGAAGTATTTGATCTGCCGTCGGGAAAACGACAATTGCGTCAGCCGCATAGCAAAGATCGACGAATGCCGGCCCTTGGTGGCCGCGCTGAAACTGCTCTAGTGCTTGAGTGCCTCTAGGGCTCTTAGCCCAAACTGGGTCAGCAGGCTTGTCACCAGAGTTTGGAACTTTGTGGCCATAGTCTGGAACTGGCTACCAGCTTACATGTATTAGGTCTGAGCAGTCTTGCTGGACGTTAATATGAACTGTTGGCTGACTTGCTTGTGCCGAGGCAGCGGAATCTTTGATTCCGCTGCCTCGTTTTAACAGGTGATCTTTTTCAAATTTCGAAAAACGTAAATATTCACTAGATGGCGTAATAGAGATCAGAAGTTATTCATTATCCGAATTTGTTGATCCTGGCTCCTAGTCAGCGAGATCGCTATGTTTTAAAATTAGCGTATGCCGAAGACGACAGTCAAA
>JBIPOV010000158.1:0-5115 GCA_044378815.1 Obscuribacteraceae bacterium (SeqCode) | reverse complement strand
GATTTGATTCACGCTTCTTTCCGACTTCTCCTCGCGGATTAACCGTTGCGCTTCACTACACTTCACCGTCATCAGGCTGTGTAAGGACTTTCACCTCCAGTTGTTGAACATGCCCGGCACACAAGAATGGCCGCAGGCAACCCCTGCGGCCATTTTTCACTAATTGGATTCGCCGGAACTAGAATTAGAACTAGAAGTGGTTTCGCCAGAAATAGTCTCGGCCAGACTAACTTCGCTGGAATTAGCTTGGCTTGAGGCTTTAGCTTCTTGTAGCTGTGTTTCCAGAATCTTTAGCTTGTCCATCTGGGCCAAAGAAACCATGGCTAAGCCGAAAAGAGCCATAAGAATTCCCCAGGGCACGTCCAGATTTAAAGGCAGCGATACCTGCCCCAAAAGCAAACTCTCAGCTGGCGGATTAGCATATCCATAAGCGGCTAACATCACTCCTAGCACAAGGAACAGCCAACCAATTGGTAGTCTTACATCAAGCATTGCGCACCTTAAACGTTAGAAGAACAGATAGTTGAGATAAGCAGTAAGGGCCAAAAGAATGACACCAAAGAAGCCTGGGCTGGCAAAAACGGAGGTTTTGGCTGCTACGTCTCCACCTTTCTCATCAACACCCCAGACCAAACCGCGCAGCTCTTCAACCGCTTTGGGCTTGGTCAAATAAGAAATTGTAATTGTGACAATTAGACAGACAGTCCAGGCCACTACCGAGCGATGGAAGTTACCAGCCATCTCACTCTGATAATTGAGCTTATGCTGGAGAGTCAGTATATAGTGCACAACTGCGGCCATAGTTCCGCCCAACAGGCCGTAAAACGCGCCCCATGGGGAAGTGCGGCGGAAGAACATACCGAGCAGGAAGGTGGCAAAGAGTGGAGCATTGAAGAATGTGAATATAAGCTGCATGTAGTCCATGATCGACTTAAAGTTCATGCACAAATAGCAAGTACCAACACTAATGATAATACCAATGGCAGTGGCAAGCTTACCCATCCACAAATAGTGAGCATCTGATTTGTTTTTAGCAATGTAGCTCTGGTAAATATCGTAAGTCCAAACCGTGTTGAAAGCCGTAACGTTGCCAGCCATGCCTGACATAAAACTGGCTAAGAGAGCGGTGATTCCCAGCCCAAATAGACCATTGGGATACATCACGGCGAGCAAATAAGGTATGGCCATATTGAATGAAAGATCGTCATTATTAGAGCCTAATT
Organism: Obscuribacteraceae bacterium (SeqCode); assembly: GCA_044378815.1. Taxonomy (GTDB): domain Bacteria; phylum Cyanobacteriota; class Vampirovibrionia; order Obscuribacterales; family Obscuribacteraceae. The sequence continues at coordinate 3,892 of JBIPOV010000158.1, read as the reverse complement.
TAGGAATCAAAATAATGGCGATCAAGCCGGGAAAGACAGTTAGAAGCGGAAAAAGTATTTTGGGAAAAGCAGCAATAATCGGTGTCATACGGGCACCGCGAAGATCTTCGGCAGCAAGAGCCCGCTGAATAACTAGAAAATCAGTGCACCAGTAACCAAAAGACAAAACAAAGCCCAGGCCGCCGATCAAGCCAATCATGTCAACGCCCATCGGATTATGAATTGTCCCGATATCTTTCCATAGATGGGCAAAACCAGGATTGTCAAAACGGTCACAAATAGCCTTCCAGCTGCCGAAGCGCAGAAGCCCGAGAATCGAGACAGGAAGAAGACCGAACACGATCAAGAAGAACTGTAAGACTTCATTGTAAATAGATGAAGTTAAGCCACCAGTAATGGTGTACGCCAGAACCACCATCGCCGCTACTGCAATAGAGGCATTCATGTCCCAGCCAAGCAGCAGCTTAAATACAATCGCCATAGCATAGAGATTTATGCCAGACATCAACACCGTCATCACAGCGAAAGAAATAGCATTTAGCGCGCGCGTAGGCTCATTAAAGCGCTTACGCAGATATTCGGGAACGCTGCGAATCTTTGATTTGTAGTAGAACGGCATCATGAACACAGCCAAGAAGACCATGGCTGGGATTGCGCCCAGCCAATAGAAGTGACAGGTCATAATGCCGTACTGAGCGGCATTGGCGGCCATCCCCATCACTTCGATGGCACCGAGATTGGCAGATAGAAATGCCAAGCCAGTTACCCAGCTTGGTATTCGATGACCAGCGAGAAGGAAATCGTCGCTGCTCTTCATATTTTTCTTGAGCTTAAAGCCAACGCCCAATACAAATATGAAATAAATCAGGATAACGGCGTAGTCGATTGGCTGCGCTGTGACCAAACCAGTTTTCAAATCTTGCTCTCAGTTAAGCGAAATCTTGGGAGAAATTACCGTCGCCAGCATTATCGCGCTTGCTGCCAAGAAGTCTTAAGCCATTAGCATGAACGACAGGCTTGACGTTCTTGTTGCCGCCATCGTCGGTCCACTTATTAAAGTCTAGGCGACCCTCGATACCGATCAAACTGCCTTTACGGACGTACTCACCAGCAATTTCCGCTTGGCGGCCCCAGATTTCGATATCGAACCAATCGGTTTCTTTTTCTTTGGTAGGGCGATTAACAGCCAAACTGAATGTGGTTTTAACCCGTCCTGACTCAAAATAGCGCATTTCTGGGTCGCGCCCAGCTCTGCCTACGAGAATCACCGAATTGACCATAGCCAAACTCTCCTTGAGAACGCAACAAGTTATGAGATTGATTTTCTTGCGCTCTAACAAGATTAGCGAAAAAATAGCAGTAAAGATCGAGTGATTAGACGAAATTCTCTCGTTCTTTTGTGCAAGAATCAGATGTTAAGAGCTTGGCAGCTCGAAACTGCGCAATATTAATCAGTCAACACCAAAGCGAAAAGATAGACGAGAGTGAAAAGTTCTAAGCCTAAACCAGCCGAGAATCAAAGCGATATCGCTGCGGCTGATTTACCCGTTCTACTGGATAGCCAGCAACAGCCGGCCTGGCATGTCGTGGTGCTCTCATTTTTCACTCTGGGCGCTTACAACATGTACTGGCTCTATCGCAACCTCAATAGCCTCTGCCAGGGTTCTAATCAACTGCAAAGAAGCATCAATGGCGAAGATCCAGATCCAGAATTGGAAGGCGCGCACATCAGACTTGGTCGCGCGGGAACCCTTGAGGCCTATTTAAAGTTCACCCAAGCCAGACCAATCTTAACAACAGCGCTATTTGCTATCCCCGTGGTCAACCTCTTAGTGCTTCTGGGCTTTGCTCACATGAGTGCACAACTGGTGCCCAATCGCGAAAGCTTTGTGCGCAAGAACAGCCAATTTAGTGGCTTTGTCGTGGCCTTGTTATTTGGGGCTTTGACTCTACTGAACGCCAACTTGCTTAAGTGGATGCCAGAACCACTGCATTTGCTCTACCTCAGCAGCGCGCTGCCATTGGCGCTAGTGCAGGTCTGGCTCAACAGCCACTGGAAAGTTGTTGAAGACAACAAACATTTGGCGCGGCAGGCCTTTAGCCCACTCGAACTAGTGGCAATTGTGCTGGGAGCGGCCTGGATTGGCCTGGTTGTAATCCACCAAGATATTAAGCCTGGTATCTAGTTATCTCGGCACAGATTCAGGTTGCGAGCCCGATTGAAAGCCCGGTCAAAAACCGTGTTTCTTAGCCCAGCGCAAAAGTTTATCTGGCGATTCAAGCTCGAGCTTCTCAACGAGATGATCAACCAAGTCAGTCAACTCTTGCTCGGAAATACCCATGCGTTCAGCAGCCTTAAGCAGCTTGCCACGCATGGTCATATAGCGCAGCACTGAGCGTTCTTGGGCAGTCAGCCGCGTTAAGTGGCGGGGTAAACTCGGAGAGATTACGGCTTTAGATCCCTTTGACACCATCAGCAGTGCCATCTTAATTAGAGCCGGTGCGTCATCTTTGAGCACATAGCCAGAGGCGCCAGCTTCAAGTAAGTCTTGGACTTCAGCGGCCTTTCCTTGACTGGCATAAATAACGACTTTAGTGCGCTTCAATTGACTGAAACGCTTCAATAAATCTACGGTGGAATAAAGACCAGGTAAGTGCAAATCTAGCAGAACAATATCGGGAAGAATCTGCGAAGCGACTTTCCAGGCATCATGGGAAGTGTCAGCTTCAGCCACAACCTTAAGCAAATCCCCCTGGGAAAGTTGTCGAACAATCTCTCCACGGATCTCTGCGTGATCGTCTACCACCATTAGTCTTATCAATGTCGAACTTACTTATTGGCGATTAAAACGCGGTTACAACCATCTTCTTTTGCTTGAATGAGGGCCTCTGAGGCGGCTTCAAGTAAACCTTGTGGATCATTTGAATGTTGTGGATAACTAGCCACAGCAAGCGATGCCGTGATTTTGATTGGCTTGCCAGTCTTTGGTTCCTTCACTTCTAACATAGATATACGGCGACGCACTCGCTCGGCTACAACGGCAGCTCCATCAGCGTCGGTCTCATGCAAAACTGTAACTAGCTCTTCTCCGCCCCAGCGCGCAGGCATATCGATTTCACGCACAGAGCTTTTGAGAATCTTAGCCACTTCAACGAGAACCAAATCACCAACTTCGTGACCATACTTAAGGTTGATGTCACGCAGGTGGTCAATATCGATAAGCATAAGTGAGAGGGAGTAGCCCAGTCTCAGCGCTCGCTTGAGCGAATGTGTCAGGTGTTCTTTGAAGATATGTCGGTTTGGTAGAGCAGTGAGAACATCTTGCCCCATCAATTCTTGTAGACGAGCTTCGGCGTTTGCCAACTGATGTCGCAAACGATCAATTTCACGGTCTTTCTCACGCAAAAGCTTTTCTGTTTGCAGGGTCTGCCCTGGTATCCTGCGAACTTGTCCTGAACCAGCGCCAGCGCTACCTGCTGCCACAGCAGCCGTGGCATCTGTCTGACGATGGGTAGACTGTCCGTGGAAAGTCTGCAGCATCTCTGCGATTCGAGCCTTCATCATTCCCCTCCTTACCTCTGACTCCGAGCCAACAAACAACTAAGTGCTGCCGGAGCTGGTATAAAATCGATTCGGCTGATCCATGAAGCGGATTTCTAATAAGTACTCAGTAGATATACAACTCAGAGTCACAGGCTAGAGATCCAAATCAGATCATGTTTGATCGACTTAGTTATATTAGCTGGATTTAGTAATTAAGCAAATAAAGTCAGTGGGGTAAACCGCAAAAATTAGCTAATTTGTTAAAAAAACGCTGTTTTAAGCCGAAACCGGGCGGTTCTTAATGAGTTAACTCTTAACAGAGCAGATCAATTTATCGGCACCCGCTTA
>JBIPOV010000150.1:0-6122 GCA_044378815.1 Obscuribacteraceae bacterium (SeqCode) | reverse complement strand
ACGTTGAAGCACAAAGTATCGGTCTTTTCACCCTTGGCAGGCACAATATAGCTATGGCGCAGGCTTCTAAGGTCTAGATGATACTGAACCCCTTTTTTCGAAACCACGCGCAACATCTTCTTATCGATGTCGTGGTCACTGTTATTCACAACTGAGAACTTCACATAAAGAAGGCGTGAAGACTTATCAGCAGTAAAGTCATTCTTCTCAAAACGATGTTCGTCGACCGACACCTGCAAACCTTCAAGGGTCTTTTTAGGCGCAGCCGAAGGCAAATTGACCGGATTGAACCCAGGAAGCTCTATGGGTTCAGAAGTAACTAGCTTCAGTTCGTCATTTGGTGAAAGGGCGGCAATATCGCCCTTGCGCCAAGCGGCACAAATCAACCCAAAGGTGGCTCCAGCAGCGGCACCAATGCCTACTGATATACCGTGAGTCATAATCGCGGTTCCAATACCGGTCATCTGAACAGAAAGAACAGAACCAGCCGCAGCTCCAACCGTAGCAAATTTTGCGTCGCGGTAAATTAGCTTGCTAACTGCGGCAATCTTATTGTCAGCACTAGATATTTTGCATTGAAAGGGTAGCTCATAATTTCCATCAGGGCTAACTATCTTATTGATTTTCACATCAACTCGGCCAGGTACTCCATTGCGACCAGGCTTGGTGGCCTGGGTAACAAAGCCATGGGCAATCCAATCGCCGGGCACTACAACGCGGTTGCCTTTGCCATCTCTGATATCATGGGCAATGCGAAAAGTAACTGCATCACCGGTCTGCGACAACTGCGAGTTGAGATAGCACTGTGAAATCAAAGAGACTTTCGTGCCTGTGGGTAATGCCTCGACAACACCCTGAATTATTGGCGACTTGGACGAATCTTCTGACACTCCCCCCTTGAGTATGGCACCATCAGTTAATAGGCCGTTTGCAGGCAAATTAAAACGTTGCCGCGAAGACTGAGTAATAGAAACCGTCTGGTTACTATCCACAATCTCAGATCTTTGAGGCTCCTCCTCGGCACTTGCTGAGTTTGGTGTTGAATGAGTGATTGAAGCAGTGGCTGACCCAGATGATGAATCAGTTGCTGAATCAACTGGTTGACCCGGTGCTGAAGCCTTTGAAGGCGGCGCAGAGGCTTGATCATCGACGACTAAAGGTTGATTCAAATCAGAATCTACAACCGATGGTTTAACCACAGTCGCAGCCTCACCATTTGCTGCGGTAGCACCAAGGGCAGTGCTCAATGACAAAAGAGAATTTTGCGGATAGGCGAAAGCAGCCAATGTTAAACAAGATTGAGCCCAAATAGAGCCGAGTAAAGAAAGGGCGAATAAATTCTGAGATCTATTCATCATGCTTTTTTGTCCGTTCTTATCTGTTCTATTCTGTTGCATCGAAAACATCTAGCAAAGCCATCTAAATCTTCTTATTGAGGATTTCCTTTATCTGTTGGAATATCCCTTTCTTCTTATTATCCGCCTTAACCTGAGCGCTTGCTTGATCTTTCATTAAGGCTTTTAGGCGAACCTCAAGAGAACGAGCCTCAGGATCACTAGCATTGAGCCTCAAAGCTGTCTGCACCTCAGTCATAGCTAATGTTTTCCAGCCCCGCGCCAAATACACTTCAGCCAGCCGATTATGGTATTTCGGTTCAAGTGGAACCAGGCGAATTGCCTCTTTCATAGCTGTTTCGGCTTCTTGATAGCGTTTTTTCTTGAGCAGCTCATCAGCTCTGCCAAGGTGCTTATTGGCCCATTTCACATTAATACTGTCATCACCAGGCACAGCACCTAGAGGCTGAGTCGTCTGAATATCACCGTTATGTAACCTGACATCGTCAGGAATAACAGAGCTAACTACAAACGAACCGGTAGAAACCACCTCAGAGCGACGTTTCGCAAGTTGACGCAAGGCATCGTACTCTATGCGCCGTTCTGCATCACCGACCACGTCATGGGCGTGGGTTACTTTAGCAAATTCGGTTTGGGCGATGGCACGCTGATCTGGGTCATTGGGAAAACGGTCAGGGTGAAGCCGCTTCGCAAGAGCCAGGTAGGCTTTGCGAATCTCATCCTGGCCTGCCGTCTCGTCTACTCCGAGAATGGCGTAATAGTCTTCCTCAAACTCCTGCATCGACCAACTTTCTTGTGAACCTGCTTCAATCATATATTACAGACCAAAAGGCCGTTTAATCTGCGGATCTCAAATCACTCATAAAGAAATTGTGGATTTATTAGCTAGCTATAAGCAGTCTGTCCATAATGCGTATTATGGACGGTGCTGCAGAGGCGGCCAGTTCACTTTGCAACCATTGAAGAGCAACAAAAAGAAAAGGGTTAAGAGATATATGAATCTAGATAGATTTACAAATAAAGCCCAAGAAGCCATTACCGGATGCCGCACTTTAATGGCGCGCTATGGCCACAGCCAAGTAACTCCAGAGCACATTTTGCTGGCTTTAATGGAACAGAAAGACGGCCTGGCCCTCAAGATTGCTGAAAAACTTGAAGCAAAGCCAGCCGAGATTATCGCTGAAACCGAGCGATATCTAGACAACCAGCCCAAAGCTTCATCGGTTAGCACTACCAAGGACGAAATTCACGTCTCAACCAAAGTAATGCAGCTGCTTGAAGTAGCTGAAAAAGAGGCCGAGCGCTTAAAAGACCAGTTCATTAGCATTGAACATCTGATGCTCGCCCTCACGGATGAGAGCAAGGGTCAGGCTGGCACGATACTCAAGCGCAACGGTGTTACAAGAGACCGCATTCTCAAAGTTTTGACCGAAATTCGCGGGAAACAAAAAGTAACTAGCCAGGATCCAGAAAGTACTTATCAAGCTCTGGAGAGATACGGCAAAGATTTGACCGAAATGGCTGCCAGAGGCAAGCTTGACCCAGTAATCGGCCGCGACGATGAAATTCGCCGAGTGATGCAAGTATTAAGCCGCCGCACCAAGAACAATCCAGTTTTAGTTGGCGAGCCAGGCGTGGGTAAAACCGCCATTGTAGAAGGCTTAGCTATTCGAATCACAAAGGGCGACGTCCCCGAGGGCCTAAAGGACAAGAAGCTCATTGCTCTCGACATGGGCTCCTTAATTGCCGGAGCTAAATATCGCGGTGAATTCGAAGAACGACTAAAGGCAGTCTTAAAAGAAGTAATTGACTCCGAAGGTGAAATCATTCTATTCATCGATGAGTTGCACACTGTAGTTGGCGCTGGTGGGGGCGGCGAAGGAGCGATGGATGCAGGCAACTTGCTAAAACCACCGCTAGCACGCGGTGAGTTGCACTGTATCGGAGCGACAACTCTAGACGAATACAGAAAGTATGTAGAAAAAGATCCCGCGCTAGAAAGACGCTTCCAGCAGGTATTTGTTGATCAACCCTCGGTTGAAGAAACAATATCGATTCTGCGCGGTCTAAAAGAGCGCTACGAAGTGCACCATGGCGTGCGCATCAAAGATAGTTCTTTAATCAGCGCAGCAGTGCTCTCTGATCGCTATATCACAGACCGCAGCCTGCCAGACAAAGCCATCGACTTAATTGACGAAGCAGCCGCCAGAATGCGCATAGAAATAGACTCTATGCCAACGGAACTAGACGAACTAGAACGTCGAGGCATGCAACTTGAAATTGAACGAGAAGCTCTCAAAAAGGAAAAAGATACCTCATCTCTGGAACGGCTAGAGCGCATAGAAAAAGATTTGGCCAACCTCCACGAAAAAGCGGATGGACTTAGAGCTCAGTGGCAATCAGAAAAAGAAGGCTTGACCAAAATCGGGACTATAAAAGGTGAAATCGAAAGTACCAGAACCCAAATTGAACAAGCAGAAAGAGCCACCGACTTACAAAAAGCAGCTGAGCTGAAATTCGGTACCCTCATCGAACTTGAGAAACAGCTGCGCGAAATGGAGGCTAAACTCACCACCAACACAGGGCCTCGTTTACTCAAAGAAGAGATAGACGAAGAAGATATCGCTGAGATCGTGGCAAAATGGACCGGAATTCCGGTCACAAAACTCATGCAAGGCGAAGTCGAGAAGCTGCTTACACTTGAAAGCCATCTACACCAGAGAGTGATTGGCCAGGAAGAGGCAATCGAAGTGGTATCGAATGCGGTGAGACGTGCTCGCACCGGCATGAAAGATCCTAATCGACCAATTGGTAGTTTCCTCTTCCTCGGACCAACCGGTGTAGGCAAAACTGAACTAGCTAAGGCTCTGGCAGAGTTTCTATTCGATGATGAAAGCGCCATTGTGCGCATCGACATGTCAGAATATCAAGAGAAACACACAGTTGCTCGTTTGATTGGTGCCCCTCCTGGCTACATCGGGCACGATGAAGGCGGTCAGCTGACCGAAGCTGTGCGCAGACGTTCTTACTGCTGCGTGCTCTTTGATGAAGTTGAGAAAGCTCATGCCGATGTCTTCAACGTTCTCTTGCAAGTCTTAGACGAAGGACACCTAACCGACTCAAAAGGACGCACAGTTAACTTCAAGAATACTGTGCTCATCATGACCTCAAACATTGGCTCGCAGCACATTCTCGACTATCAGCTCAAAGCTGCTGTAGACGGAGATGAGCACTTCTACGATGAAATGAAAGATCAAGTTATGCAATCGCTAAGAGCGCATTTCCGACCTGAATTCCTCAACAGAATTGACGAGACAGTGGTCTTCCACGCCCTAACAGCTGCTGAGCTCGCTAAGATTGTGGACATCCAACTACACATACTCAACAAGCGTTTGGCTGACCGCAAGATTGTGCTCAAAGCCACCGATGCAGCCAAAGACTGGCTGGCCACAACCGGCTACGACCCCGTCTATGGTGCACGCCCACTGAAACGATTGATTCAAAAGGAAATAGAGAACCCACTCTCTCTCGAACTGCTCAAAGGTCTATATGCTGATGGCGACACCATCCTAATAGACGCAGACAGCGAAAATGAAGAACTTGTTTTCAAGAAAGAAAGCAATTTGGTGCCAGTCTCGTAATCCAAAATTGAACTAAACTAAAAATGATGCTGGTTTGCCCTAAAGCTATACCAGCATCATTTTTAGCTCTGGCGTTGCATAGTTCAAAAGCTTTGTATAACTTACTGGTGGATGCTTCAGGCAAGCTATAAGCACTGATCCCTTTTTCCATGTCACCCGATCTATGTGACACCAGAAGGAGGCCACATATAACTGCAAATACTTATTACTGACACCGTGAAAATACTTTCGAATAAACACAATGGCACTAGCAATTGCCATCGAAATGGCTAGCTGCTGTTGGCAAGCAGCTAGAGAAAATAGATTCCTACTATTCGCTTGCTCCGACACCACTTCATCGGCATCAAAAGTGCTAGTTGTTTGTGAGTTATCCGTAAGCAACTCCGACAAGGGATGCTCGTCAGCCGGCGAATGCCGACTACGTTTAAATATTGCAGCACTGAAGCTTTTGGGATCAATGCTCATGGCGCTATCGTCCATTTGACTGGCCAGAGCAAGTGCTACTTTCTTATTTATGTTGAGGGCTGTGCTCTGTGCAATATCGAGCAATTTGGAGATTCTCAGTGAGCTTACGGTAACTCCCCATTCCTTAAACCAAATTACTGCCATCCAAGCTCTCAAGCGGCTGACACCGGAAAGAAGTGTTCCCGCTGTAAACCAGACCTCACGCTTACAGCAAGCACAATAAAAGCAACGTGCTCCCTGCTCTCTAACGATCTGCGGACTCGAGCAGCCACATTCAATCTCATTTTCTTGAAGAAGTGACTGGAAAATCAAATCCGCGGCATCTTCGTCTGAATGCACAAGTTCATTGAACTTACTCCAGGCCTCTACAAACAAATCGTCATCTTCAATCGCAGCTGTCATAGAATTTACTCCTCTTCGCTTCCCTAGAGTAGAAACGTAAATTCGAGGCAAATGGTTCAATAGATAAACACTTTTGGCAGAAAAGCTCAAATCATTGCAATATCGGTCCATTTCTAGCCTATGGGACTGATGCAATATCGGTCCATTTCTAGCTCACGGGACTGATGCAATATCGGTCCATTTCTAGCTCACGGGACTGATGCAATATCGGTCCATTTCTAGCTCATGGGACTGATGCAATATCGGTCCATTTCTAGCT
>JBIPOV010000092.1:0-23646 GCA_044378815.1 Obscuribacteraceae bacterium (SeqCode) | reverse complement strand
TTTGAACGTCGCCTGAAGCGAAACGTTGTTCGCAAAGAATTGGCAGAAGAAGTACGTAGCCTCTTCAAAAACATTGCCAAAGACTGGGACGGATTAACAGTTTTTGTTGATTGCTTGGAAATACCAATGGACAACAACGCGAGCGAGAGAGCCCTGCGCAATTCGGTCGTTGGTCGGAAAAATTACTACGGAAGCGGCTCTAAGTGGTCAGCTGATCTAACAGCAGATCTATTTAGCATTCTCGCAACGCTCAAAATGCATGACGTTAATCAGCTGAAATGGCTTGAGGACTACCTACAAGCGGTGGCCAAAAATGGAGGCAAAGCGCCAGAGGACTACAAATGTTTTCTGCCCTGGAACAACGCCAAAGTCCGCTAGACGTGCAACAGTGACAACTTACCCAAAAACTCACTATTTACTATATAGCTGACTAGACCAAGCAAAAAAGAAAAAAATGAAGCTCTACCCGTCAGACATTCGCTCAAAAAGCGATACTGTCTGACGGGAGAGCCACACTTACTCACTGCTCAGCTTCACTTGCCAGCAGGTGTAACCACAGTCGTCTTCTTTACAGAACGGCGACGCGGCTTGACCATATTGCCAACAACAGCCTGAGCAAAATCACTGGTAGACAACTTCGTCGACGTCTTCATGAAGCGAGCGAGGTCGCCAGTGACAGTGCGAGCCTTGATGGTTTTCTGCACAGCCTTGGTGACAATCGCTGCCGCATCGGTCCAACCCAGATACTCGAGCATCATCACGCCCGAGAGCAGAAGCGAACAAGGGTTGGCGATGCCCTTCCCGGCGATGTCCGGCGCTGTGCCGTGAGTCGCTTCGAAAAGAGCACAGTTGTCACCGATGTTAGCACCAGGTGCAATGCCGAGGCCACCGACTTGGGCAGCAGCAGCATCCGAGATGTAGTCGCCGTTCAAGTTCATGGTGGCAATCACCGAGAACTTGTTGGCCCTGGTCAATAGCTCAAAGAAGGTGGCATCAGCGATGCGGTGGTTGAGCAGAATCTTGCCTTCAGGCAGGTTACCGCCGTGCTTGCTCCACAGGTCATCTTCTGACACCATGATTTCAGCAAACTCTTCGGCGGCCAATTCCAGACCCCACTTGAGGAATGCTCCTTCAGTGAACTTCTGAATATTGCCCTTGTGCACAATCGTCACCACCTTGCGCTGCTGTTCGATGGCAAACTGAATTGCAGCACGAATCAGTCGACGAGTTCCAGTGCGCGACATGATCTTGATGCCGACGCCAGTGTCCTCGCGAATGTCATAGCCTTCTTCCGCAAGCAGGGCCAAAATCTTCTTGGCCAGCGGAGAGCCCATCTCGAACTCAATGCCAGCATAGACATCTTCGGCGTTCTCGCGAAAGATGACGACGTCCAGATCTTGAGGCCGCTTCACCACAGAAGGAACCCCACTGAAGTAACGCACAGGTCGCACGCAACTGTAGAGGTCGAAGTGCTGACGCATGGTGACATTGAGGCTGCGCATGCCACCACCAGTGGGGGTATTGAGAGGCCCCTTGATCGAAACCCCGAAGTGCCGCAAAGCAGCCAGAGTATCATCGGGCAGGGCCTTGCCGAACTGCTGCCGGGCTTTGTCTCCAGCGAAGACTTCAAACCAGTTGATGCGCCGAGCGCTGCCGTAAGCCAGGCTTACAGCAGCGTCGAGCACAAGACGGGTGGCATCAGAAATTTCCGGACCAATGCCATCCCCCTCGATGAAAGGGATGATCGGCTGATCCGGAGTAATCGGCTTGCCCTCCTTGAACTGGATAACTTCTCCAGCAGGAGGGCAGAGGCCATTGAACAGCCTGACGGTTTGAGCGTTCGCCAGGCTGCCAGAAGCAGTATCAGAAACAGATGTATCGTTCATAGACGTAGTCCCCTGAGATTCTCTTGAATTTGATCCGGACCGACCGGACCAGCTAACCGTTTCTAAATGAGATCGAAAGTCTGGCCGCGCGAGGGCACGACAACAGACCAACCAAGAGCAGCCTCGATGTGCTGCTGAAACTTCTCCAGCGAACCACCGTCCCCGTGAACGAGGAAAGTCTGCTTCGGCGGGCTTTCGAATTGCTTCATCCAGGCAATGATTTCTTCGTAGTCGGCATGACCCGAATAGTCAGACATGTATTCGATGGTCGCTCTCACCGGGAGAGTTTTGCCATGAACACGAACCTGGGTCGGCTTGTTGTTGACCAAATCGAAGCCGAGCGCGCCCGAGCCCTGATAGCCAACAAAGAGAACGGTGCTGTTCTTCTGGGGCAGCCGCTTCTCCATGTGGGTGAGAATCTTGCCACCAGCAGCCATACCAGAGGAGCCAACGACGATGATCGGCTCGCTTGCTTTTTCATACAAGCGATTGGACATCTCCGGCTTGCTGCACTCCAGATAACGAGGCGGGCTGAAGGGGTCTTCACCACGGGCGAAGATCTTGCGCGTCTCATCGTTGTAGAGGCTGGCCCACTTGCGGTGAACCTTGGTTGCCTCGATAGCCATCTTGCTATCAAGGAAGACAGCAATGTCCGGAATGCGCCTGGCGAGCATCAAGGTGCGCAAATCGAACAGCACAGCCTGAACACGACCGACAGCGAAGGCCGGAATGAGAATGACACCGCTGCCGCCATCACGCTCTTTTACTTTGGCGCGAGCATAGGCTTTTTTGACGATGTCAGCGAGCACGGCCAGACGGTCGCGCTTTTGGTGCAGCTTGTTGCCGTAAGTCGACTCAGAAATGACGTAGTCGGCAAACCTGACGGGAGCCAGCTCTTTCAGCAGAGGCGTATTGGGACGACCAACGTTGCCTGTGAAGCAAACGGTGCGAGCATCCTCGCCAGTACCAATGGTTAGCGTCACCACAGCCGCGCCAAGAATATGGCTGGCTTCGGTGAAGCGCAACGCCACACCGTCAGCGATGTTGTAGAGCTGATCGTAATTGACCGATTTGATCAGGGGAAAGCACTTGGCGGCATCTTCAGCGCGATAGAGCGGCTCAACCAGAGGCAGAACCTTGGTGTTCTTGACCGCACTCTTAACAGCGCTCTTGGCACCAGATTTGGTGCTAAACTTGGGGGTCGAAGCAAGGGCCCTTTGCTGCGCAGTGTTACGCTTATTGCTGCGAGCTGCCGCCATTTCTTGCAAGCGACCAGAGTCGGCCAGCAAAAACTGCAGCAGGTCTTTCGTCGCCGGATGGGTGTAAACCGCACCAGCAAAGCCGTCCTTCACCAGAGCGGGCAACCAACCAGAGTGGTCGATGTGAGCATGACTGATGATGACGAAATTGATGTCGGAAGCTGCCACACCCTTGGGCAGGCGCTTCTCGTGGTTGATGCTCTCATGCTCCTGATGCAGACCACATTCCAAAAGGAAGCGGGTGGTCTTCTTGGAAGCATCGGTATATTCGAAGAAAAAAAGCGAGCCAGAAACGTCACCGGCCGATCCCAGGATATGCATTTTGAGGCGCTGGCTGGGAGCCGAACGCTTCTGTTTGTTATGTTTCATCTAGAAACTCCTTCAAGCCGCTCAGCCAATGAGCTGCCTGCTTAGTCAGCAGCAACTCACCAGAAGGCGGCTTAGTGTTGTTATAAGAAGAACAAGGGCCATGAAAAGCCCTTGTTCTTCTAATAGCGCAAGGCAAATAAATGAGGTGGCACGCAGAGTGCGCGCAAAATAAGACCAGATCTATTTACACGACGGTGTTAACGCCTTGCACTTTTGTCTTCACAGGGTGAGGCTGGGTGCTGCGACCCTTCATCAGGGGAGCACCCAGCAAAAAAAGTAATTGCTCAGCCTACTTGCTCGCAGCAGCTGGTAAAGCCTGGGCAGCGCGAGCGCCAATCCAGTCTTTGATCACCTGATCGTGCAGAGGAAAAGCGATTTCGCTCGGCAGCGCATTGAAGGGATAGACAGCCACTTCCAGTGCGTCCGAGCCAGCCTTGAGTTCGCCACCGACCACCTTGGCCTCGTAGAAAATCAAAAACTGATTGCCACCAGGCACCGGCAATTCCGCCAGAGTGCGAACGATTTCGACAACCAGGCCGGTTTCTTCCAGGCCTTCGCGGGTGCCGGCTTGACGCGGACCTTCGCCCTTGTTGATGAAGCCAGCGGGCAAGGCGAACTTGCCTGCACGGGGCGCGAACTTGCCTGCACGGGGCGCCACCTTGCGCTTGACGAAAACGATGCCACCATCCATGGGGATGAGCAACACCGAGACACCCTTGGGGTTGTCGTAGTGGGTGAACTTCTTGCAGCCATGGCAGTGGGGGAAGGTCGCACCCTCCTCCACTATTTCACCAAGAGCCGTGCCGCAGAGCGGGCAAAATTTGTAGTCTGAAGTCATGCAGTTACTCGCTGTTCTTTCTCTTACCGAAGGGCAGCCAATCATAGACCTGGTAGAGTCCGAGCCCGGCATAGAGCAGGTAGAGAGCCCAGACAACCATGCGCAGAGCAGGGCTGAAAGGCATTATCAGCGGCGCGGCCATGAGCATGACCGTAACGACGATGACGATGAAGGCTCCTTTCTTGATGCCGGCTTCATTGTGGAACATCTTGCTCAGCAAGTGCACCACAAAGAGCCACACCTTGCGAGCGCCGAGGGCGATGATGGCCGCGAAAAGCAGCCCGATAGAGCCAAAGGTAAGCATGGTATTCCTTTTTGGGTTGGACGAAAGAGAGGACGGTCTTGCTGACCCTTCAACCGCAATGGTCCTAGAACCAGGCGGAGAAGAGGGTGAGGAAGGCGACCTTGTTGAAGAGCACCCAGGCAAGACCAGAGGCGAGGCCGATGTGGGCAGCCAGAATCAGGAGCTTGGTGGTAAACGGCACAGCAAAGTAGCTGGGCGTAACCGAGCGCTGAATGGCACGTTGACCAAGGGCCTCGTAAGCCTGTTGAGCGATCAAGAAGCCGATGATCAGGTTGAATACATTGGCACCGGCAACGAAAATCAGCACGTAGGCGAGCAAGGCAGCGCCAGGAATCCAGAACCACTTGCTGATGGCCTGAGTCATGCCGCCACCATCCATGGGGTCAAGCGGAATGAGGTTGAAGAGATTGAGGAAGACGCCGAAGACGCCAACCTGAATCATCATGCCATTGCCCAGGGCAGCACCAGCCACCATGGTCACCAAGCTAGCCAGGCCACCAAGGAAGGGGCCGGCGAACTTGATGTAAGCTTCGTCGCTGGCCGAGCGGCAAAGTTCGGTTTGAACGTAGGCGCCGAAGGGCGTGAAAGTCGGCATGGTCACGCTCAAGCCCTTTTGCTTGGCGGCGATGACGTGGCCCATTTCGTGGACGAAAATCAGAGCGAAGAAACCCAGCGCCATCTGAATGGAGCCGAGCAGCAGCCACCAGAGACCGAGACTGAGTGCAAACATCACCAACTGGTTGGTGGAAATTTTTGTGTTCATCATTGTCATTGCTTCCTATGAATTCTTCCCAACGGAAAAATTCTGGGGTTAAAGATATGCCGGTGGTAGCTCACACTCGAAATGAGGTGAGCACCACCGGCGACTTTTGCTATCTGCATCCGCTGGTCACAGACCCTGCTTCTTCAAGCTGGCCTGCATCTGACCAAGGGCCATGACCACCATCGACTGGGTCCAGGCTAGGGGTTCGTTGGCATCGATCACCCATTGACGGGTCTCAACGTCGACAATCCAAGCTTCTGGAATCAGACCACTGGTCGGGATAGAAGCGATGGTGCGGTTGAAGTGGAAGAGCTGCTTCTCGAAGTACTTCGCTTCGCCGGTGCGCTGAAAGAGCTCACCGTAGATGTAAGACATCTGCGGCGAACCATGGCACCACTGCGCTTCCTCGTTGGGGCCGAGGTCATAGCGGTTGATACGGCCGTCCCACACGTCTTTGGTGTAGCGGCGAATGCCGAGAGGCCCCATCAGCTCATTCTCGATGTTCTCGAGAACAGCCACCGTGTTGGCATCGTCGAGCACCGGCCGTCCTGCCACCGCCGCCAGAAGCAGCGGGTTGATCTGGGCCAGGTCGGCGCTGCGCTGATCGCCGTTGTCAGAGCTGATGAACTCACGAATGCCGAGTTCCCGCAGCTTGGCTTCGCACTTCTCGATCAACTCCTTGACGCCATGGTCGCGCACCCAATAGTCAACGCCGTCCTTGTGATGACGCATGGCACCATTGGGAAACAGCACATCGTACTGCTCACGCAGACTGACAAGGGCACAGGCGATCGAGGACCAGTGCTGAGCAACCTTGTCTTCCCAGGCGCCCAGGTCCTGATCTTCCCAGACGTGAATGGTCCAGAAGTAAGCATGAAGCAACGCAGCAAACGCGGTTGCCTGGGTGCCCACTTCATCAGACCACTGCACACGGTTGGTCTTCAAGCCGTGGAAGAGGAGGAAGTTGATGAACGACAGAGAGTCGTTCTGACCATGCCCCCAGGGGTCACCGACTTCGTGAAGCGAAATCGGGTTGTAGCGGATGTGGGGCCGCCGGAAGTAGTCCTTGGGAAAGCCGGAAGCCCGCCCCTGGATGATGTCGAGGAAGCGCCCTTCACCCTTGCGATGGTGGGTGATACTGGCTGCCAAACCGCGCTTCCAATTGTTCTTGGGAACGTTGAGGCCGGCGTTGAGCGAGTCGTTCTCGGCGAGCATCAGCTCAGCGAGACACTGCATGATGTTGTCACGGTCCCACATGAAAATCAGCAGACCATCGATGCTGTTCTCCAGGGTGTCTGCATTGAGAACGGTCACGGCCGAATGGCCACCGCTCTTGTAGCGCTTCAGTTCAAGCGTGCGCAGCTTGACGAGCGCGGAGCGGACAAATTCGAGATCGGCGCTGCTGTAGCTGGCGCGGATCAGTTTGGCGAGATCGGCATTCTGCGGCTGCAGCAGGCCGATCTTGGTGTCAGAAATAGGGGTGTTAGAAACTTGATTTTGGGTATACATAGTAAGCCTCCTGGACACACAGCTGCCTTGCAAGCACAGCCAACGTCCGGTTTTTGTGTTAGTGAATTGGAATCGAGACTGGTTAAACGCCAGTCAAATCAGGGAGTAAGAGCAGAGCTGCAAGCACAAGCGTTGACGACGCCAGTACGCCTACAGCTTGAGAACCCCATCCCCGACCAGTGAACGGCGGTTGATGGTAGGATCTCGATGTAGAAAAAACGCTAACGAGGTAGCCCAGCAAGATGGATCCGAGTCACGAAGACCGCCCATGGGGCAGTTTCGACGTACTAGTCGATCAGAGCAATACCAAAGTCAAACGACTCTTGGTAAACCCTGGCCAGCGACTCAGCCTACAAAGCCACAAGTTGCGTGATGAACATTGGGTGATTGTGAAAGGCACTGCACAGATTACTCTCGACGATGAAACCATCGAGAAAACCTATGGCGAACACGTCTTCATCAAACGTGGTAGCAAACATCGAATTGCTTGCAGTGGTTCCGAAGCAGTGGAAATCATCGAGGTGCAAGTAGGCGACGGCTTCCCAGAAGAAGATATCGTCCGTTACGCTGATGACTACCACCGCGCCGGTTGAGCCCTTAAGCTTATCAAGAGTGAGCCATAAGAAGCGCGGCCACGATTATGCTGTTATTGAGCCCATGAGCGATGATCGGCACCACCAGGCTGCCTGAACGCCGATAAGCCTCAGCATAGACTGCGCCAAGAACCATGTAGAACGGTAAGGCCGGCAGGTTCATGTGCATGACACCGAAGACAAAGGCGCTACCGCCTAGAGTCTTGATGAAATCAGCAGTTGGGTCAGAACTGGGCTACTAGGAAAATCAACAGACAGTCGAACAGTGGGCTTAACTAGGGCGTTCCATGCATTTTCGAGGTTGAAGAGAGACACAAGACCTCCCTCGGCGAGCCGAAGCAGAATACCCGAACTAAATTCAGGTCAACAGAACATGCATGAGCGTTGCGCTCACGAAGAAAAGTTGAAAGCTATGATCAGGTTGGTTGGTCCAGTAAGCTTTGGCAAAAAATAAGAGGAAATGTAGACCTTTAGAACTACCTTACGCACCCGTACTAATGCAATCTTGTCAAGAAGCCGCTAATCATGCCGCTTTACAACTCAAGATGCTTACCTAATAGGGCTTGATGACAGATGTCGAGATATAAGAACATCATGCCGTTACTTTTTTAGATTTTTACCATGTAAAAGCCCACGGGCACGTAACACTTAGCGCAAGACGCGACAAGCGACACAAAGAGCTTGCACAACTGCGCAAGATCAACCAGACAGCAGCATAACTGGTCGGCTGCGCCCTGCGCCTAGGCACACAAGCACGACCAGAATGTTGTATCTGAGGGATATGTAATGCCCGAATGCTTGCTCTTGAAAGCCATTACTTACTAGGTTCAACAAGTCTTTCTGCAACCAATAACCACGCAACAAACTTTTCTTTTCTCAAAGCCAAAAGCTTTTCTCTAACAACAAGACTTTCCCAAGACACACGAGTGTTCCAGCCTCTGCGGAATGCTCGTTTGCTTTGTACTGAAGTCAAAAGGAGCCTCAAATGACACACACTAATCTGAACAGTTTTACAGGTCACAATCACGAAAGCTCGGCTTGCTGCGGACACCTCCACTGGTGGCGGCACCTGAGCAATTCTTCGGCCACGGCAGCGCGCAAACCCTTCGCTCTGCCTGGCACCGCCAAGCAGTACGCCCCAGATCTCACCGCCCATGTGCACCACACCAAGCTCGTGATTGCAGTGGATCCGGTGGCCAAGACCCTTGTCGGCAACTGCCTGACCACCATCGAGCCGATTTACGAAAATCAGCCGATTTCGACCATCTTCTTCGAAGCCGCCGACCTGCACATCGACAGCGTGCGCGTCCTCGGTGAAAGCGAAACACTCAAGTTCGACATCATGGACAAGGGCATCCTCGTGCACTTGGCCAAGGTCTTGAACAAGGGCGAGCAGCTCGTCATCGACATCAAGTACAACACCCTCTCGCCCAAGCTCGGTATCTACTTCACCGGCCCCACCTCGCTCTATCCTTCCAAGCCCTACCAGGTCTGGACCCAGAGCCAGGATGACGACGCTCACCACTGGTTTCCGGTGGCTGAAGCCGACCACCCCAACCACCGCATGACCTCCGAAGTGGTGGTCACTGTTCCCAACGGCTTCACCGCTCTCTCCAACGGTCGTCTGTTGAGCGAGACGGTCAATGCCGTTGCTGAAGATGCCACCGAACTTGCCACCAAGACTTTCCATTGGTTGCATGACAAGGCGCACGTCACTTACCTGATGGCGCTTGTTGTCGGTGAGTTCGTCAAGCTCGAAGAGAAGTACGACGACCTCCCCGTCGAAGCCTACGTTCACCCCAGCTTGCTGGAGCGTGCCCGCGAATACTTCAAAGGCACCGCCGAACTGGTGCGTCTCTACTCCGACCTCTACGGCGTCAAGTACCCTTGGCCCGGCAAGTACGCCCAGGTCTTCGTCCAAGACTTCATCTTCGGTGGCATGGAAAACACCACCATCACCGTCATGACCGATCGCATCCTCGCCGATGTGGGAACGCGTGAAGAACAACGTCTGCAGGAACTGCGCCTGAACGCGCATGAACTGAACCACCACTGGAACGGTGACCTGGTCACCTGCCGTGACTGGTCGCACGCCTGGCTCAACGAAGGTGGAGCTACCTTTGGCGAAGTGGAAGCCGTGGAACACCTCTTCGGTGAAAAAGCGCGCGACTATTACGCCCTGGGCTTGAGCAAGGTCTATTTCGGTGAAGACCGTCGCTATCGCCGGCCGTTGGTCTGCAACACATTCCGTGAGCCGATCGACCTGTTCGATCGTCACCTCTACCAGAAGGGCGGCTTGGTGCGTCACATGCTGCGCCATCTGCTCGGTCGCAAGGCCTACTACGACTCGATCAAGACCTACTACGAAGACAACCGTTTTCAGCCGGTGGAAACGATCGACATGATCAAGGCCATCGAGAAGACCACCGGTCGCAACATGCGTCCGTTCTTCGATCAGTGGGTGTACGGCGCTGGCTACCCTGAGTTCAAGGTCGCCTACAGCTTCGACGACAAGCAGAAGCTGGCCACGGTCAAGGTGAGCCAGGTGCAGAAGCTGGAAGAGCTCACCGGACTCTTCTCGCTGCCCATCGATATCAGCTTCGGTTTCGCTGATGGCACGAGCAAAGACGTCACTATCAATGTCAGCGAAGCCGAGCACTCGTTCAGCTTCTCCCTCGACAAGAAGCCGTCCATGTTCCGCTTCGACCCGCACAACTTCATCTTGAAGAAGGTCGAGCTCAATGTTCCCAAAGGCATGCTGATCTATCAGCTGCGCAACGACCCGACGGTGATGGGTCGGATCTTCGCGGCCGAAACCCTGAGCAAGCTTGGCGGTGACGATGTTGTCGCCGAGCTCAGCGCCACTGTGGAAGACTCGTTCTTCTATGGCGTCGGCATCGAAGCCGCCACTCTCCTTGGTGGCATGAACACGGCGGCGGCGAAGGAAGCCCTGAAGCAGCTGATCACTGTCGAGCACCCCAAGGTGCGCCGTTCAGTGGTCAATGCCCTGGGCAGCCTGAAAGATGCGGGTGTGGCCAAAGTTCTGGCCAACTTGATCACGAGCGGCAAAGAAACCAGTCAGTTCGTTCTGGCAGATGCCTGCGTTGCTCTGGGCAAGACCAAGGACAAGAGCGCTCTCAAGGTGCTCACCAAGGCCAGCACGATGGATTCGTGGAACGAAATCATCCGCATCGGCGCCCTCAACGGTCTGGCCGAGCTGGGTGATGCCAAAGGCGTGGCGGTGGCTCAGGCACTGGCTGCGCCTGGTCAGCCCTTCGCCGCTCGACCGGCTGCGCTCAGCTGCCTTGGTCAACTGGCCAAGCAGTCGAGCAAGGCCCGTGAAGCTCTGCACAAGCTGGCCGACATGGAAGACAGCGCCCAGTTCACCCTGCGCATGTCGCTCGTGCAGGCCATGGGTGCTGGCGGTCACAAGGACTCTCTGCCGGTTCTCAACCAGCTGGAAAAGAGCTCCTTCGATGGTCGCATCAAGCGGATGATCAGCGAAACAGCCAGCAGCATCAACGAAGCCAAAGCAGCGGCGGCCAAGAAGCCGACTGAAGAAGCTTCGAATGGCACCGAAGTATCCGGCAAGCTGAGCAAGCTGGAGACCCAGGTGCAGGTGCTGACCGACGAGCTGGCTCAGTTGCGCAAGCGTCGCACGCGCCGCACAGCAACAGCGAAGAAAAGCACCAGCAAGCGCAGCAGCAAGTAAGAAGTAGTTGCGATCCCCCTGGCTTAGCCATTAAGCCAGGGGGCAATTTCTGTTTCAACAAACAAACGAACCAAGAAGAAGCGGCGCTTTACTGGCGCTACTTTGCTAGCACCGCTTCTTCGGTTCATTTTAGGAAGTCAATATGCTAACAACGAACAAACCCGACTCGGCGGCCGCCGATCACGGGCAGAGCGCCGACAACGGCGAGATTGGCGAACGCAGTTACACCATGATTGTGCGCGCAAAACTGTTGCGCAATGGTCGCGGTGCACTGGCATCCTTCACTGCTGCAGTATCGAACGCTGGCGGCGACACCGGCGACATCGATGTCGTACAGTCGACGGCAGGCTACATGCTGCGCGATTTTAACATCGGTGCCCGCGACGTCAAACACGGCGAAGCGATCATCGAAGCCCTGAAGAAAGTTGCTGACGTCGAAATCATGCAAGTTTCTGACGTGGTCTTTCTCAAGCACCTGGGCGGCAAGATCTCGATTCAGCCCACCAGCGAAGTGAAGAACCGCGTCGATCTCTGCCAGGTCTACACTCCCGAGGTTGCTCGCGTCTGCGAAGCAATCAAGAACGACCCCGAGAAGGCCTTCAACCTGACCATGAAGGGCAAGATGGTGGCTGTCATCTCCGACGGCTCCCGCGTGCTCTCTCTGGGCAACATCGGCCCTCTGGCAGCCCTTCCGGTGATGGAAGGCAAGGCCATGCTCTTCAAGCGCTTTGCCAACGTCGACGCCTTCCCGATTTGTCTGGCCACCCAGAACGTCGATGAGATTGTCGCCGCCGTCACTGCCATCGCGCCCAACTTCGGCGCCATCAACCTGGAAGACATCCAGTCACCCCAGTGCTACGAAGTCGAGCGTCGCCTGCGCGCCGCCCTCGACATTCCGGTCTTCCACGACGACCAGCACGGTACGGCCATTGTTGTCGGCGCCGCAGCCATCAATGCTGCCCGCTTCATCAAGAAGCCACTCAATAAGCTGAAAGTCGTGGCAGTCGGCACCGGTGCAGCCGGCATGGCCTGCATCAAGATGCTGATTGATCTTGGCGTGCAAGACATCATCGCCTTCAACAAGGACGGTGCCGTCTACAAAGGCGCCAAAGGTCTGACCGAAACCGAAGAGTGGCTGGCCGAGCGCACCAACCTCGATTGTTTCAAGGGTACCTACAAGGAAGCCCTGAAGAAGCGCGACATGTTCCTCGGTCTCTCCGTCGGCGGCTTGCTCAGCGGCGAAGATCTGAAGGTGATGAACAAGAAAGCGATCATCTTCGCCCTGGCCAACCCCAAGGCTGAAGTTGCTCCCGAAGAGGTGCCGGCCAACGTTGCCGTCATGGCGACGGGTAGCTCTAAGTACCCCAACCAGATCAACAACGCCCTGGCTTTCCCTGGTATCTTCCGCGGTGCCCTGGAAGCTCGCATCCCGCAGATCTCGGAAGAGATGTGCATCGCTGCCGCTCGCGCTCTGGCTGGCTTGATCAAGCCGAAAGAGCTCGACCCCGACTATATCATCCCGACGGTATTCGATTCGCGCGTGGCCAAGGCCGTCGCCGATGCCGTCAAGCAAATTGCTACGGAGAACGGCACGGCCAAACGCGCTCTGCGTTAGCAGCAGAGGCGCCGGTCGGCAAACAAAGAGAGGCCACTATGGCAAAAGTTCTGGTAGCGAAACAGAACGCCAGACGCCCGAGAAAGCACCCAAGACGTCATCCAGCCGGAACTGCACTGATTCTCAGTGGCAAAGACTGGGTGAATAAATTTCCCACCAGCAAAAGTGTGGCTGACCTTGACCCTACCTTTGGTGCCAATGTCAGCAAGTTTCTGGCCGCTCTTGCAGCAGCCGGAGCCAGCGTTGCCATCAACGCCACTTACCGCCCGAAAGAGCGCGCCTACCTGATGCACTATGCTTTCCGCATAGCACGTCAGGGCCTTAGCCCGCTTGACGTGCCGGCTCTTGCTGGTGTGGAGATTGAATGGGCGCATAAAAGTGCCAGCGGCAAGCTCGACTTGACCGCATCGCGCAACGCGGCCGAAGAAATGGTCGATGCCTATGGCATTGCCTACAAACCGGCTCTGCGTTCGCAGCACACTCAACGCCTGGCAATCGACATGACCATTTCCTGGCAAGGTGATCTCAAAATCGCTGACGCCAAGGGAAAGGTTGTGACCATAGGCTCGCCACGCACGGGTCAGAACAGCTCCCTGATAAACGTAGGTGCTACCTACAAAGTGATCAAGCTGATATCTGATCCACCGCACTGGTCGGCCGACGGTCACTAACCGTAAACATTGAAAAAGGGCGCCTTCACCGGTGCCCTTTTTCTCTCCCCGCATCTACTGTGTGCCGTAGTATTAAAACGGTGCAAAATAGATTTCTCGTTCATTCCGATCGTAGAACATCATTACGCAAGAGCGTTGACCCTGAAGGCGCTTCGTAAAGCAAACTTGATCCAGAGCATGAGTGGCAAGAGCAGCTTCGCCTTAAAGGTGAAACAGCGGCCTAGAAAGATTCTTCTAAGACCGCTGTCCACTGTTCTTGGCCCAGGTCAGCAGAACCTGTCCGTTCTTGTATCACCGTTCTTGTATTAGCCCTCAAGTACAACAACACGGAGCTTGTAAGTCGCCACTTCACTGCCTTTGCCCGGCAATTGAAGCACGGCAAGCTGAGTCATAACGATCTCGCAGACGCCGCTAAGCCGCGGACCAAACACAGCAGTGTGCACACCGTCATTGGCCTCGATGCTCGCCAGTGACAAATGAGATTGGTGCTTAGAGTCGTCCGCGATGGTCCAAGCCGTCGGCCGCTCAAGACGCGAGTCATAGATGAGAATTACTGCCAGAGAGTCACTCATTGTGATATTGATCTGGCCGCCATTTAAGGCGTGATTAGCAAAGTGTTGCATAGAGATAATCGCTCTTTCTTTCTCTGTTCTGGATTAATTGATTGACTGCCATTGACCAGCAGCGACGCCGCGGGCAAAGAAAATCTGAACAATAGGACTGACCTGCGGGCACACGCTCTTCAAATTGGCGAAAAGCACTGTCACCTCGGTCGCCTCTTTCTTGATGTTGAGCTGTAAGCGCAAGAGTTGGTTATTGGTCTGCGAGCTGACCATAAAATGCTTATCAAAAACACTGCCATTGTTGTGTTCAAGATCAAAGACATGATCGATGAAAACGGCTCGGGGCAAGCGACCACCTAGATACTCCCGAAGCACAATGGCAATCTGCGACCAAGCTCTACCGCCAAAGCCGCTGATCCAACCCTGACTGAGAAAGGCCTCTGCTGCTACGCTAAAGAAATTCTCTTGATAGTCGAAACTGCGAGCAGCCAATTCGCGCGTCGACGACAGATGATCGTAACGCCCGATCTCAGCCAGTATCTTGGTCGATCTAACTTGCTCGATTTGATCTAGCTCACCAAGCCTAATTAACTCTCGAGCAGCAGAATCACGGCGCTTTGCTGCCAAAGGAAGGTGGTAAAGCTCGCTGTAAACTGCTATGGAAAGATAGCAAGCCATAATACCGGCTAGCTGCGATTCAACGTTGCTCAATTCGGCACGGAGTTCTTGGCGAAGCTCTCGGTCAAACGCCTCAGCCAGTTGAGGATGAGCTGCGCTTCCTGACTGCCTAGTAAGCACAGTTAACATCGAGTTAAGGAGATAGAAATCATTGAGAAGCTGATTCATGGACCAGGCGGTATTGGCAAATTGTGCATCGATACCGACAGGCGTATCCAAGCACAAACTGGTCTGACGATAATAACCACGCAACTTCTCAACGGCCGCGCTTTCAGCACTGCTAACAATGGGCAAAACGCCTGCGAGAATCAGACCTTTCGTACCATCCAAAGAGACATAGTCGCCCTCAGCGAAGCAAAGAGAGCCATCAGATGATCTCAGCTGCCCAGCCTCAATAGTGAATTTGCATCCTACTACGGCTGGAACGTGAAGACCCCGTGCCACCACAGCAGCATGACTGGTAGCGCCACCGCATGCAGTAGCGACACCTTTAGAGCAAAGCAGCCCCGGCAAGTCATCGGGAGAAGTATCAATCCTGGCCATGATCACATCTTCTCCCCGACCGGCTGCAGCGGTAGCTGCCTCGACGGTGAAGAAGAGTCGACCTGCGGCCACTCCAGGAGAAGCAGCTTGCCCGGTAAGGGCGCCCGCCGCTAGAGCCAAAGTGAGCGCCTCAGCGTCAAAACTAGCCTCGCCTGCCTTAAACTGATCGATCTCTCCAACATTAGCAATGGCATCCTCAATTAGCCAGTCGCCGCTCTCAACCTGGTTGACAGCAAATGCCAATGTCGCCGGTTGCGAGCGCTTCGCCGAACGCACTTGCAGCAAGTACAAAATCCCATTATCGACTGTGAACTCAACATCTACCATGTCACGGTAATGTCGAGCCAGGGTAGCGACGTGTTGCACCAACTGTTGATAGACAGAAGGCATCAACAACGCCAAACTCGATATCGGCTGGGGGGTGCGCACACCGGCAACCACGTCCTCGCCTTGAGCATTGGCAAGATATTCGCCATAGAGGCCCACTTCACCAGTTAGGGGGTTAGCCGAAAAAACTACTCCCGTTCCTGAATGAGCACCCTTATTGCCGTATACCATCATCTGAATGTTTACGGCGGTGCCAAGATCGTCGGCAATGGCTTGGTTTTGGCGATAGGCTATGGCCCGCGGCGACTGCCACGAGTCAAGCACAGCCACCACAGCGAGTGCTAGCTGTGCAAACGGGTCTTCGGGAATAGAGCAGTCACGTTGATGCAAAATCTCCTCAAATGATTGGCAGACAGCTTGCAGTTGCTCTACCGACAGCTCGGCGTCACAATCTACATTGGCAGCAAGCCGCGCTTCCGCAAGACGATTCTCAAAGAAAGCGCGATCTAAAGCAAAAACGGTGCTGCCAAACATCGAGAGAAATCGGCGATAAGTATCCCAAGCAACCTTTTCGCCAGCTCTAACAGCCAAAGCCGACACCACCTTACGATTGAGACCAACATTAAGGATGGTGTCCATCATGCCCGGCATACTAACCGGAGCACCAGAACGCACAGAAACAAGCAAAGGATTCTGCATGCAGCCGAAGCGAGAGGCACTTTTTTCTTCGAGGCTGTGAATTGCTTGCAGCAATTCGTCAGCAAAGAACTTTGGCAATGCTCCATGCTCGGCGTAGTAACGCGAGACCTCAGTACCGACAGTTACCGCCGGAGGCACAGGTAAGCCGAGAGCATTCAACTGAGCCAAACCCAGCCCTTTGCCACCGCGAACATCGGCACTCATACTACTGACCGGTCCGAAGTCAATGCCATAAATCAACGGTTCAGAAATTAGACGACGCCACAGTCGCTTGATTTGTCTGAGACAAATCGTCGCAACTGAGACTTCACGGCGAGCAGATTTGATAGCAGCTGCAAGCAGCTGCCCATGGTTGTGCATAAGTCTCCTAATTAAAGTTACAGATCAGAATCAACGAGCTCGTCAACTTGGCAGCAGCTGCATGAGCGACGAACGGAGCGATGATAGATGAGAGGCTTTTTGAATGTTCTTGAATTTTCCTTTTTGGGTAGCAACCCTTGCCTCAATTTCTAGGGCAAAAACTATTCAAAACAGTGATCGTCTGATGTTTCTTCGGGGTTATCTACTCAAGAAGCGGAAGGGGTTGTCAACACCAACTCTACCGTCATTCAGCAAGCATCTCCAAGGCTTTAGGAGAGATTTTCAAAAGATCAATTGCAGCCACCTATCACTGACACTTAACCACACAGTAAAACTGGATGCCAGCAAAGAACATTTATCATTAAATCCATTCTGCAACAAAGCATTTAGCTTCAGCCGCCATTTGATATTCTCAAGCTAGTGCAAGGGTGCGTACAGCGTCTTCTCTTCCTTATCGACCGTCTTCTTTTCTTCAAGGTAAATAGAAACATTGGGGAAAATTCGCCTCGCATCGGCAAGATTTTCCTGCATAGCCGCTGGCAGATACAGGCTATTGAGCGCTATCCCTTTCAGCTTCCTTACCCCGGCTATGCTTACAGAGGTGCCACGCAAATCAAGTCTTTTCAAATTTTTCAACGATTGAATATAAACCAAGCAGCTATCATTGAACCTAACATTTCCTTTTACCGACAAATCTTCTAACTGTCGACAGTTAGCTAGATACCTAGCCCCAACTGCGTCTAAATGTGTCCAGTCAAGGTTGAGCAACTGCAATTTGGGAAATTGTCCAAGATATCTCAGATTCTCCGCCTTTAGCTGGCAATAAGAGGCCCACAAACCGCGCAGGGCCGGCAGTGTAGAAAGCTCCTTGAAACACCGGCCGTCAATGGAAGACAAAAAGCAACTAATTACCACAAGAGAGGGCACGTCTTTCAACTTGGCTAAACCAGCATCTGTAGCCTCGGAGCGATCAACATTAACCTCAGTCAAGCCCTGAAAATGAACAACATGACCTAGAGCAGCATCACACATATCATCTTCGCGATCAGCAAGCGAAATCATACCGAGCTTTAGACCATCAATTCCTGCTGGAGAAATCTGATCGAGATATTTTGGATTTTCAAAGACGCGGCGATTGGCCTCAAAAATTACCCTCTGCCCAGCCGGCACACTGATTGTCACATCACCCATGGCCCCAGCTACTGCGTGATTTTGCACAGGAGGGCCAAAGGCTAAGGTTTCATTGCCGAGGTTGATCACCCCTAGAGCTACGGCTTTAGGAAAATGCAGTGTTCTCTTGGTGGCTGCCCGAATCTTCACATCACTAGCTTTAGAGTAAGCAGCGCTGTGGCAGCAAGTAAGAACAACTAGGAGCAAGAGACAATACGATAAGTGCTGGCAAACCAGACGTTTTTCGCTTAGGACTGACATCAAGGGCTCCAATTCGAAACAGACCTCAATACTAGCAAGAATCAGTCAGCTAAACACTCAAGGTCTGGTAAAGTCGGGTTTCTCAAGTCATCAGCTTACTACACAGCGCAGTACTTAAAGCAAAAAAAGGGGAACCCTAGAGCAAAAGCCCTAATGGTCCCCCTTTCGAGAAAGTGGCGATGATACTTTGCCAATTGCCCTATCGGCAGTTTACTAATGTATTCTCAGCCCCTAAGCGGCCCTTACTTCCAACCAAAACCTGACAGGATGCGGACAATCCAAGTCTTTAGCCTGGCGACAAAACCGGGGTTATCAGAGGCACCACCAGCAGCGTCAGCGGACGAATCGCTAGGGGCGGTGGCAGCGCTAGGCTCTATTGTTGTTGCCATAGCACTGCCTTGTTCAGCAGCGCCCGCAACCTCGGACGAGCAGCAAGATGGTGCTCCCGCTTGCTCGTGCTTGGCCCGCACGAAGTTAAGGAAGGAACCTTGAACAAACCAGTTGATCTGGTCACGACCCATGCCATGACTGAGCTCCACAGCCTCGCTTGTGCCATCAGCATGAGTGATGGTGGCAATGACGTTCTGCTCAGGAGCAAGATTTTTCAAGCCAGCCAAACTGAGGCGGTCACCAGCTTGAATCTTGTCGTAATCATCAGGCTGCACAAAGGTGAGAGCAAGCATCCCCTGCTTCCACAGATTGCTTCTGTGAATGCGGGCAAAGCTGCGAGCAATGACAGCGCGACCACCAAGATAACGGGGGCTCATAGCAGCATGTTCGCGGCTGCTACCCTCACCATAGTTGCTGTCGCCAATCACCACCCAGCCCAGACCAAGAGCCTTGTAATCGCGGGCGACCTGGCTCAGCGACTTGCTTTCACCGGTGAGCAAGTTGACACCGGTGCCAATGGCTCCAGTAAAACTATTGCTGACACGACTGAACATGTTGTCCGAAATGTTATCCAGGTGACCACGGAAACGCAGCCACTCAACCCCAGCCGGAGAAATGTGGTCAGTGGTGCACTTGCCCTTGGCCTTGAGCAACACCGGCAAATCGCTCAGATCATTGCCGTCCCACACAGGGAAAGGCGAGAGCAACTGCAAGCGGTGGCTCTTGGGTGACACTTGCACAGTCACCTGGCGACCAGCAGGAGCATCAACGATGGCCTCCGGGTCACCAACAAAGCCGTTCGGTGGCAAAGCGAAAGCCGTCGGCGCAGTCAACCTGAACTCACTGCCATCAGCGGCCTTGAGCGTGTCTTTGAGAGGGTTGAAAGCCAGAGTGCCAGCCAGTGCAAAGGCCGTGACAATTTCCGGACTGGCGATAAAGGCATGGGTCGCCGGATTGTTGTCGTTGCGCCCCTTGAACGGCCGGTTGAACGAATTGATGATCGAATTGGCCTCACCAGCTTTAACGTCAGAACGTTGCCACTGCCCAATGCAAGGGCCGCAGGCATTGGCCAGAACTTGGGCGCCGATTGCTTCAAAGTCTTGCAACTGACCATCGCGCTCGATAGTGTTGAAAATCTGCGTCGACCCCGGAGTGACAAGGAAACCACAGGCCACCTTGATACCGGCCTGGGCAGCTTGTCTGGCAATGTGAGCAGCCCGACCCATATCCTCGTAACTGGAGTTGGTACAACTGCCAATCAGAGCGTAGCTCAAACTGAGCGGATAGCCCTTCTCTTTGGCTTCAGCAGCAAACTCTGAAAGCGGCCGCGCCAGATCCGGGGTGAAGGGGCCGACGATGTGCGGCTCGAGGGTGCTCAAATCGATTTCAATGACACGGTCGAAGTACTTCTCCGGCTCTGCTTGCACTTCGTCGTCGGCGTGCAGCAGGTGCTCGTACTTACTGGCAGCAGCGGCCCAGTCGGCACGGTCGGTGGCAGCCAGATAGTCACCAGCAGCGGTGCTATAAGGAAAGACCGATGTGGTTGCACCGAGCTCAGCACCCATATTGGCAATAGTTGCCTGACCAGTAGCTCCAAGACTAGCCGTGTCGCCAAAATACTCGATAATGGCCGAAGTACCACCAGCCGCACCGAGAATACCGGCGATCTTGAGGATGATATCTTTCGGGGCCGTCCAGCCATTGAGCTTGCCAGTCAGCTTAACACCAATCAGCAAGGGCCAAGTCAAACCCCAGAGTTCGCCAGCCATGACTTCCACCGCATCAGCACCGCCAACACCGATGGCGAGCATACCAAGGCCACCAGCATTGGGGGTGTGCGAATCAGTGCCGACCATCAGAGCACCAGGGAAAGCCAGGTTTTCCAAAATAACCTGGTGGATAATGCCCTTACCTGGCGCACCAAAAGCGATACCGTGGGCAGCGGCGGCAGTCTTGAGGAAGTCGTAGACCTCGTTGTTTTCGCCGTAGGCGTCAACCAGGTCGAGCTTCGCTCCCGACTTGGCGCGGATCAGGTGGTCGCAGTGAATGCTGGTGGGCACGGCCACTTGGCCCAAGCCTGCCTGCATATACTGCAACATCGCCATCTGTGCCGTGGCATCTTGCATAGCCACACGGTCGGGCAAAAGGGCGACCTGAGTCTTACCCCTCACCGGCAGCGCAGACCATGATGAAGGACTGTTCTTGTCTAGCTGGCCCTTGTCGAAAAGGTGAGCGACAAGAATCTTCTCAGTCAATGTCAGCGGCCGCTGAAAGCGCTTGCGAGCCTCAGCAATAGCGGCTTCCATGGCCTGATAAAAGTTATTGAGGGTGGTACTTGTTTGTGATTTCATGCGATTCTCCCGCTTAAGCGATGAGAAAGATGGCGCCCCTGAACTAATCGCAGTCGAAGACTAGCAAAAAATTCTTGAGGCGCCATCTCTAAGTGATTGGGAAAGGACTTAAGGCAAAACTACTGGAACTGCCAATAAGTCCGCAGTGTTATTACTGGTATTACTCGGCCGGCATCTCGCCCGTATAGAGCGAGAGCGGGCGGAAGAGCTTGTTGTCAGCGATCTGCTCGGCGACGTGTTCGCCCCAGCCGATGATGCGACTGGCACAGAAAGTGGAGCTGAACAGTTCGCGGGGAATGCCCACATGCTCAAGAACGACGGCCGTCCAGAATTCGACGTTGACGCGCAACGGGCGAACAGCCTTACCCTCGGCAGCAGCACGCATGTTCTGCTTCTCAGTCAGAACAGCAAGCGCAGCCTGCTCGGTCACCTTGGCCAACTCGATGCGAGGACCGTTCTGCCGCTCGGCCACACGCTTGAGGGTGATGGCACGAGGGTCGTCTGTGCGATAGATGCGATGACCAAAGCCCATCAAGCGAACGCCGGCCGCCAACTGCGCGCGCACCCAGGCATCGGCCTTATCGTTGCTGCCAATGGCGTCAAGCATGTCGAGCACAGGGCCAGGAGCACCGCCATGGAGCGGACCAGAAAGAGTGCCGATACCACTAGTGATGGCAGCACCGACATCGGCACCGGTAGAGGCAGTGACGCGAGAAGCGAAAGTAGAAGCGTTGAGGCCGTGATCCATGGTGAGAATCAGGTAGGTCTCCACCGCCCGAACGTTCTCGACTGATGGCTTGCTGCCAGTAACGCCCCAGAGATAGCGCTCCGCGTAACCGGCATTGCCGTTCTTGAGACGAGGGCGCCTACCAGTGTGCAAGACTTCGACGATGCTCGGTGCCAGAGCGCAGAGAGCGAGAATTTCTTCGACAGCTTCGTGCTTGGGACGATTGAGCCAGGGCTGATAACCACGCTTGTTGGCAATGGCCGAGAGCGCCGTGCGGAAGGCAGACAGCGGCTCGATGCCACGCAGCCTCTTGATCAGATTGACCTCATCGGCAGGCAGGCGACCGAGGGTTTCAATCTTGTCCTTGAAGGCAGCCAGTTCGCTTGCATCGGGCAGGTGCCCTTCATGCAAGAGGAACCAGACTTCTTCGATGGTATTGCTCTCAGCCAGTACAACAGCGTTGTGACCAGCCAGAACGAGCTTACCAGCTGCACCATCGACATGGCTCAGTCTCGTACGGCAAGCAACGACCCCTTCAAGGCCAGCGGAAAATGTTTGAGTGTTCATAGGTCTTTTCTTTTTGATTCAGCAACGCTCCAAGGAACTCTAGATAGTTCTCAATGGGCGCTGCGGCGGTGTTCTAGCAAGTTGTTCTGCCCCAGTTGCAGCAATGTCGCGCAAAAAGGGCTTGTGGCTTGCTCGGTTGCAAGAATTTGGATGGAAGAAAATTAGATTGGAAGAATTACTTTGTTAGAAGAAAGTTTAGAAGAAAGGATACGCTCTTCTCCCTAGCAGCTATACTGGCTTCTATTCCAATCTTGGCTACTTCATTGCATTTTAGCTTTTGCTAAACTTGGCAACTAAAACCGCGCCAACTGCCTGAAACAAGACACTTTCAGCAAGTTGATTAACGCTCGCGTGAGTTCGCATCAGCTCATTGCTCCGCCAACAAAATCAGTCATAATCAGAGAACTTCGGAACAGCCAGCAGAAAGCAAAGCCCATGTTCAGAGCTAGTGCAAAAGAGGGCAGAAGTCAAGCGACTTATCCCCAAACAGCAACCTGGATAGTCATGGCGCCATCGCTGGAAAAATCAGCCACAGAAGAGCTTCAACAGCTAAGCGGTCTGAGTGGCTGGCTGTCATCCTTCAGCGTAGTGCTTCATGCAATCGGCTCCACTCCGCTAGAATCAGGCATCTATCTGCTACTCTTGTGCAGTGAAGAATTTGACCGCGTCAATTCACTTTCTGGCCTTATTCAAACCATGGCACTGCTCTATATCACAAGAAAAGTTGTCCAACTTAGCTATCTTGAGCTAATGCCTTCAGCTAAGACATTCCCGCTGCTGCTTCCAGCCAGTCCAATAGAAAGAATGGCTAGTGTCACCGGTTTGTGGCTTATAGGCTCAACCTACTTTGGTGTCTTTTTAGTCATTCCAGGTATTTACTTTGCTATCGCCTCATGCCTGGCCCAACAATTTGTTGTACTTGAAGGCACCAGAATGATTGCCGCTATAGATAAAATTAGGGCCCTCACGAAAGACAATATTGGGACAATCACAAAATACCTCTGTATCTGGCCACCGGTAACAGCTGCCATGCTACTAGTAGCAACCACGGGCATAAATGCTTTGCTAGAGTTCTACAACTCCGTATCTTACCTCGCAACCGCAACCCACATAGCTGGCGCAGTTTGCTTAACAACCATTGGGCTTGCAACTCAGGTGATGGCAACACGAATGTTTGTATACCTCATGCACAAATCCGGCCGCAGCACTGCAATCGAAAGAAGAATTGCCGAGCAACAAGTCGCTTAGGCGGCACCGCAACAAGACATGATCACACGACAGCACGCCGCTACTAGTGATACCATTGGGCAGGCATCCCTGGGCGAAATTTTCACATCAACCAAGGTAAGTAGGCACCATATATGAACCAATTACCATCAGGTATTTCTTCTAGTCCAGTTCCACAGCTGGATTTTATGAGTGACTGGTCAAAGTCATTCAACCTTGTAGTTGAAGCGGTAACAGCCGCACCAATACCAGTCGCTTGTGTGC
>JBIPOV010000122.1:0-13392 GCA_044378815.1 Obscuribacteraceae bacterium (SeqCode) | reverse complement strand
CTACAGACAGTGATCACTTTTTTTGTATTGTCAAAACTAATTCAAATTACTTACAAAAGTCTAGTTCCAGAGTCGCGCCAAAGACCAGAACTGTTTCCAGCCAATCCCGAATTTAAAATGCTTGGCGCTGCTTTGGTGGTAAATATTGGCACCATGATCGGTATGTGTTTCTTCTTTATTCCAGGCATCTGGTTTGCCATCATCCACACCCTCACCCAAGAAATTGTAGTGTTGGAAGGCTGTGGTATTCTTGAAGCCATGACTAGAAGCAGACAACTAATGGCCGGAAACATCTGGCGCATTGCCACATACTGCTTCCTATTGCCGCTGGCAGTTGGCTTAGCCGGAGTAATTATCATGGGCATTGGCTGTGGCATATTCTACTTTGCCGGTGGCGTAGTAATGCGCGGTGAAGCCGGACGAGAAATCCTGACCAACATGATAATGGCTGTGTTAACAGTTTTCTTCATGGCCCTTGGTCTAACATTTAAGCCAATGGCAGTGAGGGCCTACGTGCACTTGATGCATGCAAGTGGAAACCCCACCGGTATTGAACAACAGTTAGGCAACAACATCGGCATGAGCTGAACCCGCATTTATGAGCAGCAACTAAGCACTTGACTGGGCACATTTGTTTTCGACCTCACGTCTAAGAACACATAACTGAATAAGGGCCGCCAGATCCCCCGGCGGCCCTTGTTCATTACTAGGACAAAAATCGCGGTGATTCAAAGACACAGGATTCTCACTGGGAGACAATTCCCACTAAATCGAAAAAGATCACCTTCACAATTAGTGAACAATTCGACAAGATTGGTTGACTTTGTTTTTCGCACAGTCATAATGGTGCACATGTTTACACGTCACATGTGCTGCCACTGTTGTCATTCCGTCCACCAACGGAGGGTAATGCGCTAGCGCATTTGAGTAAGTAAACAAACTTGCTGCAGAGCACAAAGCTCCCCTCCATTCACCGGACGGGAGCATTTTTTTGCAAACAAAATGGCTTGAGGAGCCCGTCTCTAAAAGCCCGACTGAATGCGCCGTGGCGCAGAACTCGCACTAAGAATACAAAGATCAAAACTAGCTGCGATTCGAATCAAACAACAACAACACTACAAAATACTGGAGAACAAACAATGAGTACTACAACTGAAAAACCAACTGAAAACAAACAAACTATCAAAGCTGAATGGCAAGCTAACAAGCTACAAACTGAAGTTCTAAAATCAGTAGCAACCCTATACAACTCGCTAGAGACAATCCTTTCAGAGCAAAACGCCCAAGTAATCGCTGAAGTAAACAAGACTATTCTGATCAATAAAAACTATTACGCCAGCCTGCCAATCGAAAACCCAACCGACCTGGCCAAAGCAGTTGCCGAATACACCACAAACGTTCTAGGCATCAAGGTTAGCACTGTAACTACACCAACAAAAGCCACGATTGTTTTTGAAGGTGGATCGCTAGTAAACAAATTAGCCACAATCAACAAATTGCAAGGTGAAGCAGTAGAAAAACTAATTGTTGCCTACAAAAATGGACTAGCCGACCTCGGCGCAATCTATGGTTATGTCACTGAAGTAACTACTGCCCAACCTGATTTCATCGTCACTTTCAGCAAAGAAAAGTAGACTGAAAACTAGACAGAAAACTAGATTTATCTATCAAATTACAAGAGCGGTAAGGTAACACTAGCGCCAGTAGCGGTTAAGCCGAGATCTTCTAAGATCTTGGCTTTGCCGTTGTCCCACATCTCAGATTCAGCAGCTACAATTTCAGTGTGAAAAACTCACCTCAATTTGGTTGCTAATGACCACCTTTAAATGCTTCTCCAGCCCGCGATACTTTGCGCCACTGCCAGACAGACACCCTTTCCCCATGAATAAATTCATTGACTCTGCCAAGCGTTTGCTCGACGAAGGCACGCTCTTGGCTGAGGAAATTATCGATCCCGGTCTAGTGGCCGACGAAGATCTCCTGCGAGTGCACACAGGCGAGTATGTTCAATCTATTGGTAATGGCAATTACTATGGCATAACTAAACGAAAACTAGGTCTACCATGGAGCCCCGAGCTAAATACTCGTAGCCGCACGGCCGCTGCCGGAACAATACGGGCTACAGAAGCAGCAACACAATATGGTATCAGTTGCAATCTTGCCGGTGGAACGCACCATGCTTTCCCTGATCACGGCGAAGGTTATTGTGTTTTCAATGACATCGCCATTGCTGCGAAGAAGCTTCACTTTAGCGCCCCTTCCACAAAAATTCTAATCGTTGATTTAGATGCCCATCAAGGCAACGGCACCCATTTTATTTTAGGAAAGGAAGAGCGGGTTTTTACTTTCTCCATGCATGTGGGTGTCAACTATCCCTCGCAAAAAATACCAGGAACAGAAGATATCGAGCTAGAGCGCTATGTTCAAGGCGATACCTACTTAGAAAAGCTACAAGAAACCCTGCCCCACATACTGGCTCAATTCGAGCCAGAGCGTGTGTTTTATATCGCCGGAGTGGATGTACACAAAGATGATCGTTTTGGCCAGATGAGCTTAACTACAGCAGACATGGCTCAGAGAGATAGTTTCGTCATCTCTTCTGTGCGCAAACTGAATTTGCCACTTGTCGTTGTTTATGGCGGCGGCTACAACAAGCATCCGCAAGTTACTACTGAATTGCACTGCCAGACTGTGCGGATTGCGAAGAGTTTCGCCGATTGAAGAACTGGGCGGCTAAAGCTAATGGAAGAACGCTTGCAGCAACTAGGCCGACTCCGCTTCCGATGCCATACACACTGGACACTTAAGTGGGTACACCCCATCCAAAATTCCTGGGCCGATCAACTACTCAAAATAGTATATGGTTGGCTAAAAAAAAGTCTTGCAAAAAGGAAGGCCGACTAGCATCACTGTAAAAGTGAGTACTAGTCGGCCCCTGAAGAGTTAGCAATAGAGGCGAGGGCGAACCATCGGCAGAGAGTCAATCAGGCAATCTTGCGATCACCTGATTGCTCTCAATCTGACTCTTTGTCTAGCCCTTACTCGACGCGATACTTGATGGCGTAAACCACCTTGGTCTTGCCGCCCTTGGGCACGGACACGGTGAAGGTGCCGGCGCCCTGAGCCTGAACCAGACCCTTGACGCCTTCGATGGGCTTGGTGAATTCCAGCTCGAAGGTGGGCAGGGTGTCAGTGACCTGCACCTCGACGTCCTTGTCCTTGAAGTTCTCGATCACCAGCTCACGCTCTTCGCTGCAATAGCGAGGCTTCTTCTCGGGCTTCTTGGCCTTGGCGGGAGCAGCAGCGGCAGCAGGGACGGCCGCAGCGGACATCGCCGGACCAGCAAACGGGGCAATCTGGACATCATCGCCCGCAGCAGGACCACCTTCTTCGGCATCCGTGGGCGCGGGAACGACGACCGGGTCGATCTTCTGCTTGGTCAGGCGACGGGTGGCCTTGATGTCCTTCGACGGCGTGCCCAGCTGCAGGGTGAAGGCTTCACCAGCGGCGACGTGGCTGCCCAGGTTGCTGGCATCGGTGCGCTGCAGAGCGCCCGAGCTGTCAGGTTCGAAGATGTTGACGGCGCCGGACGGCAGGGCGAAGCCGAGGTTGCTCTCCTTGTCGTTGGCCACCAGCAAGCGGATGTAGACAGGCAGCTTGTTCTCCGGGGCATCGCGACGGCCAGGCGTCAGGTAGTAGCCAGTGTCTTGCAGGTAGTACTCCGGCTTGACAGGCACGCCTTCGGCCAGAACCAGAACGGTCTGCTTGGTCTCGCCGTTGTCGAGGGCGAGTGTGTCGGGCAGGGTGTAGAGCTTCTGCTCGCCCACGGTCTCGACTTCAGCGTTGTCAGCCGAGAACGAAGCCGACTCCAAACCACCGCCACCGAAGCTCTGAGCCGAGGCCATCATCATGCGAGCGCCGCCCTTGGGACGACCGCGATTGACCTGCTCATAGCCGTTGTTGACGCCGGCGATCAGCTTGAACTTGGTATCGCCGATGGGGGCGCCGCTGTTGTTGGTCAGGTCGACCCAGCAGGCGAAACGCAGCATCTTCTCGGCCTTGGCGTCGTAGAAGACTTCGAAGCGGCGGGCCCAGGAGAGACCTTCGGCAGCGTACATGATGCCGATGCCGTACCGACCTTCCTTCGACACCGTCGGCTCCATGACGAGGGAGGCCAGGTTGGTGAGACCCTTGAGGACGGAGGGGTCGACGCTGTAGCGATGGCCCAGGGGAACGATCACGACCTTGCCGCTGGAAGCTTCCTCGACGACGGCCTGGTTGTGGATGACATGCACGAGCTTGCCCGTGGTGCTGCGCTCACCGAGTTGGTCACGGTCGATCAGGGTGACGGTGGTACCGACAGGCCTTCTCGAGGATGGCGGCCACGCTGAGGTTGGCCGGGCGATAGCTGAACGGGCCCAACTTGAAGGCACCGTCGCCGGTGACATTGGTGATGGTCACCGAATTGGGAACGAGCTGCTCGGGCAAGCCGGCCAGCGAAACTTCACTCTTACCCTCGGGCAAGGTCACGAGGCGATTCTCACGGACCAAGGCGGGTCCGCCAAGGTAGACAGTCACTTCCGACGAATCGGGGGCGTCGGAGACAACGGGCTGCTTGTTTGGGGTGCTCATAATGATTAGCTTTTCCTTTGGTGCTCTGCTAGAGAGCGGGATTTTGCGCTTTTGGCGCGAGGTTGGTGGATTAGAACTACAAATGGCTCAAGGCGTTAGCTCTTAGACGATATAGGCACGAGCACCGGAGCAGAGGCTTTTGACCACTGAAACGGTGACTGGCACACTGCCTATCTTCTTGCCAGCAAACAGCTCGTTGCACTTCGCCAGAGGTAGTTCTGCAACTAAGGACGCAGACTCGAGTTCAAGGACCTCACGATGGAGAACGACGAAGATGGTTCTGGTCGTCGCACTGTAGTGAGGCATGTTGTTGTAGATGGCAGTGGCCGGCCCGCGATAAATTTCGCGACGCGAAGCAGCGCACACCGCCCAGACAATTGCGGCAGTGGCAGCGAGCAAAGCGAGTAAACCGAACATTGTTTATCTTCCTTCTTTCTATTCGACACTTCACTGACGGCACACGATTGTGCTGGCGAAGGTCAAGGGTTGTGCCTCTTTCCTAATTGCTTCACCAGCAGACAGTCAATCTAGCAAACCGCCTGTGAGCATTGCGGCCCAAAGGTTGAATGGCGAAAGATTGCACTGGTCTATTTGGAGTTGGTTTTGGCGAAAAGAAACTGCTGGTTGGAAGAATTGAAAGAGACAATCGAGCCTATGAAGAAAAGAGGCCCAAAATCCAGCAGTTATGGCCTCTGTTAAGCAGTTTCAATCAAAGAATCAGCTTAAATCGCTCTTCGCTTCGCTAGCGTGCGCTAGCTCCGTTATTTACTTAGTTCAAGATAGAAGCCATAGACTCAGTATCATTAGAAACCTATAGGCTTAGTCTAGGTAAGTAATATGGCTTTCTTGACATGGGTGAGCATATAGTCAATTTACATATCAAATTCACCTCCAAAGACCCGAGGCCTCCCCGACCCAACTTCCACCTAATCCCC
The DNA here is from genome assembly GCA_044378815.1 of Obscuribacteraceae bacterium (SeqCode). GTDB lineage: Bacteria > Cyanobacteriota > Vampirovibrionia > Obscuribacterales > Obscuribacteraceae. The sequence continues at coordinate 7,825 of JBIPOV010000122.1, read as the reverse complement.
CAGGTAAACCTCAGTCTCTTTGGCAGTCTGGTATGAGCTCGTTTTTCTAGTGCTTTGCAAACCAAGTTTGTAATGGCACGTTTTAACCCAAGTTTTCGACCCGAGCAGCAGGCGTTTTTTTTGCTCGCGCTCAGTGTCGCGGACGTACTTGGAGAAATTCTCTATATGCTCCCACGAACTAATTTCGTTTCTTCTTAGAGAACGGCTCATCATCCAGATGGGACGTTCTCCTCCACCCGCAGGAGCCAGTTGCGGCTAAAGGAAAGTCCCATGAAAACCCAGATCACAAACAACCAGCAACTTCCCTGGTATGCACTCTGGTGCATTCAGGCCCACGGCAATCAGAAGTACGGCAAGAAGCCCTATCGCGTTCACCTCGAGGCTGTTGCCAAACTTGCAGTTCGTTACGGTTTCACCGACGAGCTGATCATCATGGTTTGCTGGCTCCACGATGTGCTCGAAGATTGCCCCAACGAATCAGTCGCTACGCTGCTGGCCGCTGGCTTCCCGCCCGAAGCTGTCGCTGCTGCCTACGCACTGAAAGACGAAGACGGCGCTACTCGCGACGAGAAGAAAGCCAAGACCTTGCCGAAGATCGCCGCCAACCGCGTGGCCCTCATCGTCAAGCTTTGCGACCGTCTCGCCAACGTCACCATGAGCCGTCGCAACAACCAAAAGAAGTACAGCCGGTATCAGCATGAGCACGTTGCCTTCAAGGCAGCTCTCTACCAGGCCGACGACCTCGAACTGCAGCCGATGTGGCAGCGTCTTGAGCAGCTCCTTGCTGCGTAAGACTTCGAGCCCCTAAGGCAGCTTTCTCAGTTCTGCATTCTCGGCCTGCTGAACCGCTCAGGCCCTCTACCCTGGGAGAATCCCATGTCAACACATTCTCAGAAGAGACCGGCTGTGGTGCTCACTCTTGGTGGAGGTGCCAATCGCGGTGCTTCCCACCTTGGTTTCCTGCAGTTCTTCGAAGAGCACGAGGTACCGATCAAGAGCATCACCGGCGTCTCAATAGGCAGCATCGTGGCAGCGATGTACCTCAACGGTGTGCCGCTCAACGACATCAAACGCGCTTTCGTCGAAGACATCAGCTTCCCGCCGCTGTCTACCGCCGTGCGCGCCATTCTGCCGTCGCTCAATCCGCTGCGAATACTCGGCTTGATCGACCTCATCCCACTCATGAGCCACTTGGTGGAGAAGTACAACCTCAAGCCCCAGCCTGGACTGCGCATGACTGCGTATGACGTGCTCAGGCTCGAATCAGTTGTCTTCGAAGGTCTCGACTACGACCTCACCCTGGCATTGGCGGCATCCTGCGCTGTGCCTGGCCTGATGCGGCCAGTGTACGTCAACGAAGGCGGCAAGCGACGCTTGCTCGTCGACGGTGGCGTGCACCATCCGCATCCGGGTCACAGCAACGGTAGCGGCAAAGGCTTCGACAAAGGCACCAAGACGATTGTGAGCAAGCTTATCGGCGGCTCACTGGTCGACTCGGTGTACCCCAACGGACCTCATGAGCACGTCGTCAGCGTCAGCAATGACGTTGACGATTTCTTCGGCAGGCTCAGTGAAGAGGAAGTAGCCCGGCGTTCAAGCCACGGCTACAGCCAGACCAAAGCTGCGCTGACAGTTAGCCCCACAGGAGCCGTGCGGCGGAAAAGCTGACTAGCCATTCCGCATCACAGCACTAAACAAATAATAACTGCCACATGCGTGGCCCTTTTCGAAAGGAATTACCATGACTATCGAGCACAAAACTGGAACCAGCCTCATACCGGTGGGCAGCAGTATGATCGTTCTGGATCCCTACACACCGAGCCCGTCTGAAGAAGCCTTCGTACATCAGTTCGGTCGCAAGATCGTCGGACAACCTGCCGCCGAGCAGATTGCCTTGATGGTGCACAATGCCTACTCCAACCCCTTCCGCGACAAGACACGTCCCATCGGCGTCTACTACCTGGTAGGCCCCTCGCGCACCGGCAAGTCGTACACGGGCGAGGTCCTGGCCGAGCTCATGCACGGCACACAGGAGGCGCTCACCCGCCTTCAGTGCGGTGACTATGAAGAAGACCACCAGGTCGCTGACCTGCGCGGAGCCCCTCCGGGCTACATCGGCTTCAAAGACGTCGGCAAGCTCAAGCTCACCGCCGATGACGAAGACCCGACCACGCCGATTTCCAACCACAACTTGATGCGCTTGCGCATGAAGTCTGGCAAAGAGATCGACATCGTCTTGCTGGAAGAATTTGAGAAGTCGAGCTACGACTTCTACAAGTTCTGGATGGGAGCTTTCGACAAGGGCAAGGTCAAGCTCTCCGACGGCCGTATCGTCGACTTCACCAACACCGTCTTCATCCTCACCAGCAACCTGGGCATGGAACAGATCGAGGACCTGGCCAAGGCCAGCATCGGCTTCGCCACCGGCGGCCCCAAGGTCGTCACCGAGGGTGATGTCAAAGACGTGGTCGACGCTGAGATGAAGCGCCGCTACAAGCCGGAGTTCCGCAACCGTCTTGATGCCGTCGTCATCTTCCGTCCCTTCTCTGCTGAAGAGCTGGGCAAGATCGTCGTCACCGAGCTGACCCGCATCCAGGACCGCATCAGCAAGCAGGCTCCGGTCGGCAAGCGCTTCAAGCTGGTGTGCGACGAAGGCGCTCGCAAGCAGCTCCTGATTCAGACCGGCACCAACGTGGCGGAACTGAAGCGGGTGATGCAGAAAGAGCTGCTCACGCCGCTGGGCCGTCTCTTCAACCTGGGCAAACTGCCGCCGGCTTGCACGGTGACAGTCTCCTACAATGCCCACCTGGGTCGCTTCGACTTCGCCATGCTTCCCGGCACGGCCGCAGAAGTGAAGGCACAGGAAGAGGAAGCCGCGAAAGCAGCCAAGGCAGCTCAGCCGACCGACACCAACGACGGTGTCAAGCCGAAAGCGCCGCTCTTGCTGGAAGGTCCGAAGAACGGCAAGACACCCAAGGACCCCAAGGGTGACCCGAAGAAAGCGGCGCTCTTCCAGCCGCTCTCCGAGAGCAGCAGGTTCCGCGGTCTGGATCGCTACTTGATTCAGACGCAGGCCAAATCGCTCAGCGAAGTCGATGATCGTGGCGAGGAGATCCTGAAATATGTCCTCGAAGTTCTCGATCTCGATATCGAATACGAAGCGACCACGCACCGGGCGCCCTACCGCTTCGACCTGATGGTCTGGGGCAGCGAGGAGCAGATGAAGATGCTGAAGAAGCTCATGCCCTTCATCACCTACAGCAAGCGTGGGGAATAAATGAGCGGCAGGGGGCTCTCCATCTCGTTCCTCACAGAACGACTGGAGGGCCCTTCAAGCTCTGCAAGAGCCGTCTTTCTTAGTTACTTGGCTTTGCCAACAACCGTGTCAACAACACTCAACCAGGAGTCGCCATGACCCAAGCCATGCAACACCAGGCGATCGACAAGCGCCGGCGCCAGCGCATTCGTCAACAGATCGTTCATCCCAACACCAATCTCCTGCCGCTCTTGCGCCAGGCTGATTGGAGCAGAGACTTTCCCCAGGTGCTCGACATCGAAGGCGAAAGCTTCAACCATCCCTGGTCCATCGACAAGTTCGTCGACTTCATCCGCCAGCCCAACACCAGCGCCACCATCGCCACGGTTGGAGGTCAGGTGGTCGGCTATATGCTGCTCGAACGCATCAGTGAAGTCGGCGGCGACCGCCTGCACATCGCCCACATCGCTGTCAGCCAAGCCCATCGCAGCAACGGCATCGGCAGCACGATGGTGAATAGCCTCGAAGGCAATACCGTCACGCTCGCCATGCGCCGCTCCAACATCAAGGCTCAACGCCTTTACTATGAGCTGGGCTTCCGCATCGTTCGCACTTTGCCGCAGCACTATGCTGATGGCGAAGATGGCTTTTTCCTGAGCAGTGCCGTTGCCTGAAAGGGCAACAGCGCTCTTCGCGAGCCAATCACAAAAACACCATCCCCGGTGCCACTCACAGTGTCACTCAACGTGCCAGGCCCAGGAGCTTACCGCTCTTATGTCAGACACAAACTAAGAAACAATCAGTTTGGGAGTAACTCCCCATGCTGATTGTTTTCTTTTTTCGCACATCTCTGACATGATGTAGTACGTCTAATTTCATTACTTAAATCCATCGAGAACTTCAAGAGTGAAATCAGCAGCTTCAATTACAAGATCAAACTGCAATCCAACAACACGATAACCACCGGGAACTTTGAAGAGATTCCATAACTCACCAAAGCTCACTTTTCCATCTTCACATCCGTCCATCTCAAGATCAAAGGTGCTGGGCTCAATACTAAGCACATTGATGAAGCGAAGAATAACCCCCACGACAAGACGTTGCTCTCCATCCCTAATTTTGGTCTCGTCAAACTTTGGATGGAACGTAAAGATCGCTACTTCTACTTCAAATTCGATAGTTTCCCCGAGCGTGAACGCAGTAATACACGAGCAGTTCCAATCAAGGTTGGGCTGCAGCAGGAAGAGTAGATTTTCAGTCTCTTGATTCATCACTCAACCTCAGGTGACTTCGAATTTCAAAAAAGGGAACATTTTTTCGAAAAAATGTTCCCTTTTGAAAATCAATTCCTCACTACCATTCGCTCTATTTAGCAGCTGGCTTCATTTCTTTCGACTCACCTTTGGCCTCTTCTTTTGGCAAAAGTGTGATTTCAAAACTATACTTTCCTGCCACCGCTGGCGGAGCCGCTTCTTCTTTGCTGGCTTTGCCTGGATCAACAGATATTCCGCTTTTCAGCGATACCACAAAGGCTTTCTGAGCATCACTTGATTTAAACAATTTGCCTTCGCTATCGTAGCCCCGAATCAAGAAACCACTCGGTGCCGGCCCCGGCTTACCAGTGATCTCTCCACCAGGAACAATAGACAGACACTCAATTTGACCTGGTCGCAGAGTGGTTGATTCATCCACTGCGAATATTGATTTGCTGGCGCGAAAATCTCTTAACTTACTAACAAAAAGCTCATCAAACTTGTCAACTTCATAATTTTTCGCTTCCACAACCGGCGCGTTAACCTGATCGGTAAGAGGATTTACCCAGTTAAAACTAGTGCTACCAGCAACATTCTCTTTAGTACTGGTGGGATAAACATGATCATGACTAGCGTAATAGAAAGTAGCAAAATTAGAAGTGGCCTGAATTTTGTTTAAAATCACCCGGTCTTTTGACGTGTCAGTATAAAGACCAACCCCATCGGGGAAAATAAAGCCAGAGGCTGTTTGTGTCAGCGCTAATTTCTCAGAACCACTGTTAAAGAAACCACTCAAAGTCGAAGCTTCTGGTTCACCATGAATATGGAAGACACTAGGGACGGTGGCACCACCAACCATGTATTCACAATCGGTAAGGGACGTAATTCGCAACTTCTTCTGGCCATCGCTAGAAGTGTATTCTTTACCAACAAGATCAGCGGCCGCACTTACTGAAGCCCGTACATCCGCATGTGAAATAGCAGCTGTTTTAGTCCACTCGTGGGCAACATACATAGAGCCAATCACACCTAAAACTGCGATCACGGCAGTCAGGGCTGGCAGCGGATTGAAGGGGCGTCGATCGGCTTTAACGCGCTTAGCCGCTTTGGCTAAACGTTCATTACTAACCGGACCTTGGCGCACCGGCTCTTCTTCTATCACAGGAGCAACTTCGGGCACTTCCTGGGCCGGTAAAGCAGCCTCAGATTGATCGCCCATACGTGGCTTGCGCTTAAACATATCCGTGGTCAAGTGAACCTGTAAATGCTTCTCGCCATCCTGAAAAGCGCCATCATCAAGGTCACTAAGATTGCCCAAAGCGCTTTGCGAGTCAGTCGAATCGGCAGCGCGCATATTGCGAACTTGCCAACCGGTTACTTCATTGGTTGCTCTCTTAACCCGCAAATCGTGGGCTTTTAAACTTAGCTCGGGCTCTGTCCAGGCGCTTAATGCACTGAGTAACTCTTCAGACGTCTTAGACAAAACAACTGCACTTCCAGGTTGCTCTGTATAGCGAGCCACAATTTGACTATCGCTCAGCTCATTCGGCAGAGCATCCCACTGGCCTGTTTTCGTCTCAGCAAAACCGAACTGTTCTCTCTTGATTTTCAATTCATTTAAGCGATCTATGCGGTCTTGTGGTCGATCTAGATGTTTTTCCACAAGCAGTTCATAAGAATCAAAAATCACGCCAAAAAGAGCATGACCATTGGGAATAGTGGTCTCTGCCAATTCAAGAATCAATTCAAAGGAGTTCAGGGCATCGTTGATTTCATGCAGTTTCTCTTGGCATGAAGCTAATTTGAGAAGAGCAACCACCACTTGTGCGTCAGTAGCATCGGGGTTCTTTAGGCGCGCAACTGATAGACGTTCATAAAAACCTTTTGCCTCAAAATAACGCTTAAGGTGAAAGTAATTATCAGCCAGAACAGAAAGACATGAATAATATTCTGGACTGTCAAGAACACCGTGTAACTCAAAGACATCCAGTGCTTTGAGAAGTAAAGGTTCGGCCAATTTATAATTGCCGTTGTCATAGGCCGACTGTCCTGTACGCATGACAGCGCTAGCCTCGCGCAAGGCCCTATCATTGGCTGCTGCGGCATTACCTTTATTCTCGCTGTCCTTTTCGACCATTGCCCTCTTCAGCAAATTAATAGTAAGAGCGGATACTACAAATACTTGCCACAAAAAAAGATGCGGCAATCTCACACAGAGAAAAGTGTAGCGCATCCTCACAGTGAAGGGTTGGCAAAGATTATTTTTGGGGTATAACCTATACTCTATAGTAATTCAATCGTCAGAAAAAGATTTCCAAGGGCACCAGCCTGTTCAGAGAACAGACTAGGCGCTCCTGAAATGCAATTTCAGCTAGGGAGAAAGAGCGTGACGAATGACGGGAATCCACAAAGCGTAACCCTTCTCGTTCATGTGCAAACGATCCGGGCCAAACAGTTCCTCTTTTAAGCGTCCATCTTTTTCCCGCATAACTGGGGTGACGTCGATGAAATGAACACGCGGATTCTTCTGGCAGTAAGCTAGAATGCGCTGATTGCCATCGCGGAATTCACTGGCATTCTGCAGTCTTATTGGTGCCACGCTCAGCGAAATAAAATAGACATCGGTATTCGGCAACTTACCGTGAACAATGCCTACGAATTTCTCAAAGTCTTGGGCGACTTGTTGGCCAGAGTGATTCAATTCTCCAATATCGTTGGTACCGGCGTAAAAAACAACGCGCTTCGGTTTGTATTTGAGAACGATGCGATCACTATAGTGATTTACCTCGGGAATAGTGGAGCCACCAAAACCACGATTAATAGCGCCAAAGTCTTTGAATTCGTGCTCAAGAGTGGTCCAATGAGCAAAAGTCGAACTGCCAACGAAGACAGTGGCTCCATGAGCCGGGGGCCGCTTTTGATCTTGCGCTTCAAAGGCACGAATGCTCGCTTCGAAACGACTGAGATCGATACTGTGAGTGGCATTGGCCACAGCCGGTTTACCTGGTTGAGGGTTGGCAGCAAATGCTTTGCCAATCGACACCCGCACTGCTGAAAAGATCAGCAGCAATGCCCACATAAGTGGAGACAGGCGATTCATATTCTGCTCCTTCTTGTAGCCTCTACAAGATTGCTTATAGCCTCTAAAAGCCCGGTTTGAAAGATGGTTATACCAGAACTTAAAGGCAGAAAAAGAATGTATGAAGGGCGACGGAGCTGGAGATTTTTCTTTCCACCGTGTCGCTTGTAGCGAAAATTAAAATGTTGGAACTAGCTCGGGCCTGTTGTCGCTACTAAGCTCCGCGGCGGTCAACTA
>JBIPOV010000131.1:0-11287 GCA_044378815.1 Obscuribacteraceae bacterium (SeqCode) | reverse complement strand
TTGCTGGTGCTATACGTCTCTTCATACCTACCTCCTAAGCTTTTTCATCAAGACACTGTATTCTATAGTTAACCTACCCCATTAATATAAAATCCAAACTTCGGCTTAGCTAAGGTGATAGGCAGATTGCTGGTCGATTAATAGACCGGTCTATTAATTTGGTGCTTATTTTTTTGCTTGCGGAAAAAAGAAAAAAAGAAGGAGGGAAGCTGAAAGTTGCCAGGCAACCTTGAGATATTCCCTCCTTCTTGAGCGAAGTTACTGACTGACAGACTTACTTAATGGCTGACTTACTTGATCAGCGGGCTTTTCAGCACCATGAGCTTCTCACGGCTCATTTCTTTGGCGCTGTATGTGATACCGCCCATGCCCAGCCCTGACTGATCTCTTCCGCCAAAGGGCATCCAGTCGACGCGGAAGGCCGTATGGTCGTTTACCATTACGGCTGTGGCATTGAGGCGTTTCACTGCATACATGGCCGTGTCCACATTGGTCGTGAAAACTGCGGCCTGGAAGGCGCATGGCAGTGAATTGCTGAGTGCAATGGCTTCATCCAAAGTCTCGTAGGAATAGAGACAGACTACTGGGCCAAAGATCTCCATAGTAGAAACTTTAGCGCTTGCTGGCGGGTTGAGCAGCACCGTGGGCTCGAAGGCGGTTTCTCCGATGGCTTTGCCACCACAGAGAAGTTTGGCCCCGGCTGCCACGGCTTCGTCCACCCACTGGCCAACGCGAACGACTTCGCTCGGTTTAATCAGTGGTCCGACTTCAGTTGATTTGTCGGCGGGGTCGCCAACTTTGAGTTGTTGCACCCGGGCGCTGAACTTGGCAGCGAAGCCATCGATCAGGTCTTTGGGTACGAACACCCGTTGCACTGAAACACAGACCTGTCCGGCGTGATAGTAGCCACCTTTGACCAGAGGCGCGATGATGGCGTCGAGGTCAGCGCTTTTGTCTACGATCACCGGGGCGGCACCACCGTGCTCGAGAGCGCAACGGGTTCCTGGTGCCAGCTTTGAGCGCAGATACCAGCCCACTTTAGGTGAGCCGATAAACGACAGGTAGCCTACTCGCGGGTCGGTGGCGAGTTTCTCTGCATTGGCATTGCTGAGATGAACGACCTGACACCAGTTTTCTGGCAGCCCAGCTTTGTGCAGCAGCTTGACGAAAGCTTGGCAGGAAGCGGGTGTGGCAATTGCTGGCTTGATCACAACAGGACAGCCAGCGGCGATGGCCGGAATGGTCTGATGCACGATCAAGTTGAGCGGGTGATTGAAGGCGCTCAGTGAGACCACGACACCGATGGGCTCTAGGAAGGTGAAGGCCATGCGGTTGCTGGAGGCGGCGGTGAGAGCCATTGGTACTTCTTCGCCATGCAACTGGTGAATGGCTTGGATGCCCAGTTTGACTCCCTGGATAGCGCGGTCAACTTCCACCACCGTATCGGTGTAGGGTTTGCCGCCTTCTTTCAGCGCTGTGACAATCAGCTCTTCGCGCTGCTCCTGCATCAATAGAGCCAAGCGCTCCAGTATGGCGATGCGCTCATAGGGCGGCAGCCAGCCATCGCGGTTGTCGAAGAGAGCCTTGGCCGTCGCCAGTACATGCTCGACATGGTCAGCAGTGTCGAGGGTGACAGTGCTAATCAGCGAACGGTCATGGGGGGAGCGAACTTCCACTGTTTCTGGTTCCCCAGAATTAGACCCAGAACTGGCGCTCATGCTGCTGTCTGTTGGCACAATCTTTTCCCCTTCAGGCTGCTTCTCTTGAAGTTGATTTGCTTCAAGCTGTTTCAGTGCAGAGTTTAGACCATGCAAGTCGAGTTTGCTGTCGACTGAGTAATCAATCGGTACATCAATGACATGCACGCCTTTGCCTGCAAGAGCCCGCTTGAGAGCCGGAAGCAGATCTTTAGTGCGTTTGATGCGCTGGCCTTTTGCTCCATGAGCTCGGGCGAAGGCCACGAAGTCAGGGTTTTTGAAGTCGAGGCCGAAGTCTTGCAACTTCACTTCTGACTGCTTCCACTTGATCATGCCATAGGCGGAATCGTTGAGAATTACTATGACCAAGTCGAGGTTCAGGCGAATAGCAGTTTCTAGCTCCTGGGCGTTCATCATGAAGCCACCATCGCCACAGATCGAAACAACCTTACGGCTGGGGTCGATTAGTTTGGCTGCGATAGCAGAGGGCAAACCTGCGCCCATGGTCGCCAGGGCATTGTCCAAGAGCAGAGTGTTGGCTTCGTGAGCCCGGTAGCTGCGGGCGAAGGCCAACTTGTAGAGGCCGTTGTCGAGGGTGACGATGCCACTAGATGGCATTGCCGCGCGCACGTCTGCCACCAGTCTTGACGGTATCACCGGGAAGCTTGAGGATTGCGCGTTGCTGAGCAGGTGTTGTTCGCCCAGCTTTTTCACCCGCAGAAAGTGCTCGAAGTTCCAGTGATTGTCGGGGCAGAGCTTTTTGACAAGTTCTTTGCCAAGCTCTTTGAGAGAATTGGCGATATCGCCAATGACTTCGTGCTGGGGAAAGTAGACGTCGTCGACTTTGGCTGAGAAGTAGTTGATGTGCAGCACTTTGGCGCCGTTGCGCTCCATGAAAAAGGGCGGCTTTTCTACGACGTCGTGACCGACGTTGATGATCAAGTCGGCCTGATTGAGTGCGAGGTGCACCACATCGTTTGCCGATAGCGCAGCCGTGCCAACGTAGAGCGGGTGCCGCTCATCTACCACACCGACACCCATCTGCGTGTTGAAGAACGGGATGCCGCTCTTCTCTACAAATTCGGTCAGGGCCAGGCAGGTGCGGTTGCGGTTAGCCCCAGCGCCGACAAGGATGATTGGCGAGCGCGCCTGGCAGATCATCTCGACAGCGGTCTCGATGGCGATGGGGTCAGGGTATGGCCGTTTGACGCGGTGGATGGCAAAGGGTGCTCCGTCTACTTGCTCAGCGGCAATGTCTTCGGGCAGCTCGATGTGGGTGGCACCGGGCCTCTCTTCTGCAGCGATGCGGAAAGCTTCACGGACTATGGAGGGGATGCGGCTGCCATCGACAATTTGCCGAGCATACTTGGTGATTGGTTTCATCATCTCGACCACGTCGATGATCTGAAACTGGCCTTGCTTGCTCTTCTTGATTGGCTTTTGCCCAGTGATCATGACCATGGGCATGCCACCAAGTTGAGCGTAGGCCGCGGCGGTGACCAGGTTGGTGGCGCCGGGGCCTAGAGTCGATAGGCAGACGCCTGGCTTGCCTGTGAGTCGGCCATAGGTGGCAGCCATGAATCCGGCGGCTTGTTCGTGCCGGGTGAGAATGAGCTTGATGCTGGATGTTCGTAGTGATTCCAAAAGGTCGAGATTTTCCTCGCCTGGAATACCGAAAATGTACTCAACGCCCTCGTTTTCGAGAGCCTTGACAAAGAGATCTGAGGCTTTCATAGTGTGTTTGTCCGCGCACATTGGTGCGTCTTCAGTTGTGAGAATGTGAAAGGTTTAGTCGGTGTCCTTACCTGCCTAGGTTTAGGGTTGGGGTGAGGGTTGGGGTGTGTGTTGGGGGCTTAGGCCAGCCAAATCACCAAGCCCGCGAGAGCCGCATGAGTAGCGAAGATCAAGCTGCAGATCAGTCTGGTCTTGCCTTCTTTGGCGTAACGTGAGCCGAAGGTGTAAATCAGTGAGCCCTGCGAAAGGATCATTCCTGCCGCAAAGTATTTGATGACAGCGGCAGCCTGGGTTGAGGCTTCTGCCAGAGGTACATTGTGAACCTCGGCGATGAACTGAGAGAGCATTGGTTGAACTTTCTTTTGGTTGTTAGTGTTCTCAATGCTGTCGTGACTGGCTGTAACGACAACGCGTAGTAGTCAAGCGGAAAACAAGAAAAGAGAGGTTAGTGTCCGAAGACACGCCTCTCTTTCTTGTCTTTAGCAGCCGGGTTGCCCAAGCTCAGTGGTCATCAGTCGTCTTCGCGGGGGAAGAGAGTGATGATTGTGGGTACGCCCATGTACTCGAAGGGAACCTTGCCCATGTTGGCCGCGAACTGGTCGGGGTCGACATGGTACTCGATGAAGCCGCGGCTGAGCCAGGCGTCCAGAACGTGCGAGCCCGGCTTGACGAATTCGGCCTTGAAAGCCTTGAGGGCGGCCTCTTCGTCGACGGGAGTGGCAGCAGGGGTTCCTTGGGAAGGATCTTGGGAAGGACCTTGGGTGTTCACTTGAAGTGCTCCTGTTTCGTTTGGACCGAAACTGTTAGGAGTTTTGTTGGCCGGCGGCTGCTCTCTTCTGTTCGAGGGCTGCTACCGGGTCATGGGATGGAATTGATGGCATAGACGTTGGAGAAGGGAGCTTTGCAAGATCGTGTCTTGCGCTCCCTCCTCCAGGGTCTTTGCGACGAGGTTCTGTTCTTTGGTCGTGAGGGTCGTGGTGACCCTATAGCAATGCTGTTGGGGCTAGCTGATTCGTGAACGACTAACTACTGACCGTCGACAGGCAAGTGCGTTGTTGCGCAGGCCTGAGTGACGATAGCTTCGCGCACGACTTCAGTGACATTGTCAGAGGTCATGGGCGAAATGTCGTTGATGTAAATCGGCTTGCCGACGGTGATGGTAACGCCACCCCGCCATTTGAAACCCATGGCTCCATAAGAGCCACCAGCGGTAGCTTCGTCACGCTTGCCGAAGCAAAGGTGGATGGGGACGATGCCGACCTTCTCTTTCTTCTCGAGCCGCTCATAAGCGCCGATGGCGATCAGAGCTGAGCCCTTCTTGAAGGGAAGATAAGTGCCGGAGTTGGAGATCTTTCCTTCCGGGAAGATCACCAGCGTATCGCCGCCAACCAGAACTTTGATGGCCGGTTCGATGACGGTTTTACCTTTGGTGCGGTCGACTGCGAAGCAGCCAAACGCGCCCATAACTATTGCTTTCAGTCCCCAGAGTCCACGCATTTCTTCTTGCGCTGTCATATACCGAGGCATACGACGCATGATGGAGTAAACGACTGGCGCGTCGAACATCGAACTGTGGTTGGGGCAGAAAATGAGACGCCCGGGGGCGACCAGATTCTCCTTGCCGACAATGCGAATGCGTCCGACCTGGATGTAGACCCAGAGGCGCGCCAGATATTTACCAACAAGCTGGAGGGGACGGAACGACTTCGGAATGAACCCGCTTGTAAGACACAGGTCCACATACTCGCGGAATTTCTTTCTCCAAGTGGCGACGAATTCCTTGACGAGATGTGAACCCCTATTGAATGGGGTTTTCACGATAAGTCTCCTGTACTCACGTTGGTGAGTAAGTTTTTGTTTTTGATGGAAGTAGAGAAAGTTTGGGCTGGAATTTTCCTGATTCAATGCTGTAAGCGCGCGACAGTTCTCAATCCGGATGGGATTGTGCGAAAAATTGACCGTGACAATCTAAGCGCCTGAAAAAGGTGCGATGAGAGTCACAAGAAGTGCCGGGGGGGCTTACAGAGTTTGAATTTAGTTCCAGAATTTGATTGATTGAGTTGCGCTGCCAACCTAACCGATGCCAATACTAGCTATCAATGCTTCTATCTGGTGTTCTAGTTAACCTTGAGCTTATGTATTTAGATAATCTTGAAAGTAGTGTGTACTCTAAAACTATAGATAATGGCGTAGCTGCGCTAGGGTGCCCCAAAAACAGTTTATGAGCAGGCTCTTAAGCTCCAGCAGTTACTGATTGACGAGGCGTGCTAAGCCATTGCACATGCTTAAGGCTGGAAAGCCTTAAACCTGCTGATTTTATTAGGTTTGCAAGGAGATAAAGGATAGGTTAAGTTATCACTTATACACCTTCAACAGAACCGGATAAATCAAAGACCTAGACCCCTGACCCGCGCCACAAACAACACAATCTTGAGGCTTCTATCGAGCCTTTGGAGCGTTGCCGACCTCTTCCCCCGAGGAGTTGTGCGAGTTAACCTAGCGTCTTGACCGAGAACGAAAGGAGCCATTATGGGAATCTTGCTAAAGTGCCTGTGGCGGCTCGTCTTTACGTGGCGCATGCCCGAACGACAAGCACCACAGACATCTACCAGTACTGCAAAAAGCAATCCAGCTGCTGCGCACCACGCTTCCACTCCCAACTTCGAAGTCGAACGCAAGTTCCGCCTTCAGGATAGTGAGCTTGTTGCCGTGAGCGAACGACTCGTGCAGATGGGTTTTTCGCAAGGGCGTTTGATTGCTATGACCGACCAGTTTTTGCCCGTCAAAGTCAAAGGCGAAATGCTCCGTATTCGCGACGAAGTCGTGGGTAGTGAGAGTGTGACGCTCCTGACTATCAAAGAGTGGGTGAACATTGCTGGTGGCCGAGAACGTCGTGAAACAGAAGGGCAACTTTCTGGCTTCACTCGGCGTTTTCTTCTGGCACTGGGCGGTCTACTCAACGGCGGCAAGCTTATGTCATTTTCCAAGCAGCGTCAGGAGCACCACAATGCTCAGTTGCCTGGGGTAGTGATTACGCTCGACGACGTTTCTGGCCTGGGTAAGCACTCGGGTCGCTATGCCGAAATTGAGGTCCTCGTTCCTCAAGACGGCGATGTTGAGTCTGCTCGCGCACAGATAGCGCAGCTTGCTCGAACTTTGTTTGACGAGGACCGCGCACCTGTCGAAATGTCGTATCAGCTCATGCTGGAAGACTCACTTCGCTAGGCGTTTCTGTAACAGGGTTGAGTTAGTAACCCAACCCAAAGGGGAAGGCATGGTGCCGTCCCCTCTTTTTCTTAAATCGTTCCATCCTGTGCAACCGTAAGTGGCTTCGAGGTCTTTGACTCGTAGCTCTTTGCGTTCGCATGCGGTTTGGACTCAAAACCGTTCTCGGCTTCACGGCCGAGCGCAAGGAGACTTGTTATGACTATGCAAATGAAACCAGCAACTAAGAAGGGCCGCAGGCTTGACCTGACCAGCCCAACCCGTTCCGAAATCGACATGACCAACTTCCTCGGTCAGCGTCTGATCGGACAGAGCGACGCCATCTCGGCGGCCGTTCGCATTAAGTCGCGTGCTTTGAGCCCTCTTCGCGATGGCAACAAGTGCGCTGGCTTCTACTACCTCATCGGTGAACCCGGCGTCGGCAAGACCGAGCTGATGAAGCTTCTGGCGCTCTATGTTCACGGCAGCCCCAACGCCTACGTCAAGCTCGACGGCGGCTCTCTGGCTGAAAAGCATCAGGCCGCTCGCCTGATTGGTGCTCCCACCGGCTACAAGGGCTACCAGGAACCGGAAGACCAGGAGAAGGACAAGGCTGCCTTCGACAAGAAGCTGGAAGAGCTTCAGAAGACCGACCCGGAGAAGGCTGCCAAAACTTTCCGCCGCGATCCTCGCAAGCTGCTTTCCCGGGTCAACCTGGAAGCCTCGCGTCGTGGTTCGAAGGTGCCGGTGATCTTCCTCTTCATCGACGAGGCCGACAAGCTGCATCAGTCCATCGACGACCTGCTGCTCAACGCCATCGAAGACGGCATCCTCAACCTGGCCGACAACGAAGAAGTGCAGTTCTCTGACGTCGTCATCGTCATGGCCGGCAACACTGGCTCTGCTGACGTGGTCGACCGCAAGGAAAAGATCGGCTTCGTTCGCGAGACGGAGGTGCAGAAGCAGGATGCCTCGAAAGAGATCATTCTGTCGGCGATGAAGAGCCGTCACCGTCCGGAGTTCCTGGATCGTCTCGACGAGGTGATTTTCTTCCGCGCCCTGGGCAAGGAAGACCTCCGTTCGATCACGACTCTTCGCCTCAAGGAAGTGGTGGACCGCTTCTTGAGCGTGATGGAGCGCGGTAAGGCTTTCACCGTCGAGGTGGAAGATTCTGCTCGCGACTTCATTCTCGATGAGGCGATGAAGGGTGCGGGCAACGCTCGTAAGATCAAGCGCATGGTGAAGAAGCACTTCACTGACTCGCTGGATCGTCTCTGCACCAAGATCGCCGAAGGCGAAGAAGGCTTTGAAGACGTTCGCGCCGGCGACCTGGTCAAGGTCACGCATTCTTCCGGCAACGTTCTCGACTTCGACGTGTTCGATGACGAAGGCGACCTGTCGGCCGCCGATGCCATCACCACGTACAAGCCTGACTCCACGGTGGCACAGCGTCACCTGGGAGATGTTCGCAAGATCGAAGCCGCTGCAAAGCGTGCCAAGACGGCGGACAAGAAGGTCTACTCGGTTACCATCGAGGCTGCCAGCGCAGCTCAGATGGGCGTCGAGCGCAGTGATGCGGTGCTGGTTCTGACTCAGCATTTGGGTCTGGAGCTGGTCTTCGTCGGTGGCACTTTCAGGGCTCCCTGGAAGCTGGTGCTTCACGTCGAAGCGACTGACGAGCAGCTCGTCTTCATCAAGGATCGCTTCAGCACGACCGGCGTTGTTGCCCTCGTGTCTGACAGCGAGTAATTGCTTGGAGGCGTCCAGCTTGGTTGAGCAACTATGAATGAGCCATATGGTCGGTGGTGTAGACAGAGCAATCTGTTCTACACCACTGCCTGTGGCTCATTCTTTTTCGCCTGCATTACTGTAATCTATAGTATAGTGGATTCAAAGCGCAAGCCTCGCGCACTTGTGAGAACCTTGAACCTGCCATATTCAGCCCACTTGGCTTTGTTATAACAAAAAGTAATGAAGAACTGTTGCGTGTATGGGCCTGGATGGCTAGGTTCATTACCATCACCCCCAACTTGCAAAACAGATCCCCGCAACACCCCTACCCCTGCTTAAACGACATATCCAGATTTCCTCTCTACTGCTTTTGCGGTAGTTGGCAGACCGGAATGTTTTTTTACTAGCAGCAGCGGTAAGCGAAGTTTTTGTTCTGGCAAGCAGTCTCAAGACTGAGAACTACCAGCTTTTAGTCTGGATTTCAGCTCAAAGGGTTTGAGGGAAACACTAACTATCTAAAGGACACCTTTATGTTTGCCAGAGTAAAAATACTTGTCGGCGCATTGCGCAGCCGGCTTCTTCAGATGCATGGTAGAACCCGTGCTACTGCTCCATCTTCTTCAAATGGAGTTGGTCTCGACTTCCACCTCAACTCCAACTCTAATTTCAGCACTGACTGCCATGTCACTTTCGCCAGTCTTTCTGTGCGGGACCAGCTGGCAGTTAAGAGCTATCTGGCTAGCGTTGCTGAACTGCTCGGCCTGCTGAACAGTATTCATTTGCGCGGCCGAGCGGTTGACCATGACTTGGTGCTGAGAAATTTCGCCAAGCATGAGGCTGACTATGTCAGCTCGGGTTTCATGCCTTTCATCCCTGGTGCTCTGAAGGCCTCTGGACTGACTTCGCTTGAACCTGAAGCAATTGACCGCAGCGGTTTGGTTCGTCGCAACGCTGGTGAAAACTATGCTTGTTTTGCTCAGGCAATGCGCCTGCAGGTCGCAAGATTGCTGCGTAGCGGCCAGGTGCTTCAACTCGATTCAAGCGTGGCTCAACAGCGTCTCAACGACTTGTGTGATGCTGCTCGAGCCGATCAGTCTGAGCGCTGAATTGGGCAAGTAATCGGGGCAAGTAATCGGGGCAAGTAATCGGGGCAAGTAATCGGGGCAAGTAAGGTAGTGGTGTATAGCCGCTTTCTTGCTTGCCCCGGTCTACCAGAAAAAAAATGACATTGTTATACTACAGCACGTCGTATCTATGCTTTTTCGCCTCTTTGCGGTTTATGACTTCGATCGACAGTAGTTATCACCTATCGTAAACGCTCAGTAACATTGATTCTTAGGTTACGGAACATTGCCGAATGTATGTAAATATCACTTCAAGAGTGGCCTGGTTAGCGCCGCTTTCTAATTATTTTGTTGAGATCTTTCGTAGTGTTAACTGAAATGACTCGCCAGGTTTGCTTTTGCGCCCTTCGATATTGAAAGGTAATGGTGCAATTCAATTATTCCCCCTCAGGCATCCATACCTTTACCAAGTCAAATCCAGACAGTCTTATTAACATCAGTCCCAACATGCAGTACACCAGTGCCGTAGTTGGTTGCCCGTTCTGTCAAAAGCAGACACTGTGACTCTTTGCCAAAAGCATTGAGGCTGATTTGATGAGATTAGGCCAGGTTAAGGGCTGTCAAAAGCAGCGATTGAGGTTATCTGAAGCGTGCTGTCACGAGCATTATCGCTTTCAGATTGCGCCTGCACTTGGGCGTTCGGAAGGGTTGAATTGCACCAACCAACTAACTATCCCGCAGCTATAGCAGCGCACCAGAGCCATTGTATTGATTACGGCCCTGTAAGCACTGCAGTTACACCCGAAAGAGGAAATATGCACAGCGCCAACACTTTGACTCTCGTTCTCTCCAGCTATGCCGCAGCCTGCCAGAGGGCTGACGCCAGCATGACCGCCATCCGCGAGCGTCTTGAAGCACCACTGATGGCCGCCCGTGAAGCTCTGAGACACGCCAAAGCGACCACCCTGCAAGAACTCGTGATCGTCTGCGAGCGAGCCTATTTGGCTGCTCACAAGACTTATGAGCAAGAGTATCGCCAGGCTGGCACCAATCATGGCCTTGCCATTACCCGAGCCCTTGCTGGCCTTGAGCAGCGTAAGCTCACTATTGAAGCCGAACGCCTTACCAGGATTTCTCAAGCACAAGCTTTCTACCAGCAAGTTTGTGCTGAAGCCGGTTCGCCCGATCACATTTCGTGCCTGCCGGCCTTTGATGCGCTCAAGCTGAAAGAGTTTGAAGCTGACGAGATTCGCAGTGAGCAGTTGCACGCTAGTCAGGAGATCTATCTGAGCGAAAAGCGCGAACAAGACATCATCTATGCCGACCGTCTGGTTGAAATCGAGCGCCAAAAGCGCGAAAGCCTCGACCAGAGCAAGCAAGTTTATGACCTCGCCGTTAGTCAGTTGATTCCGCCTCTTGAGGATGCTGTCGGCACTGCCCAGGCCATTTTTGACGATGAGCTTCGCGCTCTTGCTGCACGCTATAATCAGGCCAGACAGCAGCGTCTCGCTATCTATGATGGCTTCATCAATGGCAACAGCACTTCGTCTCAAGCTATTCGGTGGCTCGATCAGATAGACTGACTCTGATCTAATTTCGAGTTCGAGCTAGTGCATGTTCGTGGCTCACTGATGTGAGTTATGATTTAGTCAAATAAACTTTTTTGCGGCGGCATACTCACGATCGAGTATGTCGCCGTTTTTTTCTTCAAATCACCCCAAAAAAACTTTTTCGTAAGAGCCCGGCGAGCACAGGTGGTTTAAAAGAGGACCTCCGAAGTGCGATTAGCGCCTTCCGGCACTTTTTTAGTTTCTGGGACTTTTCTATCTTTAATTGGCTTTAGACGAGCGTTTCAGA
>JBIPOV010000014.1:0-127290 GCA_044378815.1 Obscuribacteraceae bacterium (SeqCode) | reverse complement strand
TTATTGGTGGTCCGAATTAGAGCGATAACGATTTAGTTATTGGTGGTCCGAATTAGAGCGATAACGATTTAGTTATTGGTGGTCCGAATTAGAGCGATAACGGTTTAGTTATTGGTGGTCCGAATTAGAGCGATAACGGTTTAGTTATTGGTGGTCCGGATTAGAGCGATAACGATTTAGTTATTGGTGGTCCGGATTAGAGCGATAACGGTTTAGTTATTGGTGGTTCCGGATTAGAGCGATAACGATTTAGTTTTGAAGGGTCCGGATTAAGGCGATAACGGTTTAGTTTTGTCTTCCTTTTACAGCGATTTTTCTCGATGCGGGCAAATTTAGATTGAACTAATTCCTCTATTCCAACGTTTGTAATAAAACGAGGAGGACGGAATATGGAAAATGAATATGCTGAGATTGTCCGTTTGCGGGATGTATGGCCTGAATTTGAACGTCAGATACCGACTGATGCTGCTGCTGCTGATGCAATCTTTCAGTTCCTTGAGGGGCAAGGGCGTATAGTGTGTCGTTGTTCTAGTACTAATGTGGTGCGGGCTCCAGGGGGACGTACCTCTAAGTGCTTAGTATGTCGGCATAAGACTTGGTTTACAGCTAATACCCTACTTGAAAGGACCACTAACCTAAAGGGGTGGATGGCTGCAATTTACTTGAAGCAGAATAGAGTTGTTGTTACACCGGCTCAATTGGCTAGGCTAACTGAAATTTCGCCAACTGGAGCCTATGAGATTCAGACCAAATTAAATCTCGTTGTTTGTGGTCAAATCAACGACGACGCCTTGTTGCTGCAATCCGAATTGTTTCAAGATGCTATTTGTAAGCGTAGTCGTGAAACGCCCGCACGTTTGCATCCTGTGGCTGAGGAGCTAACTGCTCGTGGAGCCGAAGTGGAAGTTGACCATACCCCGTTGAATACAGACAGTGTTTCACCATCTTGCAACGAGCTGAGCACCGCAGATGGTTCCTTGGCTGTTGTTGAAAAGTACCCTGATGCTACTGCTCGCCGTGAACCCTTGCCCGTTAGAAGCATAGGAAGCGCCATTGCATTTATAAAGGGAAATTGTCATGGGGTGAGCCGAAAGTATCTGCAATTGTATTTGGCTGGCTTTTGCTACCAGTTTAAGAACTTGGTGCGTGCGCCCGACTCACTCCTGAATGCCTGCCTGGCTCATCCTCCAATATCGTATAACGATTTGCTGTGCTACGTTACGCCAGTCTTCGTTCAGTTTCCCTGGGTGTAATTCCCTCATGTTGGTCTTTGCCATTTGCCGGACTTAAGAATTTTCGCAGTTTACTGGTAGCAGTATTTTGGGTACAAACGACCTAGTATTGCAGGTAATTCTCATGCCTATGGCTCGCGGCCAAAACCATAGTTCTGAGCAAGAACTTGAGTCTTCTCAGGCGGAGCATTCTTTGCTTGGTTCCTTTGCCGCTTCTGCTTTTGACGCTGGCTTTCAGCGTCCGGTTAACGGTGCCTCGCAGCTGGCCGGGAGTCTTTTCGGTACATCTCTTCCAGAGATGCATTTGGTTGATCCAAGCAAGCCAACCGACAGAACCGAGGCCTTCGTTCAGCAGGCCGGTGCTTCGGTTGGCATGATTGTGCCATTTCTGATCAGCCGGGCAGCTGTGCGCGGAGCTTTTGGAAATCGCTTGGGCACTTCAATTGCGTCTAATGCGATTGAAGGCGGAGCCACTGGCGCTTTTATGGGTGCCGTACTTACTCCCGTTGAGACTGGCCGAGATTTTTGGTCCGGTCGTTTGAGCAATGCTGTGACCGATGCTGGAACTTTTGCGGTGCTGGGAGCTTCTGCTCGTGGTCTTAGCGGGATTCGGGCATTTTCAGTCACGCCCGAGTCTGGTCTCCTTGCTAAGGTTGGTAAGGGTGCTGGTATTGGTGCTATCAGTGGCATACCGGCTGGACTGACTAGCGCCGAGCTAGGCTCATTGACCAGTGGCAGAGGGCTTGCAAGTCAGCAAGAGCTTGGTAAAAGTGTCACTGATTTTGCCATGTTTGGTGGCATTCTGGGTGGTTTCGGTGGTGCGGCGTCGCATTACCGCTATCAACGAGTTGGCAGCGCCCCTCTTTCATTAAACTTGGATTCTGCCAAAGCACAGCCGCTAAAAGTTCAAGCAGATGTTGCACAAGCCGCAGCCACCAAGCCAGCTAAATTTGAACAGATGAGAGCTCAATCTGACAAAGTAGAACAAATTAGAGCAGAGCCAATTACCGCAGAGCGAATCAAAGCACCGCAAGAAAAGCCCATTTCCTTTGACCAGAGAAAACTTCTTGGAGAAGGGGATGAGGGCAAAGTGTATTCTAACAACGATGGCTCAGTGACAAAAGTGTTTTTTAATCGCACGGCTAATATGGATGCTGTAAAGGGTATGTACGAGAAGCTTCAATCCATCGGTGTGCGTACGCCTAAGATTCTGGAAGTAGGCAAGACTAAGGATGGCAGCCCAGCTTTGCGTATGGAGCAGATTGGTGATGGGGATCATCTACAGTTTCAACTAATTGCCGGTGAACTTACTCGTGCCGATATGGTGGCGCTGCGCCAGCAGTATTATGCTTTTGGTGATGCCATCACTAGTAGTGGCATAAGGATTGATTGGCAGCTTAAGAATATGCGGTTTCAAGACGGCAAATTGTATATTCTTGACCCATCCTTCCTCCAGCAAGAACAGATGAGTCCGCTTACTCTCAACCGCTATGCGCAGGCTATTGGACCAAGGCCTTAGACTATTGCCACAATACTATGACTCAATTAGTGCTTTTTCTTTGGGCCTGTATCAAGCTTGCCTGGAGATGCCTTAAGCTCGATTGGCAATTGCTTTGGGAGAATCTGCGCCGATACTTTCGTATCGAATTTCGGCATCATTAATGCATCGGTATTGGCACTGCTGAGCGCAGAGGCCGCATCTGAACTGCGCAGTGCCGCAGTCGTAGCAGAATTGCGCAAAGCTGCGCTGACACCCGAGTTGCGCAAGGTGGCGCTTGTACTCGACTGCCGCAGTAAGGCATTTGTGTCTGTCGTCTTGAGGTTGCCAGCATTGGCTCTTAGTTCCTGATTGCGCAATGATGCTTCTGTGCGAAGTAATTCTGCTACGGTATCGGTGCCGTTTCTTGAGGTACCATAGTCCCACGTCATGGTGAAATTGTATCCAGGCAAGGTCGATGCCGCTGGAAAGTCCAGAACCGCGGCCCTGTCAATTCGTCGAGTTGTTTCTAGTAAGAAATAATTGAACATTACAGGGGCATCGCTTCTGACAATGCGCCCTCTTAATCGTCTATTTTTATCAACACTAAATACCATAAGCGCACTGCCTGAAAGTTTGCCTATGTTTGCTGCGCGAACCCGCGGTCCAAGCGTTGAGCCAAATGTTAGCCTGTAGTTCTCGATCCATTGATCCCAGGCCGCTTTTAACTCTGGGCTTCCCTCCGGACTGCAGCGAAATACTTCAAGGCCGTCTCTGTGGCTATCAGCAAATCTGGTCTTGCCGTCGCTTTTTTGTTCAGCCAGGGCGTTTATTCTGTCAAGAGAAGAGGTTTGATATTGATCGAGCACAGAGCGTCTGCGGATGGGTTGGCCTTGGGGCGGTGGGGGCGGCACTGCGACATTGTAGGCCTTCAAAACTTGGACACAGTTTCTATACATTTCTGCTGTCTGGCTGGCATTGCATGCTTTTTCGTATTCTTGTAAAGCCCGAGCCTTGTGGCCTATGCGAAGAAGTGAGTTTGCCAGGTAGTAGTGGGCCAAATCCGAACTTTCATTCTTGCTAACTGCCAAGGATAGGCTGTTGACTGCTTGATTGTATTGTCCTGATGAGTACTCAGCTATGCCACGATTGAGCCAATCGATTTCTTCAGCCCATGCTTTTCTATCACTCTGGTGTTGGAGTGTTAGGGCAATTAGCAGAAATAGCCAAAAACTTCGCCGCTGCATAGTCTTCCTGGTTGCTATCGATAATTAGGTTCTGCGTCTCTTGTTGCGTAAAAGCTATTGTTATTCACCGACTCGCACTACAAGCTTGCCAAAATTTTCGCCTTTTAAGAGCCCTTGGAAGGCTTTGGGTGCATTTTCTAAGCCCTCGACTAAATCTTCTAAATACTTGATTTTTCCCTCTTTGATCCAGCCAGAAACGGCCTGTAAGAATTCCTGACGCTGGGAGCCGAAATCGCTAACGATAAAGCCTCTAAATGTCAATCTTTTGGTTAGAATAGCTCGCATTAAAATAGGCAGCGGTATTGCTCCTGTTTCGAGCGTTGTTTCGTTGTATGCACTTATCAGTCCACAGACGGGGATGCGCGCAAACGGATTGAGTAGTGGAAAGACTGCTTCAAACACCGCACCGCCAACGTTTTCGAAATAGACATCTATGCCTTTAGGGCAAGATTTGGCTAAAAGCTCAGGAAGACTGGCGTCTTTGTGATCGATGCAATCATCAAAACCGAGTTCTTCAACAACATAGTCGCACTTGCGCTTGCCCCCGGCGATGCCAACTACCCGACAGCCCTTGATTTTGGCAATTTGTCCGACAATCGCTCCCACTGCACCTGAGGCCGCGGCCACTACAACGGTTTCTCCTGCTTGAGGTTGGCCAATATTGAGCAAGCCCGTATAGGCTGTCATTCCGGGCATGCCAAGTACGCCTAGGGCCGTTGAAACTGGGGCTAGGTTTGGATCAATTTTGATTAGCGTGGCGCCTGGGGCGATGGCCTGGGATTGCCAGCCTGTGTAACCTAAAACAATGTCGCCTTTGGCCAGGTTAGAATATTGCGATTGCACTACTTCACTGACCGTACCGCCTTCCATTACCCCGTTTATTGCTACAGGCTCTGCGTAAGATTTAGTTGCGCTCATGCGACCACGCATGTACGGATCAAGCGAAAGATAGAGCGTGCGCAGATGTACTTCATCTTTAGCTGGATGTGGCAAAGTACTTTCAACCAGCTTGAAATTCTCGTCTTTTGGTTCTCCCACTGGCCTTGAGGCAAGTATAATTTGACGATTTTTGGTTTCGGCCATTTTGTACTCCAATTTTGTACTTTTCGTCTGCAAATTTAGTGTGTAAACAATGAGCAGTTAATGCGCAGTAAATTTTTTCGTTTGCTGTAGCGCATACGATGACACAATACAGATTTTTTTTTGTTTACCGATTATAACTAGTAGGTCATCTTGAATGTGCTATGAATCCCCCAAACACTCCGCCTCCATCTGATGAAGAATTACAGGGCAGAACCAGCTTGGCTGGTAGCGGCGGCAATGGAGATTTTCGACCATTTATTTCTGGTAGCACTAATTTACCAGCCGCTGATGAAGCTGGTAAACTCCATCCTGGCGAGCTTCTCGGTGACTACGAGATTATCTCACTGCTCGGTGTTGGTGGAATGGGCTTCGTCTACAAGGCTCGCCATCGAGTCCTCAATAAAATATACGCCCTAAAGACTCTGAATTACGAAAAAGTGAATGAGACAGCTTGGCGTCGCCTGCAGTTAGAGGCCCAAGCAATTGCTCGGATGAATCATCCAAACATAATTGCCATCCATAATTTGGGCTTGCACGATGGAGTTTTGCCATTTTATGTGATGGACTTGTTAGAAGGTGAGAATTTGGCTGATGTTCTCACCCGCTCAGGTCCGTTAAGTTTGGACGATGCTCTCCCCGTATTTATTGGCGTAGCTTCAGGCCTTGGTTATGCGCATAAAAAGGGCATTATTCATCGCGATATTAAGCCGGGAAATATCTTCCTGTTGAAAGAAAAAGATGCAACTGGTTCACGCGTAAAACTCGTGGATTTTGGTATAGCCAAGCTTTCTGGCGTTGAGACGGAGGTGCCGAATCTCACCACAGCCGGTGAAATATTTGGCAGTCCCTATTACATGAGCCCTGAGCATTGCGATGGAAAGCGCATTGATGCTCGTTCTGATATTTATTCATTGGGCTGTACATTTTTTGAAATCTTAACCGGTGTGCCACCATTTCGTGGAGCCAATTCAATTCAAACTATGATGATGCATCAAAGCCAGATGCCACCAAGTTTAAGCAAAGCCACCGGCGGCAAGTACTTTCCTGAGGCCATGGAAGAAATGGTTGCTACCATGCTGGAGAAAGCTCCTATGGACCGCTATCAGAACCTGGAAGAAGTAGTTGTCGACCTTGAGTATATGCGGAAAAAGGCAGGTACTTCATCAGGTTCTGCACTGAACGGTGACTTAGAGCAAGGTTCTGCTGCTGGGGCTAAGCTTTCAATTCAGATGGCTCTCAAGATTTGTCTGGCCGTTGCTGTGCTGCTCGCTACATTGGGTACTGTGTTGTATTGGTTAAGGCTAGAGGCCAAGAAGACTTCGTCCGATGCCAAACCAGCTAATAGTAGTAGTTCTTCTTCTTCTTCTTCTTCTTCACCCGAAGCTACAACCACAGTGAAAAGCGGAGCTAATGTAGGAAGTCTAAATGGTGCTGGAGTTAAGCCCGAGACAGTTTCTGTCTCTAAGCCTGGAGCTGTTGTTGAGATTGCTCCTGAATCTAAACCTGGCTCTAGCGCTGAAATTGCATCTGATTCGGCGAATAGCCTCTCTGCAATTGGCAACGTGAAACCCTATTTCTGCGGTATCGTTGATGATAAAGGTTTGCCTAAGCGTAAGTTTGATTTCGGGTCAGAAAATAAATTAGGGAAGTTAGAAATAGAGAATAACGAAGAGTGGATACCGGCTAGCGGTGAGGTGTTCCTTCCGCCAAAGGGTAAAGTGACATTGCACTGCAGCGAGGCGGTAATTGCCGATCCTTCTTTGCTTGAAGGCTTTAGCTCGAGTGACCTATACGGTCTGGTTTTCGAAGGGCATCAAGCACTCGACAAAAGTGCCCTGCGGCATATTATCAGGTTGTCCGGTTTGAAGTATTTGTCGGTGTCTGCTTTCCCGTGCAACTTCGATGGGGACAGTTTGTCCCAAATAGAGCTGCTCTTTGACCTCAAGGAGCTTGAGCTTGTGGACACACGCATTAAGGGCAGCGAGCTGGCTACTTTGAGCCGAATTAAGAAGCTTAGACGCCTTACCTATTCGCCAGTTACAGAGCCAGCTAACCTTTTGAAGGTGTTGGCGCCCTCTAAAAGCTTGACTGAATTAACACTGGAGCGAGGCCTACTCAGCTTGAGTGATTTCAAAGCAATTTCGACTTGTCCCAACCTTAGACAGCTGCGAGTCAATGAAACAGGCATGACAAACGATTGTATGGCAGCGATTAGCTCACTTTCGCGCTTGAAAGAGTTGCGAGCTAACCCTTCTTTGCTTGATCGAGATTGTCTTAAGTCTCTGAAAAAATTGAAAAATCTTCAGGTACTGGGTATCGGCGGTCCGAAATTTGATGCCAGCGACCCTGACGATTTCTCAAAGGCTCTTGGTATTCAGGTAAACTAATGGCTTTAGTTTGCTTGCTGCTCGCGCCCTCAATATTGTGGCCGATGAGTGCTTGGAACCGAGCCACAAAGCTCTAGATGCATCGTCATATGCTTGTTGATACCAGCCAAGCTGGAGTGCCGCAAGACTGCGCATTTCGTAGCCACCCGGCTGCGTAAATTGGCCTCTTATGTATTTGTCCGCGCAGCGAAAGGCCTCTGGCCATAACCCTTGCTTAGCGAGAGCCACAAACAATTGCGGCTGTGTTTCTTTCTCTTGCTCTTTCTCTTTTTTCTCTTTTCGGCTCGCTGGAGGAGCCGGCTGACTGACTTGAGGGGCGGCAGCCATTACTGTTGGTTTACTGAGGCAGCGCAGACTTTTGCCTTTGAGTGCCAGCGTTGGTGGCCCTCCTTCCATCTCGTTTTCACCTTTGTCATAATGGTTGCAGCCGTAGCTTGTGTAGGTGCCAGTATCGAAAGCATCGTAATTTTGAAAGGGCCTAGTGGCCATGCGCTCATGCATAATTTTGTCGGTAGTTTTAAAGGCGTCGTAGGGCAACTTGTGTGCGTCTTCGACGGCACTAATGGCCTCTTTGTCGCTGATGCAGTCAGCTAGTTCTTTCCTGTTTTTGTAAATATGCTGAGCGTCAAATCCCTGTAGATGACTGCGGGCTATTAGTTCTGGTGAGTGATTTTTGAGGTGCTCTAGGTGGATGCGCTTGAACAACTCGGCTTTGTACGCGGCTGAGATAGCTTTGTCTTGCCATATGTAGCTAAGCTTTTCCGCCACTTCTAATTCTGCGGCAAGATCTGCAGAATTCCAAAACCCAGGCAGGCAATGCAAAACCGTGCCATCCGCTGTCATGACAAAGGTTTGCAGGTTATGTGGACCGGCTCCGTTTGTGGTGTTGACGGCGTTGCCGTCAATCGGATGAACGCCGGAGTCTCCAGCGTAGCCTTCTTGCATAATATTTTTGTAGCCGCAAACAAAATGATTGCGCAATGTGGAAAAGGCTGGTTCTTGTGAAAGCGACACGGCTCTCAAGCTATTGCCGGCACTTCACGTGAAGCCATCGATGTTGCCTAGCATGTGAATCCAGACTATTAGTTTGTTTTCTCTTCTCGCCTTTTGTTTTGCTTCTTCTAGCGACGTGAGCCAATTGATTCGGCTGCAGACCATTTTTGACTGTGTTTGAGCGGCGTTACCAGGCAAAACGGCAACTTCTGCAGCCGGAGATGGTTGGCTAGGAAGACTGCTGAGAGTCAGTGCCACTAGTAGTTTTAGTGATAGTCGATTGGGTCTTGTCATTGCTTATTCTTATTCTTATCCATGCTCGTGACTTGCTCGTGATTTACTGCTCTAGTTTTTATTATGCCTTACTATTTCGCTTCTAGGGCCAAGTTCGCATTAGATAGGCCAGGTCTGGCTTCGCTAGCGATTAAACCGGTCTTGCTTAGGGCTTTGGGCAAGTGCTCGATTATGGCAATTGCCGCTGCACCATTGAGGCCGTTAACGATTCGGTCTTGATTGTCTTCGCCTTGTTTGAGCGGTTCCACTGCACCAATTAGACTGCCGGCAAGAATTGGTGCTAAGCTCCCGGGCAGAGGGGCGTGGCGGAGCATTGCTGTGGCGGCAATGAAGACCGTGGCACTGCCCACAACTTCACCGGCTAGATAAGCTTTTGATTGTGATACAAGAGCTTCGGCAGCCCTTTGCGCCGGAGTGTCGCTTTCGTTTGTCACCAGTTGAATGGCGCCTTTGAATGGCGCTGCTAGCTTGTGGCTAACTCCGCTGCCAAATTCACTGCCCCTCGCACTCAAATGATTTGAGTGCGAGGGGCTTTCTGTCTTGCCTGAATCGTTACTGGTTGGCTGACGTTCGAAGGGCATCTGCCGGTTTCGCCTCGGGGTGGCTATCTATTGCATTTCTATCTTTAGGTAAAGTGAGAATTGCGACAACCCGGTATTTACGGTTTTCAAGACCGCAAATGGTCATTTGGCACAGCATTTGCTTCGGTCTGTCCCTTAAATTGGCCTGTCGCACTTCGCGCTAACTATTTTGTTTGCTCGCCAGCTACGGCGCCAATCATGCTGTTCAGGCCAGCCACTACTCTGGTGAGGTTGTCGTAGTCGAGCTTAGCGGGCAGGTCGTTTGGTTTATGGTAGCTTTCAATGCGATAGGGGGCGGTGTCCGTAATCATTACCGCTGGATAGTCGAACTTTTGAAAACTCCAGTCGTCGGAAAAATTCACACCCAGGATAAAATTGGGCAGCGAGAAACCTTCAGAGGGAAAGTCGACGAGGCGGCGGAATGCGCCGATGCATTCGCGGTTGAAGGCGCTAGAAGACTGGCTAGCGACAAAAGTAATGAAATTGCCCTTATTGGGATAAAACAGTGTGCCGCCGCGAACCGGGTAATGTTGACTGCCTGGTTCGTTAGAATATGTGCCCATGGTCTCTAAGGCCAGCATGCCGATGATGTTTTCTTGGCGCTCATGAGCCCTCTCGGCATAGCGATAGCTGCCCATGGTTTTTGTGCGGAAGTAGGGTGGCTCTTCATTGGGAAAAAGCACGAGGCGAATGGTCTTGTCGAATTGACGACCTTTGAGAAGGCGAGCTAGTTCGAGTACTGCAGCTACCCCAGATCCGTTGTCGTCCGCTCCCGGGCAGTTTGGCGCAGAGTCATAGTGGGCGCCGACTACGAGTATCTCTTTGACATGCTTCTGCCCTAAGATCTCGACCTCGATGTTGCGGCACTGTTTGCCCTCGACTTCATAGATTTGAGATTTGCTTAAATAGCCAGATTTGCTCAGAGTTTCTTCGATATACCTGGCGGCCCGTTCAAGATTTTCATAGTGCCTGATATTGCGTTCGCCAATTGTGCTGGCCAGCATCTCAACATGATTACGTAGATTTTGGCTCAATATCTTTTCACTGTCACTAAGGCGCAAGGTATCGCCTGTGTAGGAATTGCCTGGCATCCAGAGCATGCTAGCCAGGTAGCCACAGATGCCAGCAATAATCAGCGAGAGAATACTGTTTAACTTCGCTCGTCTAGCGCTAGACCTGTCTGTGTCAGAAAGTGCAGCGTCAACTGAAGGTGCTGCACTTTCTGGTTTGGGTTCTGGTTTCGGACCTGGTTTAGGTTCTTGTTTAGGTTCTGGTTTAGGTTCTGGTTCGGTGTCTTGTGAACCGCTCATACTGTCACGGATGGCCTATTGCCCGAGGACATAGGCGAAGATTAGCGGAGCGACGATAGAGGCGTCAGATTCAATAACGAATCTTGGAGTTTCTTCTCCCAGCTTGCCCCATGTGATTTTTTCATTGGGAACAGCGCCGCTATATGAGCCATAAGAAGTTGTGCTGTCTGAGATTTGGCAGAAGTAACCCCAGAGCTTGCAGTCTTCTTGCAAGTCCTGCTGAATCAGGGGCACTACACAGATTGGGAAGTCACCGGCTATGCCTCCAGCAATTTGGAAGAAGCCGATGGATTGGTCTTTGCTGTTCTCTTTGTACCAATCGATCATCATGCCCATGGCTTCTAGACCAGATTTGACCGTATCGATATTTTTGACGTCTTTGCGAATAACGTGCGAGACGAAGATGTTGCCTAAGGTTGAGTCTTCCCAACCAGGAGTAATGATTGGTAGGTTCTTCTCGCATGCCGCTAGCATCCAAGAATCTTTAG
The DNA here is from genome assembly GCA_044378815.1 of Obscuribacteraceae bacterium (SeqCode). Taxonomy (GTDB): domain Bacteria; phylum Cyanobacteriota; class Vampirovibrionia; order Obscuribacterales; family Obscuribacteraceae. The sequence continues at coordinate 116,198 of JBIPOV010000014.1, read as the reverse complement.
GGTCAATCTGGAAATGCTTGTTGATTTTTCCAGAGCGAATCAACTGATACATGAACTCATATGGGAAGTAACGCTTACCCGTCTTGTCTGCTTCTTGCCAGAGTTCGAGCACTTCGTTTTCAATGCGGCGAATTGCTTCGTCTTCAGGAATGCAGGTATCTGTAACGCGGTTCATGCCGCGGCTGTGCAGCTCTAGCTCTTCGGCGGGGGTGAGCTGGCGATAGTGTGGCACTCTTTCGTAGTGATTGTGAGCAACCAGGTTAAAGATGTCTTCTTCGAGGTTGGCGCCCGTGCAGCAAATCGCGTGCACTTTGTCCTGACGAATCATTTCGGCTAGAGAAAGGCCGATTTCAGCTGTGCTCATTGCTCCAGCGATAGTCATGAACATTTTTCCACCGCTCTCCAGATGCGCTATGTAGGCTTCTGAAGCATCCACGACAACGGCAGCGTTGAAGTGACGGTAGTGATGTTTGATGAACTCCTTAATGGCCATGAGGTTCCTCTGAATGAAAAAGGGAATGCTTAGACTTTACTATTGGCGAATACTTTGCTATCCAAAGATACTAACCCGGAAACTTTTCAAGCTGGCACAAAGTACTGGCTTTGTTAACTGTTTAAGTCAGTTAGCGCACTTGTGTTACCGGTAAACGCGGCGAGTAGCTTGCGCTGCAAGGCTTTTATGAGATTCTGAAAAGGTTTGCCTGTTTAGCTCTTGACGTTTTTAGCCGTGGCGGAGATGGCGATCATTAGTGTTCGTTAACGGAAGCTTGGCGTTAGTTAGCGCAAGTAGTTTGCATTGGTTATATGGCTATTCATATAGTTAATGCCTAGACCATTTTTTCCGCGTACGCATGAGGTAGTAACTAAACTTTTAATTCTCCCCGAGCATTACAAGCTTTAGATCTAGAACCGTTTGACACCGCATTTGGTGTCCAGTGTACGTTTGGTTTTCTATCAATCGTCTCAACCAGCCAGCTATCTGCTTAGCGCCAACCACTTTCGGTTAGCGCTTTGAAGCATTTCGCTTTCTTAAACCGGCCTAAGGCCACAAATCTAGGAGATTACTATGCATAACATCATCCTTCTGCTGCTTGCCGCAGCGGTAGTTTTTCTCGTCGTCCGCACCCTTCGCAAGAGCAACAAGTCCCGAACCACCGGCGCCCTGCCGCCCGTCGACAAGACAACTCTGGAAATTCCGACCACTAGCGCTCCCGAAAGCGATGCTGGCCCGGATGTGTCCATTCTTCAGCCTACTTCTGCGGCGGCTCATGACCACGATCACGAGCACGACCACACCCCTCCCGAAGGCAGTTTTGCTGCTGACGAGTCTGACTTCCACCCCGTTCACAGTGGCAAGAACTGGAAGGGCAGCTGCAAGTTCGATCCGGCTGAAGTGCGCCGCACGCGCAACTTTGCTACGCCCAAGATCGACACCAGCAATCTGCCGGCGCCGGATCCTCGCATCGTCAATGCCTTCAAGGTCATCGACATCGCCCGCATCAAAGACACCATGCTCAAGCTCACGGGCGAACTGCCTGTGACTGTGAATGGCGTCACTTCGACTCTGGCCACGCGCAACACCCACTCGAAAGAGCTGGACATTGCCATGGGCTTCATCGAAGCTCAGTACGCGGCCATGGGCCTCAAGAGCGTTCGCGACCCTTACACGGTGCGCGGCAAGAAGTTCAACAACCTCGTCGTCGAGCTGCTCGGCAAGACCAATCCTTCGCGGGTTGTCATCGTTGGTGCTCACCTCGATTCCACTGCTGGTTCTCCTTGGGGCAACGAGAAGGTGGCGCCTGGTGCTGACGACGATGGTTCTGGTTCGGCTGGTTTGCTTGAGCTTGCTCGGGCGCTGAAAGACCTCGACCTGCCGTTTACGGTTCGTTTGGTTCACTTCACCGGCGAAGAGCAGGGCCTTTGGGGTAGCTACGCCTACTCTGACAAGGTCGCTGCCGCCAAAACCGATGTGGTGGGCGTGGTCGCGATCGACATGATCAGCTACTGCGCCAAGCCCGGCAATCGCGTGGATATTCACGACGATGTCGACAAGAACGGCTCAAAGGAGCTGACTGTGCGCTTCTTCCGTGCCATCAAGCGCTATGGTATCAATCTCAAGCCTGTGGACACCAACAACCATGCGGTGAAGGACCGTTCTGACCAGGCTGGCTTCCTCGACCATGGCTACAAGGCCTTGCTCGTCAGCGAAGAGTTCACCGACGACGGCTTCAACCCCAACTATCACACGGTCAATGACCGGGTGAAGAACTGCAATCTGCCCTACATGGTGGAAGTGCTGAAGGCGGTTGCCGCTGTTGTGGCTGAGTTGGCTGACCTGAAGTAAAGCTGCCTAGCCTCTAATACGGGCAACCGGTAAACAGCTTCGGCTCACCAAGTGTGTCACTAAGTACAAGCGTGAGAGCAAGGGTGCTGGAGGAGAAACCGATTGGTTTCCTCTCTAGTGCCCACTCTCACGCTTGTCTTTTTCAGCTTTTCTACTATATAGGTGAGTTGAAATGAGCAGCTATTTGTTGAGTCACTGCGAGAAAGGCGTAAGAAATTCAACTTGAATTTCTTACGCCTTTCAGCACTCAATAACCTGTAAAGGCTTGTCCTACTTCGATTATAGCCGTCATGGTGTGTGCGGCTCCGGGGTTAAGGGTTATGGCATTTTCCAAAGCATTAGCCGTTTCGATGCAAACCATTTGCTTCCAGTCGTCCGCGCTCATATCGGCCATTTTCGCTGCTAGCTCTGCCCCTGGATTCCAAATAACAGTGGTGTTGGAATGGCTTTTGCTAATGCTTATGCGTCTCTTCATCACCGGATCGTGCAAGACTACGGTCGCTGTAGTGTCGATGTATGGTCTGTCTGTCTCACCAGGAATGGTTAGTATTGTCTCTGCCTGTCGTTTTTTCTTGAAGCTATCGGTTTTGTCATAGTATTCGCTGCCAGCCAGGCCCGCTATGGTGATTTGTTCGCTATTACCAACCAAGAAGTAGGTATGCAAAGCTTCGGCGAAGCAGAGTTGTTTATCTGAGCGATTTTCGACTGTCAGTTGCAGTTCTAGCTCGGCGCCAAAAGTGAGGTTGTAATTCACTCGAAATTGCTCAAAGCCGAGCGCCTGAGATGCTTCGTTGGCTTCGAGTGCGAGTGAGAGGGTAAGTTGATCGCCGTCTATTGAGCTGGAAACTAACTGCCAATCGCTCGTGCGAGCAAAGCCGTGGGCCGGTCCATCGCTGCGAGGGTCACAGGTGTTTGCCGTGCGCGCTCCAAACCAGGGGAAAATTATGGGAATTCCGCCGCGAATAGCCTTTCCCGTGATGAAGCAGGAGCGCTCACTAAGAAAAAAAATTGGCTGGTGCTGACGTGGTTGCCACTGGGTTAGATGAGCTCCTTGTAGGTAAAGCTCTGCGCTGCATGCGTTTGTGGTGATCTTAAGTCTTGTCAATTCCTGCTTGTCATCGATTGCCAAGATACCGGGTATCTCGAAATCTCGGTGGCTGGCCATTTGGTTAGGATTCATGCTTGCAACGATGCCTCCAAAAAGTCTGCGTGGCTTTGTCTATTTTGCTATTCTAAATGACCAAATTTACGGACTTTTTTACGGATATTATGCCTGTGTCGTATGACAACCGCCCTTCTCAGCTAATGCCAGAATCGGGAACTCCAGATAATGTGGAGGCTCTGATGCAGGCGTTGCAGGGGAATTTAAGAGAAAAACCAATCTCTTATTTGCTCAAAGTCGCAGCCTATTATGAGGCCACAGGCCATTTGTATATTGGCACTGGTGCCTTCAATGTCAAAGTTCAGTTCGGCTTAGGAAAGCCTGTAAACGCCAGTTCGCCTTTAGGGAAAGGTGAAGAAACAATAGTCGATCTGTTCACCTGGACAGATGGTCAGTTGGTCTTTGAGCTTGGTCGACAGCCTGAATCAGTTAATATCTTAGAATCGGCGGAAGGTCTAGTCACTAAGGGAGAAGCTTTTCTCAAGAATCTCAAGTTCTTAGAAGACAACTATATAACTGAGAGTTCCTTTCTCATCCGCTCCGCAAAACTTTCTAAGCGTAAATTAGAAGCCATTGTCAATTTGAGTTCATTGACTAACCATCAGGCTTTGCTTGATATGTACGGCAATATATACGGCACTCTCAATCTCGCTGATGTCTCTGAGAGAATGGGCTTCAAGCGCAGTGAGTGGGTAGCGGCCGCTGCTGAGCTATTGCGACTGGGCTTGCTGCTGGCTCCAGATGGTAGGAGTCTGAAGGTATTTGACACCAGCAGTGCCGACCTGACACAAGATGAAGCTCCGGTTGTTGAGCCGCAAAGAAAAGTTAGCGAGCAGAACCAAGCAGCAGGACAGCCACCTGCTGTCGCTCAGCCCAAGTTATGGACAAGCGAGCTAACATCTCGGAGCTCTAAGACCTTTAAGGTTGGTGTTCCCGAGATGCGACATCTTGAGTTTTCGCATCTAGAGAACTCTTTGAAAGCATTAAGCAATCCTGATACCGAGCTTCTTAGCGACGAGACTTTTGTATTTATGCTCTCCCATGAGTTTGCCAGGGCTCATCGCTTTGGTTCGATACTAACCTTGGCGGCATTTTGTATTAGCGCCGAGAATGCAAAAGATAACCTGATCTCTCAAAAAGATCTTCACGTCATTACAAAGGCATTGCTAGATACAAAGAGAGAAACTGATCTCCTGGGCCATTTTGGCCCGCAAAGTTTTGCCTATCTACTGCCTAATGTAGACTCGGCGCAGACTTGCATCATGGTTGATCGTATTAACCAAAGCCTTCCTACGTTGTTGCCAACTTTAGGCCACCTGCGCCCAATGCTTCATTTTGGCATCTCCACAGCTCCCACTGACGCCACTTCAATTGTGGCCTTGAGCACTATGGCTCAGGCAAATATGCGGATGGCTGCAGAGAATCGCGTTAATCGCTTAGCAATATAGTTCAGCCACTCTGCTGCTCTTAAATTTAAGCAGCTAAAGTTAACCAGGTAGAGTCAGCCACAGGGAAAGCCCACCACTGTGTTGACTGGCTCCACAGGTGCCTCCATGGCTAAGCACAATCGCTTGGGCCAGAGGTAGTCTTAAGCCTAGTGAAATGCTGCCAGAAGATAATTCGATTGGCTGGAAGGGCTCGAAGAGTTTGGCGAGAGGGTTATTTTGAATCACTAGCTTTTCGCTGTTAAAAGCAATTGTGTAGGCCTTCTTGAGATTGGTAATTACCATCGTCACCGAGATATTGATTGTGTCTCCTGGCTCACAGAGGCGCAGAAGTCCTTCTAGGGCCTTCGTTATAGCTTGCTGCAAACGGTCTTGGTCAGCGGCAATTTTGCCTTCACAGCCTTCGAAAATTACTGAGACCATCACCGCGTCGGCCAGGTTATAGAGCGCATCAACTGCAGAGTCTATGACGTCTTCTAAGTCAAACTGAGTGACTCGCAAATCTAGTTGCCCAGCTCTCAGTTTTTCTAGATCAAGCAGATCATTAATCAGGGCTATTAAAAGCTCGACTTCGTCTTCTGCTACTTTTGTGCTGGCCACAATAGCGTTGTTCAATTCGCCGTATACGCCCATAGGCAGCATGTGTAAGAAGCCCGCCACCGATGTCAGCGGTGTGCGCAAATCATGGCTTACCATGGCCAGAAAAGCTTCCTTCATTTTCTCAATTTCGCGCTTTTCGGTGACGTCGATTACCGTGGCTAGTTGTTTGCTCTGCTCTGCCAGTTGGCCCAAGGAAACATCTGTTACCGAAAACTCAACTGGTATTTGGCTCAGGTCTTTCTTGGCGGCAATCAGATCAACCACCCCTTCAATCAAGCTACTATCATGAAGGGGGATGGGTTTCGCTCCCGGAATGAGAAAGTGGCTGGCAACTTTTGTGCCGACCATGGCACCGCTCTTGAAGCCGAGCATTTTTTCTAGGGTAGGATTGGCATACTCTATTTCTTCTTCAGTATTTTCAGCATTTTCTGAATTCGAGTTTTGGATAATTGCTAAGCCAATGGGCATTTGATCAATTATTGTTTGCACTTGATCTTCGCTAGCCTGCACCAATGCTTCTTCTCCTCTTAGAGAATGAGACATTCTGTGAAAGGCTTGATCGAGCAAGGCGATTTCATCATCACCTCGAAGTGGCGCCCTCAGCGGTTTGCGCTGGCGCAGTCGGAGCGAGTTGTCCTCAACAATCGTTAGGCGCGATGTGATGCTACGGGTGAACAGCAGCGCCAGAGCGAAAGCTACGACAATATTGAGCGCTACGCCAGCCCACAGCAAGTACTTAATCATATCCCGCTGCGCTTGCAGAACCTTGGGGCTAGCGCTTTCAATCTTCTTTTCAGTATTGAGGAAGTCTATTAGACCGTGAATCAGACCTTCCATATTTTTTTGCACTTTGGCTCGAAGCTTCACGGCATACTGCATGGCAACGAATTGAGCTTCTTTGTCTGTGATAGAGCGCATTTCGGCCAGGGTATTCATGCCTGCGGTGACACTACTTTCGATTTTTTCAAGTAACGCTAATTGACTCTTGTCGTCTTTGATATGCTCTTTGATCCACTTAATTTCGTCAGGAATCTGCTGCCGTGCCTGTTCGTATCGCTTTATACCCTCGGGGTCGTGGCTGACCAGGTATTTCGCCACGCTATCGCCAGCATCGTAGAGTGACTGCAGCATGTCTGTGGCTCTGGCGATTACCTCTTTAGCTGTTTCTTGTTTTCTCGATTCCCGCTCTGCTTCTTGTAATAGCCAGACATGGCAGCCGACGAAAAGCATTTCCATTGCCAGAAGTAGCAGTACGACTAGTAGTCCCTTAAATCTCAGACTAAGCGAAAGTCTCATCAGCTCTCCTTCTCAAGGGGAAGTTTGAGCCAGAAGACACTGCCTTTGCCTTCTTCGCTGTTGACACCGATCTCGCCATTGTGGGCTTCTACTATGGCTTTGCAAATGGCCAAACCCAGGCCTGTTCCACCTTTCTTATGGGCATCGGCTGCTTCTACCTGGCGATAGGCGATAAAGACTGACTGTAAGTGCGCTTGAGGAATACCTCTGCCATGATCAATAACGCCAATTTCAATGTAACCGGGAGATTGCCTCGTTGCTAAGGTGACCACAGAACCGGCTGGTGAAAACTTGATGGCATTCGACAGCAGATTGACTAGCACTTGTACTATGCGGTTGGCATCAACATTTAGAGCAATTGGGCAGTCGTTAACTTGCAATTGCACTTTGTGTTTTTCGGCAAAGACAGTGACAGCGTTGACCGAGCGTTCGAAAATTATGCTGAGGTTTTCTTGGGCTGGCTCAATTTCGATTTTGCCTGATTCTAGTTTGTCGAGGTCGAAAAGGTCATTGAGCAAAAGTACTAGTCGCTCTATATTTTGCTGCATTAGTTTGGTGGTTTCGGCAACCTTGGGCGAGATGGTGCCAAGGGCGTGAGCTTGCAGCTTACTAAGGAATGACGAAACTTTTGTCAGTGGTTCTTTCAGCTCGGTGCGTACCATGGCAACAAATGCCTGGCGCATTTGCTTGATTTCATGCTTCTCGCTACTGTCGACAATCATGGCGAGAGTTTTGCTTTCGCCGTCCATATCAATGGCTGCCATCATTAATTCAGCTGGGAAGGTCTGGCCATTGCGGCACAATGCGGTTAGTTCAGTTGTTCTTCCTCTGAATTGCTCAGCGTGGGCGAATGTTTCGGGAATTTGTTGGCCGCTAGCAAAGAGTTTGGATAGTCTCTTGCCCATAAGTTGATGGCCGGAGTAATGGAAACTTTCTTCAAGGGTCGAGTTGAGAAATTCGATTGTGCCGTTGGCGTCGAGCATGGCAATGCTTACAGGCAGATGCTCAATTAAAGCCCGCACTCGCGCTTCACTGGCCTTAAGCATGGCCATTTCTTTGCGCATGGCGTCGGCCGTGTCGTGAATCACACTGTCGACAGTCGCTATCTCATCATTGCCATTCATCAATGGTTCTAACTTTTTACCCTCTTGCAGTCGCGTGATATTTTCAGCGAGTTGTTCAATCCGGCCGGAGATGCGATTGGTGAAGAAATAGGCAATTAGTGCCGCCACAATTAAGTTCAGTATTAAGCCGCCAATCAAGACAATTTCTGTTTGTCTTCTCATTGCTCTTTCAAGGTCAGGCCCAGCCGATTCAATTTTTTGGCCAATTGCAATTAAGGCGGGAATATCTTTGATCAGCTGGTTTACCATGGGCTGTATGGTCTCGCGTTTCCGGGTCCAAGCCTCCTTGGCGCCTGGTTCGGTCAAAGTTGAGCTCTTGCCTTGAATGTCTGTAATTACGGGCAAACAAATGGTGATGTTCTCATTGATTCTGTTGAGTAGAGCAATTGCTTCTTCATTGTCTTTTAGTTCGTTTTTAAGCCATTTGATAATGACTGGAACTTCTTCTTTTGATGCGGAGACACTATCTGCGGTGCCAAGTTGCAAACTTCTGGCATAGCGACCCACCGCATCTCCGGTGTCGTACATCACAAGCATTAAACGACCAGCCCTGGCACTCACCTGGCGGGCTCTTTCCTGCCGGGCTGCTTCAGCCTCCGCCTGGTTGAGAAGCCAGCCCAACGTGCCAATAAAAGTCAGTTCACAGGCCAATAGAAAGAGCACAAGCAAAATTCCTTGTTTTGCCAGGCTCAACATTGGTCGTTGTCTTTTAATGGTCTTCAATTTTTGCCCATTCAAGGCTGTTAGAGGCTGCTAAGGGAGAGCCTGACGAGTATAGCGTTAATTTGGGGCTAATTTTAGACAGAGCTTGAAGCCGTTCTTCCCCCGACTGATGATAGTTGAATCGGGGTATATTCTTTGCACTGAAAGGTATAGCTTGTCGGCTGTCAAGGAATAATTTTGTGGCCAGAATCGTAGTGGTGGAAGATGACGTCAGCCTTGCTGAGCTGGTTCGAGACTTTCTCGAACACGAGGGCAACCAGGTTAAGGCCTTTCACAACGGTTTGGAAGGTCAGAATTTTATCTTGGCCAATAACCCCGACTTAATTATTCTCGATTGGGATTTGCCTGGTCTCACCGGCATTGAGATTTTGGCTGACTATCGCGGATTTGGTGGCAAATGTCCGGTGATAATGCTCACTGGCCACCAGGACGTCGACGACAAAGAAAAAGGCTTCGATGAAGGAGCCGACGACTATCTCACCAAGCCCTTTAACTTGAAGGAGTTAGGCGCCCGGGTGCGTGGCCTCTTGCGTCGCTCGCAAGCCGCAATTGGCAATGTGGTTACCGTGGGAGATATAGTCGTTGACTTAGATACCAGTAAGGTGCTCAAAAGTGGACGCAATGTCACTCTTGTTCCCCGTGAGTTTCAGTTGCTTTCTTATCTAGTGAAGAACCGCAAAGAGACTTTGAGCCCCCAGGAGCTGCTCGACAATGTTTGGACCAGCGACGCGGAGATGACTCCTGAATCACTTAATAACGTTGTTCGCCGGCTTTCTAAAAAGCTTGACCCCGATGGCCGCATTCTGCGTATCAATTCGATCATGGGTAGTGCCGATTACATGTCAATGAACGGCAGTAGCATGGGAGCTTCTGGCATTGAAGGCCCTCTAGATGATCACAGCGATCGCGGCGACCCGCTCATTGGTCGGGTACTAGACAACAAGTATGAAATTATCAAAGTTATTGGCGGTGGTGCCTCTGGTCAGGTCTACAAAGCTAAGCACAAAATGATGAATATTACGGTGGCAGTCAAGGTTCTGGCACCCCAGCTCAGTACTCAGCCCGACTTAGTCAGGCGCTTTGAACGGGAAGCAAGAGCGGCTGGGCTGCTCAGTCACAAGAATGTTTTGATCGTTCATGATTTAGGAGTGACAGAAGAATCGCAGCCTTATATGGTTATGGAATATCTCAATGGCTTTAGTCTGGCTGAGCTTATTGAGCAGAACGGCAAATTAACCTTGCCCGATGCCCTAGAAATTGTGTCGCAGATTTGTCTAGGCATAGGCAAGGCCCACGAAGAAGGGCTTGTACACCGCGATCTCAAGCCCGGTAACATTATGCTAGTGGCCGAGGGCGATGAAACTTATACAGTCAAGATTGTTGATTTTGGCCTGGCCAAGTCAACTAAAGCTGATGAAAACGCACCTAACTTGACCCAGACCGGAGCCTTAATTGGCACTCCTTCTTATATGAGTCCGGAGCAGTGTCGCTCAGAGGCCACAGATCATCGCTGCGACCTGTACGCCATTGGTTGTATGATGCATGAAATGCTCACTGGCGAAGTACCGTTTGTCTCAGCTAATATTATTGAGACTTTCATCAGGCATGCCCAAGAGCCACCGCCCGCGCTTATTGTGGCTGATTTGAATCCTCAGGTTAATGCTTACTTGCAGTCAATAGTGCACCGCTGTTTAGAGAAGAACAAAGAGAACCGCTATCAGTCTGCCGCTCAGCTGCTGCAAGATTTGTCGCGGGTTGCAGCGGCGGTGCGTTAGACTGCTTTGAAGCAAGCCATTTGCTGTTGGAGAGAGTGCTTTTACTCCCCAAGGGGTTTCTTGCGCATCATGCGATTTTTCTCTGTTTGTAATCTGAAAGCTTCCATTTGCTGGGCGGCATCATAGACTGTTTGCATAGGCGCCTGAGCTTGGGGAGGCGTGCTATAGAAACTGTCGTCTTTGTCTGGCATTGAGGCGAGATCTTCATCTGCCAACATTCTTGCTGTTTCGCCGGCTTGTTGGCGATCTAATTGACCGCTTGAGCCTTCTTGTTGAGGCTTGCTGTCGTCACTGCTGTTGGTGTCATCTTGTTCGCTTGTTGTCCTGTCAATCACTCCCTCGTATTCAGGGGAAGGCATGTATCCATCGGGAATTCCGCGGCTTTCTTTGAAGTTCAGTGAAGATTGACTCGCCTGTGATTGCATGTCCTGAATCAATTGCATTCTAGCGAGATTTTGCTGCATTCTTACTGCGTCGATTATTTGAGTGTGGTCTTTAGACTTTAGAGAATTAGTATGACCTATTCCGTCGAGAGTCACGCGTCTAACTTCTATTCCTGTAGTCACTTCAACTGTGTCAGACGGTTTGACCACTTTGGGCGGTGCTGGATCTGGGCGTACTACTAGACCTTCTTTATTCTGGTATAGCGGTGCTAATTGACGGCTAACCTTTACGTTTTTATTGCCAATATTCGGTATTAGAACTCTTCCGTTGTTGAAGTCTCGAGCTGCTATCGTCGAACTTTCTGGTTTATCTTCGATATCGTTTGTCTTGATCAAGTGCTTAAATACATCTTGAACTAGCCTTGCCCGCTGCTCATGCAGCGAGTTTTGATATGTGTTGAATTCTCTAATGTAGGCGAATCTAAGGTTCTCGCAAAGCATCCTATGAACAGCTGTTGGCATGTCTCTTTCGAAAAACTCTTTGGAGAGGTTTCCGATTTTCGCTTCTGTCTTTGCAGTTTCTTTTCCGGCAAACTTCTCGCTGGCGAATTTGTAGCTCAAGAGTCTAAATCTGCTTATGGCAAGGTCTCCATTCGGAACGGCAGCTGGATTTTCTGCTGCGATTATCTCGAGCCATTTCTTTTGGGCTGCATCTCTTGATTCTTTGTCTGGTGCGATGCTTGACTCGATTAGCTTAGAGAGAAATTCAGGATGTCGTTCGAAGAACTTAGGCTCGTTCAAAACTGACGTGAAGAGGTCGTCCTTTAGGGCCGCGGGCTGGCTTTTGTCTTTGTTTAGGCTCTCTTTGCCCTTGCTTTCTAGATGGTCTGTAACTTTGAGTCTGAAGGGGTCGTAGCCAAATAATGACTTTCTATATTCCGAGTTAGCGAGTTGTGTCTTGGCATCGCTATCTGAGGCATCAAAAATCTTCTTGAAGATCGCTTTGTAGTCGAAATCAGCAGGTGGGGGCCCGGGATACTTACTGACTATTCCCATAAGCCTCTGTTGATCTGAGTCTGCCAGGATGTCGTTGGCAGGCTTACCGGTTAGCAGTTTATAGATAGCCTCAGATGGAGATGAAACTCTGTGCAATTCCTTAAACATAGAATCGGCTAGTCGATGACCGGCTACGTAGTCACTGTCACTCCTTAGTTGCTCTTGAGTTTTGCCGATGCGCTCTTTTAGCCAAGGGGCAGCCGCGAGAAAGACTTGCTCTACCAACTCTTGGCTGGCACGTGAGGAAACCAGAGTAGAAGAATCATTGAGTCGAAGGTCTGAGCAGAAACTAATTCCCTCCGGCGTAAGTTCAAACCTATTTGCTCCCGTTTCTCTTATCAGCTTTGAGAGATTGGCACTATTACTATCTCTAAGTTTGTCTAAAGCTTGAGAACGAAGAATCATGTTTTCTTGAACATAGTGTCCGAAGGCTTCATGACCAAGTACGTCGATCTCAAATCGACGTGGATCAAGAAATGCATCCCGTTGTAGGCTGACTACTCCAGTTCCTTTGGCATATTCGCCTTGTTCGTTCTCTTTCAGAGTTGACGAGCCAGCAGTAATTTTGGGTGGATTCATGCCCATATCGTTGAAGCATTTCTGCAGAATACCCTGTAGTTTGAGGGCTCTGCTGTTAGCAATCTCTTGAGCTCGTGGAGAACTTGGATCTACAGAGGTCCATGACTCTACTTCCGTCTTAACGACTCGAATGAGTTCTCGATAAACGTTAGGTATGTTCTCTGGCAAAAACTTTCGCCGGTCAAGATCCTCAAAGCTAATCGCTTTCATCTTGAGGATGTCTCTTCTGTGCTCATTTGGAGTCAGGTCTTCATCTAGACCATTGTCTTTGTTTGTTCGACGTTCTTTTCTGACAGCATCGTTTTGCTCTTGCAATACTGAGCGGAAGAAGTCTAACTGTCCCATACTTGTATCTATCGGCCGCGTCCAATTCGCATCATGTTCATTCGTCGTCCGATCTGTCGGCGGATTCTCCTGTAGTTCTTTCTTCTGGGCATAGGTTACCTTTTCCTCAAGAAGGTATCTCCATTGGCTAAATTCGCTGTCTGAATCAACGGGTGGCTCCACCTTTATAAACTTGAGTTTTTCAGGCGGGTTTTCGCTAATTGTAGGATCCGCGGCAAGTCTTGCTTTGTATTCCTTAAGTTCTTTTTCAGCCTTTTCCACTCGCCTTAAGCGAAGACCTGCTTCCTCTAGCTTCTCTTTGCTTAGCTTACAGTTGCTGTCAGCTGCCGTTAACAAAGTCTTGATAGATTCTTCTCTTTGCGCTCGGGCTTCAGGGGATGAGCTTAAGGCATCTCTGTGGCTGCCTGGTACATACTCAGCACTGCCAATGGCAAAGCCAAAGCGCAGAGTTGGAACCGGTTTACCTTCATCGTCCGTGAGCTTGTTGAGGGCGATGTCTGGCACCAAGAGCGATGGTTTGATTGCTCCGGTTTTGGCTTTCACTTCGGAGCTAGTAGATTGCCCGTAGTCTTCTAGAATCTTTTTGACTTGTTCTTCTCGTGCTTTGCTGGGAGCAATGATAATGAAACCGCCGCCTCCAGGGGAACCAACAAAGCAGTCTTGGGGAATGCATGCACGAAGGTAGTCGCCAGCATGTCGCAGCAAAATGTTTCCTTGATCGTGGCCTATTTGATCGTTTATGCCTTTCATGTTGTTGAGATCGGCTTGAATGACAAAGAAGTTTTCTTGAGGTTTGCCGGTCTCTATAAGGTCTCTTTCGGCCTTAAATATGAAACGTTTTAAATTGCGGTCAAGGATTTCTCGGCCAGCATGATTGGTTTGTGGATTGAGCCAAAGACTAGCACTGGCCTCTCGCCGCTGAAGATAGGCGCGGCGGTTGAAAGTATCTAGCTTGTCGAACTTAGTACACTCTATTTCAAGGTGTCTTTTGTAGATGCTTCGCTTTTCTGGCTCTATTGCTAAGTACTGCTCGATATCATTTATTTGCTTTCTAAGCTCGTTTACTTTTGTCTGGTTTCCTTCCCGAATCCACTTGTCCAGTTCTGATTGTAGTGTTTGACGCTTGCTGCTCTGCTCTAGTAGGGTCAACTGTTCGAATTGCAAGATATGATTCAAGGTTTGGCGATGTGGTGCATCCATGGTGTTGAGCTGATCATGCGTTAGTGGTCCTGTCACTTCTCCATGTTTTCCCTTTTCTTGGACGACGTGGTCTGGTAGCCAGGCCGCGGGTACTTCGCTGAAATCACTAGCTTTTCCCTGTATTTTTTCTTTCTCCACTTTCTCTTGGGCAATTTTTCGCTGGTTCATTACTGCGTCGGCGCGATCCATGGAATGATGAGCACTATCTCCTGGGTGCAAGGCCACAGCTCCTACTGCTAGTTTGATGAGAAGCTCTGTGGCTTCGCCGTTTGTTTGATCTCGATGATTTTTGTCCACCAGGCGCATGTCGTAGGCATGTCCGTTTGCATCTGGTTTATCGTAGCCACGGCAAGCAAGGTGAATTGCATCGAGCCGCTCAACCATCGCCTTTACCTCTTCTTCTCCTGGGCGAGATTTGTCAAGGAAAATCATGATTTCATCGCCACCTGTGCGAGCAAGAAGCTCGTTTTCCCTTAGTCCAAGTTCTTTGGCAATGTGGCGAGTTAGAAAGCGCAAGGCATCGTCTGCTCCTTCTCTTCCCATGCATTCGTTGGCTAGCTTAAAGCGGCGAACGTCGATTGAGACTAAGTAGCCGCCATTGTCTTTGTTTCTCTCCAGACAGCTCATCATGCTTTTGACACTGCCATAGCCTGTAAGCATGTCATAGTTTGACGCAACATCAGAACCCACAAATTTATTGATGTGTTTGTTTTCTAGCAGGCGCGCAAATTTCTTTTCGCTGATCGGTAGGGCCGGTTCAGCCGACTCACTGGCTTTCTGCGATGTAGCGTCAGCTTTGAGATTTTTCGAAGCTTCTTCGTGAGCGCCGATGGCTCTGCGCACTTCGTTGTTGATTACTGCTCTTGACGCTTGTTCTACTGCCTTGTAGGCATGCTCTTCTCTTGGTCTAAGTGCTACTGTTATTTCCATTTCGTGCACAGAATCTAGTGCACGCTTTAACCGTCCCAGGGATGCTAGATACTTTCGGTCATTCAGTGAGAGGTTGACTCCACCATCTGATGCACGGCGATAACCTTCGATCAAATCACCTATCTGTTCCTCAAGTTTGTTAGCTGCTTTTCTTCCGTTTAGCAATTCTTCTTTGGCAATGTAGCGCTGGCGCAATTCAGCTTCGCATCTGCTTAGTTCTCGCATCAAGTGCAATGATTCGATTTTGTTGCCATTGCCAAGACGCAGCAGTACGGCTTCGGATTCAGAGTCTGTTCTGCCATTGACTTGATGCACTAGCGCTGAGTTGAGAGCACCGAGTTTCCAGCTTAGCAGTTCCAGACGTTCGTGAGGGTCGCTTGGATTGGCTTTAATTCTCTCTTCTAAGCGACTTAGGTGTGTATCCTTGCCTGCGGCTAAGGTCGTATCGAAGACCTTACTTGCCGAAGTAACTTCGTGACTGTCGCTCTTTGACCAGGTGTTTCCTAAAGCTATGTCTATTCTGCTTGGGTCTAATTCGTATGTGGGTTTTCCTGCAGCATCGACTCTGCCCGTGGGTCTGATGGCCAGGCCATCTTCTCTAAACCGCTCGCGCAGAGGGGTGGAGCCTGAATCATGCAGATCATGGGCGGTTAGAGGCGAATTTAGGTCTTTGATAATGCGAGCGTGTCCGCGATTGGGATTGAGGCCACCAACACCCAAGTGGCTAGCGTCTAGTTCTAAAACGGCATATAGGTCTCCCCGCTCTTTCATTGCTACTAACTGCCGAACCAGATCTTGACTATCTTTGGGGGCGGAAATCACGAATTTTTCGTCTCTGCCGGTCATGAACTTCATCATCGGCTCAAGTTGGTGTGAATAGAAGAGGTCATTGCGACCGCCGTTTTGTAGTCCGATTACTTCTTTAAGTACAGATTGGACTATTTCACTAACTTCTAGTTTTTGACCGTCGACGCGGGTGAAAGAATTTTCTTGGTAAGCCTCTTTCCTTGCCGCATCAATGTTGAACTTGCCATCGCTGTCAAGAAAACTTTTGACTACATCACCTTTGTGATTTACTGCTGCACCGGTTTCGTTTAATACTCTAAGTGTTCTGAGCCAGGTTTCGGGGTGCCGGGCGTATTCTCTTTGTTCGCAGGCCGCCAGTGGACAATAAGGATCGTCTCCTTGAGCAACAAATTCTGGTTTGGCTGCCAGGCTGAAGAACTGATCAAGCCAATGCTGACGTTGCTCGAGTGGCACCTTTCCTGGTGCGTCCAATAAGCGGTTGGCATCGTACATGATTTCGGCTATTTTTCTTTCTGCCGTGGCTGGATCTTTTCGCAGGCGGTCATGGGTATCGAGCATGCCTTCTCTGATGTAAGCCGCTGCCATTGGGTCTTTGATTGCCTCTAAATGCTGCTCGAAAGTGGCAAATTCTTTGTGGTAGTCGATAGGTTCGATACTATCTCCGGGGAGATATCTGGTGGTGCTGCCATCTAAATGATCGGTTGAGATTGCACCAATTTCGTTGGTTCGATGAACAGTGCCGTCTTTATCGATAACTATCTCTTTGCAGTAATTTACGGGAACGCCATCGACAACGATGTCCCAGCCATCTTTAGATTTGACTAGGTTGGCACCAACGGACAGCTTTAACTCAATAGGTTCGCCGTTCTTGTCTCGCACAATAAGTGTTTCAGTACCACTAGCGTCTACAATTTTAGATAACTGATCATTTCTACTTGTTAGCGATGAGCCATCGGGCTTTTCTACTGTCTCAATCTGCTCACCGTCGATATGGCTTTTGCCTTGCTTCACTACGGTTCCGTCGGGCAGTACGCTTACATTAGAGTAGGCATCTTTTTGCATCAGCTTGTCAGCATAATATAGCGACCAGCCACTTGCTTCTTTGCGTAATTCAGCTTTGGGAAACGGTTCTAGGCTCGTTAGTTTCCCGTCTTGATCGTAGGTAGCTTTTACCTCACTAGCAATTGCTTTGCGC
The DNA here is from genome assembly GCA_044378815.1 of Obscuribacteraceae bacterium (SeqCode). GTDB lineage: Bacteria > Cyanobacteriota > Vampirovibrionia > Obscuribacterales > Obscuribacteraceae. Next base: position 99,234 of record JBIPOV010000014.1, on the reverse strand, counting down.
TCTTCTGTGCCAGAGTGCTCTATCTTGATTGAAGTGACTTTCTCGTTTTCGGTTACAACTGCTGTTTTTGTGCCGTAAGGATTGGCCGTTTCAGTTACTTCTTGCTGTGCTCCCAGTGAGCGTTTTTCTATGCTTATGCCTTTGTTTGAAATGGTTGTTGTACTGTTTGCACCGTGCTTGATTGTCAAATTGCCCTGAGCATCTGCGCTTACTGATTTAACATCAGCAATTGTTGAGTCACCTTTGTTGGTAGACCAACTGTGCTCACCTTTGCTAAGCACTAAACCATTAGGTAGGCCAACTTGTGATAGTTCACCGGTGTGATTTTTAATCAGAACTGTATCTAAGCCTTCGCTGTTTTTTACAATACTTTTGCTCACCAAAGTTTGGCTATCTAGGCTATCTAATGGGCGGGTATTGATTTTTGCTTCTATGTTGGCAATGTATGTCGAGTATTCATTGCTGATTGATTCTTGTAGTTTAGTTTGATCTCTGCCTTCGATTCGTTCTCCTAGGTAGTGCGTGCCAACATGGGTAACTGGATGAGTAAAGGCGACGCTAGCTGCACCGTCTAGGGCAGCGTCGAAAACGAAGGCGTTCATGCGATGTGTGTTTTTGAAGCGCTCGAATAGTTCGTCTGTCACCATACTCTTGTCAATTTTGAGATCTCGAGCAATGTTTTCTCGTTCCACATCGTGGACCCGCACCCTAGCGTTCAGGGCTGCATTAATGCTGTTGTTGGCAACGGCATCGGGATAGGTACTAATCAAAGTGTCGAGATACTTGCCCCTACTACCGAGTTTGGCGAGCGAGAATTCTGGGCCATAGTGAGTTAGTGCTGTTAAGCCATCTGCAGCCAGCATCATGGCTGAGCCTTCTAAAATTTTTGTGGGGGTTAGCTCTTCGAATCTTGCGGTTTTGCCAGCGTTTATAAGATTGAAGCCAGTTGTCTGATAGACGGCATTGAAGGCACTGCCCATGTATCCTGTGCCTTGAACGCCTAGTGGTCCCTGCTTTAGAGCTATACTTAAAGCACTAGCTGTCTTATCGTTGCTGAGAATATCACAGAGTGCCTTGACTTCAGTTCCTTTGCCGCTATTAATCATGTTGACCATTTTCAGCGCTTCTGGATTTTCTGCTAACTCTTTCAGTGCGGTGCTGCTAACCTGCTGTAATTTGCCAGCCTTTTGCATCTCGGAGAGGGTCTCTAGATTTTTAAAGAGCTTCTCTTCTTTAGCGAGAGTCTGGAATTTGGCTAGATTTTGCTCTTTCGAGACAATGGCTAGTAATTCTCCGCTTTTGCCCAGGGTAGTGAAACTTTTGGCTACTTCAGTGAGGTGACCACCACTTCCCATCAAGAGTGCCTCTAGACCGCCAGAGCCGGCATTGGAAGCAAAGTCTCGCAAGTCACCGCCTCTAGTTTGGCGAATCAATGCCGAACTCGTGGCACCGCCTGCAGCACTGACGACAATGCCGGCTCTTACGGTCATAGTGCCAGCTGTCACCATGGTTGATACGCCACCAGTCAATACGGTTGTTGCCGCTAAGGCAAGTCCTTCTCTGACGTTAGCTTGGGTGTTTTGACCTTCCTGCGATAACCTGCCAGCATCGCTGGCCGAGACATTCATTTCTGCTAGACGTGTCTGCATCGAGCGAACATTGTGTTGAATGTCTATGGTAGCCAGTGTGTTTGAGTTTAGGCCGTCTTCGAATAAATTGTTCATCTGCTTTAGAAACAGTCTTTGGCCGTCGATCGTGGTGTCATGCAGCTGGCTAATTTGTGCCTCGCGCCCTGAGAGCATGCCTGCGTCAACGGCCCAACCGAGTACTCCCCAGCTCTGGTTGTCTATATAATCTTTGTTGGCAGCGGCAATCTCGTCTTTTGATAGACTCGATAGGCGCAGAATTTCTTTGGCGTCGATCAGCCCACCGTCAATGAGTTTTCCGCTGGCATCTCTTCTCGGCGCTCCCGTCCCCATGATCCAGTGCTCTTTATCCTCTCCGGCAATCTTCATTTTGAAAAGGAAATTAGGATCGTTTTGCAGTTCAACTATTTCGCCATCAATACGAGCTCTGTAGCCAGGTTCTAGTTTTCCGCATGATTCTTTGAGTGGAATCCATTCTTTTCTCTCTGCATCAAACGTGGTGCGATAGAGTTGGCCTTTGTCAGCATAGAAATGGCCGTGCCCAATGCGCAGTTGTCCGCTAGTTTTTGCACATTCATCTTCGCTGCTTTGCCTTGGTACTTCTATTGTTTTGCTCAGTAAATGGCGGCCTGGTCTATCGTGTTCTGAGCGTACAAATTCTTTGGGGCCACCGCGCAAAAGCTCTAGGGTGGTAAAACCGTTTTCGACTTTTGTTGAATCCAGTATTCCATTTTTTTCTATTTCATCGAGAGTATTCTTGTAGCGCTTTTCTAAGGTCTTTACCCGTTCAAGCCGTTCTATTGGCTCGCCGCTAGTGGCACCTTTGGCCATGACTTCGGCGTAGGCTCTTTCTTGTGCTACTTGCTTGCGCAGCTGATCTAAGCTCTGTATTCGACCGTGGCCGTCGTTTACCCAATTGAGTTTATTTGCAGCATTTCCGTTTTCGTCTACACAGGCAACGCTTAGAGATGCTCCTCTGATTTTGGTATCAGAGAGTTTGCTAGTGAGTTGCGTACCGTCTTCATCAAATAGGCGCAGGGTGCCAGTGGTCAAGTTAACGCTTCCGACTAGCTCATCGGTGCCTTTCTTGTATATCAGCGATTTCTTTACGTCAAACTGACTGACTTCACCAGGCTTTTCTAATCCGGGTATCTTTAACTCGCCATAGCCGCTTAAGTTAGCTGGAACTTTTTCTAGAACATGGCCTTGCCCATCGATTAGAGCCCTTAGTTGTTCAGGGGTTGCCGCGTTGTCGCGTTTGTTATGCAAACCCATTTTTTGAATCTTGTAAATTGAGTTTTCGTCTAGTTGGCCGTTGAGAAGCATCTTTTCAATAGCCGCTTGGTCAGACTTAAATTGTTTGTCGGCTAAACCAAGAGCAGTTTGCTTGGCATCGAATGAATAATTGTCTTGTTTGTCAATGGTATTTGAGTAGCTAATGGCACTGCCAACAATTGGCAGTGCACTGGCAGCATCAAGAAGCTGCTGCTTTTTTTGTTGTTCTTGAGCCTGATCGAAGGTTTTTTGCTTATCCGCAAGATTTGCTTTAGATTTTTCTAGGGCAAGGTCAAGATTGATAATACCGCCAGTATTTGGTCTAAGACTACCGTCTGCTTGTATCTCAGATGCTCCCAAGACAGCACCGCGCATTTCTCTTTCTTGGCCATCAACAGTGGCTTTGAATACGGCATTTTTTAGACTTGATAGCGGCATCACTTTGCCATTAATCTCGACCAGCCCATCGTTGAAGGTGCCATCTTTGTTTTGGCTTGGCGGTACAAATTTTCCTACTTGTTCCTGGGTTTCCTTGTCAATTAACATCCCCAGCCTAAGTTCTAAGCTCTTTGGTAGAGCTGGTCTTCCGTCTTTATCTAGAATTTGCTGGCCGCTCTTTGCGTCAATACTGGGCATGAAGAATTCGCCCCGGCTGGTGCGATTTAGATCAAAGTTTCTTGAGTGGCCATTTTCATTGCCAGTGAATGAGTAGTTGTCTCTAAGAAGAGTCGAGATCTTTGTTTGATCTTTTTCCTGCTGTTCTAGGTTTCGGGCAAATTTGACATTGCCATTGCTGTCCATCTGTCCGAAGAGTTTATTGTCTTCGCCGAATATGTGACCACCAAGCGAGAGCATTTTTTCTTTGTTGTTAGAGATGAAGCCGTTGAAGCCCTCGGCACGTTTTGCTTGATCGCTATGTTGACCACTGGTTAAGTCGAGATAACGGCCATTGCTGCCTCGTCCCATAAAGGCGCCAGCTCGTTCTTTGTCAGTGGTGATGTTAAAGGTGGTATTGCCGATCTGTACCTCGCCATTGTCTTTGGCTGTGCCAATTTTCTTGTGTGATTGATCATAGATAATTCCTCTTTCAACTTGATGTTGGACGAACTTGTCGCCCTCTAGGTAAACTATGGTGCCGTTCGGTTTCTCCCCCTCTCTTGGTTGGCTGGGGCCGCGATGGGCTAGGAGCAGACCGTGATCCATAGCGCCTACTTGGTAGCTGGCCCTGATTGGAAGAATTAGGCTGTCCGAGGCTTTTATGAGAGTAGCTTTGTCGAGTCCACCATTTTTGCCATCAATAGATGCTATTTTGCCATCGGTATAGTTGACATTGATGTCGATTTTTTGAGATTCACTCTTGTATTTGAAAGCTTGTGTTTGCCCCATTTCGTCAAGAGTAAGCTGTTTGCTGCTCAGCACTTTCCCTCGATCAAGTGCTTGCTCTTTGATTGTGACTGTGCCGTTTTTGTAATCGGTAGTCTGTTCTGCTGAGCTTATCGGATTCTTGCGATCGTGATGCAAATTGAACGTTTCTGTTTTTTCGGAAATTACTCCATCTCGTTCTTTTTTGTTGCGATCGATTCGGATGGTTGGATCTTGTTTTTCTACATCAGCCGCTGTGCTGAATATAAGCTGGTGTTTTAAATCACCTTTCGGACCAAACTGATTGGCAATAACAGTTTCGTAACTGTCTTTTTTGCTCTTGTGCTGTGGATACTCATACTTGGTTTGATGCAGCAATTGTGCGTCTGGTCCAGTAGCAATTTTGTCTATTCTTCTCCCGGAGCTGTCTTTGTTGATCGTATTGATCATTCCCTCTGGGTTAATGTATCGCTCTACTTCAATTTTTTCGACTTTTCTCTCGCCGTTGGGTTTTTCAACTGCTTTGGCTGTGTGACTGCGGGTTGCTACATCTCCAGAGGTTTGATCTATCTTGATGCTGTGGGTTTTTGAGCTTTTGGCATGGGCAAGCATGTCGCCCTGAGCATTAATTACATTGACGGCGCTGACTTTGTTGCCTTTGTCACCGGGTTTATATTCGACTTCAACTACAGTCTTGTTTTTGCCTTTTACTTCGTCGATACGGCCGGCTTTGTCGTAGTGATACGCTTTGTGAGTCTTGGGGTCAACATACTCGCGCACATTTTTTTCCGCACGCTCTTTTGGTGTCAGTTTGTCAGCGTTGGGTACCTTTTCGCCTTTGTCGAGCCGGTCAATTTTCTTGGTAACATATTTTTCGGCCTTGGCGATGTAACTCTCTGCTTTGGCCACATATTTTTCGCCATGGTGAGCGGCCTTGTTTATGTAGCGGGTTACTAGGTTTTCTTTTGGGGCAGCAGCCGCTTGTTTATGTGCCTTGTCGGTTACTTTCGCCTGTGGTTTTTCTGGGCTACCGCCGGTTAAAGCTTTATATCCTTTAACTCCTTTGGCGTAGATTGATTGAGCCACCTCATAGGGTGTTGAACTCTTCGCCGAAGAGTCGGCTTTAGCGTCACCCTTGGAGCCAGTTTTGTCTTTTGGACTGCCCATCGGTTTGTTCTCACTCTAGTAAATTAGATTTCACGGTACCTGCAGACTTTGTCAAACTTGTGGCATAACCTTTGACACAAGAGCTTGGCTTAAGTTAACTTTCCTCGCTCAACAGCCTGTCAAAACATTATTTCGCCTCATTTTCGGGAGAATTTATCGTGACCGTTGGCGATGCAAATAAGATGCCGAGCTCTGGCGGCACTATGTCGGATCATCTGAAGAAGTATCGCGATTATATTGACGAGCTCAAGCAGGGCCGTTCCAGCGGAATAAGTGCTGCCTTTGGTCGCGCCACTGATTTGTTGCCGCCGGAAGTAATGGCAATTAAGGCTGAACCAGTAGACCTCGTAGATCAATTAATTGAGTTAGAGAGTACGGTCTTGGACGACGACTTTGATCGCGCCTATTTGAAAGAATCAGTGCAATCTCTCGTTCAGGCTTATGCTGAGGATTTGGATGATCCAGTTGGCCGTATTGTTGAGACGGACAGTGGACGTGAAGAGGTGCTTTCTGTTTATGTTGAAAGCGGCGTGCGCATGTTCATGCTTTCAGACCTTTCAACAATCGATGAGTTGACTTTTCAAAGAACTCTTGTGCCTACCGACGATACAAATCCTTTGTGTGTGAATTTGCAGGAGTCTACTGAACCATTAACTGTCTCACCGCAGGAAGCTTGCCCTGCTCATTCGATAGCTGAGCTGCAATCCCCTCAGTCGCCCCAGTCGAAACCAGCTGATCAATCCTTTATCCAGTCCGTCACAACTCTCGATGGTTTGCCTCTGTGGCAAGTTTATTATTCCGCTGAAGGCCCAGAGCTTGTCTCGATGGCCGATGGCGGCATCATAAAACGAGCAGAGGGCCGGCAAGAGTATGTCTTTTCTAGGCTCTCAGCGACCGACGGTGATATCAAGTTTTTTATTCTCAGTGGCTTTGTCGTTGACCCCAGCACAGGCAACGTTTACTTTGAAGCAAACGAAGGAGCGTATACTGCAGCTTTCTTGAACAATGGCTGGACAATTCACCAATATCTCAGCCCCCAAGGGGAAGAGACATTCTTTGTCACTGAGCCCGTTCGGCCAGATCGCGTACCGATTACCATGAAGGTAAAGAGCATCGATCTCGATTTAAGTACAGGTGAAGTTACATACGAGACCATGGACAGTGCGGCCTGTATCACCCTAAAAAGCCGTAAGCTGTCAAGCTAGAAGTGTCCCCGGTTTTGGTTCCGGCAAATCGGTGGGTTTCAGATCTTTTTTCGCATCTGGCTTGCCACGACGAGTTATTATCTCTTGGCCATTGGCCCTGTGTTCAGTGATGGTGCCGTCGGGGCTATAGGTGACATAGTGAGTGGCGCTGGTGCGTTGGGTTAAGGTGCCGTCGCCAGCTACCTCAAATTTAAGTCCGGGGGCCGGTTCTCCTGCTATTTTCGGTTGCTTGTACCAGAGATGGTTATTGACGTCCGCCACCCCGCGGTCTTGGCTGTAAACCACAGGCTCATAACCCTTTTGGGTAATGGTCACTTCATCTAAATTGCCTTTGGCGTCTCTCTGATAAGTGCGCTTGTCGCCATGAAAATCGGTTACTTCGTGCACCCGGCCAGCGCTATCTCTTGTGATTGTAGCGCCCGTTTTTGCGTCAAATCCTGACTTCGGGGCCTCGGCGCCAGGTCGGCTTTCGCTGCTGTCGCCAGTCTGGTGGCCATCTTTTTTGTAGCCCGGGCCGTGTTCCCACTTGTCTAGGTGTCCTGGTTTTGTGCGGGCGACAATCTTGCCGCTTTCAGAATCGACTAAATATTTGCCGTCTACTTGGCCAGTCTGGTCTCGCTGAACCAATAGCAAGCGACCGTTCTTGTCAAAACCAACTAACTCTAATGCCGAAGAAGCAAGTGGACCGCCTGGCTTGTGCAGTTCGTTGTTGAGGAGCTTGATGCGATGGCTGGCCTCGGCAAGTCTATGAGCTTCTGCTGATGTTTCTGGTTTAGCTTCGTGAGCCTGGTCTCTGGTGTGGCCAGCATCTCTAGCTGCCGCGTCTTTGCTTTGCAACCCCTCGGGGGCGCGATTGGATGTGTCAAGAGGCGTTGTCTTTCCCGGCCCGTCACCCCAGGCGTTGCGCGCCATGTCTATGACACTTTTCTTGCCAGTCTCATCTTTTGCTGCCGTATCTTTCAGTATCTGCTCGCCAAAAGAATGTTCTTTCATTCAGTACCTACTTGAATCTCTGGTTTGTCTTTGCCTGTCTGCTTGTCCGTTGGTTTATATTGACATTACTGAGATCCTACCCTGGTTACTAGCTCTCTAATCTTGCTTCTACTGACTAGCCAAGCTCTACTAACTTGGCGTCTGCTCTTGATAGGCCTCGATTTTGGGAAAGACAAAGATAGTTTGTTAGTGGTAATCTGAAGTGCTATGCCTAGGGTTTTAGTAGTTGAAGATAATGTTGATTTGACCAATGTGGTTCGCTCTCTATTGGAGTTCGAAAACCATAGTGTCGATATCTTTCATACTGGCACAGAAGGCCTGGTTAGCATTCTGGCTAATCCCTACGACTTGGTAATTCTTGATTGGGATTTACCTGGCGTCAGTGGCCTCGAGATTTTGAAACAGTTCCGCCAGCGTGGGGCCAGAACGCCAGTAATAATGCTGACTGGCAGAAGCACAGTAGAAGATATGGAAGCTGGTCTTGATGAAGGAGCTGATGATTATTTAGCCAAACCTTTCAACATGAAGGAGTTAGGGGCGAGAGTGCGGGCTCATATCCGGCGAGCGGGTAGTGCCACTAATGACAGTATCAGTCTTGGTGATATAGAGATTGATCTGATCAATAAGAGAGTGACTAAGGGCGGGCGTACCCATAGTTTGCCTGAACCTGAATTTCAACTGTTAGAGCTGGCTGCTAAATATCCGCATATTCAGCCAACAAGCGACGACTTGCTTTCCTCCATCTGGTCTGGCGATGCTGAAAAGAGCGAGCCCAAGCTTAAGATGGCAATTAGAAAGTTGCGCAAGAAGTTTGATGCTAAGGGCAGCCTTATTTTTAGTCATCTCTATCCGGAAGTTCGAGCTGAAGGAGCAACTCCGTTTTCAAAGGAATTGCTTGAAGCTGATCTTGATATTGACCCTTATCTTGGCACCATATTTAATGGCAAGTATGAATTGGTTGAACTGATCGGCGGTGGCGGCAGCGGCTTGGTTTATCGCGCCAAACAGCTAAATATAGGCAGCAGTGTCGCTCTCAAAGTTTTGCATCTGAAGGCCATGGCGCAGGCCGATACTTTACCACGTTTTCAACGTGAAGCACGAGTTACAGCCCTGTTATCTCATCCCAACATTGTCGCTGTACGTGACTTCGGTGTGGCCGAGCAAGGCCAGCCGTATCTTGTTATGGAGTTTGTAGATGGTGCCAGCCTGGCTGAGTATCTTAAGCAGTATGGTCGTCCGCCGTTGCGCGAAGTGATTGATATTTTCTCACAGGCTTGCTCTGGGCTTGAACATGCCCATCAAAAAGAGATTGTGCACCGCGATATAAAACCAAGTAATTTGATGCTTATTCATAATGGCGACGACGGTGTAATCGTCAAGCTTGTAGACTTCGGCTTGGCTCGTTCAGTTAATGTCAATCAGGTTGATCAAATTACACAAATCGGCGATGTGCTTGGCAGTCCTGCCTATATGAGCCCTGAGCAAGCTCGTGGCGAACTGCTTGATAGAAGAACCGATATTTACTCTCTTGGCTGTGCTTTGTTTGAGACTCTGCAAGGTAATCCGCCCTTTAATGGTAAAGATTCAGTAGATATTTTGGTTAAGCAGATTACCACCGATGCTCCAGAAATGACTCTGTATGGCCTTGCACCAGTTTTACAGGTGAAGCTAAATAAGATTGTTGCTAAGTGTTTGGCTAAAGACAAAGAAAATCGCTATCAGTCGGCTGCTGAGTTGAAAGAGGCTCTGGGTCAGGTTATGGCCGGCAATAGCATAACCGAGAGTTTAAAGGCAGATGTGCCTAATGAGCCGGTGAAAGCAGATGTTTGGTCTGGCCGCAGAGAAGAATTACTTTCCTGGTTCAATCAGCGCTTTAAGCACTGAGTTGCAATTGATTTGTAGCTTGAGCGTATTAATGTCATTTTTCTGCGCTGTAGCTGGTCAATATGATATTCTGTCTGCCCCTTGGAGGATATAACAGTGAGTTTGACAGCGGCTCAACCTAAGACGGTTTCACTTACCAGCAGTGAAGCTTATGATATTGGCCTAGAGGCATATACCTACTTCTATCCACTTTTGAGTATGGAAATTACCCGTCGCCAGTGTATCAATCTTGATGCCGGTGTTAGGCCGGGTTCTGGTCCATCTAACTATTTCTCCCACATGCGTGCTTACCCGGCGGCTGATTTTAGAACTGTTGTCCGCCCTAATTTTGACACGCTTTACTCCATTACCTGGTTTGATCTTTCGGCCGAGCCGATTGTGCTTTCGATTCCAGATTCAAATGGCCGTTATTATTTAATGCCTATCCTCGACATGTTCAGTGATGTTTTCGCGTCCCCCGGCTGGCGGACAAGCGGCACTGGCGAACAACAATTGGCTATTTGCGGGCCTGGTTGGAGTGGCAAATTGCCAGCTGGTGTTGAGCGTATTGACTCGCCCACTAAGTATGCCTGGTTGATCGGTCGCACCAAGACTGACGGACCTGACGACTATGCGGCTGTTCATGAATTCCAAGACGGTTTGCAGTTAACTCCGTTTTCGCAATTTGGTTCAACCGCTGCCCGTGCTATTCCTAAAGTGAAAGTGGACAGTTCTGTTGACATGACTACTCCACCTCTTGAGCAGGTTAATCAGATGTCTGCCGACAAATATTTTTCTTTTGCCGCAGAATTGCTCAAAGAGAATGCTCCTCACATCACTGATTGGTCTATTCTGGCTCGCATGAAAAAGATTGGCATAGTGCCTGGTCAAAGTTTTGATATGAATGCTTTGAGTGTAGAGAACCAAAAGGCTGTGGCTCAAGGTGCTGCCGACGCTTTGAAGTTGATGCTCGAAAAACTGCCAACTCTTGGTCGTCGAGTCAATGGCTGGAACATGAACACAGACACCATGGGTGTTTATGGCAACTATTATCTCAAGCGCGCGATTGTAGCTATGGTTGGCCTTGGTGCCAATCAACCGGAGGATGCAGTTTATCCCCTTAATGTTGTCGACGCTGACGGTAAGCCGCTAAACGGTGCCAATAACTATGTTATGCATTTCAGCAAAGAGGAACTGCCGCCAGTTGATGCCTTTTGGTCGTTGACCATGTATGACAAAGACGGCTTCCAGGCTGCCAATGTTTTGAATCGTTTTGCCGTTAGCTCATGGATGCCCTTTAAGTACAACGCTGATGGTTCGCTCGATCTCTACATTCAAAATAAAACTCCTGGGGCAGATAAAGAAGCCAATTGGCTTCCTTCCCCGCTCTGCGAATTAGGATTGACTTTGCGCCTCTATGCACCGAAGACTGCGGTTTTAACTGGGGTGTGGAATCCACCGGCAATTAAGAGAGTAAACTAGGTAGTCGGTCTGAGCGATTGGAATAAATTGGTTGCCACTTTAGTAAAGTAAGGTGGCAACCATTTTTTTAGACGTAAGATAGGCAAAATTGAAGGAGAGAACGTGACCGAGAGTAAAAATAGATCAGGCGCTGTCACAATTTCTCAATCTGATCAGCTCAGCTCTGAAGAAGTGGCTGCTGTCACACAGATTCTCAACAACAACAATTTGCGCTATGGCTATCAGTGGGCTTCATCACCCCTGAGCGTTGTGCTCAAAGATGCTCAAGAAAAGCTTGTGGGTGGCTTAATTGGCTCGACTAATTGGGGTTGGCTGCATGTTGATCTGTTATCGGTAGAAGCGAATTTGCGTGGCCTCGGTTATGGCTCGAAACTCCTTGAAACTGCTGAGAACATTGCTCGTGAGCGCGGTTGCACTTTTGCTTACCTTGATACCTTCAGTTTTCAGGCCCAGGCTTTTTATGCGAAGCATGGTTATGAAGTTTGGGGCAGTCTTGAAGATTTTCCCCCTGGTGCCAGTCGCATTTATCTGAAGAAGAGTTTGTCAATCAAGTGAGGAAGATTTTGAAATATTTGCCCCAGTCGGTGCTGTTGACAGCTCTTTCGTTGGCTCTGTCTTTAGCTCCTTTTTATAGTCAGGCGGCTTCAGCCAGTGATTCTAAGGCGGTAGCAAAATCTAAGCTAAAGTGGCGAGACTTTGATCAATCGATTTTTGCCGAGGCCAAGCGCGATCATAAGTTTGTCTTGCTCGACCTTGAGGCAGTGTGGTGCCATTGGTGTCATGTCATGGACGGTGAAACCTATAGTGACGCTGCTGTGCAGAAATTGCTTAACTCTAAGTATATTTGTGTGCGAGTTGACCAAGATGCCAGGCCTGATTTGAGCAATAAGTATGAAGAGTATGGCTGGCCAGCTACAATTATCTTCAACGAAGATGGTGGTGAGATCGTCAAACGAGCTGGCTATATTAATCCAGCGAGAATGGCTCGATTGCTCAGCGCAATCATCAAGGACCCTAGCCCTGAGCAAGATTCGTCATCTTCTTCTTCTTCTTCTGGAGCTGCTACTGCTCCCGCTCCCGCCTCTCCTGACAGTGGAAAGAACGGACTGACTTCTGCATTGCGACAAGAGCTGATTGGAAAGCATGTCAGTGGCAATGACTCTAAATATGGTGCCTGGGGGACGTATCAAAAGTTCCTTGATTTCGACTCGGCTGAATATGCCATGGTTCAAGGGCTGGCTGGTGATAGTGAATCTAAAGTTAGAGCAATGGCTGCCCTCGATGGTGAGCTGAATTTGCTAGACCCGGCATTTGGAGGGGTTTATCAGTATTCGACTGATGGCGACTGGGCCCATCCTCATTTTGAGAAAATCATGCAAACTCAAGCTGAGAATATGCGCTTGTATGCTCTTGCTTATCGGCTCTATGGCGAAGAACGTTATCTCAAGGCGGCGAAGGCCATTGCTCGCTATTTGCAAGAGTTTTTGAGCGCCCCCGATGGTGCTTTCTATACCAGTCAAGATGCCGACTTGGTTTCAGGCGTTCATAGTGGTGAGTATTTCACCCTCGACTCTGCTGCCAGGCTGAAGCAGGGCCTCCCTCGCATCGATAAGCACTGCTATGCTCGTGAGAATGGTTGGGCTATCAATGCCATGGTTGAGCTGTATCTAGCCAGTGGCGATAAGCAGTATCTCGAGCGAGCCATATCGACAGCGCAGTGGGTTATGGCTAATCGTCAGTTAAAGCTCAGTGGCGCTACTCAGCTTGGTTTCAGGCACGGTGAAAGTGATAAAGCTGGACCATTTCTTGGTGATAGCCTGGCCATGGCTCGAGCTTTTCTCTCGCTCTACCGAGCCACAGGCGAGCGCCAATGGCTCAATAAGGCCGAGCTAACTGCTAATTTTATTGATAGTGAGTTTAAGCAGTCTATTGCCAGCACGACCATCGACGAGAACGTACAGTTGGCTCGCTGTGCCAATTTGCTCTATCAATATACTGGTGAGAAGAAGTACAGAGCGCTGGCGGAGCAAGCCCTGGCTTTTCTTGCTTTGCCTGAGACTGCTCGTCGCCGCAAATTATTTGTGGCGGGAATTCTATTAGCCGATCAAGAGTTGTTAGCTGAGCCCATACACATAACCATCGTTGGCTCAAAGGCCGATGCCCAGGCAAAAGAGCTTTTTGCCGCTGCTGCTGCCTTGCCTGCCCCGTATATGCGGGTGGAGTGGTTCGATGCCAAAGAAGGGCCCTTGCCTAACACTGCTCTGGAGCTACCACAGCTGCCCAAGGCAGCAGCATTTCTCTGTGGCAACGGTCGCTGTTCCACCCCTGCTTATGACGTCGCGGCTCTTAAACGCTTGTTTGAGCGGGCCAGTAAAACAGCAGCCAGATGATTTGCTAAATTGCTGAGCGATGGAATGCCCTAAGTGGATCTAATATACTTAGGGACGGTTGCTGTTAATTCTGACTGCTGTCATTGAGGAGCTGTGAACCCAAGACTTCTAACTAAGTCATTTCTACCATTGGCCGCGGGCTGCGGTCTGCTCTTCAGTCAGTTTATTGGCTTATCATTTATTTGCTTGCCAACAATTACCGCGCTGCCGGTTAGTGCCGCCGCCAATGAGGTTAATCAGCCCGTCGCTAGTGGATTTGATCAGACTTATGCTCTCTTTGGGCGCGAGCTGAGTAAATATTTGGAGAATGGCAACGTTCACTACAAGCGCTGGAAGGAAGATCCGGCCGGTCTAGATCAGTTTTTACAAAGTCTTGCTGATTTGCCAAAGCAAGAATATGAGCGCTTTTCCACTGAGCAGAAAAAAGCGTTTTGGCTCAATGCTTACAATGCCATCACCATAAAAGTAGTACTCGATAACTATCCAATCAAGGGCAGCCATTCGCAGTATCCTCCCAGTAGCTTTAGACAAATTCCTGGTGAGTGGGAGAACGGTAAGTTCAAAATAATGGGAGCCCCTGTCACGCTCTACGAAATTGAACATGAAAGATTGCGCCATGAGTTACCGGATCCAAGGCTGCATTTCGCTGTGGTATGTGCTTCCCGAAGCTGTGCAAAGCTTTCAGCACAGCCCTTTGTGGCCGATGACCTCGATAAACGCCTTGACCAGTGCACCCAAGACTTCTTTGCTGACCCCAAGAATCTCACTGTTAATCCGCGCACTGGTGTAATTCGAGTCAATAAGATCTTTAGCTGGTTTACTCTCGATTTTGCGGCCAAGGCTGGTTATGCCAAGCGCACTTTCCCGCCACCCATGGATGAAGACATCATCGCGTCATACGTCAGCTTCTATGTGCCAACAGACGAGCGAGATGTCATCGCTAAGTTTCGTTCGCAAGATAAGCTCGTGCTCGACTACTTGCCTTACGATTGGTCGCTAAACGACGCCGATGAAGCCAAATAAAATACCAATAGATTCTAAGCTTGGGCAGGTGTGAAGTAGCGATTAACTACTTCTCTAATCGCACTTTCGGCTCCAGGTGATGGATGATTCGCTGCTTGTAGTGTGAGAAAGCCGCCAAAGCGCGCAAGAGCTTCCGTTGGAATGCCGGATTGATCGTTGGGCAGGCCGTGGGCGCCACGAGCTTCTTTGTTTAACTCCATCATACTTACAATATTTCTTAGCCCGGCCGCTGTTATAAGCGCATTGCGTCCTTCGATAGCGACGAATGCCCCTAGGGTGGAAGCGGTAACGGACTCTACTTCTAGTCTTCTACCATTGACTGTACTTGTCTCATCGAAAGCGTCTTTGCCTGGCTGTTGAGGCTGGAGTTTGTCGTGGACATTTCGATAGTCCAGAGAGCTAGGTCTATCATCGATGAGCTCTGGGTCGCGTTGCAAATCGCCTTCAGGTCCTGAATGTTCCAGTGCGCTCATGGTTGCTCTCCCGGTCAAAATAAATATTGAATTCACCAGTCAGCTGGACGGCGAAAATTCAATAGTCAACGCTCTCTATTGTATGTACCCGATATTGGCGTTAATTGGGCAGCCATTGGCTTAATTTAATACTTGACTTGGGGGCTTTCCCCACTGGAGGCGCTTTCTGCGGCAAAATCTCCGTGTAAAGCCGCCATTATGAAGTTGGTGGCGATTGCCTGGCGCAAGCCAATGCCGATGATCGGTGCTGGGTCAGGTAGGGCAGAGTTGAATGATAGATTGGCATTGTTGTCGAAGTGACCAACCAGATGTAGTACGCGTCCTTCGCCAAAAGGAAAGCTCAGGGCCAATATGCCGAGTTGATCCGCGTCTAGGCGCATAAGATCGCGACTGCGGGCCAGTACTTGCACTGATTTGCCTCGGATCACTCTAACGATTTGACTTTTATCTTCCAGCTTCCAGTGGGCCACGTGGGGCACCCCAGCTAGTAAGATTGGGTCTTGATCAACCACTACAGCATCAACCACTCTGTCTTCGGTGTCACAGCCATTCCATTCAACGTAACCAGGAAAGGCTTTTTTTAAGCAAGAATCAAGCGCCCAGTCGGTGCTCAGTAGATAGCCACCTTTGGCAACAAATTGACGTACACATTCGATTGAGGCTGCGCTCAAATCGCAACCGCAGTTGATCACCAATATTTTGCTGTGGGATAAATCTGTTTGAGGCAGTTTATCTTGGGTGATTTTTGTAGAAGGGAGGCCGAAATTGCGCAAAATATGGCCGCAATCGTCCCACTTTCCTTTTACTTCAACTACTGTTGTCTTTGTAAACTGGGCGCTTTGGCCGGGGTGTGAGCGCTCTAGCCAGGCTTTGAAAAGCGCTGGTTGGACCGTGGTAGTTTTAGCTTGATCGAGGTAAGGTGCTTGTTGTAAAAATTGAGCAGCCATACCATCTAAACCGCGGTTTGGCCGTTGTCTGGCGCTGGCGCGCATTGTCGCGGAGCTGACACCGCCAGTGATGCGCATGGTGCCATTGCTGTTAACTTTTAGCACCGGTGCTGGTGGCGTGATGTCGAGACTTGAATTGCCGTCATCTCTGTTACCTTGACCTGAGGTTTGCTCGGCCGCTGAGTCAGCCTGGTCGCGGTTGCCCCGCAGCTGTCTCATTCGGGCTGGTTGCACACTACGATCGTCTATATAGCTTTCGTCAGGTACCGGTGTAACCGGGGGGCGCCTTGACCTGGCTTTGTTCAAGGGAATTTCATCAACATCCCCATCAATCCAGTCGGAGGCCTGAACATTTTCGCCAGCAATTGCCAAGCTCAGGGCAACAGAAAGAACCAATGCCGCTGGTTTATAAAAAGCTTGTGAACGCCACGATTTGTGCACAACGAACCTGCTTGACTGGGTGGCCAATCAATGACTAGTAATTGACTGCCAATAGATAAGCTAGCACAAAACTTAGGAATCTTGTATCACTGATGCGATACAAGCCGGGTCTACCAAGCGAGCCTATAAGAGTTTTGCCTGAAATTTGGAGAGCTTCCAGCGGTGCTGCAAGATTGAACTAATTGTGGTTGAACTATGCCCGCTTGCGCTGGTTCTCGTCATTGCGGCGCACATCGTTGTCGCTGTCGTTTATGGCGCGACGAAGCGAAGCAAGTGCAGTTAGGTTTGGCCAAATCACAGCTTTCATTTCTTCAAATTGGTACTCACCAATTTCATGCTGATCATAGCGGCGGCAGACATCTTCCCAAAGTTGAAAAAGTGTCTTAGGGCAGCAGGTTTCGCGGGCCCGTTTTTGATATTCGAGTAGGTCAAAAGCTTCGATGGTCGTACCCTCCAACTGGTAAGCCGGGGCTTCTCTTTTTAGGATGCGTGTAAGTTCGACCGGTGTCAAGTAAGACTTCTGTATGATTCTTTTGTTCCGTAAGAAATTACTGACACAAGCTTTGATTGGGAGTAAGTGGAACGCTTGTGCACAAAGGGCTTTGAGATTCTGATACCAGTTCGCTCAAATATGATTCGGCAAAAGCTTTTTCAACTTGAGCAATAGCAGTTGAAAGTCTCTTGTGTAGAGGGCAAAGATTGAGACCATGCGATTTGATATCGAGAGGGCATGTGGTAATTTTGTCTATCGGATCGACGGCATTAACGACATCCAGGATTGATATTTCTGCCGCCGTTCTCGCTAAGACAAAGCCGCCGCCTATGCCACGTTGAGAATTTACCAGCTTGCTTTTGACTAGCTGTTGCATGATTTTGCTGAGGTACCCTGGTGGCACTTTTGTCACCCCGGCGATGCCTTGTCCGGTGGCGGCCGAATTTTGCATGGCGAGGAATACCATTGCTCTAAGGGCGTATTCAGAAGTTTGGGAAATCATGGCGGCCTCTTCGTAATCAAAAGTACCTTTATATACACATTACCATGCTGCGGGCGTTTGCTGGCTTGACACAGGATACCCAAGTGCTATTGTGGACATAGAGGTATATTTATAGTTATTAGTGAGGGGTGAGCTAAGTTTGTTCGTATTCACAAAGAGAATTCCATTCTCTTTCCCCTCGCAGTTAAGGTCGAAGCCTTAGTGCTCTGTTAGAAAGGACGGTACGACTATGACCATGACTATTACAGAAGAAACTACTGTCAAAGACATTCTTGAGGCATATCCCGGTGCCGTGGTGGTATTCGAAGATCATGGTGTGAGTGTTCCAACTCAATGTGACGAAAGTATTTTAGATACCGAACTTGGTATCTGCGACAGCATGTGTCATATCGACGATTTAGAAGCTCTCATGCGCGATTTACAGCTATTTGTTAACACCAAAACAGGAGCTTAATCATGTCTCTGAATGTTGCGCTGTTGCGGGAGACTTTTGAGCGAGTTAAGGTTGAGAATGGCTGAGCCACAGCGCTCAGTAAGGCTTTCTACAAGCGACTTTTTGCAAAGTGTCCGACAGTGATACCACTTTTTTACACACCGGCGGAAGAACAGCACAAAAAAAAGTAGTTGCTTCATAGGGCGCCATTGTCGCTGGAATTGAGCAACCGTGTCGACTTCTGCCTTACTTGCATGCTATGGGCATTCGGCTTTTTTGCAGCAAATTTTCAGAAGGTGCAGCCAGCCAAGACTTGCAGAATCGTGAGCTTTGCTTGCTGAACATATGAGTTATCGCGCCCATCAGTTGTTGCATAGAGCGGAGACTAAGAACAGAATCCCGAGAAAATGCTCCACAACCCCGGCGGGCCCAAGTCTTTCGACTTGAGCCCGCCCCTTTTATCTGGAAAAATTGTTCGAAGCTTTGCTTTACTCTGGTGAGTAAGTGTCGCAGAGCGGTACGGTTTCATAGAGGATATTGTGCAGAGTCGATTTTAAGCTGGCTAACAAGGCTTTGAATCTTGATTTCAGGTCAATTTCAAGTTTTGCTGGTTTCGCTGCTTTTTTTGGGCTGTCTGCGGTTTTGGACAGTTGATTCTTTTTCAAATCGAATTCATTGATATAGCTCACTTCATTCAGGCTAATCTTTTGAAATGATTTGAGTTCAAGTACATCAACGCGTGCCATGGGTTCTTCCTCGTTGCTACCGGTTGGTCGATAGAAACAGTTTATGTTCCAAATGTGGCAAAGTTGTGGAAGTGGAAAACAATTTTGAAATTATCGAGAAATTGCTTTAGCTTTCCCCGAAGGTTTGAAGTTAGAGCGATATCGGTTTAGTTTTCGGCCATGGGTTCCAAGTTAGAGCGATAACGGTTTAGTTTTTGGTCGCTGGATCCAAGTTAGAGCGATAACGGTTTAGTTTTCGGCCATGGGTTCCAAGTTAGAGCGATAACGGTTTAGTTTTTGGTCGCTGGATCCAAGTTAGAGCGATAACGGTTTAGTTTTTGGTTGCTGGTTCCAAGTTAGAGCGATAACGGTTTAGTTTTTGGTTGCTGGATCCAAGTTAGAGCGATAACGGTTTAGTTTTTGGTTGCTGGATCCAAGTTAAAGCGATAACGGTTTAGTTTTGGCTGCTGGATCCAAGTTAAAACGATAACGGTTTAGTTTTGGCTGCTGGATCCAAGTTAAAACGATAACGGTTTAGTTTTGGTTGCTGGATCCAAGTTAAAACGATAACGGTTTAGTTTTGGTTGCTGGATCCAAGTTAAAACGATAACGGTTTAGTTTTGGTTGCTGGATCCAAGTTAAAGCGATAACGGTTTAGTTTTGGCTGCTGGATCCAAGTTAAAACGATAACGGTTTAGTTTTGGCTGCTGGATCCAAGTTAAAACGATAGCGGTTTAGTTTTGGCCGCTGGATTCGAGTTAAAACGATAACGGTTTAACTTCTATCCAGTGGTTAAATCCATCTGCGGATCAAACTTATAGCCAACGCCATGAACAGTCGAAAGATTAGACGGCTGACCTTCTATATCGAGTTTCTTGCGTAAGCGCTTTATATAGGTGCGAATGGTTTCAGGAGAGGCTTCATGGTCAGAGGCCCAAACTCGGTCAATTAATGTCTCTGGGCTGAAGACCTGGTTGGGGTGGCGCATGAAAAATTCGAGTAAGGCAAATTCTTTGGGCAGGAGCTGTACTTCTTTGCCTTGATTGGTCAGTTTGAAGTTGTTTACGTCCATTTCCAGCCTTCCTACCTTCAGGCTCGTGCCTTGAAAGCTTGAAGGTCGCCGCAAAAGAGCCCGGACGCGGGAAGACAGTTCTTTCAACTCAAAGGGCTTGGTTAAATAATCGTCGGCGCCTGAGTCTAGCCCGGCAGATTTATCGTCGACATGCTGGCGAGCGGTCAACATTAAAATTGGGGTCAGGCCTTTTTTCGCTCTGAATTTTTTACAGACCTCCAGCCCGCTTATTCCCGGGAGGTTCCAGTCGAGTATGAGGCAATCAAAGTGATAAACGGCCAGTAGTTCCAAGGCTGACTCGCCGCTGACCGCGATTTCAACGGTGTGGTGTTCAGACGCTAGCAGTTGAGCGATCAAAATTGAAAAGTCAGGCTCGTCTTCAACTAATAGGATTTTGGCCATTGTGGCGTGTCTGGTCCTTTCAGTAAAAAGCTGCCTGGGCTTACTATGCCCGTCTTTCTGCCGGATTTAACGTTTTCACTTCTGGGTACATTGGTGAATATATAGATGGAGTATAGAAGCATGGGAGCTTCCCCATTGCTGTCGACCTGTTGAAAACGTAATCTTTAGCAGTAAATTGTAGACTTTCACCCCGTGGAAAGCGCTATCCCACAAACGGTATGCCTGAAAATCCTGAAACTCTAAATTCAAAGTTTGACAAAGCCGGGGCCGGCGACGGCTCTTTGGCGTCTCTAAACAAGCAAATTGATATGCATCAACAGACTGCCGACAATAAGTCGGTGCTCGACAAGTTGGTGCATTTTGTCTACAACAAAGACGCTCCGTCGCTTGAGCAGCTTAAGCAATTGAAGGTGCAAGCTGAAGCGCAGGCCGTAAATGGTGTGCTACCCACTGGAAGTAGTTTACGCCATGACATTCGTCAGGCTGTTCAGGGAGACCAACAGGCGGTTAAGGCGCAGAACGAAGTTGATTTTTATGCTGGAAGTTTTATTAAAGCTGTTCCTCTATTCGCTGGGGCTAAGTCGCGCGCGATGCTAGCTGGCTCCATAGTTGCCTATGGTCTAGATGCTGTTCACTCTAAAGATACGGCTGGTGAGGCAACGGTTAATTTGGCCATGGGTGGTCTCAAGGGTTTTGCCCTGAAGAAGACTTTTGATTATGTCGGTGCTAAGAGCTTCACGATGGCACCAGCAGAGGCTGCTTCAGTGACTGCTAAATACATGGGTATCGGCCTCAAAGGTATGGCCTTAGGAGCTTCCTCCCGTATTTACGAGAGTGGCTTGACCAGTTCTACTTACTTGAATGATCAGGGCAAGCTCACCGGAGATAGTTTTACCGCTGGAATTGGCAGGACATTTAGCACCGCTATTGATGGCAAAGCAATGGTGATGGATGCCGGTCTCTTCATGGGAGCCCATGGCGCCTTTGCTGGTATGAGTAAAGCTGGCGCGAAACTCTTCGAAGGTACTGCCGTTGCCGAATCTCTGGCCGCTTCTAAGCTTGGAAAATTTGTTAACGAAAGTCAGCTCCTTCCTAACGTCGGTATGGGCGCTACTTTTGGCTTCAGCTCTGGCGCTACCAACGAATTTATGCGCCAGAAAGACTCCGAAGATTTTGCTGGTGGTTATGACATTGCTCGCATTCTTAAGCGCGGTGCTTTGCAAGCCATCACTGACGGTGCGGCTGGTGGTACTGGTGCTTCGGCTTTGCATCTTTCCCATCGGCTTAACTTGAGACCACAGACTGATGTTTCTCCACTGGTAGCAGGGCGAAGCAGTCGTGCCTTTGCTGGCGAAGAAGCGCCGCTACCTAAGGTTGAACCTGCTACGGAGCCCCTTAAGACCGACGTTGCTGCAGAGACAGCTCCAGTTTTGCCAAAAGAGGCCGTTGCCACTGATGCTCCTGGTCTGCCGAAAGAGACGGTTGCCAGCGATGCTCCTGTTGGCGCCGAACGAGTTGCTGAACCCAATACGCGCACCCATCAGGTGAGCGAGGCTATGAAAGCCAGCTTTGAGCAGAGCGTGGCTCTTGCCAGCAAAGCTGTCGACGCCCGCGCCACCACTGATGATGTCGTGGCATTCTTTGAGCATGCTGCTGGAGATGGCAGGTCTGCCAGTATTGCCATGGCTAAAGTGGCAGAACAGGCCAAAGATTTAGGCAATGTGCCTATGGAAAAATTGATCAAGGAGGCCTTTAGAAGTTCTCCTGAAAGTATCGCTACTCTTAAGGAAGGAGTTCAGCTGGCTGAGGCTGCGGCAAAAGCGAATGCTGGCCCTTTGGATGTCTATAAGCTTCTCGACTATGCTTACGGGCAAGGACGTGGTGCCGAAGTGCCTTTGCGCATGGTTACAGAGTTAGCTGGTGATCGCGAAGTCAATCAGATCGTCCAAGAAGCTTATGCTGGTTCCGGCGGTCTGGTGCGAGTGATTAACAAGGTCGATCGCTATACCGATCCTGTCCCGCAAGAAGTAAAACAATCTTTCGCTGCCTTGATGAAAATGCCTGTGACTAGCGCTGCCGAGCACTTGCAGTTTAGAGAGAGTGCTAGGCAATGGGTCAATGACAATCCTGGCTTCACCAAGCTAATGGAAGCTTACGGTAATCAGACTAGAGTAGGTGTGCATGCCGCAGTGATTGACGCTGTATTGCATACTGATATTCTCGGTAGATTCCCTGAGCGCAGCGTTACCTCACCTAACTTATTAGAGCAGCTTCAAGCTGCTACTGGTCGCCGCTCTCTTCATGAGGTTGAGGCCGCAGCTGAGACTACTCAGCCGCCTGAGACTGTAGTAAGAGCGCAACCGGAGGCCCTTGCTCAAGCACAGAAGCCCGAATATAGTGCTGACGAAGCTGCTGGTGCTCGTCAGGCGGCTGCTCTTCTACAAGCTGAGCGTCTTGCCCAAAACCCTGATGCTGCTATTGCTCATCAAGGTGGCCGCGCTGTAATTGTTCCAGAGACTTTGATAAAGGAGTTTCAACAAGCAGATGGCACCGCCAAGGTCGTTAAAGGCACCATCCTTAGTGAGTTCATCGGAAAGATGAGCGATGCTGATTTTGCTGATTGGTTGACTCATGCCTATAAGCCCGCCAACCAGCCGGGCATGCACCCTGATGTCAATAATTTGGCCCTCATGCATATTGGTAACGGGCGGGTACTTAATCGTGCCGAAGTACGCGATGCACTCAGTGACCCTGATCATGCCAAGCTCGATATTCCAACTATTCGCAAATTCCTTTCTACTCCTGAAAAAACTACAGCGGCTCCGATTTCAGATGCGGAGATGGGCTTTATTGGACATCGCCTGCAACTTGCCTATGAGCGCTTGCAAACTCGCAATGACATGAATCCAGAGACCGCTGGCAAGCCAGTTGATAACTTGGCTGTGCTGAAAGAGGCATTGCCCAGCTCATATCTAAGAAGCTTGCGTGAGCGCTATTCAACTTTGGCCACCGATGGCAGCGGTCACTACGAATACCCTGCCGGTTTCGATCAAAACCTTGCTAACTGGCTTGAGACCAGTCGCATGGTCGAAATGCAGAGTCCGAAATATCGCCCACCACGGCCAGTAAACAATCAGCTCTCTGATCGCTTGAATGTTCTTGACCTGGCTATCGACATGCAGAATACTGCAGCAAATCCACAGTTGGTCAACAGACTGCTCGATTTGGGCACCCAGAATCATTTCGCCTTGAAGAACATTCTCACTAAATTAGATCCAACTACATCAGCACCTGAACATGCAGAACTGCTTAATTTAGTGGTGCCTCGTACTGGTTCTCTTGAAGATGTTAGAGGACTGCTCGATGCAATTCAATTTGGGAACAAGTCTAATCAGAATGCCAACAAAGCACGAGAGAAAGGACAAGATGCCGCTTATCACGACTCTGCTCGTGAGACTAACGAAGCCTTCGCACTTTCCATCGTCAATCGCTTGATACCGCAGGGTGAGCCGGGATGGCAAAGAGCACAGCAAATAGTTTCAGATATGATTTCTGGGAAAATTCGCGACCCGCGTCCTGAGACTCCTGGTGGATTTGGTGCCGCAGCTGGCCGCGGTTTCGACCGCAACGGTCCAGGCGGCGGCCGCGGTAACTTCCGTAGTAATCGTGGTGGCGACTCGCCTCAAGAGAGACCTCGGGTAGAACAGCCTTTGCGTGGTGCTGAAGTGAACAACTTTAGACCGAAGGCTGCCGATAAGCCGGTTGACGAAGTTGTGGACCAAACAGCTGCGTCAGTCGCGAAGCCTGTTGTAGAGCCAGTCATCGAACCAGTTTTAGAGCCCGCCGTCGAAGTCGTTAAGCCTCTGCAAGAAGCTCCGGTAACTTTGGAACCACCTACTGATGCCTCTCCTATTTCGCCAGGTTTAGCCGACCTTCTTAAGCAACCTGTGTCTGAAGACCTCACTGCTCGTCCTGTTGACCAAGGCATAGCGCAGCCAGATGCCGTGGTTAAGCCAGAGCTTAACGGTCAAGCCGATCAAACAGTGCCTCCTGAATCTGGTGTCAAGCCAGCGGGCGTGACTCAAGCCGAAGTTGCGGCTCCGCCTGAAATTGTCACTGCACCAGAGGTATTGACACGCAGTGAAAATAGCGGCGAGCCACCGGTTGCATATGAACCACAAGTTTATGTGGCTGAAGGCGGTAGCAACGGTACTAATGGTGGTCGCAAGAATAAGCAGCGTCGTCCTGCAGTGGAAGAAGACGATTGGGGTAATGATGGCGATGGCTATAGAAAAGGTAGCAAGCGCGATAAGCAACAGCGCGGCGGTAAGCGTGATTTTAAGCGTGGATTTGACGACTAGCTAGATTGTCTTCTGCCTAGCTTGAGCAGGGCTTGACTAGACTTTGACTAGAGCTTCTTTGTAGGCTTGATACGTGAAGGTATCAAACAAGACGAAGCGCACTTGCTTTAATTCAGCGCCTTGATCTATTTGACTGACAAAGTCTTTCACGGTAGCCATGGCTACTTCTGCGGCTTCGGCTAGTGGGTAGCCGTAAGCACCAGTGCTGATTGAGGGAAAGGCTATGGAGGCAACTTGATTGTAGATGGCAAGTTGGAGCGAGTTCTTATAAGCATTGCTGAGAATTTGGCTCTCGTTTGTAAGTCCGCCACGCCAGATCGGTCCCACTGTGTGAATAACATATTGTGCTTTTAGTTTGCCACCGCCGGTAATGACAGCATTGCCGGGCGCGCATGGACCTTGCATTGCTTTGATTTGTTTGCATTCTTCTTTGAGTGCTGGTCCAGCTGCTCGGTGAATAGCTCCGTCTACGCCACCTCCGCCCATAAGTGACGAGTTGGCCGCATTGACTATGGCCTCGGCATCTTCTCTGGTGATGTCACCCTGGTGCAGAGAAATGGTGATGCCATTAATTGCTTTACTGAAATCCTCAGGCATTGTTCAAGTCAGAATAAGGCAAAGTAGTCTTTGCTAGCACAAGTCCTCTACTGTCTAAGGTGATTTCGGTGGTTTCGTTGGCTGTTCTAATTACTTTTTTTGAGGGTATTGCGGCATTGGCACTATTGTCGAATTGAGATATGGTTTCACTAATTAGTTTGCCGCTGGCGTCGTAGCGACTTTCGCTAATTGGTCGTCCGAGGCGGTCAGTGTATGTTGTCGATGAACCATTTTGCGATTTGATCTGTATTCGTGAAGAAGACAAATCACTTAGAGTTGTAATTGTCTTTGTTGAACATTCTTGCGGATTGATCTGAATTGTTTGGTAGCAGTTCGCTGCTTCAAAAGCGACATCGCGCGCTGCTATCTTTGCTTCTTTCGTCTGGTCGCTTATTGCTAGTTGCGAACGCATGCTCTCAAATGGGCTGCGAAAATCTTCAATAACTGATGCAGCGAACGCTTCTTTATTTTGTGCGCTGGCAGCATTTGAAAAAGCATTTTTGTCTGGTGCCGGACTAAACAGATTGCCCCGGTTGGGAATGACAAATTTCTGCTGTTCGCTACTGAGCTTGTTGTTACTATTGTGGTCGTTGGCGGCCCATTGCGCCGGAAGCTGCTCTGGGCGCTGACCTGGGCGCTGTTCTGGACTAAAAGATAGTGCTGGTAGTGCTGCTGCATCTTTTGCTTCTTGGTTCTGTTGCCGGGCTCGCTCACCTGCTCCCCAGCCATTACTTAAAGCCTTGCCGAGGGCACTGCTGATTTCATTGGCCACGCCATTTTTTGAATTGGCCACTTCGTATGGCGATGGAGCGGAGAGGTCGTAGCGATTAGCTGGGCTAAATTGGTCATGAATAAAACGAGCAAGATTGCCGCCAGCCTCACTGTTTGTTACAGGTGTCGACTGTGCGTCTGCGCTGGCCAAGCCATTGCTATTAGGTTGTGCGGAATCACCGAAGTGCCGCATTCAGTCACCTGCCAGAAGTTACTACTAGTTGCTATTTATAAAAAGAAAGACCCGCTAAAGACGAGCGAGAACTCTATATTAGCGGAGCATAGCTTGATGTCAAGCAATCCGCCCCAGATCTAATCTAACTTTGTTACGTGCTTAAGATTGTCCTGAGCCTGACTTAGCCGTTTGTGACATCGCGGGCAAGAACAATTCGTTGGGTGGTCTTCGACATGTCTCGAGCGCCTTTGGCTGAGCTGAGTAGTTTGTCTAGTTCTTGGCTATCTTCAGGAACTCCGGCTACACCGAAGGCGAACACCATTCCTTTAGGGTCCATGTCAGCGGTAAGAGGGGCTTCTCTCAATACGTCAACAATGCGGTGAGCTAACGCTCCTGCCGCTTTGGCATTGGAGTTTGGCAGGATCAAGCCGAAGTCGAAAGTTTCGTAGTGGCCGAGCATATCGATCGGACGCTTGACCAAGCTGATGCGCTGCATTGCTCTTTTTACTGCTAGGGTTTGCAATGCTTCAACCGGTCCTGTGGCTCCGCCTTTTCTGTGACCAAGGCTAAAAACAACGAGTGAGAAGGGGAAGTTGAAATACTCGTAGCGCAGATATTCTTGCTGTAAGAAGTAGAGAAAAGCAGGATATGTGAGAATATCGGTTTCTTGTCGAATAAGAGATTTATTGACGCTTTGCAGTGTGCCTTCGTCAATACCGAGCCCTCGACCGGCTGAGCGTGCCTGTTGGTCTGTTACTTGCACGAGTCCGCAACTGACCAAGTTAAATAGAATTGGCACATATTCTGGTTTGCGCATTGGGCGTTTGGCCAAAATGTCGAAGAATTGACTATGGTTGTCGATCAGTTCATAGAAGTCTATTTGTGGTTGTAGGGCTATTGGTGCGCCTTTTTGCAGTCGAGCGGTAAATTCCTGCTCTGAAATAATGGCATTGCGTTTAACCAGGCAAGATTCAAGCTTGAGGCCGGCTGAATCGAGATATTGGCTCTGGTCAAGCAGTGTCACGCCCTCCATCAGCATGGCGTCCAGTCTTCTTTTGACGGTGTTGTGTGCACTTTTTTCGTCTGGCCAAAATCTGAATTCACCGGCTGTCCAGGTGACTAGTTCGATCAGTACCGTATCGCCCACAGCTTCTTTCATCTCAGCGTGAACGGCAGCACCATCTATAAAATAAACGCGGGCAGATTCTTGTTTGTCTTTTACATCCAATCGCCCTGTCATTTTTGCCATGGCTAAAGACTGCAATAAGTTAGGCGCTTGCATCTTTGTCAGGTCGCCTTCAAGAGTGGCCTTAACGCCTGGCTTCGGTGCATCAAAAACCACTTCGTTTTCTTGGGAGTGGCTCTGGTTGCCGCTTGCTACTGCCGGAATTTCTTGTGACTGCGTGCCAATGGGGTTGAGATTAGATAAAGTATCGCGTCCCATCATTTGTTCTGTGGCCAGGTTATCGGCAAATAGGTCGCAGCCACAGCCGCTCATCACAAGATTGGTAACCATGCTCAAATCTGGCTCTGGATGAGCGAAAATTTGCTGGTGCCCTTGGGAAGTGACAGCTGTCAAAGTCCAGATCGGATCTAAAGAGATGCCGGGATCGACTTTCACTGTGACGACAAACTCTTGCGAACCTTCAGTTACAGAAAAGGGCAGCTCAACCTGCCTACCTTGTTGCTTGTTAGCTTCTTGTGCCAAGAACTGAATATCGGTGTAGTTAGGCACAACCGATTGCTTAGGCAGGCGAAAATTTCGCGGTGCTGGTGTATTTTGTTTCCCGGCCTGAGAACGCGATGAGAACATGTGATTACCAATAGACTTATAAACGGCCAAATCGATAGGCCTCGTATCTTATCTGTGCCACATATTGCCCTTACTAAATCAGAAAACAAGAAAAAAAGAGGCACTGGCCTTATTATGACCAGTGCCTTTATCGGTCGCAAGTGGCTTTGCTTTATGGATAAAGTCCGCGCAACCGCTTCGCCTCGGCAATTCGTGAAACACCGATGCGCAAAGCAGCCATTCTTACACTCAATTTGCTCTTGGTGGCTAGTTCCAAAACTTGATCGCAAGCTCTGCCCATGATTTGTTCTAGACGTTGATTGACTTCGTCTTCGCTCCAGAACAAGTGCATCATGCCTTGTACCCATTCAAAATAGCTAACGGTGACGCCGCCAGCGTTGGCAAGAATGTCAGGAATGACAATAATGCCGCGCTCATGAAGCATCAAATCAGCTTCTGGGGTGGTTGGTCCATTGGCGCCTTCTACCACAATTTTGCAATTGAGTTTCTTGGCGTTTTCTTCAGTGATTTGGCCACCCAGGGCTGCAGGAATGAGCAAGTCGCAAGGAAGTTCAAGCAGATCTTTGTTGCTTACTGGGGTTGAACCGGTGAAGCCTTCCACCTTGCCCATTTCTGATATGTAAGCAAACAGTCTTGGAATATCGATGCCTTTTGGATTGTAGATGCCGCCATGGACGTCGGAAACACCAACAATTTTGTAGCCAGCTTGGTGGAGTAGCTTGGCTGCAATAGAGCCAACGTTGCCGAAACCTTGAACAACTACAGTAGGAGAGTCGCCTTTGATGCCGTAGTGGCTAACCGCCCGTCTGGCGCAATAAGCCACACCGCGACCAGTGGCCTCTGTGCGGCCGAAAGAGCCGCCAATGGAGACTGGTTTACCTGTCACCACTGAGGGCACGGTATGACCGACGTTGATGCTGTAGGTATCCATTATCCAGGCCATGGTCTGCTCATTTGTGTACATGTCAGGAGCAGGGATGTCCTTGTCTGGACCAATCAAATTAATGATTTCGGAGGTGTAACGCCTGGTTAGTCGCTCGTTTTCACCGATTGAAAGCTTCCATGGTTCGCAGCGAATACCGCCTTTGGCTCCACCATAAGGAAGTCCCATGAGGGCGCACTTCCAGGTCATAAGCATGGCTAAGCAAGAAACTTCGCCTAGATTTACCTCTGGATGGAAGCGGATGCCTCCTTTGGCTGGTCCAAGGGTGACGTCATGGTGAACCCGGTAGCCAGTGAATGACTTAACTGTTCCGTCATCCATGCGCACCGGCACAGTCACAATCAGCGCTCTTTTGGGGTAACGCAAGCGTTCGTGAAGCTCTCTGTCTAGACCCATTTCCTCGGCTATTTCGTCGAGTTGTCTTTGGGCCATCAAAAAGTGTTCGGTTTCGCATTCCATTGTCGGCACTTCCGCCGACTTGACCGCTACCATCACTGCTACCCCCTGAGTGTTGAACCTTATAGACTTTACTCTGGAAGGCTTGGCGTTCTTGGGGGCTTTACAGCACTTCCCATGAATTGGTCAAGGCAATTCCAGTCGACAGTCGTCTGTCGTTGCAATATGTTAACTCCGATATCGAAACGATATGGTCAATTTGGGGGGGGCAAGACCACTTAATTTTTTCTCAGTACAATTTGCTGACAGAATTATTTGGACACTTGTCTTTAAACACAACCATCGTTCATATAGTGTAGGGATGTCCAATTTTGTTTGCCTTGATGTAGATCGGGCAATTTCGGGTAAGACTGAGACAAGGCTTAAAACCACAATAGTCTATTTGGTATTAAATATGGTGCCGGTAAAATAATCGATGAAATTCTCCTTTGAGAACATTCTCAACATCTTTCTTATTTTCATTCCTCTGCCGATTATTGGTGCTTATTTGCACTGGCCGGCTTACATCATTTTCTTCACGGCTTGCCTAGGCATTGTTCCTCTTGCGGGCATTATGGGGAAGGCCACGGAGGTCTTGGCTGACAGGGTTGGCTCGGGGGCTGGTGCTTTACTCAATGCTACCTTTGGTAATGCTTGCGAATTGATCATTGCCATATCGGCTCTGCGCGCGGGCTTAATTGATGTGGTTGAAGCTTCGATTACAGGCTCGATTATTGGCAACGTCTTACTGGTCTTAGGAGGCGCCATCCTTGCTGGTGGCATCAAATACCGCACCCAGTATTTCAATCGCACGGCCGCTTCTACATCGGCCACTTTGCTGGCGTTAGCGGCCATAAGCTTGACAGTTCCGGCAGTCTGTCAGTTGGCAAACAAGCATCATGTTGGCCACGGCGACTATAGCTTGGCACTCTGGATTGCTGGGGTGCAATTCGTAACCTATATATTGAGTCTGGTTTTTGCTCTCAAGACCCACAAACAGCTCTACCAGGCTTCTGACGAAGACAAAGGTGAAGACCTCGGGGTGGGCGGCTGGAGTGTGCGCACAGGCATAATTGTGCTACTTGGTTCGACCGTGGGCGTGGCTATTCTTAGTGAATATCTAGTTCATGCGGTGGAAGAAGCGGCTGTCACTCTTGGACTAAGTCACATTTTTATTGGTGTAATTTTGGTGGCAATCGTCGGTAACGCCGCTGAGCACAGCACTGCCATTTTAATGGCGGCCAAAAACAAAATGGATCTTGCCATCAATATTGCTTTGGGCTCAGGGGCTCAAATCGCTCTCTTTGTAGCTCCAGTAATTGTCTTTACTGGTCATGTTATCGGCAAACCCATGGACCTTTGCTTCTCTGAAATAGAAATATTATCTATTGTTGTCTCTGTGATTATTCTCTCTTTCGTAGCTACTGACGGTGAGTGCAATTGGCTGGAAGGGGTTCAGTTGTTAGCTGTATACGCCATTTTGGGTGCGGCCTTCTTCTTCTCTCCAGGCTAGAAATAACTTGGGAATGATTGTTGAGAGAGATACTAAATGCCTGAATTGCCCGAAGTCGAGACAGTAAAACGTGGTTTGCAATTGGCCTTAGCAGGCGATGCTATTGTGGCTGTTGAGGTTTTGCGCGACGCTTCCATTGCTTTTCCTGATGTTGATGCTTTTATCGCAGCGCTTCCTGGTCATAAATTTGGTCAGGTTTTGCGCCGGGGCAAGTATCTCTTAATTGAGCTTGATCGTGGCGCCGGTTTGGCTTGTCACCTGCGCATGTCGGGGCGGCTGCTCGTGCGTGAAGCCAGTGAGAGTGGTTCTAAAGCTTCTAAGACAGCTAGAGCAGCTAAGGCTGCTACTACTAAAGCAGTTACTACAGCTACTAAACCGGCAAAAACGGCTAAAACAATAAGAGCGCCACAGTTTTTGCGGGTGCGCATTCTGCTTGCCAGCGGTCGGGAGTTGCATTTCGAAGATATGCGCGTCTTCGGTCGACTCTGGTTTAAGCCTAAAGGAAAGACATTTGAAGATGTAATTCCTAGCCTGGTGCAATTGGGTGTGGAACCACTGGAGTCTTTGACTAGTGCTCATTTATCTTCTGCCTTTAAAGGCAAAAATCAAGCCGTGAAAACAGCATTATTAGATCAGCACATACTTGCTGGTGTGGGCAATATCTATGCTGATGAGTCGTTGTTTCTCTCTGGTATTCACCCCACCATCGCCGCTGGCAAAGTCTCAGAAGAACAGTTAATAAAGCTGGTTGAGAATGTGCAGTTAGTGCTCAGTCGCGCTATCGAGTCGGGTGGTTCTACTTTGCGTGACTATACCGATAGTAGCGGTGTCAATGGTAATTATCAAAATTTGGCCTGGGTTTATGGGAGAGAAGGTGAGCCCTGTCGCCAGTGTTCTAGCTTGATTGAGCGGATTAAACTCAATGGTCGTTCCAGTCATTTTTGTATTCAATGTCAGCCGCTCAAGAGAAAAATAAGCACACCCAGAAGGAAGCCAGAAAAATGAAAACTTCGCCCATCAAAGTAATGACGAGCTTTTTTTGCGCCAGTGTTTTGCTTAGCCCGATTTTTACTCAAGGCCCAAGTCAAGCGGCTTTTGCGGCACGAAAAAACGAGAAAGCAAACTTGCCGGTGACCAGCCGTACTGGGCTTGGTTCCAGCAAACTCGATAAGCTTGATGATCTTATGCTCAAAGTGATGAAGGCAAATGACATTTATGCAGGGCAGTTGGCTGTGTCTAAGAATGGCAAGCTCGTTTATTCTAAGGCTTTTGGCTATGCCGATAAAGAGCATAAACTTGATACCACTTGTGATTCACTTTTTCGCATTGCTAGCTCGTCTAAGCCAATTACCGCAGTGGCGATCATGACTCTGGTGCAGCAAGGTAAATTGACCGTAGAAGATAAAGCGCTCGACATACTGAAAGATTATAAACCTGCTGCCGGTGAGCCTTTTGATCCCAAGTTGCAGACCATAACAGTGCGTCAGCTGCTTGAGCACACTTCTGGCTTTTCTAATGAGAAAGGCGATCCCCAGTTTGAATATTTGCGCCTCGCCGCTCAAAAGTATAGTTTGCCGCAACCGGCTTCTCCCCAGGCAATTGTTCGCTATCGCTTAACCAAACCGCTTGATCGCGACCCTGCTACTAAGTATGAATATTGCAATTTCGGCTATAACATGCTCGGCCGCATAATTGAAAAGGTCAGCGGAGAAGACTATGAGACTTACGTCAAAAAGAGCGTTCTAAGGCCTGCAGGTGCTAATGCCATGGTTCTTGGCCACACTCGCCTGGTGGAGATGTCGCCCCTTGAAGTTTTCTATGACGATAGAGGGATTGGTGATAAAGGTTGGTCTGTCTACGCCGCTGAACCAGAACAAGTAGCGGCTTCGTATGGCTCAAGCTTTTCCCAAGAAGCAATGGATGCTCATGGAGGTTGGCTAGCTAGCGCGGAAGATCTGGTCAAGTTTGTGGCAGCCGCTGATGGCAGCAGTAGCTGTAAGCTATTGACTCCTGATACCATAAACTTGATGTTGGCACCACCAGGAGTGGCGCCAGTCAAAAGCAAGAAGAAATCAGGCTCATATTATGCTAAGGGTTGGAACTATGCACCCAAGACTGGCCAGTGGGCCCATAGTGGGGCTCTTACTTTTGGCACAGCCAGCTTTGTCTCTCACCTTTCTGATGGAGTTCAGGTTGCTGCTGTCTTTAATCATCTCCCCGAGAATTTTCCTAAGTTTTTCGAAGAAATGCAGCCCAAGATTATCGATTTTGTGGAGAAGCGCAAGAGTAAGATTTAAGCCTTGATGGCAATGATACGGGCTCCGCACATTTCTATACCGCCAACTTGAGCTAGTTCTTTTTCCCAGTTGTAAATCATGCTGGCCCTGTCGGCACCAGATTTTGTCTGGGGTAGAAGATCGCAGAGATAATGAAAAAGATAAGGTACCTGGCGCTCTTCTATGATTTCAAATTTGTCTAAAAGGGCGTTTTTGACCCTCTCGAAAGAACTGACATGATGCTCTATTTCATGGTGGTGGCGCCAAAGCGCAATCGCTTCTGATTGCTCATGGCCAGGTCCGAGTGTATTGCTTTCGTGGCGCTCCACCGTAAGCCAGCTGTGGCGGTGCTTCTCTGCTGCTTCGTCTTCGTTTTGTTTGGGCTTCTCGTCAGCTGCAATTAATTGGGCCAAGTTAAAGAGCCATATTGCTGTTTTTTGATCGACTCTCTCGTAACCAAAGTCATCGACTAGAAGTAAGCCGTTTGGCTTAAGTAAGCGATAGGCCGCAGCCATGGCTTTGTCTAGTGGTTGCATGTGATGAAGAGAGCGACTGCATAACAGAGCATCAAACTCCTCATGTTCAAATTTTTCCAATTCCGTCTGTAAGCAGTTGACCCCTAAGGCCGTGCTCTTTTCCACTGCCGCCTGGTTCGGGTCTATGGCTGTGACTTGCAGGCCGCCTTTGAGCATGGCTGCGGCAATGGCTCCGTCACCAGCGCCAACATCGAGCACTCTCGATTTTGGTTTGAGGCAGCCGAGAGCAAAGCTGGCAGTGACTCTGGCGGCAAAGCTATGAGGAGTTTCCATGGTGTTTCCAGCTATCTATATTAGAGGTGCTAATTGGTTTTTTCTTTCTTGGCAAAGAATCGCTCATAGAAGAACAATAGAGCCGCAGGTATGCAGCTTATGGCTACGAAAGTGAGAAAGTGTAAGACTGTGGCGAAGGCCAATGCTTGATCGGGCGGGATGTGCGCTGTCATCACTGTGGCTTCTTTGACCAAGAGGTGGAAGGTGCCCACGGAGCCAGGAGTTGGAACCAGTACACCAGCTGAACCGATGGTGAAGATTATCAGGCACTGAAGGGGATCGATTTTATCTTCGAGGCCGAAACCATAGACCATTTGATAAAAGTTGAGCCAATAGGTGCCCCACATGGCAATGCTAAGAAGGGCTATGTAGGGATACTGAACTGGGCTTTTGAGCGCTTGAGTGCCAGTGTCAAATTGCTCGGCTAGTTGATAGAACCGCTCTCTCAGTTTTTCGGGAAGTCTGCTTTTGGCCAGGTTTAAGCTCAGCAGCTTCTTTAGTATGCCGCCAACATTGGGCAGTACCACAAGTCCTAGTAGCACTCCCGCAAGTAAGAATAGCCCGCCGGGTTTGAGCCAGGGCATCGAGGCCAGTATCTCTGGCGGCAGAATCATTAAGGTCGCCCCTAGGAACGATACCAAAAGTGCGATGTCGAGCATGCGGTCAATCAACATTGTGGACAGTACACCAGCCCAAGGAAGATTTTCCGATTTGCAAATTGAGAGCAGCCTTACTACCTCGCCTCCTCGCGGGATGGCAACGTTTACGGCGTAGCCAATGATGACTGCGTAAAACGAATTGTACTGGCTGATTTTTTTATCGGACAAAGGACGAAGCAAAATTGTCCAGCGATAAGAGCGGAGAAAAGTACCAAATATGCCGGAGATAAAGATCAGTAGAACCGCAAAAGGTTTGACGTTTTTGGAGTATTGCCAAAGTTCGGCGAGGTTGGTGCCTTTGAAGGCATACCATAAAAGGAAAATGGCGAAGCCTGCAGCTAGGATCTGCTTAAGAAGGTTATTCGGTTTTGAATTCTTGGCTGCGGGTTCCTGCATAACACTCTGTTTTTGTTTTTTAGTTTGAGGTGCTTTTGAATGGGGCATCTAGGGGATACAAAGCTTTGAAAGTGAAAGATCACTCTGCCGTTTTTAGAGCTGAGCCCAGAAGTCCCAGTAGGGTATCCCATGTTACTAGACTCAAATGCCCGAACTGAGATTATCGAGAAGTTTTTTTGCTATCAAAAAAATGGCTAAATATCTTCTTGGGCGGGCACAATACATAAAGAGATATGTCCTCGGTCTGCTGACACACGGTTTTACTAGGGTCAAATCTCCCCCACGAGCTCTATTTACAAGCACTTCGTCAAGTTTAAACTTGCCTGCGTGCTTGGCAACCTCCGGCTAGCCGGAGCTGATAATGCGGGACATTAGAGATAGTAGTAATAGATAGTAAGAATGTTTCGTCTAATTCTTGGAACGCTGTCGAAAAATGAAATCGATGTTAAATTAGGAGGTTCTTGCTCGTGAAAAATCGTTCTCGGGCTTGGACTCGAGCGTGTACAGGAATCCCAGATAGTTCGGTGAAATGATGGAAGCCAGGAAGACCAAAGTATTGTTAATTGAAGACACAGCTGGGGGTGCGTTCGCCCTTAAGGATGTGCTCAAAAAAGTTTCGGGGCCTGATGCCTCCATGGAAATCTCCATGGAATTCACCGAGAATATCGCAAAAGGTTTGAAGCGCCTTGGCGAAGGCGGGGTCGACGTAGTTTTGCTTGATTGCTCTAAAGATGGCGCCGGTAACAATGGTGCTGATAAATTCCGCCAGCTGAGAGCTCAAGATGCTAGCGTGCCGGTCGTTGTGGTGGGCAATAGCAGCAAAGATGATATTGCCAGCCAGACGATAGGCTCTGGAGCCAGAGAATTTTTAGTGAAAGACGAAGTAGATGCTCGAGTCTTACTGCAGTCAATCCGCCATGCTATGCAGGTGAAGCAGCTCGAAGATCAGTTGCAGGAAGCTAATCAGAAGGTTCTTGCTGCTAATCAGCAGTTAGACACTATCGCTAACGTAGATGCTGCGACCAAAGCTCTGAGCCGGGCTGGCCTAGAGAAAGCTCTTGAGGCCGAATATGTGCGGGCCCAGCGTGGTGGTTGGAATTTAGTGACAGTCTTGATTGACTGTGATGATTTTGATCGCATCAATCAACAGTTTGGTCATGCTGTGGGTGACGTTGTTCTCCACGAAATAGCAGACCGGGTCAGGGAGACCGTTAGACCGACTGACCATCTGGCACGCCTTGGTGGCGATGAGTTCCTCTTGATTTTGCCTGATACCCGTTTTGCCGAAGGTATGCTGGTTGCTGAAAAAATCCGTTTAGCTGTGGCTGAAAGCCCCCTGCGATTGGCTTCTGAGACCGTGCGAGTAACTGCTAGTTTAGGCGTATTGGCTCTTCCATACGAGTTTTGCTCAATAGAAGAAGTACTTTCTTTGGCCAGATTGGCCGTTCGTGAGTCGAAGATGCTTGGTAAGAACCGCGTCTCTTCCGGCGAGAAGCATAAGCAAGCTGGCGCTGGACAGTCTCCTGATAAAGCCGCATTAGAAGAATTGACAGAGAAGTTGCGCCGTGGCGATTGCTTCCGTGCTGTTTCCATGCCAATTTTTCACCTTAGTGATGAAAAAGTAGTCGCTTACGAGATCTTAAGTCGTGGTCCTGCCGGTGCTTTCGAGATGCCGGATGACCTCTTCCGCGTCTCTGTTGAGCACAACTTGCTCACCATTGTTGACTTGCGTTGTTTGAAAACCTGTCTTTCAGCTTGTCCTGATCCAAAGTTCGATCAAACAGCCAGATTCCACGTAAATCTCTTCCCATCAACGATCATGGATACTCCCATTGAGCGCTTGATGACTCTTTTCCCTGCCAACAAAACAGATGGCAACTATGTCATTGAAATTAGCGAGCAGCAGTTCATTGGTGACCCAGCCTATCTGCGCGATCATGTTCAAGCGCTGAAAGAGCGGGGCTTATTGGTGGCCGTTGATGACGTTGGCTTTGGTCGCAGCTCTCTAGAGAGCTTGATTATTCTTGAGCCAGATATCGTCAAGATCGATCGTAAGTATGTCTCGGGAATTTCGGAAGAACCGGCCAAGGCTCGTTTGCTCAAGCGGCTAGTCAAAGTTGTTAATTCTCTGGGCGCTGAATTAGTTGCTGAGGGCATCGAGTGCCGGGAAGAACTCGATCTGTTAGTGGAAATGGGTGTACCATTTGGTCAAGGTTGGCTCTGGGGCAAACCGGCTTAGGACCTATTTGCAGGATTAGTTTATGAAAGCGGAATCTGTTACTTCGGTCGAAAATCAAGATGCCGTTGACCAAGTTGTGGCTGGTGATAAAGACGAAGCAAGTTCTTGTGCGACGGGAAAATGCCCGTTTTCTAGCCCACGGCTGATGGCTTTTGCTTTGCCCTTTTTTGCGGCTTTGGCTCTTGAGCAGTGGGTCTCAGTCAGTAGTACACCTTTAACAGCCACTGTTTGTCAGATGTGTGCCTTGACTAAAACCGCGCTGGCGCTTGCCTGCGGTATGGTTGGCTTGGCAGTGCAAAAGTTTTTGGCGAAGCGCTAACCAGCAACTATTCCCTACTAGCAGTTGCTGTGGAATTACTGGTACTACTGGTAGTGCCGACTCCTGTTTCGTCTGAATCATCGCGCAATTATATACTTGTGCGCGCCAATGCAGATGCCCTTGCGCATATAGAGACCAACCAGTGTGTGCGAACCGAGAACGTAGTCTAATTTGTGATTCTTCTTTGAGTCCACTGGATAGATAGTGCCATTCAGTTGCGACTGTGCCGGTTTACCAGCGTAGGCAATAATTTCTGCTGCGGTTTTGCCTTTAGCGAAGCTGATAAACTCATTGGCTCGCCAAATTTGATAGTCGCGGTCTAGGTCGTCGCTATGGCGTTTTGCTTCAATACAGCGGTCTTGGCGGAAAACCAAACTCACTGGTACGCACTTTTCACCAAAGGCATAGAGCCAAGTATCTTCGCCAGGTTTGCAAAAATTCCAGCAGTCTACTTTGCCTCCGCGAAAGCGTGGCGCTCCGGTGCAGGCTTCAACTTGCGCTTTGGTCATGCCTTTAGCCGTGCGACAAAATTGCAGCGCAGCTTCTTCTTCGGCGCGGCCAAAGTAGGTGTTCCAGACGCTGCGATGATTGATGTTGGCTACCTGGGTGAGAGCACTTAACTCTTTGAATAGATGGCAGTCTAGCTGCTTGCCGTCTAAACCACGTCCGGCTCTAGAGTTTAGAACCGGATGCAAGATCGTATCTTTTGATATTGAATTATTCTGCTTGAAGATCGGTAGTTTCTTTCCGGTTATATCTCCGTTTAAATTGGCATTTTCTATCGCTTCAGCCTTTGCTTGTGTCGCGCTCGCCTCTGCTGTGCGACCTTCTCTTTTGAGGATTCCCGCCAGTGAATCTAAAGCATCGGCAGCGTTCGGGCTGTTGATTCCGTAGATTTCTTCTGACAGGGCTAGAAGTCTGCGGCAATAATGCTCTGCTACATCATAGTTGCCTAATTTGAGAAACAACTCGCGCAGGCGATAGAGATCTCCCTCTTTGTTGTAATAATGTTGCCCCCGATACTTCTCATCGATCTTAAAGGCGCTCTCCTCTAAGGCCGCGGTGCTTGCGATATCGCCCTGACTTTCTTTCTTTAGGGCTAGGTTTCTCAGGTTCTGGGCCTGTTTTTCGGGTGAATTGTCTTGCTTAGTTTTTTGCACATACTCTTGTTGTTTTTGCTCTAGCTTTTTCGGCCCATTTTCTTTTGACCAAGCACTGCAACAAGTTATGGCCAAGATTGCTAGAGCTGCAGAGCACTGTAGCGCCCTTCTTTCTGTCGGCCTAACAAATTGACCTCGAGCCATGATATTAGTCTTTTCCTGTGCTGTGCTGTGCTGTGCTGTGCTGTGCTTTGCTATACCGCTGGATTCTAATAGGTGAGATAGAGTCAAGGCACTGATTCTAAGGGGATGCCATAATGGGGCATTTGGAAATACTATGCCCCGACTAAAGCAAAAAAAATTCTGGCTCTACCCTTGCACTATGGCAATTCTGGCATTAGTGCTAGCTGTTCCTGCTGGCTATTGTCCAGCGGCAGAGGCCCAGGGAGCTTCTGCAGATCAGGATAGCTATCCTCGCATTGCGGCTATGGAGACTGCCATTCTAGGCAAATCATATAGCGGCGACGCACTGCCAGCGCGCTTGACACGCATGGAAGTAAAAGCCTTTGGCAAAGCCTCTGATGGCGCTGATTTAAGTGATCGCAGCGATAGTTTGCAAAGCTATGTTGAAACTACTTTGCATAAACAGATGGTTGTTCCTGGGCCTGGCTACCAGGGGCCAGAAGAGGATGATGCTCAGGCCGCTCCTGCCGGTGCCTCGGGCCGTGTGGAGCAGACTGACGCTGCTGGCGCTCCTGAGGCTAAATCAGCTTCTTACCCCCGTGTTACAGCTCTTGAGCAGGCCATCTTAGAGCAGACCTATGACGGTGAGGCTCTGAGCGATCGCCTCGGCCGCATGGAAGTTAAGGCTTTTGGCAAAGCTACGCCCGATGCCGCTCTAGGTGATCGTACCGATGCCTTAGAAGACTATGCCGAAAAGAAATTGCACAAGAAGATTCTTGGTCAATCTTCAACCACTGTCGACAGTGCTCAGTCTGGAGCCGCTTCTGGGGGCGCCGGGGCGGGCGGCGGTGGCAGCTTCCTTTCTAAAATGGGCAGCGCCCTGCTCGGTATTCCTATGAACGGCATGCCAGCGTCTGGCGGTCAATCTTTCTTTGTCCCTGGTATTGGCCCCTTCGCCGGTGTGCGGGCTCGCCCCCGCAGCGCCGTGGAGTCTGAAGCGGCGGCTCAGGCACCCCAGGCCAGTCATCAACTGACAGCGGCTGACCAAGCAATTATTGAGGCGGCCACCCCGCCGGCTCCAGGCGTTCGACTGGCCACGAAAGTTGCCTGGTGCGAGCGCAAAGTATTTGGACAAGTGGCTTATGACAAGCATTTGACCGACCGATTGAACTTGCTCAATAACGCTTTGAAGTTTGATCCAGGAAAGAAAGGCCTAGATTTGATGGATGACATCGATAAATTGATCAAGGCTGCAGCGGCTCTTGACCAAAGTTCTGGAGCAAAATAGCTTTTCGAATTAGAGCTCTCTTGACCTTTTCTTTACTTCGCTAGATATAGCTTTGACGCCTTCTTTATGTCTTTTGAGCGATTATGTTGTCAGTGGATCCGTAGTATTGCTCAGTAGAAGTAGGTAAGTTAAATGGATACAGGCTCTCTGTCTTTATGTCTGGTTTCAATTGCTTGCGCCATGGCGACTTTGCGCGGCATTCAATGTGCTTGCAACAGCGCCGTTGATAGTTATCTAAAGAGCCACGGGAAGTAACACTAGTTAGCTAGTCCCTTCGCCAGCATTAGCGCCAGTTTTTATCGCCTGGCTTTTTTCGGCTTCCATGTTTGTGTTGCACGCGTTTGGCGTCTTGCTCAGCAATTGCTGTTTTTCGCAGCTGAAATATTTTGTCTTTTGCTACTCTTAAAGCCTGCTCGTCGACAATGGGGGCAGGGTAGTCTTTGCCTATAATGCAGCCGTGGAATTGTTGGAAGAGTGGTGGCATTAGCTCTGGCTGATGGAGGTACTCGATGGGAACTTTTGCTAGCTCAGGGACATAGTGCCTGATGAAACTGCCATCGGGGTCTTGCTCTCTTCCTTGCTTTGCTGCAGAGTAGACCCGAATGTCGTTAATGCCAGTGGTACCAGATTGCATCTGAAATTGTGGGTAGTGAATACCGGGCTCGAAATCTAAAAAGTGACGAGCGAGATAGACTGCTGTGGGCTGCCAGTGAAGCCAGAGATTGTAAGAAGCAAAAGAAACAAGCATTGCTCGCATGCGAAAGTTGATCCATCCTGATTCTTTGAGGGCGCGCATGCAGGCATCTATCATTGGGTATCCGGTTAAGCCTTGGCACCACGCCTCGAAGTAATCTTGCCGAAAATCATCTTCTCTCAGGCCGTCATAGACCCGGCTAATGTTGCGAAATTCTATTTGCGGCTCGTCTTCGAGCTTTTGCATAAAGTGGCAATGCCAAATCAAACGCTCTTCAAAAGCAGTCAGACTATTTTGCCATTTGCCGTTGTTCGGTTCTTTTGCTAGTTGCACCCGACGCATGACGCTTGCTTGATAGGCTGTGCGCAGAGAGATAGCCCCAAATGTCAGATATGGGCTCAGGCGGCTACAACTTGTGCTGCTTGTGATCGGGCTTGAAATGCCGCTGCGATAATATTTGCTTCTGTCAAAAAGAAATGAAGCGAGTTCAGTCTGAGCATTCGTTTCACCACCCTTTTGCGCTAGTGGCTTCGTCGATGGTGGCAAGCCCAGATCAGCTAATTGTGGGATTTTACCAAAGCCGTCCAGCCTTCTGAGATATCCTTGATCGTTTTCGGGACTCGGCAGAGCTACTTTTGGCTCTTGAATGCGCGGGGCTTTCATGCGCGCAAACCATTTTTTGCTCCAGCCGTCTCGGCTCTGTAACCTTCTAATTACACCTGTCTGAGGTAGCTCTTCATAGGCGATGCCGTTTCTCTTGCACCAGGCTTGCAGGCGCAGGTCGCGCCTATATGTGACTTGGTTGCCAATCTCTTCATGGCACCAAATTTTTTCAAATGGTAGGTCCTGTTTTAGTTTTTCAAAAACTTCTGGTAAATTGCCTTGCAGAACAATAAGGCCGCTGTTGAGCATCAGTAGCTTAATATGTAGCTCTTCTAAACATTGATTGATGAAGACTTGATGGCTCGAATCAAACTCAGAAGTTTCTATAACTTCTGGCTCGATTACATAAACACAGAGCACTGGGCCTTGCTTAGAGGCCAGTTGTAAGGGCTGATGATCGGCTAAGCGCAGATCTTTTTTGAACCAAACAAGTTGAATCGCCATCGAATTTTGCTCCGCTTGTCATTGTTCCTTGACAGCGTGAACATTGCTGAAACATCAGGTATTGCCTTGGTAGAAGATTGTTCTAGTAGAAAACAGTTCTACAACGGTGATACGGTTTTATTTCTGTCTTGTCTAACTTCTGAGACAACTGCCAGAGCTGGCTGTCGATGGCCGCAGCGCTAGAGGAAAAACTAAGTTTCTCTAGCTCCTGTCTAATTAATTCAACAGCGACTACTGTCGCAGCTCTGATTTCTACTTCTTCCTCGCAGCCCGGTGCTAGTTCAATTTGCGCATCAATTCTCTGTGCTAAAGACGCTTCGTAAGTCAATACTTGATAGTGGCGCAAGAGCTGCGGCAGTTTGTAGTCGGCGAAAGCGGTCAGCTCTTCTATCTTATTAATCGCCGCCGCGCCGCTTGATACCAGAGTATGATTTAGGTCAGAAACCAGAAGTTGCGCCCGTTTGAGAAATAGAATCTCTTTACCGTTGTATTGAGCAATGTCTAAATAGCCTGGCAATTCGTGGGCAAATTTGATGGCAAGGTCTCTGGCTGAAGCTTTAGCCAGTAGCGGCAAAAGCTCATGCAGATAGTTTTTGTCATTGAGCTTCTGAGCTAATGCGACGATAAATTCATGGCGTTCTGTGAGCAGTGCTAGGGAATCGATGTCACTAAATTGGCCGCCCATCAATGTTTTGAATCGCTCTAAATTTAAACTAGCTAAATATTCTAAGTTGAGAAAATCCGCATTGATAGCCATGCTCAAAAGAAGCGCCATGGCCCCGTTATATTTTCTTTCAGAGAGAACTTCTGCTGGTGCCTCAATTGTCCAGGGTTTATTTTCTTTCTTGGCCCAATAGCAGAAGCCAATGGTATGAAAAATCGTCAAAAACAGGAGGCGATTTTCTAAGCTGAGACTTTCGAAGTAGTTTTTCACTAGGGCTGGTGCGCTTTCTAGCCAGTGGCTAGCGCCATTGCTATTGCTGAAGTCGTGCCCAAGGTCTGCAGCTAATTTTTTAAGTGCGGCTAAGTCGATGCTGACATACTTAGCTCGAACGGCAACGTATGCTGCTGAGTGCAAAAACGGCTGGTTCGTTTTGTCGATTGAAAGATTAATGTGTGGCTGCTGGTCGTTCATATTTAGGTATGGAAGGGCCTTTAGTATACAAATAGATATATCGTGTGAAGTATTGCTTCTTGTAACGCTGCGGCTATGGCACGCCCTGACCGGCTTTCGGGAATGTGTACAAAAACGCTCTTCAGCTTTACTTAACATTTTCTTGCCATCACAGTAAGCATGACTAATAATCGAAGACTCGGAGCTTACTAAAATTTGCTCAAGAGCCTTAACCTGCGGCCAGCAATGGTCCGGCTTTGCATTGGAAAGATATGAACGAAGCTAATACCACCTTTGAGAAAGATGCTTGTGGCGTAGGTTTCGTGTATCGACGGCAAAGTAGCAATCAAGTCATACGCGAGGCGCTTACGGCCTTGAGTCGCATGGAACATCGTGGTGCCTGCGGGGCTGATGGTGTTACTGGTGATGGCTCTGGTATTCTTACTGCTATTCCCTGGAC
This sequence comes from Obscuribacteraceae bacterium (SeqCode), assembly GCA_044378815.1. Classification (GTDB taxonomy): domain Bacteria; phylum Cyanobacteriota; class Vampirovibrionia; order Obscuribacterales; family Obscuribacteraceae. Next base: position 56,088 of record JBIPOV010000014.1, on the reverse strand, counting down.
GTTATTTGCCCAGGAGGATCCTTCTTTTTCTTCCCAGGCCGCCGTAGGTATGGTTTTTCTACCACAAGCCGGCGCTGATTTTTGTCGCGAGCAGCTAGAGCGCTTCTTGTTGGGGGAGGGCTTTGAGCTTGCCGCAAAAGCCTGGCGGCAGGTTCCTATCAATAGAGATATTTTGGGGCCTTTGGCGCAGTCTACTTGTCCAGTAATTGAACAAATATTTGTCAACTGTCCGCCTCATTGGTCAGAAGACCTGATTGAGCGCAAGCTCTTGTTTGCTCGCAAAAGAACAATGTCCTATTTGCGCAGTTACGGTGATCAATATTCTGATTTTTATATTGCTTCGCTATCAGCCAAAACCATTGTCTACAAGGGCATGGTGCGCTCCTATGAACTAGAGCTTTTTTATCCCGATTTGCTCAATCAGGCGTATGCTAGTCAGTTTGCTGTCTATCACCGCCGCTTTAGTACTAATACTTTGCCGAAATGGCGTTTGGCTCAGCCTTTTCGTTTGTTAGGCCACAATGGCGAAATTAATACCCTCTTGGGGAATCGCAACTGGATGAAGTGCCGAGAGATGGTGCTTGAGCATCCCGATTGGGCCGGCGACGTTAATGGTCTTTATCCTGTCGTCAGTGCAAACACCTCTGACTCAGGTAGTTTAGACAATGCTCTAGAGTTGCTTTTGCGCCTTGGTCGCAGACCAGAGTCAGCTTTAATGCAGCTCATTCCTGATGCATCGAGCAATATAAAGAACGAGATTGCAGGCTTTTACAAATATTTTGCTGCCATCCAAGAGCCCTGGGATGGCCCGGCTTTGATTGTTTTTAGCGATGGCAAAACCGTGGGGGCCAAGCTTGATCGCAACGGTATGCGTCCGGCTCGCTTCACTGTGCTTGATGATGGCACTGTCTTTTTGAGTTCAGAAGCTGGCGTTGTCGATTTTGATCAGGCCAGAGTCTTGAAAAAAGGTCGCCTAGGGCCGGGTCAGATGATTTCTGTTGATATTGCTAGCGGCCAAGTAAAGACTGATTCTGAAGTTAAAAGCCAAGTTGCTCTTGAGAATGACTACAGCCAGTGGGTTGACAGTGAACGTGTGGAGTTTTCAGCTGAACCATTTGCTGAGCAAATTAAGTTGGCTGATAGCGATCTAATTGGCTTGCAAACGGCCTATGGCTACGGCAAAGAGGACATCGCTCAAATATTATTGGTGATGGCTTCGACTGCTCATGAAGCTATTTATTCTATGGGCGATGATACACCGCTGGCGGTGCTCTCTAGTCAGCCGCGATTGCTTTACGACTATTTTAAGCAACGCTTTGCCCAGGTAACAAATCCACCGATAGACCACTTGCGAGAGAAGCTGGTGATGTCTATCGATTCTTACCTGGGTCGGCAGAGCGGCTGGTTCGTCCCCAACCAGGAGGGGGCAAAGTCAATTCATTTGAGCAGTCCAATTCTCAATGAAAGAGAGCTGGATAAACTGATACACCTTGGCAGTGAAGACAAAGCATTTGCTTCAGAAGTTGTTTCGTTGCTCTTCTTGCCCAGCGAAAATAACTTAGATAAGGCACTGAGCAATTTGTGCAAGAGAGCCGTTGAGGCAGTGCGGGATCACAAGTCGATACTAATATTGAGCGACCGTGGTGTTAATTCTGAGAGAGTTGCTATTCCAGCTTTGCTAGCTGTGGCTGCCGTGCACCACGAGCTTATTCGTCAAGGCCTGAGGCTAGAATGTTCGATTGTGCTGGAGACGGCCCAAGCCTGGACAACCCATCACTTTGCCTGTCTCTTTGGCTATGGTGCTCAGGCTGTCTGTCCTTATCTTGCTTTAGAGATTGTGCGCCACTCTTGTGCTGATAGTGCGGTGATGAGTCTGGTTGAGCTGTCTAATGAGAAGGCCCAGGCCAATTTTAGAGCAGCGATTGAAGAAGGTTTGCAAAAAGTTCTATCGAAGATGGGTATTTCATCTTTGTCGAGTTACATCGGTGCCCAGATATTCGAATGTATTGGTCTAGGCGAGAACGTTGTGGAGCGCTGCTTTGTTGGCACGCCTTCGCGCATTGGTGGCTTAGAGATTGACGATATCGAGCGCGATCTTCTTGATTGCCATCGTCGTGCTTTTCCTTTCAGTCATAAACAGCTAATCAACTATGGCATGATGAGCTCTCGCCCTGGCGGTGAGTATCATGGCAATAATCCAAATATCGTTAAAGCACTGCATTCAGCTCTCGGTATTAGCCGCAAAGTCGTAAGCATTCAAGAACGGCAAGAGCAGTTTCGCCAATACTCGGCCCTGGTGAGGGAGCGGCCGCCGCTGGCTTTGCGCGATATGCTTACTTTTGCTTCTGATCGTTCAGCCATAGATCTCGATCAAGTCGAACCCGCCTCTGAAATTGTAAAGCGCTTTTGTACCGGTGGTATGTCACTGGGGGCACTCTCCAAAGAGGCCCATGAAGTCTTGGCTATAGCTATGAATCGGCTTGGGGCTAAGTCTAATTCTGGTGAAGGGGGTGAAGACCCCTTGCGCTACTATGCCATTGCCGACGTCAATGAAGACGGCACAAGTCTTAGCTTCCCTGGCTTGCGCGGCCTTAAGCCTGGCGACAGCGCTAGTTCTGCCGTGCGCCAAGTCGCTTCGGCGCGCTTTGGTGTGACGCCCGAGTATTTGGTCACCGCTCAGCAGCTTGAGATCAAAATCGCCCAGGGGGCTAAACCAGGCGAGGGTGGTCAGCTACCGGCGCACAAAGTGTCGCCGTATATCGCTAAGTTGCGTCGGGCCAAAGCCGGCATGCAATTGATTTCGCCTCCTCCTCACCACGATATTTACTCCATTGAAGATCTCTCTCAGCTCATTTATGACCTCAGACAAGTGAGTGCCCAGGCCCAAATTTCAGTTAAGTTAGTGGCGGAAGTGGGCATTGGAGCTGTGGCTGTTGGTGTAGCTAAGGCTAACGCCGATATCGTGCAGGTCTCTGGCAATGATGGTGGCACCGGGGCATCGGCCTTGAGTTCAATTAAGCATGCTGGAGCGCCGTGGGAGCTGGGTCTAGTCGAAGTGCATCGCGCCCTTATCGGCAATGACTTGCGCCATCGAGTCTTGTTGCGTGTCGATGGTGGCTTGCGCTCGGGCTGGGAAGTGGTGATGGCCGCTATGCTGGGCGCCAACGAGTACGGCTTTGGTTCTATTGCATTAATTGCCGAAGGCTGCATTATGGCGCGGGTCTGCCACACTAACAATTGCCCGGTTGGCATCACCAGTCAAAAAGAGAAGCTAAGAGAGAAGTTTACTGGGGTGCCAGAACAAATTGTTGACTTCTTTCTCTTCATTGCCGAAGAGGTGCGCATGACCCTGGCGCAGCTTGGTTATAGATCGCTGCACGAAGTGCTTGGTCGGGCTGAGTTGTTGAAAGTTAAGCCTGATGTTAAACCTCATAAGGTAGAACAGGTCAATTTAGATTTTCTCCTGGAGAAAGCTGAATTTTCGCCTCTGAGCAAAAATAGCAAAGATAGCGAGGCCTGGCGACTGCCGCAGGTATCTCCCCATAAAGATCTCAGCGGCCTCAACGATCAAATATTAGCCGACGCTGAAGTGCAAGCTGCTATTGCTCACCATGGCGATGTGGTTAAAGCCTATGCCATCAAAAATACAGATCGTAGTGTGGGGGCCCGCATTGGCGGTACTCTCGCTAAGCTCTATGGTGATACTGGCTTTAGAGGGCGCATTGCCTTGCGCTTTAAGGGCTCAGCTGGTCAGAGTTTTGGTGCTTTCATTGTCGATAACATCAAACTTACTCTCACTGGCGAAGCTAACGACTATGTTGGCAAAGGCATGAGCGGCGGTACTATCGTTATTAAGTTCCCGCAGGCGGCGCCAATTTATAAGCATTCTTGGCAGAATGTTATCGCTGGAAATACCTGCCTCTATGGTGCTACTGGCGGCTACCTTTATTGTGCCGGGCAGGCTGGTGAACGTTTCGCTGTGCGCAATTCCGGTGCTGTGGCAGTGGTTGAAGGTAGCGGTGATCACTGTTGTGAATATATGACTGGTGGTGCTGTTGCCGTGCTTGGCCCCGTTGGTCGTAATTTCGCAGCAGGGATGACTGGTGGTTTGGCCTATGTCCTTGATAGTGATACTAACTTCAGGGCCAACTACTGTGGCGAAGCTGATAAGCGCTTGAGTGCAGTGACTGGGCCTGCCGCTGCCTATCTGCGCCAGTTGCTTGAGGCTCATCATCAAGCCACTGCTAGTCAAAGAGCCCTGGATATCTTGCAAAACTGGGAGGCTTACTTACCTCAATTCTTACTGGTTGTGCCAATCGGTGAGGAAGATAACCAGCTCTTGAAGGCCTCAGATGATCTGCTCTTAGGGATAAGCTAAATTGACAAACACTGGTGATACTGCTTGGGTTTTGATGTCTTCGTCATTGGTGATGCTAATGACTCCGGCAATCGGTTTGTTTTATGGTGGCATGGTTGAGCGCAAAAACTTGCTCTCCTGCATCATGCTTACTTTTGGTAGTCTATTAATTGTCACTATGCAATGGGTTCTGTGTGGTTATTCCCTTTGCTTCGGCAAAGATGTTGGCCATATCATCGGTGATCTTTCCTGGTGCGGCCTGGGCAGTATTGGCATTAATAGCGTGACCAGCTATGCCCCAAACATTCCTCATTTAGCGTTTATGCTTTTTCAAATGAAGTTTGCCATCATCACACCAGCTCTCATTGCCGGTGCTTTTGTGGAGCGGGTGCGTTTTAAGTCATTTATGCTCTTCACCCTTTTGTGGACCACCTTAATCTATGACCCAGTGGCTCACTGGGTTTGGGGTGAGGGCGGTTGGTTGAAGACCCTTGGTTCGCTAGATTTTGCCGGTGGAACAGTGGTGCATATAACAGCTGGAGTAGCGGCCCTGGCTATTTGTATTGCTCTTCGGCGCAAGAAGCGCGCTATTGATGGTCGCTTTCAACCCGATAGCGTACCGCTTACTTTGTTTGGTGCTGTCTTGCTCTGGTTCGGTTGGTTTGGCTTCAATGGTGGTAGCGCCCTTGGTGCTAATGCTGCCGCTGCTCAAGCCCTCGTGACGACCACAGTAGCGGCCGCCGCTGCAGCACTGACCTGGATGGTAGTGAGCAGCAGAGAAGGCAAGAATACGGCAGTGGGTGCGGCCACTGGTGCCGTGGTTGGTCTAGTTGCAATTACCCCTGCTTGTGGCTACGTTGATGTTGCTTCTGCCATTTTCATTGGTGCAGTTGGTGCCATTGTTGCTTTCTTTTCAATTAAGCTATCGGAGCATCTCAAGATTCAAGACTCGCTAGATGTCTGTGCCTGCCATGGCATGGCTGGCACCTGGGGCGCTTTGGCTACTGGTATTTTTGCCAGTAAGGCAATTAACCCCGGTGGAGCGGACGGCTTGATTTATGGCAATTCTCACTTATTCTTAGCTCAGTTGGCTTCGGTTGTAGCCGTCTGGATTTTTACTTTTGTTGGTACGTATATTATCGCCAAAGTCGTAGACCACTTTATCAATTTCACTGCTAGTCAATCAGAGCAAGAGTTGGGTCTTGATCTGTATCACTACGGCGAAGAGGCCGAAAGACCGCTGATTTTAACTAACTGATAGTAGTAATATCAGTTGTACTAGTGGAGTACTAGTAGGAGTTGGTATGTCAATGTCAGAAACAAAGACAATTTTGATTACAGGGGCATCCAGTGGTATTGGCGAAGCGACTGTGCGCCTGTTTTCCCGCAAAAAGTGGAATGTTCTGGCGACGATGAGAAACCCAGAACACGCCGGTGAACTGGCTACTTTGCCGGGAGTGACAGTGCTGCGGCTGGACGTCACTGATTTAGACAGTATTCGCCAAGCGCTCAGTGACGGACTAGCCAAGCATGGAGCTATTGATGTTGTTGTCAACAATGCTGGCTACGGTATGGTCGGTGCCTTTGAGGCCAGTTCTTCCGAGGCTGTGGAGAGACAATTTGCCACCAATGTTTTTGGCCTAATGAATGTCACCCGTGAAGCTCTGCCAGCCATGCGTGAGCGCCAGTCCGGAACAATCATCAATATTTCTTCGGTTGGTGGTCGCCTCACCTTCCCTCTCTATAGTGTCTATCATGCTTCTAAGTTTGCTGTGGAAGGCTTCTCTGAGTCTTTGCAGTACGAGTTGAGACAGTTCAATATTCGAGTAAAGTTGATCGAACCTGGGCCAATCAAGACGCCTTTTTATGATCGCAGTCAAGATCTGGTGGTCAAAGAAGGGCTTACTGCCTACGATACTTTTGTCGCTAAAGCTCTGCCCCTTATGCAGAAAGAGGGGATTTCGGCACCGGGCCCTGCCGGGGTTGCTCATACGATTTTTGAGGCTGCCACCGATAGCTCATGGCGGATGCGATATCCTGTTAATGCTGAAGCGATGCTGGCCCTGCGTAAAATGCTGCCAGATAGGGCTATCTTCAAGCTTGTGCGCACCATATTATTAAAGTAGGTTAGCCGCGGTTTAAGTACAGAGCTGATTCTAGAAGCTTGTCAGGATGATTGCGCTGATATAGTAGTGCATGTCTTTTTCGAGGAGTTTTTTGTGAGACAGCTGAAAGCCGCAATCATTGGCACTGTCGGAATTGTCGCTCTGTTGGCAACTGCCAATTTGACCGCACAGGCTGGCGCTGTTGAATGGGAAAAACTCTTAAACGATGCCCAGAGTGCAGCCCAGAGCAAAGACTATGACAAAGCCGTAAAGCTCTACGGCGATGCTGCTGACGAGTGTCTCAGCTCTAAGCTTGAAGATAAGTTTTTAGCCAAAACCTACAACGATTTAGCCTTGGTTTATGAAGCTCAGGGCAAGTTTGCGGAAGCTGAGTCTAATTTGAACAAAGCTCTAACTATTAAAGAGAAGTTAGGCGAAAAAGGTGACTTTTCTGTGCCTGCCACTTTGGGCAATTTGGCCCAGGTTTATCGCCGTCAGGGCAAGTTCGACTTAGCTAAGGCTCAGTATGAACGCGCCATTGCCATCATTGAGAAAAATACCAGTGCCAGCGACGCTAAGTTAGCGCCTTTCCTTACTGGTTTGGCCTCTATGTATTCAGATTCGGGACAGTTGGCCGATGCTGAGAAAACATTGCGCCGCGTAATCAAACTGATGGAAGACACGAAGAATAAGTCAGGGCAGACTGTGGCCATGAATAATCTGGCTGTGGTCTTGCGCAAAGAAGGTAAAGCTGCCGAGGCAGAAGCCGTCTATAAGCAAGTCAATGAGCTGGCTGATACTGCCGACAGCAGCGGAAGGGAGCAAAATGCTGCTCACAATAAGGCAGCCGCTTTGAATAATTTGGCCCGTAACTACCGCGAGAAGCAACAGTTTGATAAAGCTGAGCCTTTGATGAAACAGGCTGTAGATGTACTTGTTGGCGATTCCAGTGCTAATCCTGCTGATGTGATAATTGCCGTAGATAATTTAGCCATGGTTTACCGTGAACTGGGCGATTACAAGTCGGCCGAAGCTCAGTATCGCAAGGCCCTAGAGCTGCAAAAGACAATTGCTGGTGCTAAGCCTACGGCTACGGCTGATCGCATGCAGAATCTTGCTCTGGCTTTGATGCCCCAGGCTAAATATGATGAAGTCGAGACTTTGCTCAAAGGTGCTCTTGAAATATACGAGAAAGAAGAAGGAGCCAACGGCATAGATGTCGCTAATGCTCTCACTAATTTGGAAGAGCTCTATCGCGAGCAAGAGAAATTTGACCTGGCTGAACCGCTTTTGACCAGGGCACTGTCTATTCGCAAGACCACTCTGGGTGCCAATAGCCCTGCTGTAGCAGTGACAACTAATGATCTTGCTTTGCTCTATAAAGAACAAGGTAAAGACGAGCAAGCTCTGGGCTTCTTCCAAGAAACTGTGCGCATTCGCGACCAGGGACAAGAGTCAGAAGAACTTGCTACGGCTCTCAATAATTTGGCCCGCGTGCTGCGCGATCAGAAGCGCTATAGTGAGGCTGAGCCTCTCTACAAACGTGCTTTGGCTATTCGTGAGAAAGCCTTTGGCCCCAATCATGAGAGTGTTGCTGCGGTCTTGCGCAACTATGCTATTTTGCTCAAAGCTGATAACCGTGCGGCCGAAGCTAAAGTTTTAAATTCTCGGGCACGCAAAATTGAAGATGCATCGCCGGACGGTTCCATTCAGTGAAATTAGCCGCCCCTTTGACTGACTCGGCTCTGCGGGCTTGTGCGATAGCCCTGACGCTCGCGCTGATGTTTTCTGCCAGCGCGGCCAGCTCTAAAGCTGGTGCCAAAGTTAGCACTAAAACAAATACAACTAAGGGCGACTTAGCAACTACTGGTTATTGGCGTACTTTCTTGGAGCAGGGGCGCAAGCAGCTTGCTTCTAAGTCACTGCCTGAGGCCGAAGTTTCTTTTCGCCAGGCTCTGCGCTCAGTCAAGCGTGAACCCCATAGTGTGGATGACTTGGTCTTGTGTATGCAAAGTCTCGCTGACTTCTTGCATACAGAAGATTATCAGGAAGAACCGTGGAAGCTTTATCGCCATTCGCTAAAACAACTTGAGCGCGAATACGGCAAGGAAAGTGTCAAGCTCATACCACTGCTGCTCACCATGGGTAGTGTCACTGAGGTAGAAGGTCAGTACAAGAAAGCAGCTGAGTTCTACCAGAGAGCTGCTAATTTAGCCCAAAGCAATATAGGGGCCCAGAGCTTTGAACTAGCTAACTGTTTGCATCATCTTGGCCATGCATTGTCGCAAGATGGACCGTACCGTGATGCTGAGGACAACTACCGCTCCGCATTGCGCATTATGATGGCACAAAGCACTCTGCCTTCAAGTGAGCCCTTGCTAGAGCTTCTCAGTGACTATCTTGATCTCTTGCACAAATATACAGGGCCCGCCAAAATATTGGCCTCGCAGTACGAAAAAGAATTGCTCAAAGATCAAGTGCAAGAGCTCGGTAAGACCAGGGCTGTGCCTCAGTCGGCCTGGCAACAAGAGCTGGAGCGACAAAAACAGATTCAGGCTCAGCCTCAGCCTAATGGTAATGGCGCTAACCTCAATAACGGTCGTATTGTCATTGATAATAACGGAGCAGCAGAGAGCTTCTCGACTGTGGCGCAGCTGCTTTCTTCTTTGCCGCCTTCTTCTTCTTCCTCTTCTTCCTCTTCTTCTGGCGTCGATCCGGCCAATAGCGCCAATAAGAGCGGCCAAATAGATTATTACGAGCGCATGGTGGCTATTGATGTTAAGACTCTGGGGCCTAGGCATCCCAGTGTTGCCCGTGACTTGAAGGGCTTAGCGGCAGTTTATGTGGAACAGCATCGCTACAGCGAGGCGCGTCCGCTTTTAGAAAGAGCACTGGAAATTTATCAATCGGTTTATGCTCCCGATGATTTATCGGTGCAACGTTTAAAGGTCTTACTTGCGCTCATCACCGAACAAGCCAAAACTGCTGGTGATACTGCCAGTGGTGTAGATGATTCAGATCTGGCCGTGATTCCCTTGCAGGCCCAAACTTTTGAAGTGGCTCAGCGCTTGAATGAATTGGCTTTTCTTGATTATTCGCAAGGCAAGCTAGAAGACTCTCGTAATCATTACGCTTGGGCCCTTTCTAGCATTGCCAATGCCACTGGGAGGCGCAGCGTCTTTGTTGCTGCCTGCTTGCAAGATTATGTGATGGTTATGCTTAGCAGTGGTCGCAAGGCTGAAGCTGAAAAGATGCAGATGCAAGCTCGAAGCATTTTGGCCGAAGCTTTGTCGGCTCAATTATTGCGGGCCTACAAGTAAGGTTAGTCGTTATCGTTCCAGGGGCGACCCCGTTGGATGTCAACGTGGCCATTGAGTTTATATGGCACCGGTGAGCCGTTGTCAGGGGCGATGGTGAAGCCACCGTTTGATGTCGGGTCTAGCTTGTCAGGCACCCAGTCGCCAGTTATTTCGATTACCCTGCCCGGTAGCTTGGCTCGCTCTTTTCTTTTGGCACAGCTGTCACTGTCGCGGTCGAATTCATGGTCGTCCACTTCGCGCGCCCGAGGAAAAAGTCCTGAATTACTGCGCATTACCTGCAACCAGTCAAAATCGGCGGCTTTAAAATCAGGCCCCATATCAGCGTCTGAGTCAGGCCTGGAATCTTTGCGGCGGTCAGAAAATAAATCTGATTGCAGTACTTGCTTCTCGAAATCAAAAGTAAAGTCGTTGTCCAATATCGGAGTTGAGTAGCTACTTTCGGGCGAATCGGACATGCTTGATGTCTTCGGCAGGTCTTCGGAGCGGTCAAACATATGTTTATTTCGCTCCGCTCTTTCAAGCTTAGCTTTTTCTTCATTTGCATCTTGTTCTCGTCGCAGCTCTTTTTTCTCAGCCCGTTCTTCGGCCAGCTTACGCTCCAACTCCGCCAGGTCGTCCATGCTCGAACTTTGTCTAATTTGTTCAGAGAAAAAACTGTCGCGAAAAGCTTGCCCAGAAAATTGGCCAAACTTGCGATCTAGGGCTTCTTGATCAGCGGCCAAGACCGGCACACAACTTAGTTCAGAAGTGAGCACAGATAAGAATAATAAGACAATCGTCTTGTATGAATGAGGCACCATAGAGGGCATTATATAATCTCTTTGGCTAAGACTATTCTTTAGCGCTGGCGGTATCCGCCTGCCAAGTGCTTGGCTGGGTTGTGGGCATATTCAAGTGGTCGCCAATGGCTGTCTGCGGTTTCAAAAAAACAGAGAGGCTAGCTCCATTTTTATTGGTTGATTTTCGCCTGCGTCGTCTCTTTGCTCTAGTAGCATGCATATTTTTTCTCTGTACTAGTTCAGTTGCGCCAGCTCTTGCCACTGGTCGTGAAACTGCAGTAATTGACTTTCAATTTCAGCCCATCAGACCGACTTCTGCTGTCAGCATTCGCGAGGCTGTTGATGTGGCCTTGCGCAATTATCCAACTATTGCTTCAAAGCGCTTTAAGCTCAAAGCCTCCATGGCTAACGTCACTCTTGCAAAGACACAGTACTTGCCCAACTTAAACATTGATATTCAAGCGTCGGCTATTACGGGTAACCGTGTGGCTAGCACCGTTATGAACAATGTCTCAGGCTTTGATACTGTGCCAATTGATTCTGGCCCAGTTTCGCAAAAATCGAGCATGCGACCTTTGGTCAATAACTTGCAGGGTGTTAACTTAAACTGGCTACTGGTCGACTTTGGTCTGCGCCATGCTAACGATAATTTCGCTTACGCTGATGCCCGCACTGCTCGGGCTGATGTTAACTTGACTCAGCTTGATGTGGCTTACGATGCCGCTGAGGCTTTTCTTGAAGCAGTTGCCGCTAAACAGATTATTTTGTCGACTGAAGCCGCCCTGCAACATATGCGCGCTGCCAATGTGCGGGCTAAGACATTAGTTGCAGAGGGCCTAAAACCAGGGGTAGAAGCCGCTGATTGGGATTACGAAGTAGCCAAGGCTCGTATTGCTTTGATCAAGGCCGAGAAGAATACCCGTTTGGCTCTAGTGGGTCTAGCTGAGAAAATGGGCACCGCCACTGCCGATATTGATATTGTTTCTGACCCCTTGGTACGCAGCCCCTCTCAAATTGTGCCCAGCCGTGCCATTGATTTGAGTTCGCACCCTTTAGCTCTGCTCAAAACTGCCGAGATTGGCCGATGGAAAGCCAAACAGATTGTTTTAGACAAGGCCTATCGCCCCCACCTCTGGTTCAACTCTTCTGTTTGGGGCAAAGGGAGCAGCGATGGTGTGAATCCTATTCGCCCCGTGGCTGGTGGCGCCCTGCCTCAAGTTTTCAATTACATGGTCGGTGCTTCTTTTAGTTTTCCAGTGATGGAATACTTTCCTCTTAAGGCTCAGAAACGCATTGCTTTGAACAATGAAATGGCAGCCCGGGCAGACTTGAACCTGGCTATGCAGGTTCTTGAGAAAAAAGATGCTCGGGCAAGAGTAATACTCGAGCAAGCACGAAAAATTGCCGATGAAACCCCGCTCTTGGTTCAGGCGGCGCGGGTGCGCGAGTTAAAAGTGAGCAAGCGCTACAGCACTGGTCTGACTGATATGGTCAGCCTGGCACAGGCAGAGAAGGCTCTGGCTGAAGCCGAAGTAGAAGACGCCGTGGCACAAGTCGAAGTGTGGCGGGCGATTTTGCTGCTCTCTTATGCCCAGGGAGATTTGAAGCCCTTCCTCGATATCGTTGATATTGTCGAAGGTCGAGCCAGTCGGAAGTAATCCGACGCTAGAGATAAGAAAGAAAACAGGATAGCTCAAAATGTGGATCATCAGCTTTGCTCTTAGACGACCGATTTCAATAATCGCTGCGGTTATTAGCATTGTTTGTGTGGCCTTTTTAGCTGTCGGCAGCATGAAGCGCGATATCTTCCCTGATTTGAAGATTCCTGCTATTTACGTCATTCAGGGCTATGGTGGCATGTCGCCAGAGCAGATGGAAGGTTACATCACTTCCACCTACGAGCTTTACTTCCTCTATGTGCCAGGGATTGAGCACATTGAGTCGCGTACTATTCAAAACGTCTCTGTCATTAAGGTCTTTTTCCAACCTGATACCGATATGGCGAGCGCCATGGCCACCATTGTCGCCATGGCCAACCGCGCTACTAGTTTGATGCCCCATGGCACCTATAACCCCTTTGTTTTGCGCTTTGACGCCGGCAGTTTGCCGGTGGGGCAACTGGTTCTCTCTTCGGCCACTAAGACCGTTAAAGACTTAGAAGATTTGGCCTATACCCGCATACGACCGCTGCTTGCCACCGTGCCTGGTGCCGAAGCACCGCCGCCCTTTGGCGGTAATATTCGCAGTATTGTGCTCAGCGTTGATGCTGACAAGCTCAAGCAATACAATATTTCGGGCGCTGAAATTATCGAAGCCCTGGCCTCGGGCAACAAGGTTTTGCCAGCAGGCAACGTGCGCACTGGCGATTATTTGCGCATTGCCCCTGTCAATTCAGATTTGCCCGATATCCATCAACTTGATTATTTACCTATTCGAACCGGTCACGGGCCGCAGATATTTGTCAAAGATATTGGCAAAGTTGAAGATTCGTCTGATATCTTGGCTGGTTATGCTCTCTTTCAAGGCCGGCGCACAGTCTATATTCCAGCAGTAAAACGTGGGGATGCTTCTACTGTTTCGGTGGTCGATGCTCTCACTTCCGCTTTGCCTCGCATGCAGGCGGTATTGCCAGCCGATGTCAAAATTAGTTATGAATTTGACCAATCAAAATATGTACGAGAGGCCATCACTGACGTCTTTCACGAAGGTGTACTGGGAACAATTCTGCCTGGTTTGATGATCTTGCTTTTCTTGCGCGACCTGCGCAGTACTGCCATTGTTGTTACTACCATTCCGCTGTCTTTGATGTCATCAATTGTTGGTCTCTGGCTTTGCGGGCAGACCATCAACATTCAAACATTGAGTGGACTTGCGCTTTCTATCGGTATCCTTGTCGATGAAGCCACTGTTTGTATTGAGAACATGCACAGCCACCTGGCCAATGGTGTGGAGAAGACCCGTGCTGTTTATGAAGCCTGTGTTGAGACCATGGTGCCGCGACTGCTCGCCATGTTGTCAGTGGTGGCGGTATTTATTCCCTCGTTCTTTATGGTGGGCATTACCCGCGAACTGTTTATTCCGCTGTCTCTAGCTGTGGGCTTTGCCATGATTGCCTCCACGACTTTGGCTTCAACCTTAGTGCCGATTATGGCTATCTGGCTTTTAAAAGACGAGCATAGCGGTGTGCCCGATGGCGAAGGTGATGAGGCGGCGGAAGCCCATGCTGCCTCCGTTGGTCGGGGGCCGAAGAAAGAGCACAAGCCTGACTTTATCGACAAGATGAAAGATGGGCTAGCTGGTGTATTGCACTTGCTCATGCCGATGCGCTTTGTTGTAATTGGTACCTACTTGACCGTCAGCGTTTCGCTAGTACTTTTGCTCTACAACAACATTGGTAAAGAGCTATTTCCTGATTCTGGTAGCAGTCAGTTTCGTATGCGCATTTCAGCCCCCACGGGCATGCGCGTAGAAGCATTAGAGCAGCGGGTGCTTAAGACCCTTGAGCTGATTAAAGCTGAGGCTGGTGAGGCCAATGTCGAGAAAAGCCTTGGTTATGCCGGGCAGCAACCGCCTATGTTCCCCATCAGCTCGGCCTTCTTGTGGACCAGTGGCCCGCACCAGGCCGTGATTGATGTGCAGCTCAAAGAAGATGCTCACATCAATATGAGCGTGTTCAAAGACAATATGCGCAAGCGCCTGGCTAAGGCCGTTCCTGATACCAAGTATTCTTTTGAGCCTGGCGATATTGTTAGCCAGATCATGAACCTGGGCTCACCCACACCTATTTGTGTGCAGATATCAGGACACAATCTAGTAACCAATAAAATCTTTGCTGCCAAAGTCTTAAAAGAGATGGCCAAGATTAGTTCTCTGCGTGACTTGCAGTGGGGCCAAGCCCTAGATTATCCTTCGTGCGAAATTGATATTGATCGCGAATTAGCTGGTCAGCTTGGACTCACCCCAGAAGAAGTGGGGATGTCACTGCAACCAGCTTTCTTCTCGAGCCGCTTTGTCAATTTGAGTCTGTGGCGCGATCCAATTAGTGGATTTTCTTATCAGGTGCAAGTACAGGTGCCCCAAGACCAGATTAGATCGAAAGACGATATTGCTAGTTTCCCCGCTATGAATAGCACCCGCAAAGAGCAGATGGCGCCCCATGGCATTATGGAAGACCCTGATATCGCCAAGCTCTATCCTGGCAGCCAGACAAGGCGACCACAGCACCCTCTCATTGGTGATGTGGCGACAGTGCAGTATGGCGTCACTAATGGTGAATTTGATCGCTATAACATGATGCGCATGGTCTCGCTCACTGCTAACTACAGTGGCGGCGATCTTGGCCGGGTGGGCGAAGAAGTGAAAGCCGCCATTAAGCGAGCCGGTGTTCCGCCCCATGGTGTATTCGCCGATGTTACTGGCCAGGTGCCTTTGCTCAAAGATACTTTTGCCCACCTACTTGGTGGTTTGGTTCTGGCTGTTTGTGTTATCGCTCTGATGTTGCTTGGTTACTTCCAGGCCGCTCGCATTGTGCTTGTGGTGATGTCGACCACGCCAGCTATTTTGCTTGGGGTGTTGACCATTCTTACTTTGACTAATACCACCCTCAACATTCAATCGTTCATGGGGGCGATTATGGCTACCGGTGTCGGTATTGCTAATGCTATCTTGCTCGTTGTATTTGCTGAGAAAACCAGAGAAGAAGGCAAGACTGCTTCTGAGTCGGCCATTCACGCTGCCCAGATGCGGATGCGACCAATTCTAATGACCTCTATTGCTATGGTGGCAGGTATGGTGCCTATGGCTTTGTCTAATGGTCAGAGCTCTTCTCTTGGTCGCGCCGTTATCGGTGGCCTCTGTATGTCTACCACCTCGGTTTTGACTCTACTGCCTTTGGTGTTCTCAATTATTCAGACCGGTGCTCGCACTGGCACTCATTCGCTGCATCCGGAGGACCATGGTCACTAAATCTTCGAAAATCTGGTTGGGTATCATCGTTCTGGCACTTGCCGTCGGTGGCTACTTCTTGTGGCAAAAACTTGAGCCGAAGAAGGTCGAGGAGGTCAGTGGCGATGTTCTCGTTTCGGTGCCTACCGTATCGGTTGTGTCTAAAACACTATTTCGCGAAGATCAGCTGCCTGGAGAAATTGAGGCCTATCAAGACGTCTTGATGTATCCCAAAATTAGAGGCTTCATCAAGTCTATTAATGTCGACCGCGGCTCTGTTGTGAAAAAAGGCCAACTGATGGCCACTATGTATGCTCCTGAATATCTCGCTTCGCGCAATGAGGCTTTGGCGCGCGTAGCAGCGGCAAAGGCAGCTGTTGCTTCAGAAGAATCTGATTTGCAAGACCTACAAGCTGATTTGAAAAAGCGCCAGGCGAACTTACTGGCCGATCAGTCTACCTACCAGCGTGTCTATGCTGCCTCTCTGGTGCCAGGTGTGGTGGCAGACAACGATGTGGTGCAATGGGCCCAATCGGTGGAAGCTGACAAGCAAGAAGTAAATACTTTCATCAAGCGCATTAATGCCAAGGCCCATGAAGTGACCATGCGCAAAGAAGAGCTAGCGGCCCGCATTAAGGGCTTTGAAAACTTTGCTGATTTTGCTTCTTATTTAGAGATTACAGCACCCTTTGACGGCTATGTTACTGAGCGCAAAATGCATGTGGGCAGTTATGTCGGCCCTGATGGTAGCGGCGCTTATCCACCTATTTGTCGTGTCAAACAGCTTGATCTGTTGCGGGTTGTGGCACCGGTTCCTGAAATTGATACGGCTGGAGTTGTGGTTGGCTCACAGGTGCCTTTCACTGTCTCATCTTTCCCTGGGCGCAAATTCGTTGGTACAGTTGCTCGTATCAGCAATAACCTCGACAAAGATACCCGTACTATGCCCGTGGAGCTTAACTACTTTAATCCTGACTACAGCATCTTGCCTGGTATGTTCTGCAAAATCTATTGGCCCACCAGACGCCATCAAAGTTCACTGTTCGTGCCAATCTCAGCCGTTGTTTCTACACCGCTCAATACTTTTGTCTGCAAAGTAAAAGATGGCGTGGTGGAATGGGTGACTGTGCGCAAAGGTCAAATTATGGATGGCATGGTGGAGATTTTCGGCAATATCAATCAAGGCGATACAGTGGCCGAGAAAGCCAGCGAAGAGTTGCAGAATGAATCTAAAGTGATTGCTCAGCCAATAAGCGATGCTGCTGGCACAAAGGCACCGGCCAGTGTTTCGCAGTAGGTTTTTGTATTCAATGAGGATGCTAATGTGCGTAAGCAAGAGAGCGAGTGCTTGCTCGTTCTCTTGCGCCGACTCAGTCACGCGCTGTTAGCATTTTCCTATTTCGCCCGAAGGGCGGGTGGCGTCAACAAGGTGTCTGACTGTATGGAAGCGGTCTTAACATCAAAGAGCGCTGAAGACATTGATTCGTCACATTTCATTCGTTACTGTATAGGCATTGCTAGTCCGTTCCCCCTCTTGAGGTATTTACTATGTCTCAAAGAAATTATGGTGATCTCGTCCAAGCCAAGGCTGGGCAGATTGCTGAGCTGCTTGATCAAGGTGTGAGCGATTTCGCTGAAAGTGCTCTTCGCGAATGCTATTTATCAATGAGCGCTCCTGAATTCAACAGGCTTTTGAAGAAGACAAATGAGCTTGAACGTGATGGGGAGGGTTATGACCTCTGGATAGACCGGACAAAATCCGGTGAGAATCCTAAGCTGAAGGATAGTTATGAGGTTGGGGTTCCGTACTACGAATTTATTGGGCCGAAACGGTGGAGAACTGGAGTTCGCAATGGGAGGCTCATCCGTGAGTATTATATTCCATAAGGAGTATTGATCTCCCCCTGTGTGTTCAACGAGAGAACTTACTCAAGACGATTCCGGATTTCTTCTTTAGTTGCAGATTTTGGATGCTCCACACCCTCGGCCTTCACCACCAGCAGTATCATTATCTGCTTGCTACTTCGTGTCCTTTTTTTGCTGAGGCTTTACCCTGTAAGTCTTTAGCCTGAGCGCTGGTCAAAAAAATCATCATGCTACCTAAGGTTAGCAATAGAGCTTTGCTCAGCCCGTTAAGTAAGATCGAATTTTGGCTCGCATAAGCAAATTTCAATGCGCCCATAAAATGCCAACAATTTAGGCTTACTATCGCTGTGTTAGTAGAAACCCCACTGCAACACAGATAACCAAATTGAGCCGGTCGTCGCCACCTGCACCCCGTTAGCGATGAATGCCCATGGCTTTAGCATTGAAGCACATGAATACTACTGAGGTGTGAGTTATGGAATTTGAATCGCGTCAAATTGAAAATGGTAGCACCAGCAAAGCCGTGTTACCAGAGTTGAGTGCATTGGATTTATTGAAGGGTGCTTCTTCGGACCAACTCTACATGAGAACCGAAAAATGTTACCGGACGTCAGATACATCTATGCCCATACCAAGAAACATTGACTTTTCGATACCTCTAGATGGAAGCAGGGCCAAGGCGCCACCTGAGTTTATTGCCTTGACTCCAAACTCTGGTAAAGCAGGTGTGGACGGAGTGATAGAGGCTATCAAAGACAAGTGTTCTGGAGTATTCGGTGAGCGAGACACCTTGCACGATCATGTGCGGCTTTTGGCTCGTGCCGGTATGACGCTAAGTGAGCGCCAACAGTTGGCGAGAGAAGAGCAGCAGCTTAAGGAATACAACAAAGCCAATGCTGACAATGGGCTCAAGTATGGTATGGATGCTCGTCCAAAGACACCCATGCTCGATGAACTCAATTGGCGCACCACCGCTCTTGAGAAAAACATTGCCGAGACAGCTAAGAAAGATATGACACCACTGCAGATTGCCCAGCTTGAGTCAGGCACAGCAAGTTCAGCCTTAAATTCACAGTATGAAAATCAGTTGATTGCCACGGTAGCCTTGTATGAACGCAATGGTAGTGTACCGAAAGACGTTTATGCTGCGGTGATTGTTGGAGCCAAGCAAGAAAGGATTTTGGATGAGCAACAGGCGGCGAAAGACAAAAAGGCGGGAGAGAGACTCTTGAGCGGCTTTGTAAGTGAAAGATTGCCACTAGTAACTATTTTTGATGATCGATCTCCTGCTAAGCCCTACGGTGACCCGATTGTAGGTGGTCGGCCAGGCAAAGGAGAAGATCACTATTGGCTCCGTGATGTACAAATATATAAGTAGAGCTTTGTTGAAACACGCGAAAAAGGCGGAAATGGCTGCTTAGGCAATATGTGAACCGAGATAACGTGAGTCGCACTTGCTTGGCCAATTGGTGACTAGTCGATAGAAAGGTAAAGACTGACTGAATTGCCTATCAATTTAGTCGGTCTTCACCACCGGCAGTGTCACAGTGGCTCCCTCTTTGTTCAAGTGTTTTTTGATTTCTACTTATTTAGTCAAAATCAGCTTGGCTTTGTCTTCTGCTGCTATCGATTCAATTTCGCTACCAAGGCTGTGCAACACTTGAGCATAGTCTTTGAGACAGGCCGCTAGGAGCGGATCACTTTTGCCAACCGCCCCTTCGGTGCTAGCTAGAGCCCACTGATAGAAAGTTTTGGCATCTTTGAGTTTGTCTTGCGAATAGTAGAGAAAAGCCAGATCGTTGAGAATTCTAGCGGTCTCAATATTGTTAGGACCCAGAGCTGTTTGGCAGAGTGCTAGAGCGCTCTTGTAGAGTTCTTCGGCCTGTTGGTTTTGGCCCAGGTGCATTTTTGTTGAAGCCAGCGTAGCCATGGTGCGAATGGTCAATATGTTGTTCGAGCCATAGGCTGCTTTATAAATGCCTAGTGCTTTGGTTAGCAGAGCGTCGGCATCTCCGTAGCGCTTCTGGCCTATATAAAAGAGTGCCAGGCCACTGAGATCGTTAGCTGTTGAGGGGTGATTGGCTCCTAGTGAGGCAATATCGGCAGCGATTTTGCGCTGATAAAAATCTTCGCCTTTGCCATAGTGATTTTGATCGAAAATGGCTTCGTTCATTGTTTTATAGGCAGGATTTAGAGCCTGCTCTGAGTAGTTTTGATTGAGTCCTCTAAGTAGAATCTTTGATTCTTCTTCAGTTTGAAAACTATGGTCGCTTGCTAACTTATTAGTGCTTTGCTCTTGCCAGGCTGATTGGCTTTGATTGCTTGGCACAGTTTTAGTTGTTGTTTGCTCTGGCAATGCCGTGTCTTTCTTGAAATCTTTGAGCAAGTCTTGGCTTGATTGGTCGTCGCCTTTGATCAAGTCTTTGTAGTCGCTGATTAACGCTGGCAGTTGCCTGCTGGCTTCAAGACTAGGTTGGTTGAGCAAAATAGACATTGCTCTTTTGTAGTGCTTTGTGGCCGGCTCTCTGAAGCCCGCTTTGTAGGTTGAGCGTGCCAGACGATGAAGGCTAGCGACTATCTCAGGGCTGTAGGGGCCGTAGTTCTTTTCGTTCAGTTCAAAGGCCCGCTGATAATAGGGCATGGCGGCCGAATGGTCACCTTCTGATTCTTGCACCGAGCCCAAAGCAATGAGTGCCGGAGCAGTTTTGACGCTGTTCTTACCGTATTTCTTTTCTAGAACAGACAAGACTCGTTGATAAGTGGCCTGTGCTTCAATGGTTTTGTTGCTCAAGGCCAGGGTATCAGCCAAACGTGTCAGGCACTTGGCTAAGTCATCTGCACTGTGTGATTGTTTTTCTACTTGGCCTAGGGCGCGGCGAAAATATTCTTCGGCCTGAGGCAAGTTTTGCTCGCTCAGAGCTGTTTGGCCTTGCCCGAAGGTCGATTGCCAGGTTGTTGCTGCCCAGCTTGGCAAGCCTGTATCGAGGGCAAGCAGAAGGCTGATTGCGACTAAGAATTTCACGGTCATTTTGTCACCAATTATTCTGGCCCATTATAAATAATATCGGCCCAATATGGTGGTGCTGCGTATACCTAAATGAACTAACTAGTCGTCGTCATCATCAACTACAGTACATTCGACGAAGGCGACACCTCTAGAAATAGTGCCAAGGTTTGTTGCTGCTTGTTTGGAGAGATCCATCACCCGCTTGCAGGCGTAGGGGCCGCGGTCGTTCACTTTTATAACTACTGTTTTGCCGGTTTTGGGATCTTCCACCATCACTCTAGTTTGGAATGCTAGCTTGAGATGAGCGGCTGTGAGCTTGTTCATGTTGAAAATTTCACCTGAGGCGGTCCTGCGCCCGTGAAAGGGCACGCCATACCAGGAGGCATTGCCTTTGAACTGTTTGCCTCCAGCCGGTTCGGCTGGCTTGGCCGCTTTGGCTGCAGCATTACTTCCAGCGGCGGCAGTCGAGGCTGGTGCAAAAAGTGAAGAGCCAACCAGAGCCAAGGCCAATGACAGAAATAATTTATAAGACATAGACACCCCAGATACGCAACATTCAATTACTATGTGCCCAGAGGTTTATTAACCAATCTATTAGTTGGGCTGCTAATAAATCTGTTTTCTTATTCCAAAAGCCTGAAATCGACTTCTGGCTAAGGGCTAACAACGACTGCCATGGCCCCCTTTTGTTCCCTTTCGGCGACAAGGGCTATAATTGCCTGGGGTTTTTAGGTTACCTGTGGACATCATTCACTTCTTTCTTTTTCTGCTGGTTTCTGCTGTCTGTGCGGGGATAGCTTCGCGTGTGGTGCCTGGCATCGGTCGCAATGGCTTCTTGGCAGGGGCTTTGGTTGGTATAGTCGGCGCCTGGATAGGCGAGTCTGTCATGGGCTCGGTTGGCCCAAAAGTAGAAGGTGTGCCAATCTTGCCAGCAATAGTGGGCTCTGGCATCTTTATTTTCGGCCTTTCTTTGATTTCTCGCCTATTTAAAATTGGGCAGAAGAAGGGCTAATTCTTGCTATGGGCGTTGAGCCAGCCGACGATACCAAGGGTAATGTCGTCTTTGAACGGATTGGCCTCAAATATAAGATGCTCTCGATCGCCTAGCAGCACAAGGGTTTTGTCTTGGGTGCCCACGGCTTCGAATAGGTCGTAAGTTCCTTCGCGTTTGACCAGGCGGTCTTGATTGCCCTGGAAGACAATTACAGGAGACTTGGTGATTTTGCGGGCGTACTCAGCATTCTGACGCATGAATTGTTCAAAATTGAGCAACTCTTTGGCTGAGAGATTGAGGCGCGAATTAGGGTCATCACTCCAGCGCATGCGCGCTTGTTGGTCTGAAGTCGAGCGGTTGACCACGCCTTTACCAATGTTGAGCTCTTTGTTTTTGTTAGAAACTAGATTGAAAGCTACTTTTAGTTTGGTACCAGTTTCGCGGTGGCGCTGACCGGCTGGCACAGAGCAGACAACTCCGTCTATTAGTTCGGGTTTCTTCGCCGCTACTCTAAGAGCTAGGGCCCCGCCCATTGACTCTCCCAGAAGGAATATGGGCAGGCCTTTATAGTCTTGACGCAATTCGCCCAGAACGTTGACGATGTCGCTTACGCAACCATCCATATTCAGAGTTTCATTGCCTCTTGATTCAAGGAAGCTACCGAAGCCGCGAACGTCAAAAGAAACAACTGTAATTCCTTCTTTGCAGATGCGCTGGGCAAACGACTCGTAGGCTTTGTGGTGTAAGCCGAGGCCATGAATACAAACAAGAATAGCTTTGCGTTCCACGCGCGGATCGACCCAAACCCAGCCGGGAGCATCACGATAGCCGCTCGGTTTGAGATTCCAGGCTCCTAGCTTTTCGCTGGCCGGATGTCTTTCGCAGTGATCAAAGAAAGAAGAATGTCCGGTCTGTTGCTGGAGATTTTTATCGCCTTCACTATTTTTAGCACTAGCTTCTGAGCCATAAATAGCAATGGTTAGTGCATGCGCTAGCTTTTTTTTCTTCTCTAATTCTTCGTCCGGTTCAGTTAATGCGGCCTGCTTTAGTTGCTCGTCGTCGATACCATATTCGGTGGCGATGCGTTCGCGATTATTGTGGCGAAAGATATAAATAGCTTTTTGATAAATCGGCAAAGCTTCCTCGTTTCTATGGCAAGCCTTGAGGGCCTCTGAAAGCGAGAAAAGCGACCAACCATAGCGAATATCAGTGTCGCCGAAATAGTTCTTATCGAGCAGGGCCATGGCTCTTAATATTGGCTCTGCCTTGTTGAAAGCCCCAAGGTACTGGTAGCAGCCACCAAGATTTTCTAGCACCATCTTGTTGAGATCGTAAGAAAGGTAGATCGTATTATCTTCGGTTAATTGTTCCAGGGCGGCTTCAAAAACTTTGGCTGCGCTGCTGTAGTTGCGTTGCCTGTAGAGCACTTCGCCGCGGTAAATTTGCACTAAAGTACTAATGCGGCGCTGATAAGACTTATCGAGTTCTTTGCTCTTTGCTAACTCAGCGCAGTGCGGCAGTAGGCGTTCAGCCTCTTTGTAATTGTGCTCATGAAAATAACAGCCAGCCACAGCCAGCTCACTTTCTAGCTGGTTTTTGGCGCCAATGGCACAGCTTGGTTGCTTGTTCCAATAGCTTTGTATTTGTTCGTAGATGGCGCGAGCGCGGCTATATTGTTTGGCTTGGCAAAGACAATCAGCCAAATCTGTCAGGGCTTTGAGTTGCTCTTGACTAAAGTTTTTGGCCGAGGTCATGCGGTTTTCGCAAGTATCGGTGTCTAGTACTAATTTTTCATATTTTGGCAAAGCTTCTTTGAATTGACGCTTGGCATAGAGGGCGTCAGCCTCAGCCTGCAGGCTCGCTGGGGCCGGTGACGCAAGACTTTCTTCTGGCGCTTGAGCCAGGGCCGCAGGCCAGCATAATGGCGCCAGCAGCGTCGCTACAAGGCTTGCTGCCAAAGCCGATCTTGTTTGCCACGGCCTGATTGTCATATCGATTCCTCTTAAGCCTAGTAATTTTGCTATTCTTTGCTGACCATGGCAAGACCCCGCCGCAAGCGAGCCGAAATTGATGATGCCCTAGTTAGTGCTGAACTGTCGCTCAGGCACTTGCTTAAGTCTTGTGGAGATTTTTCTCTAGCTAGCCGTGAGGGTACTGAGAGACTAGTCGAGCTGGTCGAAGCTCTTGCTCAGGCCATGGTATCGCCAAAGAAGGCAATTAGTGCTGAACAAAAACAGATTTTAGAGCTGGCTGAGCAATTTGTTGAGCGGCAGCTCGATAAGCTCAGGCAGCAAGGTTTGGACTTTGCTAGCCGCCACGGTTTGCGGGCGTTCTTCCTTTCGCAGTTGTTTGAGCGCATGCGTCAAGAGGTTAGCGCCAGTAAGAAAGAGCAGTTTGAGCGCAGAGCTCGAGGCGCCTACTTCACACCTCCTCTGCTTTCTTACTATCTCGTCCAGACGGCCTTTAGCAGCACTCAAAGAGGGGGCCAGAATTTTCGCATTTTAGATTTTTGCGCTGGTAGTGGCTGCTTGTCAATTGCGGCCCTTGACTATCTTTCTTCTTCTTCTTCTTCATCTTTGCCAGCGGCTGAGCGGCTTAGCCTTCTGCGAAAGCATGTTTTTGCCGTCGAGATCGACCCTCTGATTTTGCGCACCTATGTTGCCTGTCTGGCGGTGGCTTGCTCAAGCACGGTTGCTGAAATCAATATGGGTGCTGCGGCAAACTTCGCCCAGGCTGATGGCTTGAGTGCTGATTTGTCTAGTTGTGACCTATTACTTGCCAATCCGCCCTGGGAAGGTTCTTCTTGTTGGCAATTTGTCGAGCGGGCAGGTCTTTTACTCGCACCTGGTGGTGTGGCCGCCATTTTGTCGCCAGCTGGAATTGTCAGCGATCAAGGGGCAACTGAGTGCCGGCGCATGCTCTTTGAAAATTATCACTGGATTAGCCTGGAAGGCTTTATCAATGAAGACCAGGCTTTTGCCATTCATCCATCTTATAAATATGCTCTTTCTGTCTTTGCCAGGCCCGCTCTTGTGGGGCAAGCTAAGCCTTTCACTCGGGTGCGCTTCGGCTCCCAGGCCTCGGACGTCCTCGGGCGGCAGCGACCTTGGTTGAACTATAGTTTTGCTTTGGCTGGCGCTCTCAGTCCCGGCTCATATGCCATTCTTGAGTGCGACAGTGTCGAGCATTTCGATTTGTTTAAGGCCATTGCTGAGAATGGTATCCCCCTTCATCAACTGCACGCCGACGGCCAGATGCAGATGGATAGAGGGCGCTATAAGGCGGCGCAAAAACCTCTTTATTCTGGAGTGTATAGCCTGCGCTTTGCCCGCGATTTTGATCTGACGATTGACAAGAAGCTCTTCATTAGCTCGACTGCAGCCAGGGCCGCAGGCTTCAAGGCCGATTGCTACGGTCGTTTTCTTCAAGGCAGGTGGATTGATATTGGCTTTGCAAGGGAGCGAAAGACTTCCGCTGTGGCCGATGCCGAAATAATTTTGTCTCAAGATCGCTCTAGTTACATTGAGATAGATCAAGTAGAAGATTGTTTGTTACCGTTGCTTGAAGGGCGCATGCTCAGTCAGTTCGAGATAGCATCCAAGGCTTATGTAACTGGCCGCGGTCGACAAGCGCTGTGGCATGAAAATGATCTCGAGAATTTAAACGGGCCTGAGCAGGAGCGGTCGAAGCTCGTATTTTCATCCCAATACTTAGTGCGAGAGTGTGATTTCTATCAGCGTCGCAGTTTGCTTAATAGTGCTCGAATTGGCTTTGTCTCTGTGTCTGCGGCCACCAATACTCGCTCGATGCTGGCAGCAGTATTGCCGCCTTATCCGGCTGGCAATTCGGTACCTTTTCTTGCCCTCTCAGCCGCTGACGAAAGTGAGCAGGCATACTGGGCCATGATAATGGTGGCTGTGCTTAACTCACTAGTTTTTGATTTTGGTCTTAGAACCAGATTCGGTGGCAATAATTTGAATTATTTTTTGCTTGATCAGTGCTTCGTACCCAGGGCTTTGCTGGCGACTGAAGAGCAGCAGCCTGCTGGTCTTGCTTCTTTGTTGCTGAATTTGATTGCTCAGGTCAGTGCTGTTCTATCCTTCACTCATATCTCCCAGGCTGCTGTCCTTTCGCACTATTTGGCTAGGGCCTCGCAATTACAATCACAATTAGAATCGAGGGGGCTCTTTGCCGCTGAACTGGCATACTTACGGGCTCGAGCCAGTGAGAGTAGCTTTGTTCAATTACCACTAGAGCGTCGTCAGCGGCTCCGTGCCTTGCTCGATGCCCTTGTGGCGAAGCTCTATGGCCTAGATTTGTCGCAATTCGCCCAGGTTCTATCTGGCTGCGTCATTGGCGGCGCCAGTACTAACCCGGAGCACAGTCGTGGCTTCCATCGAGTCGATAAGCACCTGCCTTTTGAGCAGCGCTTGCCCAATCTTGCTTATCAAATCTTTCAAGATATTGAGACGAATCGTCTTGATTTGAATCATTTGGCAGCCTGCGGATTTGCTGCCGAAGATGTCTCAAACGGCCATGGGCGTGCTCTTCTAGAAGAATCACTAAGTTGGTTAAAATTGCATCAAACTAGATTGGAGGCATTTCATCAAAAATCTGGAGTAAAATAGCTGACTGCCTATAGATAACTCAAAGGTTTTACTATGAATTCGCCAGCTCCGGCCCCATCTCCAGCTACAGCCAAGTCCTCTGATTTTATTAGAGACATCATTAACGATGACCTTGAAGCTAAGCGTCATGAGAAAGTAATCACCCGCTTTCCTCCGGAGCCAAACGGCTTTCTACACATCGGCCATGCTAAGTCTATTTGTCTAAATTTTGGCTTGGCTAATGAGTATCGTGAGAAATTGCCCTCATCGGGCACCCGCTGTCACTTGCGTTTCGATGATACCGATCCAGCCAAAGAAGACACACTTTTTGAAGATGGCATACAAGAAGATGTGCGCTGGTTAGGCTTTGAATGGGACGGCTTGTATCATGCCAGCGATTACTTTGAAAAAATGTATGAGTACGGCGAGCACTTAATTAGCGCTGGTAAGGCCTATGTCTGCAGTCTCAGTGACGCTGAGATCAAAGAGTATCGCGGCAACGTCACCACCCCAGGCAAAAATAGTCCGCACCGGACACGCACCGTTGAAGAGAATCTTGATCTCTTCAGACGTATGCGCAAGGGTGAGTTTAAAGAAGGCGAACATGTTTTGCGGGCCATCATTGATATGGCCAACCCCAACATGAAGATGCGTGACCCGCTGCTTTATCGCATTCGCCACACTGCTCACCACATGACTGGTGATAGCTGGTGCATTTATCCGATGTACGACTATGCTCATCCAATTTCTGATGCTATTGAAGGAATTACCCATAGCATTTGTACACTTGAGTTTGAAAACAATCGCGAACTTTATGATTGGGTGATTGATAATCTCATCGATTACGCTAAGTTTCCTAGCCGCCCGCACCAGTATGAGTTTGCTCGCCTCAGTCTTAACTACACTGTGCTCAGCAAGCGCCGCTTGCTAGAGCTGGTTGAAGGAAAACATGTCAGCGGTTGGGACGATCCACGCCTGCCTACAATTGCTGGATTGCGTCGTCGTGGTTATACACCAGAGAGTATTCGCGCTTTCTGCGCCAGTGTTGGTATTTCAAAAGCCAATAGCACAGTAGATATGGCTCAACTAGAATTTTGTATTCGCGATGATCTAAACCAAAAAGCACCACGGGTCATGGCTGTTTTGAAGCCACTAAAAGTGGTGATTGAAAATTATCCAGATAATGACGTCGAAGAGCTTGATGCTTCTTACTGGCCTCACGATGTGCCCAAAGAAGGCACGCGAAAAGTGCCATTCTGCAAAGAGATCTATATTGAGCAAGATGATTTTATGCTTGAGCCAACTAAAGACTACTATCGTCTTGCTCCAGGCAAAGAAGTGCGCTTGCGCTATGCCCATTTGATCACCTGCACTGATGTAGTTAAAGATGCTGCTGGCAATGTAGTTGAAGTGCGTTGTACCTACGATCCTGAGGTTAAACCAGGAGACAATCCGGTGGGACGTAAAGTCAAAGGCACTATTCATTGGGTCAGTGCTCGTCATGCCGTCGACACCGAAGTTCGCCTCTATGATCGCTTGCTATCAGAAGAAGCGCCACCAGCTGGAAAAGATAGCGAGTTTCTCAACTCAATCAATGCTAATGCCTTGCAGGTTTTGAAAGGTTGTAAGCTCGAGCGCAGCTTAAGTGCTGCAAATGCCGGTGATAGCTTCCAGTTCGAGAGACAGGGATATTTTGTTGCCGACATCAAAGACAGCAAGCCAGGCGCTCCGGTATTCAACCGTATCGTCACCTTGAAAGATTCTTGGGCGAGAGCTAACAAGAAGTAGATGTAGGAGACTTTGTCTAAGGTCTTAAATAAAGAGGTCGCTACTTTTCTGTAGCGACTTCTTTTGTTTCAGGCTAATTTGCACTATCTATATTTTCGTTTTTTACTCATTCATTGCCATGGCCAATAGGTCATGGAATGTAGCTGTTTTCATACGGCGAAACTTGAAGACAATAGCTGGAGCTGGTGCTCCCGATGGTAGCTCGGTATGGCTTTGCTGGGCTACTTCTGAGACTGTTGTGGCAGGCTCTGACTGCAGCATTGGTTCAGTTTCGATCGGCTGCGCTAAGGGGATTACCTTGTGATGTGAGCCAGTTATGAACGACTGGAGGTTTTCGCCTTCCAATCCCATTCCGGGTGATTGCGCTGATGTGCCGTAGCCAGCTGTTGACCTCTGCACCTGATTTTTGGCAGCGCTTGCCGGTCTAAAACCAGCGTGCTCAACTTGTTCGGTGTAATTATGAGAGTCGCGGCCGTTTCTTTTCCATCGATCTAGACCAGATCGTCTAGATACATTTTCGTGTTCAACTCTATCAGTTCTGACACTACCGCCGAAGAAGTTGAGAATGGGATAGTCCATTTGGCTGGTTAGTCCAAGATCGATACATGAGACATTCTCATGGGTCTGATTGCTTGGCGCTTCGGTTTCAGACTCCTGTTCGCTGTTTTGCTCGTTTACATGATTATTTAGAAACATGGGAACCCCCAATAATTATTTGCATTTAGCTAGGTGGTTGCAACTACAGCATCGTTGCTGCAGCTTCAAGGAAACTTCCTTTAGGTAATAGCTGACTGCCTTTTGCGAAGCTAACGCAATTGGCTTTATGTCTGCAACTATTTCTTATTACTCGCCGAACCGAAGTTGTGTTTGGGCTTGACGATATTTTGCCGTTTAGGCATTTTATTGATCTTTGTGTCAGACGTAATGTCTAGCAACTGAACGCATACTACATCTGCCTTCCGGCAATAGCAAGCACTACTTTCATGAGATTGTATGTTTGAATACTGACACTACCGTGCTTGTTTCAGTACGGGCTTTATTAAACTTTGAAATTGGACCTCCAGCTCTAGATTTCTGGTCGAGCAATCTCAAAACGATCCTTGATGGTGCTGTAGAGATTGCCACTTAAGCGGCCCACTGGTTGCAGAACATCGAGGTCGACGGATATTTGACCGTCTCTAGCAGCATTGAGCTGAACGACCTCGTCTTTGAGGTGAATACAGACAATCTCACCTAGTACCAGGGCCGATCCGCCTAAGTCATGGATGTGAAAGACTTTGCACTCCATGCTAATCAAGGCCTCGCCTACCCGCGGCGGCTTGACCATTGTGCTAGTTGTTGGCGTTAAGTTTACGGCGGAAAATTCGCTGACATCGGGGGGATAGTCGGCGCTCGATTGATTCATCTGCTCGACCAAAAACTGACTGACAACGTTAACTACAAATTCGCCAGTCTCGCGCACATTAGTCAGGGTATCTTTGGCGATTGCTTTTGTGCTGGCTGTAGCCGGTCGTTTATATCCAGGCGAGAAGCCTAGCATGGGCGGCTTTATGCTGAAGACATTATAGAAAGAGAAAGGTGCGAGATTGTCTACACCGGTATCGCTGGTGGTGGATACCCAGGCAATTGGCCTTGGTACCACTGAGCCAATGAGAATACGGTAGAGCTGCTCCGTTTTTGTTTCACTACATTTGATGATCATGATAGTTGAATCAAGGCTATTGTAATTTGATGCTGCGGATAGTTTGCATTAGCTCAAGGAGTGGATGATCCATTTCCGATACAACGGCGCGCACATCATGTAACATGGCCGAGCGGGCATCGAGAAGGTCGATGCTGACAATTGGCTGCGCATGGGTACCGGTAATGTGGCCAATTGCCTCACTTCTTTGTCTTTCGCTGGCCTTTGTGTTGATAACCTTGAGGTCTTGCCAGCGCTTCATCAGTGTTTGTTGTCTGGTTAAACCGGTGCTGCTGTTTTCGGGCACGCTGGTCAAATAATTCCAAACTGATGGCGGATAGTCTCGTTGGCTGTGGCTGCTGTTGATGTCGAAAAGCTTGGTTAACATGTTTGGTGTGCCTTCGACAATTTTCTTCTCGCCAGATTGCTGCTTCAGTGCGAGCAACGCCAGCGCCGTCTGGACAATACCTTCGCCGGTGTCGATGCCGTTGGCGCTTTGTTCATTGGCGCCGCCGATTTTGAGACCACCACCAATGATGCCAGTAATTCCTCCAGAGATAAAGTTAGCGATGGTGTTAAGTCGAATCACTTTGTCGCGGCGCTCTTCTAAAAATGCTTGCAAATCATCGGCTTGGGCTATTTCTGTTTCGAGATTACTGAGACAGCTTCTCACTTCAAAGCTTTCGTATACTACTGATTCTGTGAGAGACTGTTTAAGTAGAAGTGCTTTGAGTAAGTCGCTGTTAGAGCTTTGAAGAGCACTATGGTCTGGCCCCTGGCTCAGTCTAAGTAGCTTTTCTAAGTCACTGTCTATGCCAATAGTGTTGGCCAGCCGGAGGGCTTCTGCTGTTAGCCCCGGAGCGCCAGCGATAGGCGGGGCCGGAGTTTGGCGATTTGAATTAGAATTAGTGTTGGTGGCATTGCCGGTGTCGCGCCCAATTCGCTCTGGGTCTATTCGCCGGTTGTGCAATTTGGAGTGAACATGCTTGGCTTGCACTGCTGTCGGCTTGAGCGGCGCTAGCCCGCCGCTGCTGGCGATGGCCGGAGTGAAGCTGTGAGCCAAACAAAGAGTGAGGAAAAGGCCTCGTGATATCTGGGACTGCAATTTCGGACTCCTGGCAAATTTCGTGAAAGGTAGCACAAAACGGCTGTCAAGTGAAAGAAGAAAATTCACAGCCGGGCATCTTGTGCACTAGTGCAAAGCAGTATCTAAGCTGCGATCAGCCTGCGCTCGTGCTCACGTCTTTTTCACAACGTTCTGTTTAGTATTGGTCTATCGGCAACAACCCCCGTAGTGCCGGACACCCAAAATAAGTCAATCATTTTGAGGTATGTATATCTATGAACGATTCTAAATCGTCCGATTCGGCTCGCCCGGTCAATGCTGAGTTAGTGGAGCAGACTTATAGGGACTTTCTGGAAGGCTCTGAAAGTCGTTCTCTGCAGAAGCTTATGGATGATATCGACTTGCAGCGTCGCACCAATCCTGGTGGTATGAGCGACTATCTGGCAGCAGTCAACGCTCGTGTCACTAGGCAGTACGCTAACGTAGTCATAGCGGACGGCGGCAAGGCCGACGTGCTCCACCTTGAGGATCCTAATAATATGCGTGGGGTGATGTTGCGAGCCGACGGTAAACCGCTAGGCTATTACAAGCCTGTTGTGAAAGCCGGTCCGGCGGCAGCGAGCGATTTGATGGCCGCCCGAGCTTATTCCCATGTTGGCCCGCCGGGGTTAGCGGAGTTGCCGCCTGGCGCAACTTTCTATCCTGAGTGGCCGCCAGCTGATTTCACTTTGAATGGTCTGAAAGCGTTGCGCAAGGGTAATAAATTTGCCGTGCTTGAGCGTCACAGCCAGGCCAGCAAAAACGACGACGGCAGCTCTACTTATAAGTATAAGGGCCTGCTTGACTCGAGCTCTATGGGGGACTCTGTGGATGGTTCTATCCTGATGAAAACCGGTAATGTGCATTTCACCGGTTCGGAGACAATTTCTGCTGATGGCAAGGTGCTCAGGCGTCATGTCGAATATCAGCCTGCTGCACAAAAGCGCACGATCTTTGGATTTATTGAGGGCCTTTCTCCTCATGTTGATACTTCGCAGAAGCGGACTGTGCCAGTTCTGGAGGCTCAATTTGGTAATTACTATCAACCCAAGGCCAACGACAATGATGTGCTGTCCATCGACACAGCCTTCAATCCGGCGACCAGCCGTTATGAGACCACGGCTAAGTATATGAATGGTCGTGAACTGCATTATCTCAATGATACTGCTGGCCAGGTTGTAGCACTTATGGCCTCTGATTGCCAAGATTATCGTGGCGGCCAAAGGGACGAAATACTTGAGGACCGTGACGCAAATGGATTTGTGACCAAGAACTACGTAAGGAAAAGGGTCGGCATGCTTAGCGTCAAGGAAGTCGGCAATGTGATAAAGCGCGATGCCAATAACGAAGTAATTGAGTTTACGGATACTCATGGTAATACCAGCAAGCTCATCGAGCCTGACTCCCAGGGTAACAACTGGATGGGCCCGGATGGACCATTCAAGGCTGAGGTTTTTACCGACAATGCTGGCAAAATAGTGCGGAAGACTGCTGACGGCGCAATGATAACCGATGGCTACGGAACGGACACCTGGGTTGACAACCGTGGTGCGATGCTGCGCCGACACTTCAGGTCGGGTACTGACTTTGAAGCCGATCGTACCTTCAAGTTTGATGCCCAGGGACAGTTAATTGGCAAGGTTGAAACTGAAGTGCGCAAATTTGCCGACGGCCTTGTCTCTCGCAAGAGCTCTGATATCGGCATTAAGCCGCAGGCGCCGTACAGATTGCCTCTGCCTCTTATGATTGAGGCTCCGCTTGATTGTATTGAGCTGAAATAGCTGGGCGCACAGTTTTGGCCTGGATGCAGGTTGCCGTGGCGCAGGCCGGGGGATAGTCGTTTTCGCGCTCTTCAGGCCACCCTAGCCTTCTGACAGTCCCTTCGGGAAAATAGATTAGCCTCCCTAATAGTTAGCTATACTAAGAATGGTGGTAAGTAGTTCTAAGTAGATAAGATATAGGCTGGAGGGCTCGTGAAAGCAGCAGACACAAGACCAGCAAGCGATACACGAGACCGAACAGACAAAAACAGTCTGGTTGCTGCCAAGGTTATGGAGACGGTCCCATACATCATGTATTACATCCGCAGCCATGTGCTGCGTCAGGCTGAGACCCCGGCTTCCTTGCCGCAGTTGCGGGTGATGGCCTTTATTAAAAATTGTCCAGGCTCTGGTCTGAGCCGCCTGGCTGAGTCTCTGGGTGTTGCTAATGCCACCGCTTCGACTATGGTTGATCGACTGGTTAAGGCTGGCATGGTCGTTCGCACCAATGACCCCACCAGCCGTCGTAATGTTATTCTCAGTCTCACTCTTGCCGGTGAAGAGCATCTGCTCGGTAGCCGCTCTGTGGCCATAGAAGAGTTGTCTCGTGTGATTGCTCAGTTGCCCCCAGAAAAATTGGCCAGCGTTGAAGAGTCGCTAGCCTTGCTCAAAGCTGTATTTACTGAAGCTAATGCCAAAATATAGCTGTTAAGGGAAGAGATGAAAGAAGAACTGGACACTAGCATTAAACGCGACACGCCATACACCAAGGCGGTGGGTGAGCTTGAGCAAGCCCCAGGGGCGAAAATGCAGTCAAAAAAATCAAATAAAGCTGTTTTAGTCAGTCTGATAGCCTTGCTCTTAGTTGGCAGTGCGGCAACTGTTTATTCTCTGCGTCACGGTAAAGATAGCTCAGCTTCAGGTTCAACTGCTGGGCCCGGGCAGTCTGGAAAAAGCGGTAAAGAAAGCAGAGATGGTAAAGGCGGTAAAGACAAAATAGTGCCAGTCTTGGTAGCTGTGGCGGGTGAACAGGCTCTGCCCATTGAGCTGCGTAGTATCGGTAACGTCACTCCATTTTCTGTTGTGAACATTACGCCGCAGGTTGGTGGTCAGTTGCTGAAAGTGCATTTCACTCAAGGTGAGTTTGTCAAAAAAGGTCAGCTCTTATTTCAGATAGACCCACGCTCATATCAGGCATCGCTAGCCCAGGCGGAAGGTAATGTTGCGCGGGATAAGGCGCAAGTCGAAGCTGCTCAAGCAAATTTGGCTCGCGATGAGACTATGATCGGTCAGGCCTATGCTAATTTGCGCAGAGACCGGGCCCAGTCTCAATATACTGATGTGCAAGTGACTCGCTATGCCGAATTAGTGCGCGAAGGCGCGGTCTCTAAAGAGCAGAGCGATCAAATTAGCACCAGTGCGGCTCAAGCTCAGGCTACCATCGATGCCGATATGAAGATGGTTGAAAATGCTAAGGCTGTTACTCGTGGTGATAGAGCTGCCATTGATACTGCCAAAGGAAACCTGCGAGCCGATCAAGGTCTGGCTGACCAGGCGCGCTTGCAGTTGAGTTGGACCAAAATTTATTCACCCTTAGATGGTCGCACCGGCAGCCTCAATGTCTATGAAGGCAATGTGGTATCACCCAATTCTTCAACTCCATTGGTGACGATTGCTCAGGTTAATCCTATTTATGTCACTGTAACAGTGCCAGAACAGTACCTTAATGACCTGCGTCGCTCTCAGGCCGATGGCACCTTGAAGATTCGAGCCTTAGTTGAAGGCCGTAAGGCTGAGGCGGTGAAAGGCCATATTTCTTTTATGGAAAATACAGTCAACACCAATACCGGTACAATTTTGTTGCGTGCTAGCTTCGATAACGCTGGGCATAAGCTCTTTCCTGGTCAGTTTGTTGATGTGGTAATTTCTATGCCACCAGCGGGCAAGTCAGTGGTGGTGCCGGCCCGGGCTGTGCAGACTACACAGCAGGGGCACTCTCTCTATGTGCTTAAGACAGATAATACCGTTGACTTGGTCAAGGTAAAACTTGGTCAGAGTTCTGGTGAGTTTATTGCTGTACTAGATGGTCTCACTGTCGGTCAAACGGTTGTAACCGATGGCCAGTTGCAGCTCAGTCCTGGCTCCAAGGTCAAAGTGCAACGTGACACTCAGGCTCCTGATGTTATAGGCAAATGAACCTGTGAATCTTTCGCGCCTCTTCATTATGCGTCCGGTGATGACGACACTCTTGATGGTGGCACTGGTAATTTTTGGCCTGATTGCTTATATCACTTTGCCTGTTAATGATTTGCCGGCAGTTGACTTTCCTACCATAACTGTTAGCGCTGGTTTGCCTGGTGCTAACGGCGAAACCATGGCTTCAGCTGTGGCTACGCCCTTGGAGAAACAATTTAGTGGCATAGCTGGTTTAGAGTCAATGAATTCTACTTCTGCCACTGGTATTACTTCGATTACTTTGCAGTTCGCTTTAAACCGCAGTATCGATGGTGCGGCTCAAGATGTGCAAGCTGCTATTGTGGCTGCCCGGCCCTGGCTGCCAGCGAGTATGCCCAGTCCGCCGACTTTTCGTAAGGTAAATCCTTCTGATTCGCCGATTCTCTTTGTTGCTCTCAGCTCTAAAACCCTGCCGCTTTACACTGTTGATGAATATGCTGAAAACGTCATTGCCCCTCGCCTTTCAATGACTTCTGGTGTGGCTCAAGTGCAGGTGATGGGCTCGCAAATTTATGCACCCCATATTCAAGTAGACCCGCGCAAGCTTGCTGCCTATGGCATAGGCATAGATGAAGTGGCGGCGGCTGTGCGTCAGGCTAATGTCAATTTGCCCACGGGGACACTACACGGTCCTGATACTTCCTATAACATTCGCGTCAACGGGCAGCTTTTCAACGCTGATGCGTTTAAGCCTCTCATTATTGCCTATCGCAAGGGCGCGCCGGTGCGCATACGCGATATTGGCACTGTGATTGACAGTGTGCAAACCGATAAAGTGGCAAGCTGGTATAACGGTCATCGTGGCATCATTCTTACGGTACAGCGCCAGCCGGGCACAAATACTATCGAGATTGTCGATGATATAAAGAAGATGATGCCTAACTTCAGGGCAATACTGCCTGGGGCTGTCAATCTTGAAATTCTCTATGACCGCAGTATTTCTATTCGACGCTCGGTGGGTGATGTCAAAGCCACTCTAGTGATCACCGTTTTCTTAGTTGTCTTAGTAATAGTGCTTGCCCTTGGTAGTTTGCCTACCACTCTAATAGCCAGTGTCACTCTGCCCATTGTCTTGATGGGTACCTTTGCTGCTATTAAGCTCTTTGGCTTTACCCTAAACAATATTTCGCTTATGGCACTTACCCTGTCTGTTGGTTTCATTATTGATGATGCCATTGTGGTATTAGAAAATATTGTCCGTCACATTGAAGCTGGCGAACCGCCCTTGCTGGCTGCTGTTAACGGTTCGCGTGAAATTGGCTTTACCGTTGTCTCTATGACGGTTTCTTTGATTGCAGTCTTTATTCCAATATTGTTTCTTGGTGGCATCATCGGTCGTCTCTTCTTTGAGTTCGCTGTCACGATTTCTGTCGCTATTTTGATTTCGGGTTTTGTCGCCCTTAGTCTTACTCCTATGCTCTGTGCTCGCTTCTTGCGAGCCGGCAGTAAGCAAAATTGGCTGCATAGAATTTCAGATAGTTTGTTTGGTCATTTGCAGGCGGCCTACGACTATACTCTAAAGCCAGCTTTGCGCCATAAACGTTGGGTTCTGCTTAGTTTTGTTTTGATGCTTGTGGCCACAGGATATTTGCTCAAGGAAGTACCTAAGGGTTTCATGCCCACTGAAGATACCGGCCAGATTTTCGGTATGACTCAAGCAATTGAAGGTATTTCATTTACTGAGATGGTTAAGCATCAGCAAATGCTAGCTGATATTGTCCTAAAGAATGACAGCATCCGTGGCGCTATGTCTAGCGTTGGTGCCAGTGGCCCCAATCAGGCTGTCAATCAAGGTCGTATTTTTATGGTCTTGAAAGATAGAGCAGACCGGCCTGGTCATGCCTCTCTTGACCAGGTTATTCAAGAGTTGCGCAAGAAAACTGCCAATGTTCCTGGCATCAATTTGTTCATGCAAAATCTTGGTGGTATTCGCATTGGTGGACAGCTAACCAAAGCGCAGTATCAAGTAACTCTCTCAGGTTCTGAGTTGCAGGAATTATATAAAGCTTCCCGTGATTTTGAGGCAAAGCTCAAGGCTATGCCTAATTTGCAAGACGTAAATAGCGACTTGCAAGTGAAGAATTTGCAGCTAAACGTCGAGATTGACCGAGATAAATGTGCTCGTCTTGGTATCAATGTTCAGCAAGTGCAGGACGCGCTCAATAATGCCTATTCTTCCCGGCAGGTTTCGGTGATTTATACCCCGACCAATCAATATTGGGTGATACTCGAAGTTGAGCCCCAATATACTGAAGATCCTTCGATGTTGCACTGGTTCTTTGTTCGGGCAGGCAATGGTCAGCTCGTGCCGCTTGATACTCTTGCTACTGTTGACCGCGGTGCTGGGCCGCTTCTCGTTAATCACTTAGGTCAGTTTCCCTCTGTGACAGTGTCGTTCAATCTTAAGCCTGGGGTGGCCTTGAGTGAGGCGGTTGCTCCGGTAAAAGAACTGGTGGCAAGTGGTTTGCCTGAAGATGTATCTGGTAGTTTTCAGGGAACAGCTCAAGCTTTCGAAAGTTCTACTCAGAATTTAGGCGTACTGTTGATAATTTCAATCATCGTCATCTATATAGTTTTAGGCATTCTCTACGAGAGTTTCATTCACCCGATTACCATACTCTCCGGCCTCCCTTCGGCTGGTTTGGGTGCCCTTTTGACCCTAATAATTTTCAATATGAATCTCGACGTATACGGATTTTTAGGTCTGATTCTGCTGGTTGGCATTGTCAAAAAGAATGCCATCATGATGATAGATTTTGCCGTCGATGTTGAGCGCGAGCAAAATCTTAAAGCTGAGGCTGCTATCTATCAAGCATGTTTAGTGCGCTTCCGCCCGATCATGATGACCACAATGGCAGCTATTTTGGGCAGCTCGCCAATTGCTATTGGTTTTGGAGAAAGTGGTGGCTCGCGGCAAACCCTTGGTATGACAATTGTGGGCGGTCTGTTGGTATCACAGTTGGTGACTTTATATATTACGCCAGTATTTTATATCTACCTAGATCGCTTTCAGCATTTTATAAAAGATAAGACTGTCTTTCGCCTGCCTCGCAAGCCCCGGCTTGATGGGCCTGTCAGTCAGCTTGAAAAGTATGAGGACGCCAAATGAATCTCAGTGCCATCTTTATTAAGCGGCCAGTAATGACCACCCTGGTGATGATAGCCATTCTTTTCTTTGGCTTGATGGGCTATCAGGCCTTGCCTATCAGTGACTTGCCTAACGTCGATTTCCCCACCTTGCAGGTGACCGGTACCCTTCCTGGTGCTAGCGCTGAGACCATGGCGTCTGCCGTGTCGATGCCACTAGAAAAGCAATTTGCCACCATCGCTGGCTTGACGCAGATGACTTCTACCAGCACTCTCAGCCAGTCGCTTATTACTTTGCAGTTCGACCCTTCCCGCGATATGGATGGCGCTTCTCTTGATGTCCAAGCGGCAATAACAGCAGCTTCTAAACAACTGCCGCCGCAGATGACCATGCCGCCGACTTTTTCGAAAGTAAACCCCGCTAGCCAACCAGTGATTTATTTGGCGGTAAGTTCTGATAGTTTGCCTCTGCATCAAGTTGATTATTATGCCGAAACGCTAATTGCCCAGCGCATGTCGCGCATAAGCGGTGTGGCTCAGGTTCAGGTCAATGGCTCTCAGGCCTATGCTGTTCGAGTGCAGGTAAATCCCCAGAGGCTCGCCACTTATGGCCTTGGTATCAATGATGTTATGGCTGCGGTGGTGTCTGCTAATCAAAATCAGCCCACCGGAACCCTCTGGGGCAAGCATCAGGCTTTCACGATTCAGTCTAATGGTCAGTTGCTCAGTGCCGCTGCTTACAAACCAGTCATTGTTGCTTATCAAAACAATGCTCCTATTCGCTTAGAGAACCTGGGACAAGTTATTGATAGTGTGCAGAATGATAAGTCGGGCGGTATCTACAACGGCAAGCCAGCCATCATTTTGGCGGTGCTGAAGCAGCCTGGCGCCAATACTATTCAGGTAGTCGACAGCATCAAGAAGTTATTGCCATCATTTAAGACACTGACCCCAGAAACTGTTCATTTAGATGTGCTCTATGACCAATCGCAAACTATTCGCGAGTCGGTCAAGGATGTGCAAATCACCCTGCTGTTAACAGTGGCCCTGGTTGTTCTAGTAATTTTTGTCTTTCTTGGTAATCTCTCTGCCACTGTCATTCCTAGCTTGGCTTTACCGATTTCGGTGGTTGGTACTTTTGCTGCCATGAAATTATTGGGCTTTAGCTTAGACAACCTATCGTTGATGGCGCTCTCGCTTTCGGTGGGCTTTGTGGTGGATGACGCTATTGTTATGCTTGAGAACATTGTGCGCCATATGGAAATGGGCGAGACGCCTATGGAAGCAGCACTAAACGGCTCTCGAGAAATTGGTTTTACAATTCTGTCGATGACATTGTCTCTGGTGGCAGTGTTTATTCCAGTTCTATTGTTGCCTGGAATCGTCGGTCGGCTCTTTAATGAATTTGCCGTGACCATTTCAGTTGCCATTCTAATTTCTGGCTTTATTTCAATTAGCCTTACACCCATGCTCTGTAGCCGTTTTCTCAAAGCTGAGAAGAAAGAGGAGCAAAGCATTTTTGTTCGTGCCGCTGAGAAAGTCTTTAAGCGGGCTCTTGAGCTTTATGATTGGTCGCTTACTATTGCTCTCAATAACAAGGCCTCGGTGCTTGTGGTCTTTACTATGATGTTTATGGCTACAGGTTATCTTTTTGCCGTGATTCCAAAAGGCTTTATGCCTACTGAAGATACTGGGCAGATCGTCTGTATGACCGAGGCTGACCAAGGTACTTCTTATGATGCCATGGTCAAATTGCATAAAACCTTGACCGATATTATTGCCCAAGACCCCAGTGTGCATAGTTATATGTCTAGTTTGGGAGTGGGTAACGGCAGTCCTAATATCGCTCTTAATCAAGGTCGTATCTTGATTGTGCTTAAGCCCAAAGAGGAGCGTAGTGGCAAGATGTCAGTTCATGATGTCATTGCTGAATTGTCTACCAAGCTTGCTGCGGTGCCCGGTATCAATTCATATTTGCAGAACCCGCCCACCATTACCATTGGCGGTCAAGTAACTAAGTCACTCTATCAGTTTACTTTGTCAAGCCCGAACCGTGACGAACTCTATGCGGCTGGGCACGCCCTGCTAGATAAAGTAAAAGAACTGTCTGGAGTTGTGGATGTTGCTAGCGATATGCAAGTAGACAACCCCGAAGTGCATATTAAGATCAATCGCGACAAGTGCTCACAGCTTGGTTTGACTATGCAGCAAGTGGAAGATGCGCTGTCTAGCGCTTATGCCACGCGGCAGATTTCAACCATGTACACTCCGGCTAACCAGTATTGGGTAATCATTGAAGTGGAGCCACGCTTTTACCGCGACCCCTCTGTGCTCAAACAGCTTTTCTTGCATACACCAAGTGGTCGTCTGGTGCCGCTTGATACCATCGCCGAGATTAAAACTGGAATAGGCCCATTGTTGGTGAACCACCTTGGCCAGTTTTCATCGGTGACTATTTCATTCAATTTGCTGCCAGGCAAATCTCTTGGTGAAGCGGTGGGTGAGATTAATCGACTGGCGGCGACCACCGTGCCCAAGTCAGTAACAACGGCCTTCCAGGGCACGGCAGAGGCCTTTGAAGATTCATTCCAGAATCTTTGGATGCTGCTTGCCATTGCCATACTGGTTATCTACATTGTGCTTGGTATTCTCTACGAGAGCTTTATCCATCCCATTACCATTCTTTCAGGTCTGCCCTCGGCCGGCCTTGGTGCTCTACTGGTGCTGCTCATCACCAA
Organism: Obscuribacteraceae bacterium (SeqCode); assembly: GCA_044378815.1. Lineage (GTDB taxonomy): Bacteria > Cyanobacteriota > Vampirovibrionia > Obscuribacterales > Obscuribacteraceae. The sequence continues at coordinate 15,715 of JBIPOV010000014.1, read as the reverse complement.
GCATGATTTGGATATTTATGGATTTCTTGGCTTAATCATGTTGATTGGTATCGTCAAGAAAAACGCCATCATGATGATTGACTTTGCTTTAGATGCAGAGCGTGAGCAGGGTAAGCCGCCGGAGCAAGCTATTTACGAAGCCTGTCTGACGCGCTTCAGGCCCATTATGATGACCACCATGGCTGCCCTCATGGGGGCTGTGCCAATTGCTATTGGTCTTGGTGCCGGATCTGAATCGCGTCAGCCCTTGGGTTTGACCGTCGTTGGTGGTCTGTTGGTATCGCAGGTGGTGACACTGTATATTACCCCAGTGTTCTATATTTATCTCGACCGTCTGCAAACGCGCCTAATGCGCAAGGCCGAGAAGGCCTTGGTTCAAGCTGTGGAGCCGAGGGTTTAGTTCTCAGGGTTTGCTAGTGGGCCATTTTGTGAGCCGTATACAGGCGTCTCTTGACGACCCGTGGTCCTCGGTATACAATTTGGTATACGACTTGTTCTGGGGAAGAGAAGGTTCCAATGCTTGCAGAATTCGAAACAAGGAAAGGTAGTCAGAAGACTGTTAAGGCTTTTGAGAATGATATTGCTTTGATAAATGAACAGGCAAAGTTCTTGGGCTGCACGGCCGCTGACGTCATCCACCGCATGTGCGAAGAACTTCGCAAGCAAAATTATTTGCAGGAAGTAGGAGAAACTTTTGACTTGTTGACAGCCAATCCTGAGCAGCTTGCCGAGTTCCAGGCTGAGAATAAAGTGTGGGATTGCGCCATTGCAGACGGGCTAGATAATGCCTCTTAAAGGTGAAGTTTGGCTGGTCAACTTGGATCCGACGGAAGGGCATGAGCAAGCGAAGGTTCGCCCTTGCGTAGTCCTCAGCAACGATCAAATGAACACCAAGATAGGCTTGAGCATAGTCGTTCCATTCACTGGAACTGGTTGGTTTACCAAGTCTGGCAAACTCTCGCCGATTATGGTCGAGATTCTGCCGCCAGAGGGGGGATTGACCAAGGCGAGTTACAGTATGGCTCACCAGGTAAGAACTGTTTCTCACTCGCGTTTTACGAAGAAGATAGGCACTCTTGGCTCGCTTGCACTAAGTAAGATTGTGCACTCAGTTCAAGAAATAATTGAAAATTGAATTGTAGTTTTCTACCTGCTGACCACGAGCTCTTCTAGCTCTTCTGGGGCCATGCCATAGAGCGCCCGGGTTCTAGCAACTTTTTTGGAAGCCTCTGAGGCGTTCAAGCCATCTTGCACCATGAGAATTTTTGCTTTGGGCAAGCGTAGCGATTTGACATACTGCAAGGGCGAAGTAGCTGTCAGATCTTTGAAATGCTGGTGAAACATGGTGGCGCTCATGTTCAACGAACGAGCGAGGTCATCAACGCTTATTTCGCTGGCGTACTTTTCATGAATAAGCTCAAGCACACTATTCATATCGCTCAAGTGCCCTTGCCGTGTAGCCAGTGCATAAAGGGCGCTACCATGCGGCCCCCGGAGAACTCGGTAGTAGATCGCGCGCAAGATTTGGCCGCTCACTACTTTCAGGTCGCACAAAGCCTCGGCTGAACCTTCGCTTGCTGGAGCAAGAATTGCCATCAGGCGCTCTACTGGTTCAAGAATTTCTGCTGTCAGGGGAGGGGCATAAGATGCTTCTGCCACCTTATCGCGCCTTGGTTTTATGTCCATTTGTAGCACTAGCTCTCTAAGAACTGGCAGCTCTATATTGATAGTGATTGCTAAAAGAGGATTTTCCTCGCTGGCAAATGTTTCGCATTCAAAAGGCATTGAAATGGCTGTAACACGTTTGCTAGGCAGGTTTTGCGTACGCTCGGAGTTGTGGCGATGCGCATTGCATGTTTAATAGTTGTGGTCAAAAGTTGTTTAGACATAAAAAGATTATACATCCTACCCTGTGTGCTTTTGAACGGTCGACCGGAGGATTAGGCAAACTTGCAATCAATGAAGATTCCACGTCGAGAACTGTTGGCCGATGACGTGCAGCTTGAGATTCTCTTCTGCGGCGTCTGCCACTCCGACTTACATATGGCCCGTAATGAGTGGAGTATTACTCAATATCCGGTTGTGCCTGGCCACGAAATGGTGGGCAAAGTTGCAGCTATTGGTTCAGCGGTAAAAAAATTCAAGGTCGGTGACCTGGTTGCTGTGGGTACCACAGTTGATTCTTGTGGCCAATGTGCTGACTGCAATGAAGATTTAGAAGTCTAGTGTGAGCATAATGTTGGCACTTATAATTCCGAAGATGAGCATATTGGTGGCACCACTTTTGGTGGTTATTCACAGAGTATTGTTGTGCGTGAAAAATATGTTTTGCGCATGCCAGATGGTCTTGATTTGGCCAGTGCCGCACCGCTGCTGTGTGCTGGTATCACCACCTACTCGCCCTTGAAGCATTGGAAAGTTGGCCCCGGTAAAAAGGTCGGTATCGTCGGTCTTGGTGGCCTCGGACACCTCGGAGTAAAGTTCGCTAAGGCACTAGGCGCTCGTGTGGTGCTATTCACAACTTCGCCTTCAAAGGTTGAAGATGCGAAGAAGCTTGGGGCTGACGAAGTCGTGCTTTCTAAGAATGCTGATGAAATGGCCCAACATGCTACTTCTTTTGATTTCATTCTTGATTGCGTTTCGGCTGATCACGATTTAAATGCCTATTTCGCACTGCTTAAGAGAGATGGCACCCTGACTCTCGTCGGTGCGCCAGAGAGGCCATTGTCTGTGCATGCCTTTGCCTTGCTGCCCAAGAGACGAAACTTTGCTGGCTCTGCCACTGGTGGTATCAAGGAGACCCAAGAGATGCTCGATTTTTGTGCTAAACACAATATCGTTGCCGAAGTCGAAATGATTGAAATGTCGCAAGTGAACGAGGCATGTGAGCGCTTGCTCAAGCAAGACGTTAAGTATCGCTTTGTCATCGACATGAAAAAGTCTCAGGAAATTAGCGCGAACTAAGTACGCAATGAATGGACTGATCGCAAATCAATTTGGAATCAGATTCTAATTGATTTGCGATCTAAGGAGAGATAATGGAAAAGCGTTCAAGCCTCTTCTCTGCTGAATTTTGATTTTGATCAATCCAGGAAAAATTATCTTGTCATTCCTCCAATTACTGTGCCTAGCCCTCCGGGAAGTACGACAGGTAATGCTTGGCCGATAACTACTGATTGTAAGATTTTCGTTTTGATCTCGGCTGGATTTGATAATACTAGGTGGCCATTGCCATCTGGTTTTAAATTGATAGTGACTTCAGATGGCGCGCCAAGAATGTGAGCTAGCACTGATTTTTGAGCGACCTGAGCTTGGTAGTGCAGGCGATCATCGGCTCCTCTCACCATTGTTACACTCTTGACCGTGCCGTCAAAATCGTAACCCAGCGGTCCTTCGAACTTCAGATTCATTCCCTTTATGTTGACGAGTTCTTGTGCGCCGTCTCGGGAAACTAGATCAAAAGACACTGTATCCATTTGCATTTTTGAGAGTTCTACTAGTCCGCCTGTGCCAGGGACATTTTCACCTACTTTGATGGAGGCGGTATTTCTGAATTCGACTTCGAAGTGATTACCGCGTTTTTCTATAGATTGAACGTTGCGCAGGAAATTTGCGGTATCTCTATCCAAGCACCCACCGGCGATGAGGACGGCCTGATCGGCTAGTCTGGCGGTTTCGAGTTTTCCATCTGGCATCTTTGCGGCCATGTTTAGGAGCTTGTCCATGTTATTGGTGGCAAGATCTTTCGCGCCGCTCCGGCATGCACCGCTAAGGATGCTTTCTATCTCGAGTTCTTTGGTGAAATCAGCGACTTGATTGATTTTCTCACTGATTGTGGCCTTGCCTACTGTGGCAATTTCTGCCGCGCCGCTTCTTACTAAGTCCATGACCTGCTGGCCTAAACTTCTATCTGCTTGAGCATCTGTCTTTGGCGATATGTATGGAATTATATCTTGACCAGCATCTTCAAATCTCATTTTAATGAAACCTCATTTTATTAGTTGTATGCATCGTCGGCATTGCCTTCGATGTCGCCATATTATTGAGGTGAGTTGAAAAATTCTTGAAATCTGAAAACGCATTCAGGCTTTTCGTTTCGCTAAGTACTAGGGCTTTGGTGGCGGTATGAAGAAGGGTGCTTGCATTTCTTTTGCAGCTCCTTTCTTTGTTGTGTTCTTTTTCTTGAGGCTGTCATTTGTTGTAGGCAAAGGTGTAGTCGGCACTAGTGCTGGCGGTAAGAAAGTAGGAATGGGGGCGCTCGCTGCTTTGGGCTTGTCTTTGCCTGGTAGTGGTGGTACAAACAGAGGCGGTGTCAGCTTTTCTTTCACAGCATTGAAAGGCGGTGGAATAAAGAGTGGTGGCACAAGCTTGTCTGCCTTTGGTGGCAGTGGTGGTGCAAAGGACGGCGGCGGTGAAAACACCACAACCGCATCAGGTGTATTGGCCTCTGGGTTCGGTGCGAAAGTAACACCAGGGTGGTTGCCATAGAGAAGGGCTATGGTAGCTCTGTCGCGCTTGGTGGGAAGACCCGTTTGTTTGGGGAAAGCACGAAAATACATAACGTCGTAAATACAATTTGAGTGATCGAGGCCAAGAGCGTGGCCAATTTCATGCATTGTAGTTGAGGCCATTTCGCCATTTTTGACAAAACCAGCGGTAAACGGGTCAGTGGTGCGCAAATTGACAACAGCTTCGCTTAGTTCGTTTTCGCTTCTGGTCAAGCTTGTCACGCCAGCTGATACCCTTGTCTCAGAGGAGGAATCGAGAGCAGCAGCTGTCCAGCGCACTTTGATGTCAGCTTCCGCACTATCTTTGACAATGATATATCTGATTTTTTTACCTGATGCTTCACACCAGGTGTCGAGTGCTTTGATGACATAGTTGCGATAAGCTGAGCGATAGCCAGCTACACCTTTGGCTGAGCTAATGAATACTTTCAGTGGAAGGTCTTTACTTGACCAAGTCCAGAGGTGGTCTTTTTCTTTCAAGATCTCTAAATAGTCTGGGCGACTATTATTTGCACTCTTAAGCTTTTTGAGATCGTCTTGTAATTCAGAAATCAGTTGTTCTGCCTGGGTGCGTCTATTGCTGTCACTTTCTAGCTCAAGGTAGCGGCGCAACCATGAAATTGCTTCGACAAAATTAGCCTGATCTTGATAGCTTATGGCCAGATTGTAAGTGACGTTGCTATCTTTGGCATCATATTGCAGGGCCTTCTTGCCCTCGGCAATGGCTTTGTCTAGCTGTCCAGACTGGCGATAGGCGTAGCATAGATTGGCGTGCACACAAGACGAATTGGCAGAAGGGTCAGCGCTGCTCGCCAGCTCAAGATATTTTATTGCTTCTTTCACCTGGCCTGAGCCAAGCTTCGCCGTGCCTAGTTTGGCGCAGTCGTATGATTTCACCCGTACAAGTAGCTCTTGTGCTTGAGCCCTTCCGGCCGGGTCGGCTACTTTGATATAGCTATTCAGGGTGGTGATACAGAGCTCAAATCTTTCCGCCTGATAATAAATCAGAGCAAGCATGTATAAGTTATTGCTTCTCTCTGGGTTGAAATTGGCGGCCGCCTTTGTCTCAACGATGGCCTGGTCGAGATTTTTCAGCTTCTGGTAGCAGTCGGCCATATCTAAGTGAATGCGTTCAGAGTAGGAAGTCGGATCATAGCTAGCGGCTTGCTTCAATAGCGCTAGAGCACTAGGATAGTTGCCCTGTCTTGACAGTTCTTCGGCCTGGGCAGAGAGTGTGTAAGCTTGGTTTTCGATGGCGTAGCTTTTGACTAAGCTTTTCCCGTGGGCCGCTGGGCTGGCAGATGCCAACCAGGTGGTCAGCAAGAGAGAGACTGTGGCCACAGCTTGCAGGGTTTGACGGTTTCGAGATCTAGCTGGTTCCGTCACTTAGGTGCCCCTTTTATCTCTTAATTTTATACCGTGCGAAGGATAGTATTAGTCTCCGCCCGGGGATAAAATGGAAGGCAGATTATTGGGGGTGGCTAATGGCAGATAAGCCAGTTGTGCAGGCCGTAAAACAGAAAGGCAATGAGTTGGTCAAAGCGATGCTTGATTTGCTCATTCTCGCTCTGCTAATGGGTGGTTCTGGATTTGGCGGATATTTTTTAGGCATACATGAGCGCTTGGCCCCTGTGCAGAGTGTCCCTCCCGGCACTGCCAATGCCCTTCCTCCAACTGCGGCGTCAACTGCACCGCCTGCGAAAGCTGAGGGTAAAACTGAATCTAAAGCCGAGTCTAAGGCCGCAGAAGTAGCTGATGAAAGCAGCGCTAAGGCCAAAAAAGCTAAAGTTAAATATTGGATTTCATCTTCTGGCGTGGACTATACGGGCTATTCAATTACAGTAAAAATCAACGATACGCCGGTGGATAATTTCTTTGGACCTGGCAAGAATGTTGATATTACACGCTTTGTCAAAGAGGGAGATAACGAAGTCACTTTCGAAGCGAAAGCACTTGGAGCTCAGTACAATAAGCACCCTGGTGATGCTGCTTCGGTTTTGACTGTGCAATTGGTCTCCGGGCCTCATGTTCAGGAGAATTTTGAGCCTTCATCAGTGGTATTGAGCTATGCTCGCAATGCCTCTGAAAGCGATGATGTTAGTGACACTAAACATTTCACTGCGAAATAAGCATGAAAGCTAAGGGCAAATTTATTTCATTCTTGCTGGTGGTCGACACTTTCTTTGTGGCGTATGCCTATGGCTTTCATAGTCGGCAGGTTTTAGTTGTCGATCCAAAGCTACCGCCGGTGGTGCTAAGGAAAGAAGTGCAAAAGAAAGTTATTGAAAAAACTGCGGGGCCGAAGGATTCTAATAATCCTAAGAATATTAAAGGGGACGGTAAAGCTTCTGCTAGTGCTGCAAAAGCTGGAGCCGCGGCGTTGACAAAGAAGAGTGCTTTGAAGCAATCTCCTGCTAAAGATAAGTCGTCTAGCAAGTCGACTAAGCCCGGTGCAAAGAAGTCTGTCAAAAAGTCTCCAGTATCAGCTGCTAAGGCAAAAGACCCATAGTTTGCAGCAACTATTGTGTCAATCTAAGGCGCAGGCCTCTAATGCTGTGGCATCTCCGGCCAGTGCTAGGGCGGGTTCAGGCTTCGGTCCGCTTTGGGTAATCAACCAGACTGCCCCTAAAATTACTCCCGCTCCTATAAATGTTTGCATAGAAATGGTTTCTCCGGCAAGCCACCAGCCAAGAAATATCGCTACTACTGGGTTGACATAAGCGTAGGTGGAAACATGGGCGGGATTTACTTGCTTGAGCAGCCAGATGTAGACCGAAAAGGCTATCATCGAGCCAAATACCATGAGATAGAGCCAAGAAAGGCCCGATACTAGTGAAATATGTAATTGCTGTATTTTGCTGAACTCACCGGCGCAGGCAGAGCAAACGAACAGTACTAGTCCGGCAAATAGCATTTCCATTCCTGCTGCTAGCTGCTGTGAATCGGGCAAGTGTGCTGATCTCGAATAGATGGCACCGGCAGCCGAACCCAAGCAGCCGATTAGAACGAAAGCTACTCCGAGTAAATCAATACTTTCAGCACCAGAGAATTTTTGCGGTTCAATCAAGAATACTAATCCGCAAATACCAGTGATTAGCCCCATTATCACCCGCTTTGTCGGCTTGATTCCCTTGGGTTTAAGCCATTGCAGCAGTACTATAAAAACTGGCACCATGGCTACTAGTAGCGATACCATACCTGATGGCACTGTCTTTTCTGCCAGTACCACCCCCATGCTTCCCACTACTAATAGTAAGGTGCCGAGGGTTAGTGTCGGTAATATGTGTGTGCGATTTGGTCGAGGGCAGCCGCGAAATAGCATCCAGCTACACATGATTAGTCCGGCTGTGAAAAAGCGCGAGGCTCCCATCAAGAATGGCGGAAAACTTTCAAGGGCAAACTTAATGGCAATGTAAGTCGATCCCCAAATCAATAAGTCGATCCCCAAATCAAATAGATCGTAAGAAAAGCAAGAATGATACGAATTCTGCTTGGTTTCGTTGATTCCAAAATGTTACCTGGCGGGGGGTGTTCATGGCAACTCTAATTCTACTGTGAAAAAACAGAGAAGACCTAGGTCTTCTCTGTCAGTCGAACTCTAAATTGTTGCCTGTACTCTCTAGCTAGAGGCTGAGAGTAGCGAACTTAGCTTGTTTGAGGTCTGTGAAGCATCTTCTTTTTCAACTATCTCTGCTGTGCCCGGCTCAAGGTCGTGGCCAGAGAGCCAACCGTTTGCTTGGACAATTGCTGTTCTCAAGACATCTGGCTTGGCGTCATCTAATGCTACTTCTTTGTAAAGAGAGAGAAGTTGCATGGTGGTCATCAAGCAGACATTCTTCTTGGCTGCGTATTCAGCTAGCTCCATTTCCTCAACTGACGAACCGCCGCCGGTTGGAGGCTGGTCGCTTATCTTGCTGACGATCAAGATGCCTTTAGGCTCAGTGCCTTTTTCGCACCAATAGCGGGTTTGTGAAATTGATAGCTGACCAAGGTGAGAGCGTTCAGCCTGTGTGGTTGTCCAGATTACGCGAGCAATGCAGACATGTTTATCATCAACTTCAAGTCTTAGTTCATGTTTGTCATCGGCTGCAATCGTAACTTTCCAGCCAACTAAACCAAGTACCTTGCCACAAGCTTCAACTAGTTCGTCACCAGTTGTAGTAAGCAGAGTATTGCGCACCCCTTTGGTTAGAGCTACCCGGGTTTCAACGTCGCGAATTTTCTGTTGCGCGAGTTTTACCTGTTCATTCAGTTCATCGAGCTCAGTATTGAGCTTTGCGATTTCATCTGAGAAATATCTTTTTGTCCAATCCGGCACGTCAGTAGCCCCCGCTCGTTGTGTCATTGCGTCGTCTAATTTAATAGAACCGAGACCTATGCTAGAAGACTCGCCAGGTAGTTTGGCGGCCGCCGATCCATTAGACCCTGATTCCCCAGTGATTTCAGCGTTATGTGGCGATAAGGTAGAACTTTCGGCCACGGTGACTTCAGGCTCAGCTTGCGCCAATTCGGCTTCGGTTTCCTTTTGCGCTTCCTCTTGTTTTTCGGCGACTACTTCTGTCACTTCCGCCGCGGAGTTTTCACTTGCTTCAACTTCTTGAGCTTTCAAGTCGGCTGCTACCGCTGTTTCTTCTTGGCTTGATAGAAGTCCTCCCAGTGCCATCTTAGAGTCTTCCTGCTTGGCTTCGGCCTCAGCCGCCGCTGGCACATCCTTGCTATCGCCAGGGCTGCTGCCGAGAGATGAAGCCAGTCCCGTAGGCTGAAGGGCCTCAAGGGTAACTGTATCGCTCGGTTTGTTCAATATCTTCTCTGGTAGTTCACTGCCGTTGTTTTCAGCAGTTGAATCTTTAGCTGCTTCGGCCTCTGCTGGCAGACTAGGTTCGGGTGCGCTGCTGGCATTGGCTGCGCTTTCAAGAACGCTATCGGCTCCGCTGTAGGTCGGTTCTGACATCTTGTAGCCACCAAGCACATCGGCGCTTTCTGTCGCTGTGTCTGGGCTCTCTGCTGAAGCTTCGCTGGCTTGCTCAGTGGAGCTCTCCATTTCTTCTAGCAGCTCTTTGTCTTGGGCCGCTAGCTTAGCTTTGACAGCGTCTTCATTACTCTGTACTACCTCTGTCGCCAGGGGCTGCAAGAGCGATGCCAGAGACGCCTTGGGGGCATCTGCCTTGGTCTCAATTTGAATTGAGTTGGCTGCTTCTTCCATCTTGTCGATGGTTTTGGCGTCTGGCATGGCCATCTCTTGAGTGGCAGACTTGGAGGCGCCATCGTCGACAGCTCTAAGGTTAGCGCTGGTATCAGTCATAGGAGAGGCTTCGACTGCTGCTGCCGACTGCCCCTTGACCGTGATGCCAACACCGTCTGAGCGCTCGTTACTAATCGCGGCCACTGTCGGTGGATTCACAGGTTCCGAGCCCGGTGCTTGTACCGCTTCAACGACGAACCAAAAGAGAGACACTCCTACCTTTAATACATCACCGTCTTTAATGTTTTCTGGGCTCGTGATCTGGTTGCCATTTAAGAATGTGCCGTGACGGCTCTTAGCATCTTGAACGGTAAATTCATCGTTCTCATAGCTAATGATGAAGTGGAATCGAGAAATCGATTGATCGCCACTAATAACGATGTCGTTGAGGTCGTCGCGGCCGACTCGACATCTAGGCGTAGCGACTGGTATCTTCCGGTTGGAGACCAAGTCGACTAGAAATGCAGTTGGAGTGTTGTTACCTTCTTCGTTGCCCATTTTGCTGCTTTCTTCTGGAGTTGATTAGATACCTAGGGACGCTTTCATTTGCATAATTGCGCTCAAGTGAATGGCTTTGTCACATGCTACGGCAAATGCACCAGCATCAACCACATTAAATCTGTGGTCTCTATGAATGTTCCACACACAAGAGAATATTAACGCCCAAGACGCATCTGCTTATACACTTGCGACAATTTAGTTTGATTATCAGCCTCACTCTTAATATTATTTCCACTGATCACAACTGACGATGTGGGTAAATTAGTAGCAGCTATTAACCGGAGCATTACTTGAAATGACCGATTTTGTTGACTCGCAAGCCGCTTATGTGGGCACTGAGTTCGTTCAGTATTTGAAGAACCTGCCTTGGTGTCGCCAAGAGAGTGGGCATCTAGTGGCTGTTCACAAACTTACTTCAGAGCTTATTGAAGTAGTGCGCGAGAGCGAAGTGAAGCTTTACCCCGGTGGCATGGTAGTCAAGCTGCCGCGTTCTGTTTTGATGGGATTACAAAAGCACAGCGATGACGGCCAACCACTTCCGGCTGTTCTGGTATGGAAGAGCGAGGGTGTCGAAATTTGGTTTCGTCGGCAAAAGAGTGCTGATTTCCCTTATGACACTTGGACAGATCCTGCTGCATTGACAATTGAGAGAGAGCGGGCCATGGTCTTGGCCGAAAAACTCGGTAGTGAAGGGGCGACTGCTTTTGCTGAGGCGGCCGAGAAGGCCAAAGAATGCCCGGCCATGATTCCGGCTTATTAGAGAACTGTTCTAACGCCAGAAATAGTGCCAGCCATATTCTACATTTATGCTTTTGCCTGGCTGAATAGTTTCGCAGAAAGTAAATTTGCCAATGCCATTCATATATGACCACCAGCCTGGCCAATTGAAATAACCCCACCAGGGCGGCAGGTCACTACCTCTCATTTCGTCTATGGTATTGGTCATTGTCATGATGCCGCCTTTTGAGACGTTATCAAGGCGGCCAAGTACCTTTCTTGTTATCTCAACTGTGACTGGCTTGTTCATATAGTTGGTCAGGGTGATTGTGCCGGCAAGATTGACTCGGGCATACTTGTAGTCTTGCCAAGTTACAGCATCTGGAGTTCTGCTGGTTTCTTTCTCGTCTTTCTTGGCTTTGATATCGACGGCGTTAGTGAGGGTGAGATCGGCGTTGCTACCCGGTGAGGCATAGGTCATCATGCCCTGTGCTAAAACTTCGCCGTCGCTGGTACGGTTGTTATTTTTAGCATTTGGCTCTGCCACTACTATTAGTGCCGGGGCTGTGGTGAAGGGCTGCTTGCTACTATTGAACAAGCGTATCTTGTGAATGACTTTGTTGCTGTCGGCGAGTCTTTGCTCTTCGGTTTGTCCCGCATTGATATGACTGCCTTGGCTCTGCACCTCTGGTGGTGGCGCAACTGCAAGCTCGAAGGCATAGAGATCTTTGTACTCAACGCTATATTCTTGCACTGGTACGACCATGCGTTCGCCCTTCTTTAAGCTCAGGTGCTTGAGGTTGAAAACAAAGAGATCTTCGTTCTTGCTTGACTCTGTGCTGGTGGGTGCCGCCTCGTTTTTAGCGTCATCGCTATCTCTGGCATAGCCGACCGACTGCGACATGATGGCGTTGCTAAATCTGTTACGCAAGCGTGAGTCTTGCCCTGCATAAGATGCCACTTGGGCCAGGGTTTCAGATAGTGAGATCGGGTCGATATCGCCTTTGAAGGCAAACGAAGGAACGCCAACAACTAGATTGCAATTGACGTCTTTTAGGTCAGTGAGATCGTTGACTAGTGTGGCTTGCAGCTGCACTTTTGCCTTGCCTTGGCCGTCAATTGTTACTTTGTAGTTTGGTATCCATCTAATGCCTTTCTCCAGGTACATCATGCCAACTTTGGCTTTCGTATTGCCGCTTTTCTGCCAATCTAGGGCCATTGTCAGGGTGTTGCGAATATATTCATCTTTGAGTTGCGCATCGGGCTCAGATTTAAATGAAAGGGTTTGGATGCGATCAATTGCTACATAACTAATTCCAGTTTCTGTTTTTAGCTTTACTAAGTTGCTTTTCTGTGGCAGCAGCAAGGCGGCATCAGCCCGCTCTTGGCCGGCTTTGGCTAGTTCTTCCGCTGAGCGGGTCGGAATGCCAATTATTTTGGCATCGTAGGAAGCGAGCTTGGCATTTGCGCCCACACCAATTACTTCATCGATACGCACCATAGCCCCAGCATTGGCGGCAATTAATTCCGGTAGGGTAAGAGCTGTTTGACTGTTGGTGATTTTTCGCCTGCCAGCCGTGACTGAATTTAGTTTTGCTTGGGGTTCCAGGCTATATGGAAAAAAGGTGCCAAGGACGGGCTTGGGTAAGTCTTCAAGTACAACATCGCCGCCAGTGGTTAGTGGCATTAGACCTTCGTGGACGAGCAGGGCGTGGCCGTCTTTGAAGATTGTTACTTCTCTAACTGGCATATGAGCGAGGCTGTGCACGGCTGCATCGCTGCTCAGCTCTCCTGTTTGGCTTTGGCTCTGAGTTTGTTCTATTTTTGCAGTTTTTACTTCATTGGCTCGGGCTGCTAGAGTGAGCTCAGGGCTGGTCAACGTTGCCGCTACTGTGGTCAAATATAGGGTCAAGAGGTTTGATAGCGTGAGTTTTCTTGCCTGTGTCTGCATTTTTGGCCTCGTTGGGTGCTTTCCCGATTAAATCACCCGCTCCTTGCTTGCACCTCAGGAATAACCCTGAACTTGCTGTCAATTGTCGTAGAATTTTGCCTGATGCAATTTGGAAGAGAAACTTATTTCTATGTCTTTGAACATTGATCTTGCCGCTCAAAAGAAATTTCTTGATTTATCGGCTAAGGTGCTCAGCGGAGATTTGGTAGCGAAGACCCAGCAGGGCTTGATGCTGCTGAAAGGTGAAGGGGTCGAGCGCAATGTCGAGCTGGCCCGTCAATATTATTTAGAGGCAGCTGAGGCTGGCTACAGTGTGGCTCAATATAATTTGGGCTCTTTGTATCTCAATGGCCTAGGAGTGGAGCGCGATTACACCCAAGCCTTGCATTGGTTTAAATTGGCGGCCAGTCAAGGCGACTGCGATGGCCAATTCAATGTCGCTTATATGTACGATCGTGGCTGGGGAACGCCGCAAAGCGATAGCGATGCTTTCAAGTGGTATGAAGCGGCCGCTAAGAATGGCTCAGGGCGCGGGCAATTTGATTTAGCTGCTTGCTATCAGCACGGTAAATTTGTGGCCGTCGATCTTGAGCAAGCGATATATTGGTATCGCCAGGCTGCTGCTTCAGGGGTGGCAAGAGCTTTTGCTTGTTTGCAAGAATTAGAGGCGAACGCACAATAACGAAATGATTCAACCCTTTGCCATCGCCAGCAAGATTAGAGTAACAGTGGTGAGCTTGTTGGTTTGCGCTCTGTTGCAATGTTCATTGGCTATGCCTACTTGTGCGGCTGTTACTGAGGTCGAGGAAATAAACCGGCAAATTCTTCTTAAAGAGATCGAACTAGAGCGCTTTAGTATCAATTTTCGCAAATACAACAATATTCAAGGACGCTGGCGGGGCTGGCGCTATTTCGTCTTTCAGGAAGCTAATGCCGGTATGACTGCTGCTGGTTTGACCAAACAGCTCGTCGATCGCCATCGCGTTATTGAAAATGCCAATATTTATCGTGTTAACAGTAGCGGCAAAGTTAGTTATGTCTCTAATGGAGTTGATCGGGTTACGCAAGAGAAGGGCTTGTTGCTGCAAATGCTGGGCCAGACCGTTGGCGCCATTGGTTCTGGTATTGAACTTGGTATCAACATTCATCATGGTCGAGCTGCCCACAAAAAAGGTTATGGTTCCAAGGATAGTATCAATTTTGTCCTTGCTCTGCGTAAGGACATTAAGGAGCTGTTCGCCCAGCGCGCTAGTGCCGTTGCCGCTGCGCACTTAGAGGGAAACGACCTGGCTATAGCTCAAGCCGAGGAGAACGTTCTGCGCGATATCACTGATATGGGTTTGCAAGAATATTCGGACTATCATATTGCCGCTAAGAGATTTAGAGCATTTCAAGACTCTCTCTATATTTTCGATATAGCCAAAAATACCACAGGGGCCGTGGGCAATCTTGGTAATATTATACAGACTCATGAGCAGAGACCGCATTTGTCTGGTGGTGCAGGAGTTCTCACTACCACCTCAGGCGCTTTGATCATGTTTACTCCCTTGCTTGCTCAAGGAGTAGGTAAAATAGTTGCTGCTTCGCATAGACGAGCCTTGCGCCCAGTTGTAGCTGGTATCTCGCCCCATACAGTAAATGAATTAGAGATTCATAGAAGTCAACTCAATACCTTACTGAGCGCGCAGGCGAGTGTCGGTGGCGCCAGTACTTGTTCAAGTAAGTCAGTGGCTCTATTGTCGGCCTATGATCTGGAGGCCTCACAGCGCCGCAAGCAATTCGCTCTAGCTACCCGTGAGATTCGTGCCGGTACCCGCTCTGCTACAGAAAATACTCGCGCTGGTTTATTTGTTGGTAGCACCAAAGTAGCCCTTGGTGTCACTAACATGGTTGCTGGTTGGCACTTGACTCATCATCCTCATAAGGTCAATTCACTCTTGCAGGGCGGCACCATTGCTTATGCAAGTGGGGCCTACTTTGCCGTAGGTGAAAACTTACGTCTGCGCATTGTTGATGAAGTTAATCGCAAAAAACTTGGAGCTCGTTTTGAACTTCCCTCTCAGGTACTTTCAGAAAAGATAAAAGCTTTGGATCAGCTTGAAACACAGCTTAAGGCCTGTGCGGCAGGGAAGAAAGTTGACTAAGCAAGTCTAGACAAGGGTAAACAAGACTAGAGAAGTTAAGCAGGACAAGATAAGTGATCAAATGCGCGAGGAGAAGTTAGAGTGGCGACTGACTATAAAATTGTCTACAAACTAGAAGAGTTGCCGCTGGCGGTTCAAATCGAACTAAAGCCCTACCCTATGGCTGATGCTGATGGTGCGTATCAGGTTGGCTGTGTCACTTCGGGCCCTGAGCCAAAGCCCCTTTCGCGCTTGATCTTTGGGGCAATCTCAACTGCTGACAAAGAATCGCAAGCTGAACAAATAGATTGTTATGTGCATTATGAAAGCGGTGGCTTCGCTCATACTTATTCGGCACGGCACTATTCTATGGCTTCCCTAACGGCCAACAAAGCCACTTTGGTAGAAGGTACCTATGTGCCCGAACGCTGTGCCAATGTTGAAGAACTCAAGGCTCTATTAGCATCTCTGCGATAAATAGTTGTATATGCAACTATTTCGACGTTGACTTAAGGCCATTTGGGGCCACAAGAATAGTTGTATATGCAGAAAGCGCCGATTAAAGCCGGCCAAGAGCAGGAGAGGAAGAAGCTCCACGTTGAAGGTCTAGCAAACCACAGCGACCACGAGTCATGCGCGGATGTCAGTAATGATATACGTGAAGCGTTGACAG
>JBIPOV010000062.1:0-39138 GCA_044378815.1 Obscuribacteraceae bacterium (SeqCode) | reverse complement strand
TACCTTGACGAGTTCTCATTTCGAGCCAACCGAAGATTCGGACAAGCACGAATTTGGCAAAGCCTCATCCGTGCTTGTTCTTTTGCAAAAACTGTCACTTTAGCTGAACTAAGGTGATAGGCAGGTCTGTTCAGAAAACAGGTGAGAAACTTACCTTTTACGAGAACTGTGAAGACATTGCTAAGCAGCGACTGCAGACAATTAAGAGGCCTAAGCCGTAAGGGGATCGACTATATCAACTTCATGCCAGGGCAGCGCAAGGCTATGTCTGCATTTTTCTTCGCAGATTCGTAACTTCTTGTTCGAGTAGTGTGACTCGTTGATTTATATCGGGAGTTTTTGGTGCAGGACATTCAATTGCCAATTTCTCTTGAACCCACTGCCTGAGTAGTGCACCAACCGGGATTTTTTCTTTATCGGCAGCTGATAGGACAGCTAAAACGGTCTCTGGATCTGCTCGAAATTGCAATATGCCTCGATCTGCAATACGCTGGCGTGCATCATCTTTTAAGTCTTCATGAGCTTTTTGCAGTTGTTGGGAAGTAAGTTTAGCCATTTTGCCAGTCCTCTTCAAAGAGTTTTCTGTATTTCGGGGACACAGTTTGAGCGTGAAAAATATAGACATCATCAGCCGAACGATACCGTAGACCTACTTCTAAAAGTCTCTCAGTGAAAGTGTAACCAACGAGCATTTCGCAAGTTTCGTCAGCTTCATCCGCAGAAAAATAGCTAACCATTGTGCCGAGTAAAACCTCGTCAATCATTTCAGTTGTCACGCCGTGCCGGTTCAAACTGTCCCAGTTGTACCCTATGATCTGCATAGTCACCCTGCTTCGGCGTACTACGAAATTGTACTACATGTTTGTAGTACAGGCAACCGGTCAGACCAGTTCGATAGAGCTTGAACGACATTATGTTTGAATGAAAACGAAAATGACGCACCAGCGACCGGCTTAGGCAGCGGCAAGCCAGCTTAAGTCTTTAATTCTCTTTGCTGCTATCTATCAAATTTTCGTTTTAAAATTTAATAGTAAACCGGTCTACTAATTTTGGCTTAAAAAGAGAGCAGGTGAGAAACTCACCTGCTAAGAAAACTGCGAAAACACTTTTAAGCAAGCCAGCGCAAAAGCGTGGACAACTCCTAATCCGCTGGGGTGTCTCTTGCTTCCGCCCAACTTCGCCGATAGCTGCTTACTACACAACAATACATGGCTCTGCCGGCGGTTCCAATCCCTTCTGGAGGGCGCCTACCACCCGCTCGGCGATAGCCTGCACCGTGGCATGACGGCGGGCCGGGTCCCTCAGGCGCGCCTCGAGATTCCCTTCCAGCTTGCCGATCTCCAGCAAGGCGATGCCCCGCTTCGGTCCACCAAGCACGTTTCTGAAGCCCTTGGGGTAAGCGCCGAAGGTCGACGCCAGGCTCTCGTCGAGTCGGCTGAATGGCCGGTTGACCGGCGGGATCAGACCCGAGCCTTTACCATCGTCGCCGTAGGCGTCGAAGTGGATCTCCATAGCGTAGCCGCCGGCGGCGGCGTGCGCACGACCCACACTCCAGTTTGTTCCTGGGTCATCTCCGTTGATGATGGTGCGCTTTGCCGGCTCGTAGTAGCGAATCCGCAGGCACCTCTGCTGACCCAGCTTCACCACTGCCTTGGCAACGATGATGTTCCAGTAGAGTTCGTCGGTGATTCCCGGCTCCATTGGAGCGGCCCCCTTCAGACCCACGGCGGCTCCAGGCGTGCCTGCTCCTTCGATCTTCTGGGAATCGGCATGGCCAGCCATCACCAGGATGGGGGTGTCAGCCGGTACGGCACGCAGCCCTACCCAGTCCTTGGGCAGTTGGCTGCGACGGCCGGTGAGAGGGTCGTCGATACTCGCGCCGCCTGGGGGAAGAGATGAGGCGGAGCCGGCCGGCGCCCTTGCCTGACCGGTGTCTGAGGTTTTGTCGTGACGACCGTCCTGGGTCAGCGCGGCAGGTTGGGGGGCGGCCGCCGGCTCGATCGACAGAATGATGAGCGATGTTGCTGCAAGGATTGCACAGAGCCTTCTAAAAGTGGATTTCATGACGGGTACGGATTGCGAAAGAACGAACCGAGCCCCCTGCGACAGATATGGGGCTAGATTGGTACTGAATCAATGCCTTGAGCGCTTTAATCAGTCGGCTGAGATTTTGCGCAGGCTTCGAAGGGCCAAAAAAAGACCCTTCAGGCTGTGAGGTTGCATTGGAGCTGCGCTGTGTACTTTAAGGTACCAGTCGCCGCTGTCACTAGGCCCTGAGAAACGTGTTCAAGAGCATCGGTCAGGCTGAAAGAAAGCCTAGGCACTGACCGTTTTCCGCTCTTCCATATAGTTTTTGACGGCAGACTGAAGCAGGTCAGATTGTTCGAAGCCTGGGCTATCCAGAAGTTTCTTCGTGCTGGCCAGTTCCGCACGCCAACCATCGTTCATGCCACCACAGATGCGCTCGATTTTGGTATTGCCGTACTCAAGTTGCCGGAGAACTTCATTTTTCAGCTCGGCGGGCACGAGCACGTAGAAGTCATGTTCAATCACACCTTGTTCAGTGCTCCTCACAGCCACAAGGTTGAACATATCTTCCGGCAGCGAGATATTGGTGTAGAAACTAAGCGCCGTGCTTGCTTCGGTTTTCGGTAAGACCGGACCTACGCAGACCGCGGAGGGAAAGCTAATCGGTCCGATGCCGCTGACCACGATAGTTGCATCACTGTCATCCAGCAGCACAACCGCGTTGGCTCGCACTTGCGGGCGAGGATAGTCGTAGAGATGAAGTCCTGCGCGCCGGGCCGCATAACGCAAGAACTTACGCACAATGGGCAGAGAAAAGAAACCGCTCGGGGGCTTTCTGAAAGAACCGTCCTCGTTGTAGTACATGACAATTTCCGGGAATCCCGGGGCGATAGGGTAAGTTTTTTCGATCTCTGGACACCGGGGAAGGGGTGTTCAGGCTAGCGCCGGCGCCTGCTGTAGTCGGTGATGGAGAACGAGAGCAGGAAGGAGGTGGCTACAACCACAACCAGAAGCAGCACATTGAAATGAAACAAAGAGAGAAGAAGGCCAGCAACCAGTTCCAGCAAGAACGTTCCAAGCAGAATCTTCTCGAAGGAAGACCAGGTAGGGAATGGTCGCCGGGCTGCAAGAAAGCCGAATATGGCTCCAAGCAAGCTGGCACTGCCTAAGACAGCAAGAAAGGTCATGGATTTGGTCCGGTTTCAATCCGGGGCGATAGGGTAAGTTTTTTCGATCTCTGGATACAGGGGAAGGGGGGCTGGCTGAATTTACGCCTGCCAGGAAAACTCTGTGTCATTCAGCTCCACAATAATCTGCCCCCGGATGGCACGGACAGCCCATTCAAACTCGGGGTCGCAGTTTCCCAAGATCATGTGGAAGAGCTTGAGTCGCGGTCGCAAACCGACTCGCTCCCGAGCCTCCACTCGTTGCACCGTCTCGTAATTCTTCTTGAGACGACACGCTTCCGCCTTCTTTCGCGATATGGTTGCCCACTTGCCCTGGTCAGCGGATTTACTTGCCGGAGCAGAGGAGCCGTGCTAGTTGTTGTCTGCAAGAGGGAGATTTGCGATAACAATGCCCGCGATATGCGAAACTATCAAGCTACCTGTGAACGAAAATGATCAAGGGCTTCGCCTAAGACGCGTTGGGTGGAAGCATCCGTCTCAAGTCCAAGAGGCTGGACTGATCTTCCGCCGTAAGCGGCGTGAGAACCTGCTTTTTCTCCCCAGTATTTAAGGGCAGCCTCTAATGTGGCTGCCAGTTTGTAGTTAGTGTTCCCTATTGCTCTTCTAAAGTTTTCTTCCGATACGGTGGTTCCTACTTCTTCAAGGCCGGGTCGTTTTAACTCAGTTTGTTGCAGTTCACAAGCCTGCATAAGAGTTTCCGCCCAGGTTAAAGCATTAAAAGCGATGTTGTATTGGGCTCTATTGTTGTCGTTTTCCGAGTAAAAAAAACTGCACTCATTTAAATTTATAAGAACATTTGCTTTCGAGATTGCTGAGCGCCAGGCTTCCACATCGTTGTCTTGTCTGCGAATTTCTTCGAGCACAAATGAGATGCCTTTACGAAATTTTCTGTACCGTGGCTGTACCATCTTCTGCACAGAGCATTCATGATATTGCAGAACATACTCTGCCAGCGAATATAGTGCAGCGACTAAATCATTAGTTGACTCGAGCGTACAGTTGGTCAGTGCGGGCCAAGAAGGGTGATTAAGACACGTTAGTCTCCTGCTAATTTCAGCAAGAGCCTCAAGGTGTGGCTGATAGACAACCACGGCGGCTTCTGTGTCCGCAAGCGCTGGCTGAGCCTGCACAATAGTCGCTTGCACAAGAGTAGCCTGTTCGACTTGCACAGGCGTTATTGTGTGCGGCATACTCGCTGATACTAAAAATTCACCATTTTTTGTCCGAAAAGAGATCAAATGACTATATTTATCTGGGTCAAAGTCTTCAGCTTCGAAGGTGCAAGTGCGAGAGTTTGGATAATAAACAGTTACGGAGCAGGTCATTTTTTTTACTGGGGGTGAGAGGGTACCTTTGGTGGTGCCAATGTTTGTAGGTGATTATCTGACGGCCTGAATGAGTAGAGGAAGTGATGAGATTCCTCTGCACCCAAAATCAGCTCGATGAAGAATCGCTAGGCTGCGAGATAGTCTGAGCCAAGCTCAACCGTACGACCGGTTTGCGATCGCTGGTCTCGACCCTTGCCCAGATGATCTGCAGCAGTTCGGCGGGAGTTTCGCTTTGAGCGAGCGCGTCCAGTTGTTCTGCTCCTCCGGGCATGTCACTGATGTGCCACAGGCCAATCAGACCTCGAGTTTCACCAGGGGTGGTGACTTCGTAAAAGGCTCCGTAGCGCTTCTTGCCTTTGTAGATGCCGCTCACGGTGAGGATCTCACCAATCTCGACCGCTTCTCTGATTGCCTCGACCAGGTTTTGGGCTGCCAGCTTAGCGGCTTGCAGGGCTTCAACATCCGCTGCGCTCAGTTTTGTCTTTTTGCGCCGATCGCTTTTGGCCTTGCGGGCCACCAATTCGTCGGCGGTGAGACGTCTTACGGGTGCTGTATTGCCCTTGCCGCTGGTCGTGATCACTGGTGCATTTGTGACCTTAGCTGCTGCTGAGCGGTTAGTGAATTCTTCGGGGCGGCGGGGAGGGCCAAGAAGAACTGGGGCCAGGGTGGAAGGCTTGTGGGGGGGGGACAGATTTTCAGTCATGGTTACAGCCGCGATAGAGCGGGTGCGAGTGATGATTTTAGACTTCAATAACTAATGCAACTTTGGCAATGGGTAAAGAGATCAGTAGCACTAACGCGTTACAGCGAAGGCGTCTTGCCTCGTGATTTTAATCTCTTAGCTCCATCAGGCTAGATGCCAATTCAGATAAGTCGCCTGCTTGATCAGGAGCAATCATCTTGCCTGTAGTAATGAAATGGATCAGGCCGTGCAACGTTTCTGAATTTCTGTGTTGCCGAATTTGTTGCATACCCCTGCGCACATACCCGCGGGCCCGGTCCTTGTGGCCGATATTATTCAATGACATTGCCAGGTTGGCATAGAGAAGGCTTACTGGAATGCTATCTTTTCCTTCGTTTGAGGTTAAGGCCGTGCGGGCGTTAATAGCATCGACATAATAGTCTGCGGACTGGGCTTTGTCGTCAAGCAGAAAGCCGATACGGTTGTAAATGTGCACAGAGAGAACGGCATCTGGTTGGCTTTCAAGTTTGCCCAGAGCCTTTTTGAGCAAGTCAATTGCTTCTTTCTTCTTTTCTATTGGTAGTTGAGTGGCTTTGGCAAACAGCGCTCGTGCCTCGGCATTGACGCTTCTTGCTGGTGCAGCTGCTTCTTGCTCTTTGGCCGGCGCTTCTGCTGTATTTGTGGACAGTTTTGTGCTATCCAGTTTCTTCACTGGCCCCTTACCCTTGCGGTCGAAGCAAATCGCTTTGCCTTCCTCACAAGAGACAATCAGCTCGTCGCCAGAGCCAATTGCGCCAGTTTCTACTGCAACCGAAATGGGGTCGGTGAGGTGGCGTGGTACCACGCGCTTGAGGTCGGCAACGTCACCGCGGTCGTTGAGGCAGAGCTCGAGCAAGCGCTTGCGTGCCGACTCTTCAACCACAATGGTGAATGATGAATCACCTAGGGCTTGGTCTACACGCTTTTGTACTTTTGCGATATGCAGCCCTAGAATTGCGTTGATATCATCGCTAGAGAGCTTGCCATAGACGCAAACTTCGTCGAAGCGATTGACCACTTCGATGGGGTAGCGACGGTTGATAATGGCGTTCAGCTCGCTAGTTGTGTCGATTTGCGGCGGGACGAAGCCATACCTGCTCTTCGACTTTTGGGCGATTTCAGACATGCCCAAGTTACAGGGCATAAGAAAAATGCAATCGCTGAAATCGACTTCTAGGTTGTTGCCCATGCGCTCTTTGGCAGCGCTATAAATGGCGAGGATGAACTGCTCGAACTCGTCGCCAGCCTTCTCGAACTCGTCCAACAAAACAATAGTGTAGGGCGTTTCTGAGCCCTTGCGCGAGGCCGTCAGGTTCTGAGCTGAGAGCAGGGCCGAAGGGTCGAATTTGTCTTGGTTCTTAGCCCGCTCATCGTCGCTAGCCGGCTCCTTGTAGCCAACCCACTGGGCGCTGGCACCGAGCAAGCGGGTCAGGTCGCCCTTGTTTTTGTAGTTGGCGCAGTTGATGCGAATGAAGGCCTCTGGGTTGCCGTGATAGAAATCGGCTAGTACGCAGGCAGTTTCAGTTTTGCCAGTATGCGAAGTCCCAGGCATCAAGGCCTTGTAAATCGGCCGGGTGCGATCGCGAAAGGGGTTCTTGGCGGCGCGGTGGATGCGCAAAAGCATCTCTTTGGCAGCGGGCTGACCAATGAGATTTTTGTTGATGAATTCGAGGAAGGCGCGGTCGTCTTCGCTCGGTGTGGTTAGATCAAGACGGGTCACTGAGTTGTCTTCATTGGCAGCGCTGTTTGAAGCGCCTCGCCAGCCAAATAAATCCATAACTAAACGTTGCTAGTACTGCCGCCGATGACAGCATTGAGTGGGTGAAAGCTAGCGGTGAAGAGAGCTTGGGTATTGAGGCTCCTGCAGGCTGCGCCGCTGAAAAGCAGGGTTGGCGTACCAAGTGCTTCGTCGCTTCTGCTCTGGCTGACCTGCATGGCATCGATGTAGCTCCGGTACAGTTCGTCCGGGAACTCTACATGCACCACCGCCGCTAGTGGCTCCTTAACCTCGAGGGCTTCGGACAGCTTGATCGACTCGGTGATGCAATGGCGCAGGTCTGTATAGAAAAGAGCTCCTTCTCTCGTTGAACATGGGAGTTCCCTTTTCGTTGCTTTGCTTGAAAGCAGCAAGAGTTAGTTGCTGCGTCAAGGCATGATAGAGTTTCATGGTGAGGTTTCGTCGTGGTTTTGTTGACTAGTAAATCAGGGGCTGCAGAGTCACTGCGATGAGCGGTGACTTTACAGGGTCGATGCCAGTTTCTTTCTGCAAAAGCTTGTCTGCTTGAAGGATGTCGTCAGCTTCGACGATCATCACTGGTTCTACCGGCTTCATGGAGCAAAGCTGGTATGCATCCCACGTGCTCTTGTCGTAATAGTGGAATTTCTTCATTGCAAATGCTCCCGATTGAGTGCGGTAAGTGAAATGCCACTGGCTGTTTGCAAAAACTTGAATTAGCCCGCAAACAAAATGTATCGTGGTGGCACAGCCTCAGTTAACCAGACACTATTTTCGCTGACAAAAAAGATATGACCATCAGCATGCATTTTTGCTGCATCTACCTGCAGTAAGACCGGCTGACCATAACGTTTGCCTACGGCCATTGCTGTGACGGTTTCAGTTGACAGGTGAACATGATGGCGCCCTTGTTTCATCAAACCTTGTTCGCGAATCGATTGCACGAAGCGAGACGCAGTACCGTGAAATAAAACTGCCGGCGGTGGCTTCTGCTCATAGCCCAGTTCGACATCTAGTGAGTGTCCTTGACTGGCACGAATCATCTTGCCATCGGGGCTAAAAGCAAATCTTTGCTTGCTATCTTCGGCCACCACTTTGGTCAAAGAATCAGCAGTGATTATTCTTCCATGAGCATTGCAAGCGGCAAGCAGAACTTGCACATTAGCCCAACCCGATTGCTCCAAGGTCAAGCCAATGACCTCTGGTTTGTGCCGGAGCACCAGCGACAGAAATTTACTAAGCTTTTTCATTTTTCGATGTCCGCGATAGAGCGGATGACAGGGTTTGACTGAATGGGTGATTTGACAGGCGGGCAGAGCTCATGCCCTGCCGCCTCAAGAGACAGCGCCGATTCAGTGCCCTGCCGCTCTCACGCGACCCCGGCCTCCAGCTCGCGCTGGTTGCACCACTCTGTGAGTGTGGTGAAGAACCATTGCCCAAGTTCCTCATAGCCTGAGGTCTGAGACAAAGCCACTGCAAGAGCAAGGACGAGCTCCCGAGTCTGCTTGACCTGGCGCAGTTTCCGTTTGCAGCAGAACAGATGCCCTCGTTCGCTCTTGCTGTCGGGCAGCGTCGAAAGGTTATGCAACCTGTCAGCCAGCTTGATCAGTATAGAGCGTACGTCAGTCGAAATGCCTACAAAGTACTCCACCAGGGAGAGTCCCTTCTTCTTTGTCACCGCGTTGACCAGATGGCCTACTTGATTGCCAAAGAAGAGCTTGATGGTTTCAAGGGAGAGCACGAAGTTATTGTTTTTGACGTGCAGCATCAAGTTGGAGACGATGCGATCCGATTCACGACTGGCTGTTTTTACGAGATCGAAGTACCGTTCAATATCAGCAGCCGAGATCGTTTCGCAGTCTTCCACCACGTCGTGGAGCAGGGCTGCACAGATGACATCGGCGTCGGTGACCCCTGAGCGCACGAGCAGGAGCGCTACCGTCTTGACGTGTTCGAAGTAGCGCCCGCCGCAGTCGCGGACTTGATGGCGGTGCGCCCATTTTGCCGTCTTGTAGGCGGCCATGATGCGCTCAACTTGGTCAGCCTTAAACCTTGCGCTGACCTCCTGCTCGAAGCCCGCACTGTCGCAGTACTGCATCAGTTGCAGTGAGTTAGTGATAGACATTGTTTTGCTCCGTATGTGAGTGCCCCTCTTAGAAGGTGAAGGGCGTTGATGAGTTCTATGCTTTAGAAGACTTTCATTCCGCGGGTGATACCGAGGAAGATGAAAAAAGCAAGAAAGCCAGGCAGGAAATGGCCTGTAATCAGCAGAAGGCTGGCTGAAATACCACTGCTCGACAATGCAAGCAACGAAGTATAGAGGGCCAGCTTATTTGTATCTGCATGTCTGTAGAGTTGCCCGCTGACTACGGCGCTTATGACGTAGAGGAAGAAACCCAGGAAAACCGGGCCGCCGGCAGATTTAAGCGCAAGGCCAACTAGCGCTCCGATAGCAGTGAAAGCGAGGAGATACTTTTGAGTTTTGTTCATTGGTGCTAACCGCGATTGAGCGGCTTACATGGGGATTCGACTGAATCGGTGATGCCACAGACAGGGAGGCAGACTAACTTACTAAGTGTCTGCTTAACTGGACGGATTGCCAGTCGTTCCAACAAGCCTGACAAAGTTGCTTCGGCCGACTTGCAGCACGAGACTGCCACCACTGGTCAAATCGACCACGTGGTTTTCATCCTGCACGACACCGTCAAGACGAACGCCACCACCTTTGATTAGCTTGCGAGCTTGAGTGGTGCTGGGCCTAAGCCCGGAGGCTTTGATTAGCTGGTCCAGGCTGGTTGGTTTCAGCACGTCGAAGACCGGCATCTCTTCTGGAGCTTGACGTTGACAGTGCACTTGCTGCCAGACTGCGAGCGCATCTGCACCAGCTTGTTCGCCATGCAGATCGCTGACGATTCGCCGGGCCAGAAGCTCCTTCATCTCTTTGGGGTTGACGCCTGCAGCAAGTTTGGCTTCTACTTCTGCCACTTCGCTAGTACTGGCCAAGGTAGCCAGCTCAAACCAGCGCATGATCTTGTCGTCAGGAATGCGCATGCACTTGGTGATCATCTCGACTGGTTGATCACGGAGACAAATGGCGTTACCCAGCGACTTCGACATCTTCTGCACACCATCGATGCCTTCGAGTAAAGGCACCAGCAGAGCCAGTTGCGGCTCTTGCCCGAAGATAGTCTGCAGTTGTCTTCCCATCAGCACATTGAAGCGCTGGTCATTGCCACCAACTTCGATGTCGGCACGAAGATGCACCGAATCGAAGCCTTGCAGCACGGGGTAGATCAGCTCATGCAAAGCCACTGACTGCTGCTGCTCAATACGCGAGCCGAAGCTGTCCTTGGCCAGAAGCTGATTGACTGTCACCCTGCTTGCCAGAGAAACGATTTCGGCTGCGCTCATTTGGCCAAGCCAGTCGTTGTTGTTGACCACCTCGGTGCGCGAGAGGTCGATGATTTTGCCGGCCTGTTCGAGGTATGTCTGGGCGTTGGCTTCGACTTGCTCGGCCGTGAGCGCGGGGCGAGTGACATTGCGACCGGTGGGGTCGCCGATGGTGGCAGTGAAGCCGCCAATCAAAAGAATGATCTGGTGGCCGTCGTCCTGAATGCGCTTGAGCGCTCGCAGTGCTACGGTGTGACCAAGATGCAAATCGGGTGAAGTCGGGTCAACGCCGAGCTTGATGCGCAGCTTCCGCCCTTCTCTCTTTGCCTTGGCGAGCAGTTCGGTCAGTGCCGAATTACCACCAGGCAAGATTGTATGTGTGTTGTTCATGGTGGTTCTCCAGAAATAGGCGCGGTAGTTAGATGAAATTTGTTCGTCCTGGACGAACCCTTCGAATCAGTTGTCGAAGTATCCGAGGTTTTCGAGGTTTTCGAGATCTTCCAATTGCTCTTCAAGCTCGCGGCGATTTCGCCGGCGCTGCTGTCGTCTGCTTTCGTCAAGCTCATCGAAACCTTCGGCGTGCATCATCGTCTCCTCCCAGCTGTCAGGTACATGGCCCGAGTAGCGATCATTGAAGCGCTTGATTTTTCCGTTTTGCAGAGGGCGAAACTTTGCCATTTTCTTGTTGACGAGGGATTGGTTATTGGCTAGGCAATGAGGTTCTTTAGACCTCTTCGCTTCGATGCGACTTACAGATCAGATGCCGGCGTGGCTCCAAATCGGCACCAACTTGCTGCCGAAAATCGATGGAGCATGCAGGAAGTGTTGTAGCCGCTCCAGCCAGGTGGCTGGTTTGTTGGTGCCATCGAGGCGGAACTTGATCATAACCTCGACGAGGTCAGAGTCAGAGCCGATTTGCTCAGCGAGCTCTTCGAGCTCATAGAGCCACTCTTTCCATTCTTGTTCGATAGGCACCGTCAAGCTCACAGGCTTTTCGGTGACGTTGCCGCGGAGATCGAGGCCCTGAAATGTGGCAAAGACCTTTTTTTCTTGGGGCTCGGATTGGGGCTCGGGTTTGAGATTGATTTCAGGCATTGTTTTTAGCCGCGATTGAGCGGTCACTAGAGATTGTTGAAATGACAGCCCACGCACTGAAATGCCTGTTGAAGAGGCATCTAGTGGAAGAACATCACCAGCGCAACACCCAGCGCATTGTTGAGGGAGTGATAGGCGATGGGCACAAGAAGGCTGCCGCTGCGACGATACATCTCACACATGTAGCAACCCTTGAGAAAGAGAATCAGCATGATGCCAGGGTCGAATTGAAAGTGAATCAGGGCGAAAACTCCTGAACTCACGGCCATGGCCAGCATGTCACTTCTATGGTTGATGGCTCGTGATTCTGTGTCACGGCCAGCTCGAAATGTAGAGCGCAAGGACTGAAAGAGGAAGCCGCGGAAGACAATCTCTTCGAACAGTGGTGCGATAACAGCTGCCAGAACAAAGAAGGCGAGCGAGTAGATGCCGTATGCGCTCTGGGCGAGCCCGCTGCTGGGCTGGGTTCCGGGGGTGATGAACTGAGTGATCAACTGCTCGACTAAGATGCCAACGGCTGTGTAGAAGAGCGTTTGAGCAGTCAGTATGGCGACTTTGCTGCTTACGCTGCGGCCTTTGAGAGATTCACAGCCGAGATTGAGATATCTCGCCAGTGACACTCCTCGCTTGCTCAGGGCTCGACTTGTGTATGCCACCTGTGCACCAAAGCCGGTAAGGAAACAGACGATTGAGAGCGTAATGTTCGCTTCCACCCTGATCTGACCGTTGCTGTCGAAGATCAGGTTAAAGAGAACCATCGCAGCATTGAGGTCGAACTTCATCAGCACCACAGGGATGAACATGATCAAGAACGCCGGAAGTACGGTACCGATGGCGAAGAACATCAGACTGATGAGATAGGTCTTCCCCAGCAGTTTCGGGTTGAGCGAGTGATCGACTTTGAGTCTGATTCTCGGCCTTACCAGGGCATTGAGCACCTTTTGCGGTGCATATTGCAGATTCATTGTGTCAGCTGCCGTGTGGCAGGGCGAGTTTTACAGGTTTGCTGCAGTTGGCTGGAAAATGCCGCGTATTGGAGCGGACTGGCTCGCTGTCAACGCACGACAATGTTCGGCTCAACGCCAAACTCAGACCAGCAGTCTTTGACGAAGATTGTGTTGCAAGCATCGCGGTGCACGGTCACCTTTGCTGCTGGGTTAGAGCGAGCAAGACCAAGCGCCATTTCAAGAACGCAAATGTCTGTGTTGACGCCGCAGATGACGAATTGGCTGTTTGAGCAGCCTTGTTGCGAGCAGTAGTGGCGCACAAGGAACGAACCATCGCTTTGATGCTTTTCTATCGATCTGGTGTGAGGGTAGCCTGATACAAGATCAAGCAAGCGCCGGAGGGGACGAGCTAGTGGCTTCTCATCTGCGGGCGAGTAGTATGGGATCCACAGGAAAACAACATGCGCGTTGTCGCGCTTGGCCTGTTCGATCAACTTTTCCACCGCAACGATTGTGGCTTCATCTTTCGCGGCTGCGAAGTCTGCTTGCATGTCAACGACTACAAGCGTGTAGGGTGGGTTCATTGGAAGGAGAGGATGTAGAGTACTGATTGAAAGACAACTCAGAAGCCCATGCATGAGACAGGAGAGTGTCGGTGAGACTGATCCAATCACGAGACTTTTACTAGGCATTATCAAGCCAGCAGAGAGCCGATCCTAATCGCCACATCTTCTGAGGTGGTGAAATTTCCAGTTAAGGAGGAGCGGCTTGGCTGGTTAGATAATGCCTTGTATAAATGTGATTGAAAGAGTCACTATATAAATAGCATCTCTTGACTACGCGATTAAAGCTCTCTTTCTCTCTCTTTCGTATTAGCCGCGGAGAATCGAGTGGCGCTAAGCCGACTAGGCCTCTTTTAATCAATGAAACTGCTCTTCAGAGTGCTTAGCAGAAGATCCAGATAGAGGTCAAGTCAAGAGCCTAGTTTGAATGCACTAGCGTGAGTTTTGTGGAAACGAAAGACAAACAGATTGACTCTGTATTTAGTGTGATGATAGCTTCAGGTGTTCTCACTTCAAATCTCTTTCTCTCATTTAAACAACAACAACAACAAGCCACCAGCGAAAATCATTGCCTATTCACCTACTCATCAGGCTTCTCTGCTTTTCGGAGAATTCTAGTTTTGGCTGCCGACAATTTTGCGATCTATCATGAAAAACCTATTGGCCATAGACATCGGCAATAGCAACACCAAATATGGTTATTTTGTAGACGGTGCCCTGGTAGAGCGACGCGTCCATTCCACCGCTGAAATCGAACAGTGCGCAACAGCGCAAATTTTGAATGAGACTTCTCCTCTGGCCATATCATCAGTTGTGCCGGCAGCAGAACAGACTCTCCGGTCTTTGCTGAGCAACCACGAAATGATTTCCATAAGCGCTGCAGAGCAGACTTTTCTTACAGGAATGGCCCCAACAATGGGAGCCGACCGAGTAGCTGATGCTGTGGCCGCCTGGAAAATCCACGGTAAGGGCCGCAGACCAGTGATTGTGATTGGTTTAGGCACAGCCACAACAATGCTCGCTATTTCAGCCACTGGTCATGTCGAGGGCGGCTTCATTGCTCCAGGCCTAGGTCAAACACTTGCCGCGCTGCATCAACAGACAGCCCTGCTGCCTCTGCTCGATATGGCTGGCCAAACCATTGAACTAGGTTATGACACCGAAACGCACATGCGCAACGGTGTCTTTGTCGGTCATATCGGACTCATTCGTGAGTGGCAAGCATTGGCCAAAAGAGAGCTTGGCAAGAAAGCGCTAACAGTTGCCACTGGAGGCTGGAGCGAAGCAATTTCGGCCGCCAGTAAATCTAGTAAGAGGATATTCGACATCGTCGACCCCAGCCTAACACTCAAAGGCATTCATCTTTTGGCCACAGCGCAAGGCTCAGTAGCCAAGGCCGTCTAAGTGATTAGCAGAAATTGCTTCCTTTCTGCATTGATTTCTCGACACTGGGACTAGGTCCCAATTTTCTTTTCACACTGCATTAGTCACCGCGTGGCAATGCGTTCCACAATCTTTGGAGAATAATATGAAAAATCAAACTACTCTGGCGCTGCCAGAGATGGTCGCTGGCGTCGAGGAGATGCTGGTCGATCTCGAGCTGCTGAAGCTCTACGACGATGGTGATAAGCTGTCGCGTTCACAGACCAAGCACGATGTCGGTCACGCTTTTGCTGTGCTGGAAATGGCACGACTTCTGACCGACAAATTGCACGAGCGCTTTCCTGACTTGCTGAGCGAGGAAGCTCGCCTGGTGGTCATTCCCGCTGGTGCCTTTTTGCACGATATCGGTCGCGCTATCAGCGTTGACGATCATGCCGAGGCCGGCAAGAAAGTTGCTCTCGACTACATGCTGAAGAAGGGCTTCCCCAGGAAGGTGGCGGGCAAAGTTGCTGCAGTAGTGGCAAAGCACCGTTCTGTTCAGTTCCTGACCATTCCGACTGAAACCTTGAAAAAGTTTCCGGAGCTCGCTATCGTCGTCATCGCTGACAAGTGCGTTGGCGATGAAGACCGCGTGCGGCCGGTACGGGCCTTTGCCCTTCGTGCCTTGCGTTTTCTCGGTCTGGCCAATATCAACATTTTCAATATCTCGGAACACGATAGGGTGAACTTTGCCATCAAGAAGGCCGAGTTGTTGGTTGACTTTGGCGATTCATCCGGCGATGAGATCGCTGGGGCGATCGTGCTCAAGCTGAGCTTCGACGATAAGGTGGTTCCCGCTGCCGAACTGTTGTCGCTCTACAGCAAGCGCTTTCAGTCTTGTGGTCGCGCCGCCAAGAGTCTCGGTTTTCTCTTTCGCATTGAGGTCAACTCAGTGCGCTTCAGGTTCGATGACCCGACCAATAAGTGGTGCCCGATGGAAAGCTTCAGCGTGCAACTCGCTTGAAGTGTCTTAGGTAACATCATCTCGCCTCATGGCATCAGCTAACGCCGTTCTCGGCTATCCGCTGAGTTTTGTTTTGGCTGCTTGGCTTTTTACTTCGTTGTTGTTCTGCGCCGTGTATTACTTCTTCCCATCGCGCGACTTCTGACCGATCACCCGGTTAACCAAGCACACATTTGACCAGAGCAGTTGGAACGCCATCGTGTATTCCAACTGCTTCTTCCAATATGGAAGATTTTTTCTCTGCTTGTAGTTGACCGGTCTACTACTGGCGAGGAAAAGAAAAAGAAACTGTGTGAGAAAATAAGGAAAAGCAGAAGAAGTGAGCTAGGTTGGCCAGCTCACTTCTTCTCTCGAGAACTCTGATGCTTTGCAATGGCTATTTGTCCGAGTCGACGCCTAACATGGCACCAACTTAGTTAGGCCGCGCCAGGGACGTGAACATAAACCATCAACTGACTAAAATGAAGAGTGAAGCTGATTCGGTAACCCATGTCGGTTAGGTTCAAGAGCAGTAATAGCTAATGACTGTGTCATTTTTGCCTTGAGTCGATGGGGACAACGACAACCATCTTGTCGTTTGCCCTAAGAATAAATAACGATTTGAAACGGCTCGCAATGTCTTTTGGGGTTTCATCGGCCTCATCTCTCCAGCAGGTAATTCTACCTACATCGCGGCCGTGCGTTTGATGCACCTGGACGGGCCAGGTCACGTCGCTGCAAGAGATAGATTTTAGGTCGCGCGGAATCCCGCTTGCCAAAGCACCTCCAAATGCAAATCCGAATAGAGCACATGCAATTGCTAAGGCATGGTGATCTGAATATCGGTCGTGGTGCCTATTCTTCCAGTAGAAGCTGGCAGTAATGAGAGCGAAGATGAATGGAGTAAGCATGGTGTGGATTTAGCTAAGAGTTGGAAGGTCGAGTTCGAGAGCGGCGTAGGCGGCGAGAATTTTTTCGATATCACTTCCGCTGAAGCCGTTTTTCTTTCCCTCAATGGAACGAAGGTGATACTAAGCATTAGCTCGACGGCAGCTATCGGGCGCTTCGTTTTCCAATGCAGCAGAGAGCTTGCCAAGAAGTCGAAGGGCGAGGTCGTTAGTCAGCAGTTCTTTACCTATACGTGCCTGTTCCCTCTGAAGGTTTGCTCTATCTTCGCACTCGACAGCCTCTCGGTACTCGTCTTCTGTTGCCCACTCGCAATAGCTCATACCTGGCCTGTATCCACCAATGTAGAAGAGCTGGCCCTTCGGGTCATCGGTGGAGGTAATGGTGAAATAAATGCATGGGCCGCTCCGGCGCTTCACTCTTTTGTAGTCGACTTCTTCGACGTGCTTCTCTCCATTGCTCGCTTCTTCAACCGACTGGTTTAGAAGGTCGATGATTTGAGCACGCAGTTTAGGATTTTGGATTTGATGCCTCTCTTCGAAGAGGTCGATTCCGGTCTTGTTGCCTTTGACAAGATCTTCGGCTATGCCGCGAAGCTTCGCCGTGAGGTTTGAAGTGATGATGTTGTTCATGTATTGAAGCTCGGTAGGTTGAAAATTTAACGACGGGCTAGCTTGTAGCAAGAAGCGACCAGTTGACCTGCGCTGTCAGAGAAATCCAGGCACGGCTAGAACCAGCCTTGCCATGATAACCTCCATGAACTCAGTGAATCAGTAGAGCTCAGCGCTCATCTGGCGCTAAGCTCTAGCCATCCTCTAACAAATTATCCAGAACTTCGAAGTTAGACCAAGGTTCAAGCCTGCTGCTCACGATTCCGGGTGGCCCGTCCTCCTCGCTTCTTATGAAACCCTGCAATCCGGGTGTAGGGCTCGATGATATGGATTTGGCGGACGCGAAGGAAGGCGTTTTCATGGAGGTCTTCGCTGACCGCTCTGATGTGCCGGAGTGCCATCTCTCTCTGAGAAGCGGATGTAGGGTCACTATGGCCTCTGCACACGGGGAAGTCCGCCGGCTCGATGGTCGCGATTTCTTCCAATTCTCCTTCAACGGGTTTAAATGTAGACCTATTTTTTGGCCAGTGGGGACCAACCTGCATCTCGCCATCCAAAGCCTTAGCATAGGTGAAAGCGAGTTCGCCATGTTTTGTCAGCCTGTACATATATTTCGCGCTTTCTTGGTCGAGGGGCTCATTCTCCCGAATCAGCACGAGGGGAGCTGAGTAGTCCCAATCGTGGCCTGTGCATTTCTGCGCGTAGGCATCGACCTGATTGACCAGGGCTGGGTAGTTCTCGAAACCGCTCTCATTGCGCCAGAACTCGACGATGGCCCAAGCCAGTGCGCACTTCACTTGCGCCTCGATAAGCGAGCCCTTTACTATCAGGCGACTGGACTTATGAAAACCCTCTTCGCCGCTACCCTCGAAGTCTCGAATTTCTTGCCTTAGTCTGGCTATCCAGGAAGCGGCCCATATGAGACTGAAAGGTCTTGCGGGGCGAAATCTCCGGACTTTTCCATTTCCTAACGGCGCTTCGAACTTCTCGAGAGTTTCCCGCCGGAGCTCCTCAAGGTTATGCAAACAGTCTTGGGCAAGTTTTAGGTTGCTGCTAATTGCAGCGGCGAAATCGTCTTGGTCTGAAAAATGTTTGGTCATGGTTTTCCTCTCATGGTCCTTAGTGGACCGTAAAGGCATCCCGGGAGAGATGCCTGTTTGGGTTTGCGACTCTAAGTCCCGGGTCGCGCAGCTGCAACCGCCTTCTGCGGTCGCGTCTTGCGGGTTTCATTCAGAAAAGCGAAAGGGCACTCTCTTGATCTAAAACCCAAGGATTGAACGGAAGTTAACGATTAACTGAGCCTGGTGTTGACAGAGAGGCTTGCGGCTGGCAAACACATGGAACGAAGCCGCGCCCGCGCAGTTGCTCAGCTCAGAAAAAACCAGTAGGGCAGTGGATGAAGAAGCGCGCTTAGCCGATCGCTGCCATGAGATTTTCGTTTAACTCGCTGGCTCAACAAACTCAAGGCAACAGCGAGGCCCCCCGTGACAAAGAGCAGAGTGGTCAGAAGAATCACCAAGAGCATTGACACTTCAAATGTAGTCATGGAGAGTACCGGGATGTGATGGAATTGTCTAATTTACTTGTGCGCTTGTGGATGTTGATTTCTACGACCACACTGCCGTCGGAGCGGTGTCCGGAACAAAGTCGCTGCTTAGCTGACTAGCCCTTCCGGTTGAAAACCGCGTACAGGCTGCGCAGCAAGACGAGGGCGAATGCCAGAAGCGCGCCGCCGACGAATGTGCCTTGGGCCGCAATCAAGAAGTTGCCACCGGCCAGGGCGGCGATGCCACCAACAACGGCGCCTGTAACGGCCAGAATGATGATCGCCGGCAGGGCAAAGCGTTTGATGACACTGCCCATGGCCGCACCCACGAGGAGAAGAGGATACGCGTAGCGGGCGCCGATGGACAGTCCGATGGCCAGACCCACCACGAGTGCGATTACGGTTGGAATTGACATTTCAGTTCTCCGTGAGGTTTGGTTGAATAGAAGAAGCTAGCTAAGGCACCGCTAGCAGTGCCTCAACTAGCTTTAAGCAAATGACTAGCGGTTCTACTTGCGACCGGTTGGGCCGTCAAGAGTGACGATCTGACGAATCACTGACGAGTCATTGGTGGCATTGAAAGTGCCAGAAAGGGTCTGTCCTTCTTTGACAAAACCCAAGAAAGGCAAGTCTTTTGCACTGGCCTGATAGATGTGATTCGGGTCAGTATCAAGTCGCACCTGAATCAAAGTCTCCACACCAGTGTTATTGAACCCACCGACGCAAAGCTGATTCATTCCAACGATGACGCCCTTGAAAGTCTTGGCCATGCCACGACGCGAGACAGAACCGCCATTGCGACTGCTAGAAGAGATTGTCTGGTTGAACGACTGCAGAAGAGTCTGTTTGTCAGTGGCTACGCTGACACTAGCGCCACCAGGTGTGCGCACGGGCATGATGGCGAAGCGATAGAGACTGGCTCCGATAGCCTGTGGTTGTTGGTAGATAGCGACCCAAGCATCTTCACCGTTGAGGCGATAATACTGAATCGCCGCTACCTGAACATTTGGCATGTTCTGCACCGGTCCCTGAAACGCCTTGATCACATCATCGCCAATTACCACGCCTTTGAAGCTTTGGTAGTAGTTGGCTTTCACCTGACCATCTTGATCAACTCGAGTGTCAACCAACAGAAGACCAACGCTAGAGTTGTCATTGCCATTCCGACTGGTCATCGGGATGACCCAAACAGAACGGCCAGCATCGGTATTGAGCAGCATTGGCTCTGTGTCGGCAGGCTGCATTTGGTGTTCATTGGCAGTGCCCCAAAAATTCCACATCGCAACACTCTTCTTGTTGCCCCACAGGCCCCATTCTTTAGCCAGTTCGACAGCATAGTCATCGGGCACAATGCGATCAATCCAACTCGGGGCATGCTTCGGGTCGTATGCAGCGATCTTGCCGGTTTCCATGTTCAAGGTGATGACCTTGTCAATGCGGCGAAAGGCGTTACCGAAAGCTGGTCGCATGAGGGTAACGGTGATGAAGGGCCTGCCTTGATCATCAATCTCGACAGTAGGGTCTGCCAACTGGCCGTAGGAATAGCCAGCGTCATAGAGCAGCCGCAGGGCATTGCGACCGAACACACCATCCAAACGATAGCGCTAGGGACGCTCAACCAACTCAGCAGGTTGAGTTGGATCTTCAAGACTGACTTTGACGTAGCCCAGGCCATTCTCAACTTTTTGCTTGAACAGGCCAAGCTGAGCCTCAGCGTCCAAGGGGATGATGGGGAAGACGTAGTAGAGATGGCCCTGAATGCTTTGGCGAGCACCATTCTCGACGTCAATCTTAAAAACGGTTGAGCGACCGGTGTCGCCCATTTTCTGCGTGGCTTTGAAAATAGCCATGTCTTTGGTGACCAGCACCATGTGGTTGGGGTCGGTGTCAGCCACATCATTTGATGCTTTAGCCTTGAGCACGCTACCCCAACGCGCTGCGTTGCCAGACCCAGCAGAGTTGACGAGCCATTGCGCAAAGGTACCGACTGGCACCATCAGCGAGAGGAGCAGGGCAGCGGTTGCAAGGAATCCTCCCGCTTCTAGTGCCTCGCTATTCTCATTAGCCCAGTCAAGGGCGCCGACAAAGAATACAATAATTGCCAGACTGACCAGCAGCCAGCCTTGCCCCCAAAAAGAGCCCATGATCGCCGGGCGAACAAAGTAGCCAATGAAGAGGTTCAAACAGAGAGCAAGAACACCAGCCAGAGCGGTGCGACAGAATGTAGCAGCAACAGATTTGCCGGTCAGTACGCAGTAAATTGCTGCAGTCAAGGTTGCAACAGTCGTGTAGACAAGGGCCAGTCCTAACATAGTCGTTCCTCAATGGTGAATGAAGTTGGTGAGCGAAATCAGCCCAAAGGCAAGCTAAATTGAATAAGCCAAAGTGTCTCCTATAGCCGACGATATCGATCGGGCCAGTCGGCAGAGTGAAGCCTAACAACAGAACCGCCTCGATTATCGATTTGAGCAGCAGGGTCAGCGTAAACTCTCCCACCAGGATAAACCACGACTTTCGAGCCGTAGTAAGCCCAGGCAATGCCATAGACCTCTGCTTGAGCGCCTTCGGTGACAATCACAGTCGAACCCAGGCGGGCGATACCACTTGAACCTTTGCGAGCAAGCAGGGTGCCTTCGGGATAAACTACGTATCTCTGACCATTCTCTGCGATCAGGTCTTGGCCAGCGCGAGCGGAAACGTAAGTGATTTTCTCTTCCGGGCTTGTGCTTTGAGGGCCCTTGTCTTGAGTCAAGCTCGTATCACTGGAAGAAGGTGGAAGAAAGACCAACCGACTAGCTGACCATGTCGCAGCACCACCACCCGCGAGAATGGCAAGGAAGAGTAGCGTGGAGAGGCCGTATTTTTTGAAGAAAAAGATTGAGCGATAGTAGGCAGCTCTTCGCCAGGTATAGACACCGGCATCAAGCTTGAGTCTGGTCAACAGTGAGTTGACTTCGCTGCGATAGCTCTGCAACTCTGCTAGCTTTTCTTTGTCTTGCTGATTCTCCAAGGCAGCGACTTTTAATGTCAGATCAAACTCCGCCTTGGAAATGTAGTCGAGACAAAATATGGCTGTATCAAAAACTCGATTTCTTGCGCCCTGCTGCACAATGGCACTGGTCTTGCCAGTATGCGAACGCAATTGAACAACCTGCCTAACCGCATCGCGCAGCTTCTCCTCGACTTCGTACATATCTCGGCTCGGGCTTCGCGGAATTTGATAGAGCTCACGCTCCGTTTGTTTTTGCATTTCAAATCTCGTTACAAAGGGGGCTTTAGGATCAGATTCTTGCCACTCCCACACGTCCTCGTCAGCCACGTTCGGCCATTCTTCAGGCACGTCCGGCCATTCTTCGGGCACGTCAGGATGGTTATCGTCGGGCAGTCTTTTGTCATCGACTGCGCGTTTGCAATTACTCATGGCATTGTTCTGCAGCAGATTCGTCTGCTTGGGTTAAGAGGACAGCACTAAATCAGCCAATGAAGATCAGCCAATGAGAAGCAGCGCTACCCCGCCGATGAATGCAGGAATTGCCGCAATCCTTCCGACGTAAATCTGGGAGCCAAGCCAGCCACCGAACTGCGGCTTGTAGACAGGCTT
This sequence comes from Obscuribacteraceae bacterium (SeqCode), assembly GCA_044378815.1. Taxonomy (GTDB): domain Bacteria; phylum Cyanobacteriota; class Vampirovibrionia; order Obscuribacterales; family Obscuribacteraceae. The sequence continues at coordinate 17,115 of JBIPOV010000062.1, read as the reverse complement.
GAGCTGCCAGAGGTAGAGGGAGGCGCAGAGGAGAGAGATTCCGAGGAGTTTGAACATGATAGTTTTTCCGGTTGAGGGTTTGTTGAAGAGAAGAAATGAGAAAAGCACCGAAAGCGGTGCTTTTCTCGCAGGGCCGACTAAGCGTCAGCCAGCATTACGCAAGGCAAGCCGTGCGGGAAGCTGCGCAGACATGAGACGTCCGATCTCCTCACAGAATGCCTGAAGATCGTTGGGGTCTCTGCTGGTGAGCAGATTGGCAGCCTCGTCATACACCGTGGCTTGATCGCTGTGCACGATGAATCCGGCCAGGCGAAGGAAGAGCAGAACATCGCCTGCGGCAGTGATGTTGACACCCTGAGAGGGGAAGTTCTCTTCACCTTCAGGGGCATCGAATGCCGCATGGGCAATCAGTTGCGGACCGTGGCAAAGGGATGCCACAAGCAGCCCCTGCTTATGAGCCTGACGAATCAGCCGCAGAGCATCGCCATCGGTGCTGAGCATGATCGGGTTCCAGGCACCACCCGGGATGATCAGAAGATCGTACTGGCTGACATCGATGTCGGCCATGCGCTTGTCGGCTTTGATCACGTAGTCGTCGGCCAGCCACTGGGCCAGCACAATCACGCCAGCCGGCTCGCGGTATTCGAAGATCCAATTCTGCCCCACCACGTCTACTTCGGCGCCACGGGCGCGAAGGTACTGCAGCGGCACAATGATCTCCGGCAGCTCACCACCGTCAGCAAGCAGCATGAGCGCCCGCATGCCCTTGAGCTCTGTCGGTTCAGGGATACCGAATTGCGGCAGAGGGTAGTCAGTGCCGCGGGGGTCAAGCTCTGCAGGGCGGCGCGTGAGGCTACTCACCAGAGAGTGAGAGCCGGTGCTGTTGGCTTGCACACTATCTGATGCTTTGATGCCGGATGGTTTGATGCCGCAGATGTCGCAGCCAAACTGTGCGGCTTCCTCCAAATGGCGCCTCCAGTCTTCCTCGGGACTGCCACCGCCGATGGCGCTACTGGGGTAGAAGTGAATGGCGGAGTTCAGACTTTTGCAGCGGGGGCATTGGATGCCATTTTCCTTGGCGAGGCACTTGCCGCAGTTGCAGCGGATTTGTCCGTTATTGCCTTGAGCGTTGTCGGCTTGATTGTTGCCGGACTGAGCGTTGTTGAGTTGAGAAGATGTTCTAGACATTCTTTTTCTCTTGTGTTTTATGTGGACTGAATGCTGGAAAACCGCCCAGTAAGCGGGGCTTGCCTGATGCGCCGAAGCGCTCTTCAAGTATCACGGGAGCCGCCACGTGATAGATCATGCAGCAAACACTGCATGATTTCGGCGAATGAAAGGCTATTTGAGAGTCAGTCTTCCTCGTCGTCCAGGGGCTCGTCTTCCAGACGATCGTGAAGGTCTACTTCAACGCCTTCGAGAAGAGCCTTGAGTTCGTCCACCATTTCTTGAGTGAGGGGTACGACACCAATGCGCTTCAGCGCTTCCGTGAGATCTTGCTCGTTGTATTCAATGCTGCCATCGAGCGTTTCTCCTTCGGAGCACCTGCTGATAACACTTTCAACCTCATCAACCTCGCCCATCACGAGAGCAGGGAGGCGCTCAAATTCCCAACCAAACTTGTAGTCGTGGCTGAGAACTAGCAAGCCAACCAGTGGCAGTCTCACGGAGAATGAGAAGGCGCCGGGTTGATCAGAAGTGGGGTTTTGGGAGTAAAGACAGAAACCGAACATCCCCAGCTTAAAGGTTTTGTCGTCAAGTTGGAATTCAGAGTTGCTCATGGTATTTCTCGACAGAGGGCTTGAACAATAGCTGCGGAGAGAAGCTACTAGCGCTGCACAAGCAGCCGTTTCACTTGCACATTGGCAAAGCCCATTTGACGCAGTGCTTCAGCCGTTTCTTGATTGCGCGCCCAGACAAAGGCAGCCTGGTCGAGGTCGATTTGCGGTGCGACAACTTGCACTAGTTTTCCGTCTTTGGCTGCTGTCGACAACCACTTGCTGCGCCCCCATGACTTTTTGAAGAGAAAGCGCCGCAGCTTTTGTCCAATCGCAGTACCGGTAGTGCAGTCGGCGAGTGTGATGTTCCACCCCTGATAGTCGGTGAATATGCCGCTGAAGCTTTCCGCCGAGTTTCCGGCTAAGGCGCTAAGGGGTAGGCCAAAGAGCACATAATTGGGAAACTCTCCTGCCTTGCGATAGACTTTCCTCCGGTTGCCGTCTTCGCCTGTTTCATTGCCGATGAAGACCCGCCACTGTTCACCGTACCCCGTCGTATAGACCGCTTCTTCCACAGTTCCGATTGCTAAGAAAAGCGGGAAGAAGCCCGTTTCTTTTTCGAGCCAGCGATAGGCCGGAAGATTATCTTGGTCTGAGTAAACCGGATCGGGAATGAGCAAGCCGCGCTTCACCTGGGCAAAGGGCATGGCATGGTACAGATAAATTTCAGGTTTCAATGCTTCCTCCTTTTTAAGTTCAGAGAAAAACTGGGGAGTGCCAGAGCACTCCCGCAGTAATCAACCGATGAAAGGACCAGTAGCGAAGCCCTTAGTCGTTCTCGTCGTCGTCTTCTTCTTCCTGCGCTGGGCTGTGCTTGTCCACAAGCAGGCGAGCTTCCGACACCAGCGCCAGGGCCGATGCGATCTGAGGCCGCAGAGCCTCGTGTTGCTCGGGGCCTGCGCTTTCGAGAAGCCCGCTAAGGCGCTCAGCCTGCGCCGCCGCAAGCTCGAGTTTAGCGTTCACCTGCTCGGTGATTTCAGGGGGTAGCTCGCCAGAGCGAGTTCTGACCTTCTTGATCGATGCTTGCAGAATCTTGAGGTCATCAAAAACCGTGCCTCGTGCCTGTCGAATCGCAGAAGCGATCATCCAGACGGCATAGACGAGCACGGAAAGGGGGATTAGCAGTTGCATGATTGTTACCATCTGAAGGACATGGGGGGAGCTTGCAACCTTAGCTGACCTTGAATCTGCAACTCTTGCGATTCGATTCGATAAGAGCCACAGTGTACTCGGTAGTCTTGAAGTGATCGATCACATCGTTGACGACCCGACTGGCGTAAACACCAGTGGTAGGTTCCCAGTTGTCAGCCATGACGGCGCTCTCGATCTCTTGAATGAGGCGTTGGACGGCTGCCTGGTGGGCCGTCTCTTGGGCGAGTTGGTCCTGAGCAGTAGCTATGTTGCGATGGAGTGCTTGAAGTGTCTTTTTATGTGGAAGAGCCATGATTTCTGTAATTTTTTTGTTTGACGGAGAGTTTTCGAATAGCTCGCAGATGAATGCGAGTTTTGGGTGCCAGTGCAAAGCACTAGCACCTACTAAAGGCACCGCCAGCGGCTACTTGAAAGCAGCAACCGCATTGTGATAGATATGAGCGATGGTGTTGAAGAACGTGTCAGCATGAGCCGCAGCTTGTGCCGGCTCGAAAATCAATTCGAGCATGAAGAGCAAGAAGAAGATGGCCAGAATCGTGGCCATGAGTTCGAACATTTCTTTCATTGTTAATTCCTCAGCTAAAGGCTAGCGTGCCAAAAGCTTGACCAGAGCCAAGCCAAGCGCCAATCCGCCGAAGATGGCGCAGATATTGGCGTAACTGCTCATGCCGGTTGTAGCCAGAACAATGGCGGCTATGATCACGCCAAGGTAGACGACCATGCGCAGCGGGCCAGCCAACTTGCTAGTAGTCGGGACACTGGAAGGAGAAGAGCGCCCACCAGCAAGAGTCTCGATCATATCGACGGCAAAAGAGCCGATACCAGCTGTCATCTCGAGAAAAGCCTGGGCAAACAGGCAGAGGACGAAAGAGAGCACCAGGAAAAGAACCGTGGTGCCGACGGAAGCGAGATCGATCTACATTCGAAGTCTCCAGTTGTTATGGCGCGGCACTAGCCTGCACCGACTGAGTTAGGGGTGAGAGATACCGGTCGAAATTAATAGACGCCCGGTAAAGCAAGAAGTTCACGCCTTGCTCGCAAGAGTCCATAAACGCGGTACTTGATTCTGAAGTCGAATAGATCATCGACCACAATTGGGCTCAGTGGCATGCCTTCGGCCAGTTGTTTTGTCCAGATCTCACGCATCTGGGCAATCACACGCATTGCAGTAGCGGTGATATCAGAGTCAGAGAGAGAGGGGTCTTTCGCATTGGTAGTCATGTTTGATTCCTGCTTGGTTAGGGATTTGATGGAACGTTCGCAGATGATTGGAATGACTGCGAGTTTGGTGCTGCCAGTGCAAAGCACTAGCACCGCAGATTCAGAGGCCCTTGTAGGACCTAGCCTTGTAAGACCTGATCAGACCAGCATGCCGCGCTGATCCAGAATCTCAAGCAGGCTCTCAGGCTTCATCAGATCAGCGATGGAGACCAGCGACCCGTCGACACCGCCGAGAATTTCCTGACAGGCGGCGACGATGGTGTCGCACTCTGCTGGGTCTTTGCCGGCCTTGATCAGCTTGGCGCGCTTCTCAGCACAGGTCGCACTCCAGTCGCCATCGCGGAAGGCCATGATGAAGGCGTCGGTTTCGCGCAGGGAGCCTTCCACTGCAATCACCGGAATGCCGCGGCTGAGGGCGCCGTAGATTTCGTCGCGGGTGATATCGCCACCGTTGAGGCTGATGATTCCCCCTTTGTAACCAGCTTCCATGAGCTCTTCCATGAAGTCGAGGTAGGTTGGCACGTCGCCGTCCCAGCCCATCCTCTGCGAAGCGCTCACCTGCATCACGGCTGCAGCGTCCTGGCGGTAGTCGATGCGAGTATATTTGTCGCTGCCAACCACAAGGCCGCCGTGGTTTCGCTCAAGTGCCATATCGTTGGTGCGAGGCGTTGTCGACATGGCGGTGACACCATAGGCGGTGCGGAGTACGGCTGGCACGTTGGTGACCATGTTGTGCCCCAGCTTGTCGTCATCGTCGGCAATGGCTGTGCCGCCCGACATTACTACACCCCTGTACTTGCGGGTGATGTGACCAGCGCTGTTCTTCTCAGCGAATCCGCCCAAGAAGAAGGGCATCATCGCGGCACTGGCTTCTGCAGTAAAACCGTTGCAACCACCGGCAATGCGAAGAATCGCCTGGTCTTCGGCCGAGGTGGCAAAGAGCTTGAATGCGGGCGGTAGGCCTTCACCAGGCGTGGTGACGGTGAAGAAACAGCCTCGCTCGTCTGTGTGGCGGGGTTGGGGAGTTTGTGCAGCGGTCGATTGTGCAGTAGAGTTGGTCATTTGGTTTCCTGTTAAGGTTTGTTCGAATGTGATTTGCTGACTAATCAGCCGAGCTTGAGAATCAAGCTCTAAGCCTTGGGCGTAACGATTGCCCCAAGCTCAAAAAGTTTGGCGCGCATGCTTTCGAGGGTGTTCTCGCAAACATGCACATGCGGATGCTCATCGAGAAAGTTTTGGTCGCAAGCGAATTCGCCAGCGGTGCCACCACTGTCTTTGACAAGCAATACGCGATAGAAGGGGTCTCTGCGACCCAACTGCGCCCAGGCAGAAATCTCGCGGGCGGTTACACTTCCACCGTTGTAGGCGAGAAGCAGCCCTGGCCAGTTGTTCTTAGCCGGGGCTTCGCAGATGTCGATACAACGTTGATACTCAGAGTCCCAGTTTGCCAGTTTGTCGACTGTCGGTTGGAGCAAGAGCACACTGTGCTGTACCGGGTGGATGATGGTGACATAAGGGTCAGCATCACTATGCGAAACGATTATGCCGTGAGGTGTGGTACGCAAGTGACCGGCTTTGGCCACTACACCCAGAATGCGTGCATCCGGGCAGCGCTCCGAGAGCGAGGGGAAGACTTCGGTAATGCCCAGGTAGATCTGGGAAGGATCAGCTTTGCCAATCATTCTTGTTCCACCAAAGAGACAGAAGCCCTCGAATCTGGCGCGGCGAATGTCATCTAGATGCGCACTTTCGGGCACATCCAAATCACCACCCAGAGCCAGTTTGAGGTTCTCGCGCCCGTAGTAGAACTCTGGTTTCAGGTTGCCGCAACCTCCGGTGCCGCGTAGCACAAAGTGCCGCACGTTGCGAAAGAAATTGGCTAGAAACTTCTCGCACGACTGCCCCTCCGATTGAACGAAGAGAGTTGGCGACGATTCTAGCCAGCTTGGCGAAGGTGTAGGTTGAGTTGCGTTTGCTGTGCTATTGTCAGTCGCCAATTCGTACTCCTAGCCCTTAGGGCTGGTAGGTGAGATTCAGGGTTTCAGAGATTCAGACCTGTTGACCTTGCTGAGACTGCGAAGCTTCGAACTCAGTTTTAGCGACGGCCACAGCAGCTGCAATAGCTGCGGAGTGGTCAAGTTTGAGCGGCTCCAGGAGCCTATTGAGTGTGCGATGGAACACCGCAATCTGTGGCTCTTCACCCTTGTAGGCCAAAGCATGATCGCGTGCCACGTTGATGGCGGCTTGAATCTGTGCGGACTTGTTAGTGTTGTCGGACATGGTTTTCTCCTAAGAATGGTTTACTTGGACTTTGAAGTTTTTGAACGTAGACGGTTGTTGACTGGTCGAGTTCAAGCCATGGTTGTGGGTCCTTGTGCCAGAGGCATTAACGAATACAGTTTTGCCTGGAGGCAAGAAACTGCGTCGATATATGCCTTGGCATTGACCTCGTCGCTGAGATCCTGCTCACACCAGTCTTGACGTCTTGGCACAACGAAGCGTCGTGAGCCTGCTTTGGGCATCGCTGATTGCGGCAAAATGTGCTGACTGGTCAAGCTCCAGAGGCTCCAGGAACTGGTTCAGTGTGCTGAGGAAGGAAGTTACTGCCACTGGAGGGTCCATGTTCCTATTGCTGTCGAACATGTTGTCTTCAGAGTATCTGTACCATGCAAGCTGAAAGCTCATGGCTGCAGCTTCGATGGCGTTTTCGATTTGCTTGTTGCGATTGCTGATCTTGGGACTGTTGTTGTCGGACATGGTTTTTTCCTAAGAATGGTTTAGTTGGACTGTGGACTGGACTTTTAAACCGTAGATGGATACGGTTGCTGACTAGTTGAGGTCAAGCCACGGTTGCGGCTCCTTGTGCCAAGGGCATTGACGAACGGAGTTCTGCCGTGAGGCAAGAAACTGCGTCCATGTATGCCTTGGCATTAACATCGTCGCCGACATACTCCCTCGCTTGCCAATCGAACTTCAGTTCGCAGAGGCTCAGCAATGGAACAATCAGCAGGTTGTGATGGCTGATCAGGCGGACGTACTTCGTCTTCCAAAATTTTTCAGGCTCATCAAAAATGGCGTGGGCCACATGAAGCTCGTTCAAGAGCTTGTGTTGAAAGTAGAAATTTTGGCTTTGAGGGCCAGCATTGTCGTTCATTATGCTTACCTTTCGAATTGGTTGTTAGATGCAGATGCGGTTGTTACTCGTGATTGTTTGGCAGAAGCTCTTCTTCGGGAGCCAGACGGAGATTCGCGAGACTGTCCTCAGCAGCCCTTAATGCAGCACTTGCTTCAGATGGAGTGAGTTCCAAAGGCACCAGGTATCTGAGCAGTGTGTTGTAGAAAGCCCTCACTGCATCTACAGAATCCTTGTTCCACTCGCCGGTACTGTGTATGTGCTTGGTTTTGTGAACTACGAATGCAGCCCTGTAGCTCGTGTCTGCCGCCTCGATAGCGTCATCGATGTTTTTTGCGAGTTCATTAAGGTCTCTTTTTGGCTTCATTTCTGTGAGAAGCACCTTGAGCTTTTCCTCCGCGTTTCTGTTTGCTGCATCACTTGTTGACTGATCGAGTTTGAGCGGCCTCAGGAAATCGCGCAGTGTGGCGCGGAAGGCAGTTTCTGCCCTTACAGGGTCTTGTCTGCGCATCCATGTGATCCAGCAACTCATGCGCGCCGCTTCGATAGCGTTACGGATTTGCTCTTCGAGAGCTTCGTCATCTGACATGTTGTTGTCGGGCATTGTTTTTTTTGGAGGGGTAGTTAGACCGTGGAGCTTTTTAACCGTATATGTTTACGGTTCTTGACCGATCGAGTTCAAGCCAAGGTTGCGATTACTGCTGCCTATGGCTCATTGAATGTCTGAGTCTGGGTCGCCTATCTGCACCTGCCCATTGAGATCGACAGCGACCACATCAGCAGACGCAATCGGCTGCGCGGCGTTACCCACGACTGTGTACTCACCGTTGCCCCAGTCAATAACAGGTTGGCTGGCATCGATGGTAAAACCAGGTATTCCTTTGGCTTTGGATTCTGCATCCGCGGCACTTGTCGCTTTGATGGTGACGATTACATCACCAGTTAACGAACTGCCGGGGAATGATTGCGAGCTTGATTGTGTTTGGTTTTTGTTACTCATGAGAGACTCCTGTTGACTGTTGTTGGACTGAAGTTGGCTTGAACTTGGCTTGGCCTAGGCACTGTGTGCCCCAGACAAAGTGGCACCATTCAAGAAAGCCAAATCTCCACAGCACATCGGTTGATGTGTGTGAAGATTCTGCTGCTGGCGCAATGGCTTGTATCTGGTGTTCGGAGCTTGTCTTTTGTTTTGGTTTGGTGGATAAATTACTCTTCTACCTTAGAGTTTTTCTACAGCCTTTTTATCTCTATTTTCGTATTCACCGCAACTAACTATGTGGCGCCGGCCTAACTAGGCCTCTTGCGTTATCTAAGACTGCACCCAGCATAGCGACACATTGACTTACTTAGCGCTAGCTGAGAGGGCTTGGTCCAGAGTGTTTCCAACTTCATCTGCCGTCGATGGTTTGTGAGCATAGAGATAGGCAAAGAACTTAGCTGCGGGTGTGTCGGCACCAAATTGTGTGTCTGCGCTGAATGACGTCTCCAGCAGGGGCAGCGCTGTGAGCAGCTTTACGGTCGCTCGGTCAAGGGCATCTTGCACTGGGTCGCTCATGCTCATCGACATGGCACCGCCAGCGGTGGAGCTTGGCGCTCTCATTGGCTCTACCAGTGCTAGAAGTGCTTCTGCTTGCACTTGAGCAACAGTCGTGACTTCAGCAGCAATGTCGTAGGCTTTGTTTTGCCTGTCGTTGAACAAACTAGCTGCGCCAAGGCTTTGTGCCGGTGAGGGCGGCCATTTGTAGACATTGGCGGCCAGGCCGACAGCGAGATAGCCAAGTGCTTCGATGAGATTCAGCTGCTCAATTTGCTCTGGAGGCAAGGCGTTTTCAGTCGCAGACGCTTTTTGCTTGCGCAGATACTTGACGCTTTTGAGAACTTGCTGCCCGTTGTTGAAGATGTTGTTAAATCGCTGGAGTGGCGTTTGTGTCATGGTGTAATTGGATTTTGCTGTTGGTGATGGTGCACTAAGAGTGCTGCCGAACCGAAAAGTTCGGCAATTGGGCTGGCAGGAATCGAACCTGCCTAACCCACTATTGCTAGTGAGCGCTCATACAGCCGAAACTGTCCACTTGAGCTACAGCCCTGGTTTTGATCGAACTGAAACCGGCGCAATCGATGTCGGTAAGATTCAAGAAGAATCCAGCGTTCCCCATTCATAAACTCACTGGATCACTTGAAGTTATCAACCTGATAGCGCATCGCACTAACGACCGCCAGAGTGCGCCGCAATTGATCGGCTTTGACGACTAATGGGTTGTTCCCAAGGCCACCGGCGTCCCAGTTATTGAACCTGCCAGAGGTGGGATCGACATTGAAGTAAGACCACTGCCGAGCATAGACAACGGCGTCAAATCCTTGCAGTTTCTTTTGCCTCTGTGCTTGTGCCAGGCGGTCAATGTAACCCCAGCTGCAGTTGTTTTTTGCAAAAGTAGCCGTGACCTTTGCCGTGTTGCTGCCATTAGGGTCGATTCCAGCAGCAAGTTTATAGACAACGGCCTTGTTGGGCTGTTGCACACAGGCGGCCATCGGGCTCTGGTTAGCCAAATCGATGCCAGACAAAAGCTGAAAAAGATTCAATTGCAAGTGCTGTCGTCGAGCTTGGTAAAAGAGTTCCAGGGCCTGCAAGCGCAGAATCTGCTTTTGAACGCGGTCGGCTTGCAGGGGAGTTAGAGCTCGCGGTTTGTCAGCAGCTTGCTGATAGGAAAAACTGCCGAGGTTGGTGATGCCCTTTGAGCAGCTGGCTGACCAGTTGTAATTGCACATCGGATCTTGATGCCCGTAGTATGCCTGGGTAAATTCGCCATTAGGCCTGCGTGTGCCTTCCGGTCCTCCAACGCCACGCTCTAGCAGTGAGCCAGCGCTGCCGTGACTTTTGAGAAGCAGTGGAATGATCTTCTCGTCCACTTTCTGGTCTAGGCTTTTGATTGAAAGAATTGGAGCTGGTGGCTTGACAGTTGGCTGAGGCGGAGGTGGCTTGATTGCAGCGTTGTGGCTTTTTGTCAGCGAAATCTTTGAGCCTGCGGTGAGCAGAATGAGCATTCCGATGACAGTTAGCCACTTAACATTTTTTCGTTCCATGACAGTGAGAAAGCAATGTGAAAAACAATGGTTTTAATGCCTTGTAGCGCAATGAAAATGCGAAAATGCAATCGCTATCAGTGAATCGCACCAAGTTGAGTGCGATTATCCTGAGTGAGAGAAGTTCGTGTTGATTCTGGGTTGGTTTTTATTGAAATACAAAGAGAAAAAGGCATTAATAGCTTATTTCTAGCCTGAAACTAGGATCTCTAACAAGCTAGACTTAGCAAATTAGTTTTAAAGATTTTCTTTTAGCCCTCTGCGACAGGCAAAAGATTGCTAGACCGCTTAGCTTAGATCTCTCTGGGCTACGGTGCCTGCCTCTCGCTAGTTTCTTTTGCAGCAAGCTGTGAGCTAGAGTTCGGTTTCTTGGCCCTCTCAAATTTCCGATTTACCGATAGAAAGATTGATTGTCGGAGTCGGTATGGAATTGTCACAATTGATTTGCGACCATGAAACTCTTACCAAGTCAATACGTATTTTTCCCACCCTAATCAGCAAGACATTTTGTTTTTGCTTTTCTATTCAGGGAGTTACCACGCTATGAATTTTTATCCCTGTTATGATGCACCGCCAACGATGGCAGAAGAGCTGCCCCAAGATTTTTATAGTGTTGTCTATTACAATCATTCTTTTCTGCCACGGTTTCAGTTGCTTTATGCTTTAGAGCATATCATTGGCCTCACTCATTTTGGCCTGGGTATGCTAGGTGATAGAAATGGTGACGGTGTGCTTGATTTTAATGAAGTCGAGGCTCATTTTACTAATCTCAAAACGATCTCAAAGAGTGATCAGACTTTGATTGCTGGCACTAAGCTTTTAGTGCAACAATTCAAGGAAATTTCTTCTGGTCGTTTCTTCATTACTGAGCGCGATCTCGTAACCTACACAGAAGAACTTTTCATTGATTTGGTCACGAGTACCCTGGTGCGACCGATGACAGATGAGGTTATCTGGTCTCAACTGGTCTTTGTTTTGGGAGCCTTTTTCTTTGCTTCTCCCAAGCGGTTAGAAATAGTTCCTCGTATCAATTTTGAATTGGATAACCTCGATGCTGACTATCGCATCATTGGTTCTAGTCCTTTTATTATCAAAGTCGAGGCACTGGAGCTAGTTTAGTCTTTAGACAATTTCGACTATGGGGAGAGTCTTTTTATCGCTCTCTGTTGGTAACTGGCTGTCTTGTCTGACAGATAGCTTAATGCGACAAGAGTAAATTACGTCAAAGAGCGGCACGTCGTTGGGGAGTTTCTCATGATCTTTCTTAAGCTGTATGCGTGTTTCAATGAGGCCGCGATCTGTGCATTGCATAATACAACTCCTACTTCACTTTGACTTTTCCAGGGAGACCGTTTCGATTAACGACAACGATAATGCCAAACTCGTGACGATTCCATGTCCAAAGCTTGAAGGATTTTAGTCATCACTATCGCCTGGTGTCATTGTTAGAAACTGCGGTACTTTTCTTGTGGTACGAACGTAGTAGTTGTTGCTTTTGTCATTGCGACACATAAGCTGGCTTGAGCCGCCTCCATCGAGCATGAGCGTGGGTTTTGCACCAAAACGCTGCAGTGTCTTTTCGGCATGAGTCTGGGTGGATGACGCCGAGACAAAGATCAGTATTTTTGTATAGTCACCCTCTTCGTTTTCATTGGCCAGTCCAATAAACGTTCGACCGACCTTCTTATCTTTTTCACCGTCCATGTTTACTCTTGGACTAAGGCTAACAATGGCAGAACTTTCACTGATGCTCTTAAAACTAGCGATATTTTTGTTGTCGAAGGGTATTATTCTGGCAGAGTCTTCATTAAAGGCTAGTGTTAATCTTTGACCACGATGTTTGCCTATCGGTGCGAACCCTTCGCTGATTATTTTGTTGTTTTCTTTAATAGCAAAAGCGATTGGTGCCTTGTCATTATTGAGGGTAGAGAAAAATGCACCATTGCTTACGCAGGCAACTCTTGGGTTGGATTTCCTCGCTCCATCAAGAGCCTGTTCTGCAGTAAGTCGACGCAATTCTGGATTAGGACCGCCATAGGCTGAGTTTTTGTTGTCGCCGCTTTTTGCACCGTTGAATAGACCTAACTTGGCTCCTTCAGCCATGTCTATTGAGATTATGTAGTCTTTTTCTTTGCGATAGATAGAAAAACCTGGAGCAGATTCTTGCAAGGTGAAGCCAGTTGCAACTTTTTCTTTGGGTCTAGTATTTTCGCTGCTTCTTTCGCCCATGGTTAACAGTCAACTCCGAAGACTTTTTGCTCATATTTAGCTGGCTGAACACACATTTATGACAGCACATTTATAACTGAACTTTTATGACGGTTCCATAGCTAAAGCAGCAGTTTAAGTTCAACTATTCGCTAGCCCAAAATATTTAGAGAGTTGTAGTGGACCGGTCTATTGTTGTCGGCGAAAAAATTATTGCGGAAGAAAGGAGCTGGTGTTAAGCAGCTCCTTTGTTCTTGTTCTGGGTAAGGTTGGATGGAATTAACGGCCGCGGTTGATCTGCTGAGCGCGCGTGATGATGCCTCCGCTGAAGCCGAATACACTAAGCCCTAAGGCCGTGAAGATGGGAGAAGGATGCGGCGTGACAAGCATAACGGCAAACCCGCCGATGAGAATTGCATACGCCACGAGAATTGGAGCCCACTTAGACCGCCTGTAGAGCTTTTCCGAGACCCTAGCGCCGAGGCTAACGAAGAAGACGAAGCCGACACAAGCGAGGAGAGCTGAAAAAATGGTGAACAGTATCTGAATCATGAGAGTGTCTCAAGGTTGAATTGATTCGAATTGATTCGTGCAGAAAGTGCGCCTCAGGAGGCCAGTTTCTGATTGAGTTGGTGCAGCCAATCCAGACGTGGTGAGTACCGCAGTTGTTTCGTCCAAGACTCAGGCTTTGTCGTTCGGATGCGGATGTACCAGGTGCTTTCAGAAACGTTGCTAGCCGCAAGATAGCCGTAGCCCCGCAGTGTTTGCACGATCGATCTTACGACGCGATGCATCATGGCTTTGTCTTTGTACTCCCAAAGGCGAATGCCGAGCGTCGGAGAAAAGCTCTTTCCTTTGTGTTCGTTGACATAGACCACTTGCACGAGTCTGCAGTTTTCGTAGCCGCCCTCTCGCAGTCTTTTTGACACTTGCGGTGTCTCAATGCTCTGGAGAATGCACTCGAGGTTATGGAAGTAGTTGATAGCGAATGGATCTTCAGGAGTTCGGTTGATGCTTTCGGCGAGCGGGAAACGCTTGCACAGCTCAACCAGCTTGTCTGCCGAGTAAGTCATCTTTCACAGTTGATTGAGGGAGGGCCAAGCCCTTTATCAGGATTTGGCCCCGTTCTGCTAGACCCTAGTAGGGTTCAGCGACCCCGGCGACCGGAGTTGCGCGAGGAGGCGGCTTGTTGCTTGGGCTGCTGCTTGGCGGCATGCGGCTTGCCCTTGGCGGGTTGCTGCTTGGCGGCAGTGGACTGGAGCTTTGACAGCTGTCGCTTGGTTCTGGCGGGGAGTTGACGGGCCATGATGTTTGTGGGCTGTAGGGTGTGGGTGTGAACATCTCAATTCCTTTTTTAATTGACTCAGTCTTTTTCTCATCGTCTCCAGGTCACCATTTCAGCTTTCACCCAAGGGTGATTGCAATATTCCGAAGTGGAAGGTTGGTTCTGTTTTTCGATGGTTTATTGATTGAGTTGTGAGGTTTTGAGATAACCTCAACCTAGATCAGGGCCACAGGGCTAGTCAAGTAGATTGCTGATGTTCCTTTGCTTTTGAGCATGGCTAAGGTCTCTCTGGGCATTGCCACGGCCATTAATCTGGCTCTATCGGTCCTGCCCTATATCAGAGGGAGCAAGAGTTTCAGCGGCCTGTTTTAACAGCTTTGCCCAGACATGGAATGGTCACAAAATTCTAAGTAGAGTGATGGCACTTCCCCCCCAAATGGTTACTTCAGTTAACCAAGGAGTGATAACAATATGTCAGATAGACCAGTCTGTGCGAGCAAGCCAAATTATGAGCTGTCACATTCTATGCCAGAAGAAGTTGGAAAAATTTTGCAACAAGAACTTCAGTGCCGGTTCTTTAACCCTGGTAAAGGGAAGGGAGCGCTGGAGCAGGTTGAAGACAAGATGAACTATTACGGCCGTCAATCTACCCCGCAAGAGCGGGAGAAATTGGTAGAGGCATTCAACCATCAAGAAAAGCCCGGCTTGAAGCTGGCTAAGGCGAAAATTTTGCCTGACGGCAGTATCGACATCACACCCAATAAATTGCGCTAGGTTTTTTTATTACTTAGCGACAAGATATAGAGGCAACAAAATGGAAGTAAGAGTAAGTGGTGGAGGATTAACACCAATCTCGTCATGCGATTCATATCGGCTTCATCAGGTTGCAAGAACCTTTGTGCTTAGATATCAGGGACTGCTTATGAAAACTGGTAATAGAATTTCAGCGTCGCAATCTATTGAATCGCAAATGAATGAGTATGCAAGAGAATTTTCGTTGACAGAGAAAGAACAGCTGACTGCTGAGTACAGTCGTTTGGGTAGACCTGAAGTTTTAGGGACATTTTCGACGGCAACGCTGCTTAAAGATGGCATGATTGCAGTTAAACAGGATGCGATCGTTTAGAAACTGCAGAACGTGGCTAGAATAACTACAGTAAACTAAATCAGTCAATTCTTTGGTCAAAGCAAAGGAAGAGGATGGTCAAACCGCACTGCAAAATCTGCGGCAAGCCTACGGCAACAAGAGCTGGCTCTATGACATCTTTCTTGTTTCAGCATAATTTCTGTCAGTGCACGGCGGTTAAGCAAAGGAAGCCAATAGAGCATGCTCAATCAGTGCAGCCTCAATCAGTGCAGCCTATCTGTAAAGTCTGTGGCAAAGCAAAATCAGAAAACAAAAAGGCAGGCTCTTTAACAGCATATCTCTTCAAAGAGTTGCGCTGCACCTGCGCTGAAACACGAGTAGCCCGTGCCGATACCAAAGACGGCAATTCAACTAGTAATCGTACACTTACGGCGGAACGTCTTGCACAGCGCAGCCAGTTTACAGAGATGCTTAGAGGCAGCAGCTTGTCTGCCAAACCTGTTGAAATGTTTGAACCTGAATCGATAGTTGGCGGTGTCTTCAGAATTATTTCTGTGATCGGCATGGGCGGCATGGGTGTCGTTTACTTGGCAGAACACATGGCCTTGAAGAGTAGATTCGCTTTAAAAGTACTATCTCCTTACCTGGTTAACGAGCAAAACTGGCTGCGTTTTATGTCTGAAGCGAAGACAATTGCTTCGCTTCAGACATCCCATTTTTGTAAGAGTATATGATCTCGGCATTCACGCTAAGCTTCTGCCATTTTATTCAATGGACTATTTGGAAGGTCGTTCTCTTGAAGACATTTTAGCAACCAATGGGGCGCTAGCTCTTGAGCCCGCACTCGAAATTTTCTTAGAAGTACTAGACGGTCTGGCTTATGCACATCGCCACAATATAATTCACCGCGACATCAAGCCTGGCAATATTATGCTGTGTAAGACAGCTGGCAATACTTCAGTAAAGTTATTAGACTTTGGCATTTCGAAGTTTATTGGCTCCGATGCTAGAAAAACGCAAAACCTAACATCTGATGATGAAATATTTGGAAGCCCCTATTACATGAGTCCAGAGCAGTGCTCCGGCGACGCCGTTGACACCCGTTCTGATATTTATTCAATCGGGTGTGCTCTATTTGAGGCAGTGACAGGTTATGTCCCATTTGAAGCACTTACTGCTGTTGAAACAATCATAATGCATCAAGAGCAAAAGCCACCGCTCATCTCCGATGCTTTACCGGACGCTCAGTATCCTCCATCGCTTGATCTGGTATTGGGTAAGTGCTTGGCTAAGTTGCCGCAAAATCGCTATCAATCAGCGAAAGAATTAGCGATCGATCTAACTCGAATTAAAGAAGGAAAGGATCTCACTGCTTATTCATATGCATTCTCTAGAGAGAAGGCGGATGAAAACTTGAGCGAAGAGCTGCCAAAAACGACTTGGGTACTAGATCGGGCTAGAATATCCTCCCGAAAACAAGAGCAGCATCCGACGCGTCAGCGAACGAAGATACTGGCAGTAGCAATATTAACTTGCCTATCTGCGAGCATTTTCGTACTAATTTCGCTGCGAACTTATCCTGAAAAATTGCAAAAAAAATCTATGGATGCTCAGTTAAAGCAAAGCTCCAAATTTCAGATAGAAAGTAAAATCAAACAGAGCAAACCTGAAGAAGATTACGAACCATTATCATTAATTGAAGCACCTCGTAGTTCGAGAGCTGAACTGACTCCATATAGCACTTTGAAAACTGTTGGTGGCAGCAAGGTGCGAACTTTTGATTTTCCTCTTGATGTTCTCATAGGACAAATGTACTTGTATGACACGCCGAATGATTATAGCTTTAGAGGTATAAAAGAAGCCAAAGGGAAGCTAGTTTGCGCTGACAGTGATCTGCGAATATTTTGCCCTGCAAGAGTGATTGGTAAATATCCACAATATGCCAGGCGTTTCCAGAAGGGAGACATTAGCGTATTGCTCATTTTCAATTTTCCGTTACCTTCTAGCGGCAGTGATGATGAAGTATTACAGGCCTGCTCAGCTATTGTAGGCGGCGCTGTAAAAGCGCGGAAATCCGGCGAGATCGCGGCTTGAATCATCATTCACCTTTAGCCGGCAGCCGGTGGCTACCTGACCCAGCCCTTTAGGGCCGGCGGAGAGCTGCATTACA